>JAZDPL010000051.1:0-26120 GCA_043797665.1 Candidatus Omnitrophota bacterium
CTGCGACTACTGCTGGATTCCGGCTACAGACATACCGGAATGACAATTGAAAGGATACACGCAGACGGGAGCGGTAGGACCGGTAGGTAAATCTTGTTTTTAAACCGCTACATATTCGGCGATGGTCTGAGTTTCCGGAATGGGTAATCCGTCCTCCAGTAAACCCTGGATATGCATTTCAATTGCCTTATGCATATTCTCTTCTGTCTCGCCCCGAGTAGTTCCGGTAGCAACACAACCAGGTAGATCTGGAGAATAAGCGGAATAGTTTCCATTAGCCTTTTCAACCACAATCAAAAACCGGTGCATACTATTTTACCCCTGGTAACCACCAAGTACCATCCATCTTTTTCTATTATCTTAATAATTTCACGTACTTTCACTTTTTTGTATATTTATTATACCTTTTGACCTTAAATTACGTCAATAGGCGTTGTCTGTTGTTTTACGAGAGGCGGGAGCGGTAGGACCGGTAGGTGAAGGTTTTGATAATTTTGACTTTTTGGGTGTTGGGATAATAGACCGCGATGGAAGGCAGGCGCACACCGTTGAAGGTGTTGTTCTTGACCATTGAATAGTGCGCCATATCAAGAAAGACAAGTTTGGAACCAAATTTTAGCGGTTCCGGAAAGGAATAGTCGCCGATAATGTCGCCGGCCAGGCAGGAGAGTCCTCCCAAACGGTAGGTGTAAGAATATTGTCCGGGTTTACCCGCACCAACAATCTCCGGCCGGTACGGCATCTCCAGAACGTCCGGGATGTGAGTGGCGGCCGAGGTGTCCAGAATGGCGATGTCCATCTCGTTATGGACGATGTCCAGAACCGAGGCAACTAAATAACCGGCATTGAGAACCACCGCCTCACCCGGCTCCAGATAGACCTCCACGCCATACCGGTTCCGGAAATCAATAATCAAACGACATAATCGCTTAATATCGTAGTCATTTTTGGTGATGTGGTGTCCGCCGCCGAAGTTCATCCACTCCATCCGTTCAAGGTACTTCCCGAACTTTGCCTCTACAGACTTTAGTGTCCGTTCTAAGGCATCGGAATTCAATTCGCACAGGGTATGAAAGTGGAAACCGGTTATTCCGTCTAATTTATCTCTCTGGAAATTCTCCGCGGTAATTCCCAACCGGGAGTACTTACTACAGGGGTCATAAAGCGGTACCGTTACCTCAGAATGCCGGGGATTGAGCCGAAGCCCGCACTTAATTGATGCCTTTTTTCGATATTTTTCAACCTGGGGTTTAAACCGCTGCCACTGGGAAAAGGAGTTAAAGACGATGTGGTCAACGTAAGTGATAATCTCCGGGAACTGGTCTGGGCAATAGGCGGGTGCGCAGAGGTGTACTTCCTTGCCGAATTCTTCAAACCCCAAACGGGCTTCGTCTAAGGAACTGGCTGAGGTACCGGCTAAGTATTTCCTCATCAGGGGAAAGACACTGAAGGCAGCGAAGGCTTTAAGCGCTAAAAGAATTTTAGCGCCGGATTCCTTCTGGACCCTGGCGAGAATCTTCAGGTTTCTCTGAAGCGCGACCTGGTCAATGAGGTAACAGGGAGTGGAAATTTTATTCAGGGGTAAAATCATATTTTTTTGTAGGGGCGCGATTTATCGCGCCCGAGGGCGCCATGAATGGCGCCCCTACATTACCTCTTTTATCACCCAGGGGAGGCCGTGGAGGTTCATCTTCTCCATAAACGGGTCAGGGTCAAACTCCTCCACGTTGAAGACGCCCTTTCCTCTCCAGACCCCGGTCAGCATCAACATCGCGCCAATCATCGCGGGAACGCCGGTGGTGTAGGAAATCGCCTGCGCCTTCACTTCCCGGTAACATTCGGCGTGGTCACAGACGTTGTAGATATACACCGTTTTCTTCTTCCCGTTCTTTACGCCTTCTATCCAGCAGCCGATGTTGGTCTTGCCTTTGTAGTTGACGCCAAGCGAAGATGGTTCCGGCAGAACCGCCTTGAGAAATTTTAACGGTATAATCCTGTTGTCTTCAAAATCAATCGGGTCAATGCGGGTCATACCTACATCCTGAAGGACTCTAAGGTAGTTCAGATATTTTTCGCCGAAAGTCATCCAAAACCGAATCCGCCTTAAGCCCTTGATGTTCTTGACCAGGGATTCCAATTCCTCGTGGTACATCAGGTACATCTCCTTAGGACCAACCTCCGGAAAATCAAAGGTCTTGTGTACTGATAACGGGTCGGTCTCAAGCCACTTTCCATCTTCCCAGTACTTCCCGCGCTGGGTAATCTCCCGGATGTTAATCTCCGGGTTGAAGTTGGTGGCAAACGGGTGGCCGTGCTCTCCGGCGTTGCAGTCCATAATGTCCACGCAGTGGATTTCGTCAAAGTAGTGTTTCTGACCGTAGGCACAGAAGATATTGGTCACGCCCGGGTCAAAACCGCAGCCCAAAAGCGCCATAATCCCTTTGTTCCTGAACCGCTCCTGATAATCCCACTGCCACTTGTAGCAAAATTTCGCCTCGTTCGGCGGCTCATAGTTTGCGGTATCCAGGTAGTCAACGCTGGTCCGGAGGCAGGCGTCCATAATGGAGAGGTCCTGGTAAGGTAAGGCAACGTTAATGACCAGAACCGGTTTGAACCGGTTGATTAAATCCTCCACCTCGGCAACATTATCCGCATTAACCTTTGCGGTCTGGATGGGTTTACCTGCCGTAGCCTTGGCGTAGGCAGGCCGGTGGCTTATCTGTTCCTTGATCTTTTCGCACTTTTCCAGTGTCCGGCTGGCTAAACAGATTCCGGTAAAGACTTCCGGTACCTGGGCGCACTTGTGAGTCACCACGCCGCCGACACCGCCTGCTCCGATAATTAACACTCTTCCCATCTTCCTCCCTCTTGGGGTCATTCCTGTATGTAGTAAACAGGAATCCATTGAAAGTGCTTGTACTGGATTCCCGCTAAACACTTGCGGGAATGACAGATGCATTGTTATTTTACTCTTTTTAGAATTTAAAATTCAAGCCAAATCCCCCTTTTCCCCCCTACCTTGATGGTAGTGTACCCGCCTTTTGCAAAGGCGGGTACACTTGCCATAGGATTGGCAAGGGGGAGGTAAGAGAGATTAGATGAGTGGTATAATATAATGATGGAAAAAGTATTTTTAATCGATGCCAATGCGGTTGCCTACCGCTCATTCTTTGCCATCAAAGACCTGGCTACTTCTTATGGCCAGCCAACCAATGCGGTCTACGGTTTTATCAATACCCTGAACAAGATTATCCGGGAAACTGAACCTGATTATCTGGTCTGTGCCTTCGATGCGCCGGGTGAGACCTTCCGGCACAAAATCTTTGCCGAGTATAAACTCCAACGACCCGGCATGCCGGAGGGGCTTATCTCCCAGTTGCCTTTGATTAAAGAGGTCCTCTCTGCCTACCGCATCCCGGTTGTGGAACAATCAGGTTTTGAGGCTGACGATATCCTGTATTCTCTCGCAGAAAAAGGAAAGGAAAAGGGTATCGCGGTCTATATCGTTACTGCAGACAAGGACCTGCTTCAGTTGGTCTCGGATGTGATAAAAGTCTTCCACCCTCAGACCTACGAAACCATTGACCTTCAAAAGGTGGTGGAAAAATTTGGCGTAACACCGGAAAGGATTCCGGACTTAATGGCTTTAATCGGTGACAGCACCGATAACATCCCCGGCGTTAAAGGTATCGGCGAGAAGACCGGCGTGCCTCTGATTCAGCGTTTCGGTTCCCTGGAAAATTTATATCAGCATTTAGCGGAAGTACCCGGGGAGGGGCTGCGCCGTAAATTGGAAGAAGGCAGAGAAACGGCATTTTTGAGCAAGCGGCTGGCAACGCTCTCTCCCTCACCTCTGTCCTCGGAAGGTAGGGGCGCCATTCATGGCGCCCGCGGGTCGGATGAATCCGACCCCTACTGGGAAGAATTCCGCCTTCAGGAACCGGATAAAAAGAAGTTAGCCGAACTATTCCGGCGTTTAGAATTCCGCAAGATGTTGAAAGAGGTAGAGCCGGAAGGTTCCCCGGACTATTTTCTTCTGGTGCCGGGCGGAAAGATCGTTTTTGAAGATATCCTTAAAGATCCGTCCGCGTTTACCCCGGCACTCTCTTCTGACCGGGTGCTCAAGGCCGGCACTGATCTTAAGGAGAAATTAAAGATCCTTCCCCCCGGTCTCGCAATTTCCGGGCCCTTCTTTGACTTTGGCGTAGCAGCCAGCCTCTGTGAAAAACAGGCTTCTTCCGGAGAGCCGGAAGAGACTCTGCAGTTTTACCGGAAAGAACTCAAAAATTTGGGCTTACAGAAACTCTTTGAAGAAGTAGAGATGCCGCTTTTGCCCATTCTAACTGAGATGGAAAAAACCGGCGTCTATCTTGACGTTCCTTATCTGGAAAACCTGAGATGCCATTTTACGGAAGTCCTCCAAGAACTTGAATCCAAAATTTTCCAATTGGCCGGGAAACCTTTTAACATTAACTCTCCCCGGCAATTGGCAATCATTCTCTTTGAAGAGTTGAAACTCCCCTTCGTCAAAAAGACCAAAACCGGATTTTCCACCGACAGTTCGGTCTTAGATGCTCTGGCTCCTCTTCATCCGGTAATTCCCTTAATTCTCAACTACCGCCAGATTGCTAAACTGAACTCCACCTATGTTGATACATTGCCCGCAATGGTTGACCCGAAGGACGGAAGACTCCACACTATCTTCAATCCTGTTGGCGCGGTAACCGGTCGTCTCTCCAGTGAAAAACCCAACCTCCAGAATATTCCGGTAGAAACACCGGAAGGTGGTTCTATCCGTCGGGCTTTCTGCCGGCAAAAGCAGGGCGATATTCTCTGCGCCTTCGACTATTCCCAGATTGAACTGCGAATACTGGCTCACCTTTCTGAAGACCCTGCCTTAATCCAAGCCTTTCAGGAGGATCGGGATATCCATACGGAGACCGCCAGGGCCCTTTTTCGCAAAGGTAGGGGCTCGATTCATCGAGCCTGCGGGTCGGATGAATCCGACCCCTACATTTCGCGGGTGGGGGTGAATGATGTCTCCGCGGCAGAACGCCGGGCAGCCAAAATCGTTAACTTCGGCATCATCTACGGAATGAGCGCCTTTGGTCTCAGCCGGCAGTTAGGCATCTCTCCGGAAGAAGCCCAGCACTTCATTAACACCTATTTCCAACAATATGCCGGGGTCAAGGAGTTTATCACTCAAACACTTGATTTTGCACGAGATAAAGGTTACGTTACCACTATCCTGGGCCGGCGCAGGTCCATTCCGGAAATCAAGAATAAGCGCAGTCAGGAACGTATGTCAGCGGAACGAACCGCAGTCAATACGCCGGTTCAGGGTAGTGCCGCTGACGTGATTAAGTCCGCCATGGTAAAATGTGCTTCTCTCTTGACAACCAGAAATTTAAATAGTAAAATGTTACTTCAGATTCATGATGAACTGCTCTTTGAATCTCCGGAAACCGAAAGAGAGGTTTTGGTCCCTCTGGTAAAGGAGGCAATGGAAACCGCGGTTCCGCTCTCCATCTCTTTAAAAGTAGACGCAAAAAGCGGTATCAACTGGCAGGACTTGACAAAGATATAATATTTAAGGTACAATAGATTCAGGGTTATTCCTGCGGATAGTAAGCAGGAATCTAAACTCTGTATGGATTCCCGCCTAAAGCATGCGGGAATGACACAATGACATAAACGAAAGGGGGTGAAA
Organism: Candidatus Omnitrophota bacterium; assembly: GCA_043797665.1. Lineage (GTDB taxonomy): Bacteria > Ratteibacteria > UBA8468 > MWAK01 > MWAK01 > CAZVUE01. The sequence continues at coordinate 5,711 of JAZDPL010000051.1, forward strand.
AAATGAAGAACATGAAAAAGAAAGGGTTTACGTTGATTGAGCTTCTGGTTGTTATTGCCATTATCGCCATTCTTGCGGCGATGCTTCTCCCGGCATTAGCCAGAGCCCGAGAGCAAGCCCGAAGAGCCAACTGCATCAGCAACCTGAAACAGATGGGACTGGCTACCCACATGTATGCCCAGGACTACAGCGAAACGTTCCCGGTAGCATGGCCCTCGGGGGGTAGAACAGCCGCAACGGACCTTACCGCCTTGGTTGCGGGTAACTACATCACCGCAACGAAAACCTATGTCTGTCCCAGCAGCAGCGATAAGGCCACTACCACGACCTCCCTTAACGTCGGCTACCTCTCCTATGCCTATGCAAAGGATTTGACGGAAACCACTACCGTAGACAGTGTGGTGCTGATTGACCAGTCCGGTTCAACTGTCAGTCTCTGGACGGGTACCTATTCCAGCAACAGACTGACCGCTACGCCCCAGAACCACAGCAGTGGTGAGGGTATAAACGCCCTCTACGTCGATGGCCACGTATCGTGGATAACCGCGGGTAAGGTGGACTCTACAACTGTACCGCAGTCGGGTTACGCACACACGACTGGTGCTCTCCGGAATCCGGGAACTTAATCTCTGCATCTAGGATAAGTAGCGGTCGGATTTATCCGACCCGCGGGCTTGATAAATCAAGCCCCTACAATACATAAAGAAGGCGTAGATTAAATCTACGCCTTTTTTATTGCACCCCCCTGTCATTCTGAGCCCTGTATTTTAGGACGTGGCAACCTCATTTCTTTTTTCGCTGTAGGGGTTCGATTCATCGAACCCGCGGGCGCCATGAATGGCGCCCCTACTTTTTATTCGCTTCCTCTAAATTCCACCGGGCGTATTTAAACTCCGGGTCTAAAGCGAGCGCCTTAAAAAACTCTTCACGAGCCGGATGAACCTTTCCTGTTTGGAGATATAAAGCACCTAAACTGTTGTGCACTATCGGCTGGTATGGGTCTAACTTAAGGGAATAAAGGTAGTAATCTTCCGCCTCCGCAAACCGTCCCGCCTTAAATAACGCCAGCCCTAAGTTACCGTACCCCTGAAACCAATAAGGATGATAAACGGTTACCCGGTAGTAACTTTCAATTGCCTTTTCAAACTTGCCCGTGGCAAGATAGATATTGCCGGCTAAGGTCAAAAGGTATTGGTCCTGGGGCTGAAACTCAACCGCTTTCTCTATTTCAATTAGCGCACTATTACGGTTCCCGGCAAGATAATGTTCCAGACCCCTTCGGCCGTGAAAGTCCGCTAAGAACGGCAGATAACCGAAATAGTATGCGGAAACACCCAAAAAGGCAGTAAGAGAAAATAATATTTTGTCCCGGACCTTAGGATTTAAACTGAAACCGGGAACTTCCTCCCGGCTCAAAACTACACTCCAGGCGACCAGAAACCAGAAAAGAAAAGACGTTACCGGCCTCTGGAACGGAGAAGAAACGATACTATCCACTAAAATTCCCAGAATACTTGCGGATAAAAATAGGGGCAGACAATTACCCTTTTTTGCATACCGATATCCCAATCTGAAGGTAAAGTCTAAGAGAAAGGTTACAAACAACAAAAATGAAATCCCACCCAGGATACCGGTCTCGGCAAAAACCTGGATAAATTCGTTGTGGCTGGTCCCGGCTTCTATTCGCCCCCGAAAGATATTTTTTAATTTGTCAGAATGGTAAAGCGGCAACACCTCCGGCAAGTTCCCGGTCCCGACTCCAATTACCGGGTGTACTTTAAATGCAGATAACGAAGCCTGCCAGATAAGAAGACGGCTCTGTAATGAACCCGGCATCGCAGGGTAGAAACTGGTGGGGGTAGGGGCGCCATTCATGGCGCCCGCGGGTCGGATAAATCCGACCCCTACTAACTTAAATTTAATCGGCTGCTCTCCGGGGATATGGAAGAAATGGAATAAGAAAAAGACGGTAAAGCAGAAAAGAACGCTCAGAGTCAAGACCAACCTTATTGCATAGGAATTTCCTTTTGTAGGGGCGCCATTCATGGCGCCCGCGGGTCGGATAAATCCGACCCCTACCGATAAAAATAATAAGGCTACCGCCAAACTGACATAGGCACCCCGGGTGTGGGTCAAGATAAAATGAGTGTAAACAACGACCAGAGTCAATAGGCTGAAAATCCGCAAAGGTTTTACGGGTCGTGTAGGGGTCGGATTTATCCGACCCGAATGAAAAAAAACGAGGTACAAAAGTAAAGGGAGTAGCATCAAAAGGTATTCCGCCACGAAATTGCGGTGTCCAAAGGTAGAGATGGCACCGCGAAACGGCCCGGTAAGATGGACAAAATCGTATCCGAACATCTGACAAATTCCGTATAGAGCCACCGGCAGAGAAGGCAAAACGATTAAAAAAAGAAGGGTAGGGGCTTGATTTATCAAGCTCGCGGGTCGGATAAATCCGACCCCTACGTCAAAATAAGAGGTAACAAAAAAGTAAAGGCTTAAAACCAGGACTAAATTGGCAATATTTAAAAGCCCCTGGTAAAGACTGACCGCGGTACTTAAAGAGAGGAGGTTAAAAAAAAAGAACGCGGCCAAAGGATAAAGAAAAGGAGGGATGGGAACCTTTATTTCCGATTGGGATTGAGATTGCCGAGCTCCTGCTAGTGAGCAGGAGCTCGCAATGACAAAGATGAGAAATAATCCCCAGCGGAAGATAAACCACTTGGGCAGATCATACCCCTGATAGAGGAAGGACCAGAATATAAGCGGCAAAAGGATGAATAATCCAACCAAAATCCCCTTTGCAATCTTCATATTCTTCAATCTTCCAAAAGAATTTATACCCCCTTGTTAATCCAAACTGTAGGGGTTTGATTCATCAAGCCCGCGGGTCGGATAAATCCGACCCCTACATTTTTTTAGTAGGCGTTCCGGAAGGCGAATGGCGTAGCCAGAAGTATTACCAGGTCAAGCCAGACACTCCAGTTTTCGATATAGAACAGGTCATACGCCAAACGTTCTTCCGGCAGTAAATGCCCCCCTCTTAGACCATGCACCTGCGCCCAGCCGGTAAGACCGGGTTTTACGGTCAGACGACGTTCAAAATAGGAAACCTGAAAATAGGATGCGTCTGCGGTCGCGATAGGCCTGGGACCCACTAAACTCATCTGACCGAAGAGAACGTTAAATATCTGGGGTAACTCGTCCAGGTTAAACCGGCGCAAGAATTTTCCTACTTCGGTCAGACGTTCATCGCCTATTTCGGTCCAGGCTTTGCCTTCGCTGGCGGGAGCCATGGTCCGAAACTTAAAGATGGAAAAAGGCTTTCCGCCAAATCCAATTCTCTCCTGCCGGAAAAAAACCGGACCCGGTGAAGTCAATTTAATTAAAACGGTGCTAAGGATTAAAAACGGTATAAAGAATAAGGTCAACAAAATTCCAAAAACCAAATCGACCGCCCGCTTGACCAGACGATTGCCAAACCTCTCCAGCGGCATTTCCGCAAAGGTAAGCAAGGGAAGACCGGCTAAAGAAACAAAAGAAGCGGTACGACGTGCAACCTGGTGGTATTCCGGAAGATAGAATATTCTCACCCTTTTTTCTTTCACCTTATCTATCAACCGGGAAAGAATCTCCTCGGGCAACTTCTCGGTAATGATTAGACCGGTTACCCCTTCAGAGAAAGGGAGGCTATCCAGTTCATTAATACCACCTTCCTGGGAAATGTCCAGAAAACCCCTGACCCGGTACGGAATCCTGTGTCGAATCAGACGGTCCGCTAATTTGCCGGCGGTTTCCCGGCTGCCCACAATGAGCAATCCTGCGGATTCGCCAAAGAAGGCACCCGCATACCAGGAAATGAGGCGGAAAAAATAAAGTAAAAAGAAACTTATCAGAATCGCTATTCCTATCACCAACCGGGAGAATTCAACGCTTCGGTAGAAGAAGGTACCGCTTAAAAGAAGCACGGTTGCCCAAAAAGTTCCCTGGAGCAGTCTCAAAAGAATCACCAGAAATTCCGGAAAATCATCCTGGCGGTATAGACCAAACCCCTTGAGAATAACCACCCACCCCAATGCGGACAGACCAGCCATCTTAGCGTATACCGCCAGAGGCGGGCCAACCCGAACAGGAAAGAGGTTGGTCTCAAACCTGAACCAGTAACTAAAGAAAAAGGAACCAAAGATTATACCGGCATCAAGAATAAAGAATGAAAAAACCGTACCTTTTTTCATATTACATCATAAAACTGTAGGGGCTTGATTTATCAAGCCCGCGGGCGCCATGAATGGCGCCCCTACGTTAAATTATTTATAAGGTATTCGTAGTCATTTACTACCTTTTCCCAGGTGTAGAACTCTTTCACCCGCTCCAGAGCCATTTCTTGATAATATCTTACCACTTCCGGATTGGCGAGTAAATAACGTACCTTTTCCGCCAAATCGTCTCCATCCTTAGCAAACAACATCCCCGCCCCTTCAACGACCTCCCGATTGAACGGAACATCCAAAGCCAGCACGCATCTTCCGACGCCCATCGCCTGCAGAAGCGCCGGATTGGTACCACCTACTTCGTGACCATGAATATAGAAATAACAGTTCCGGTAGAGTTCCCGGAGATAGCCAGGCTGATAGACCCCTCCCAGAAACCTTACCCGGGATGAACTCAATCTTTGAATCTTTTGGACAAAGGGACTCTTCCAGTTGGTGCCACCCACAACCACCAGTACCTTTTCTGTGGCCACTTTCCGGAACGCCTCAATTATCAGGTCCGCATTATTCTCCGGTTCTAATCTTCCCACCACCAGGAGATACCCGTCTCTTTCCAATCCATATTTTTCAAGCATGTCATTCTGAGGCAACAGCCGAAGAATCCCATTATACTTAATGCGAGACCCTTCACTTTGTTCAGGGTGACACATTGAATTATCAAAGAACTCTGCCCCATACGGTATAAAAACTGTCTTTTTCCCGTATCTCCGCCGGTAATAGTCGGCAATCGCTCGGGAATCAGAGACTAAAGTGAAACCAGACAGACAGGCTAAAACTTCGCACATCCGAAAATAAGCCCGCGCCACCGGTCCCCATTTCCCACGTTTCCACTCTAACCCATCGGTATTAATGATTACTCTCTTTCCAACCATCCGGGCTAAAATGGCAATCGGGCTATTGGCAACGTTAAAAATTAGAATAACATCAACCGGTTGAATAAAGAGAAGGTAAAGAACCGCAAAGAAGGTATGGGAAAAAGTATCGGTCACCTTTCCCGGAAGAGACGGGGGGAAAAACAGAAAAATTCTCTCGCTCCCCCCTCCCGTACCCTTCCCCTCTCCCGATTCAACGGGAAGGGAACCCGCACCAAGGGGGAGGGTAATGTAGGGGGCGGATTTATCCGACCCGCGGGCTTGATAAATCAAGCCCCTACCTCTCTGCTCGGGGGTACGGGGCCGGAACTCCGGGTAGAGGTAGCTTCGGCAAGACACATAGACCGTATAACCCCGGCTAACCAGTCCTTTCGCTAATTCCTCTGCACAGGTCTCAAACCCGCCGTAACGAGCCGGTATCCCCCGGGTACCGACCAGACCAATCTCTCTTCTAATCCCCCTTACCTCCCCCTTTGCAAAAGGCGGGTCCCCTTCCCGTTGAATCGGGAAAGGGGGATTGAGGGGGATTTGGCAAAAGGGGGATTGAGGGGGATTTGGCTGAACATCCGTGTAAAGAAGTCCCCCCAATCTGACATTGGGGTCCCTCCATCTTGAAGATGGAGTCCTCGCGCATAATCTATTTAAAAATATTGCCACCACCATAATTAACCCGAAGTCAAAAGGCAGACGGTAACGTATCCGGGTATATAAGATGGCGTGGGCCAGACCACTAACAAAATACAGTGTAATCAGAAAAAGTTCCAGGCGACTGATCTTGAATTGCCGCGACCAAAACAGGCGCAGTAAAAAGAGCACCAAAAGCGGGTAATAAGTCAGGAACATGACCACATCTTTCCACTTTGCTTCCTCGCGTTTTGTTCCCAACTCATTCCGGTAATTAAAGTAGTTCAGGAACTTTAAAAGATACATCCGGGCTGACTTCTTGGGGTTATGTCTGATATAAGCAAGCGCTTCTCTCTGGAAGTATTGGTTCCGTTCAATCTCGTTCAGTCCCAACCGGTCCGCTTCGGTTTCGTATTTGGAGATATCAACATTGACTCCGGCATTAGGAGTAGTATGTTCAGAGTTTCCGTAAAGTAAAACCATTCCGGAATTGGAGTCAATAAGTACCGGTGACCTGAATGCCGCATAGTTACGAAAAGTCCATAATCCCACCATCAGGATTACTATCAGAACAATCACCCGGAGATTCCTGAATGGCTCTCTTTTGGCGGTTCCGATCCAGACCAGAATGGGTAAAATAAGCAGGAGAAAGACGGGTGCCGTCAGGATAAGTGTACCTAACAACAGACCGATAAGAATAAGAGAACGGTTTGATAACCGGCCGGTATTGGAAATCAGGAAGATAACCGCTAATAAGAGCGTGGTCGCTAAAGTCTGGGGATAAAGGGTACCGGCGGTATATAAAAGTACCGGATAACAGGGTATCAAAAAAACGCCGATTAAACCAGCCAGACCGGGTGACTCTTTTTTCAGGATACGGTAAAGAAAATAAACGCTGAATGCTAAAGCGATAAAATTAAGAAACCGAAGGACGATTATATTGGCACCCAGAAAGATGAAGATAGCCAGGATAAAGGGATAGGCAGGACAGTGGTAAGCCGAAGGTCTGACACCATCCAGGCTACGCTGGAAAGTAGTAGCCAGATTATAACCGATGGTGTAGTAGTCCTTTTCGTCACTGAACCGGAAACCGGGCCCTAACCAGAAGGAGTAGCCTAGGCCAAAAAGAAGGATGAAAAAAATGATACCGGTCAGGATAACCGGCTCTTTTCTCTTTATAACTCCAAACAGCCCTTCCGGGAAATTTCTCATAATGTTTTTGTCATCCTGAGCGCCAGCGAAGGATCTCGAGATTCTTCGGGGTTTTACCCCTCAGAATGACAGATGCTTAGCCCGAGCCTTTATTTCATTGAGAATCACCTTGAGTCCTTTGTTAAAAAGCCACGGAACATCTTTCCACCGAATTTGGCGCTCTCTCAGGATAAGTTTCGCCCGCAGAAAAGAGCCTTTCGTCTTTAAACGAATTTGTTCCTGACGGGAAATTCCCGGCAAGGCAAAAACATAGGAATCTCTTTTCAACCAGGCTTCCCAATTACCCTGATATTCCGGCCGGATGAGATTATGTCTCCCTGTAATTTCATACAGTTTACTGCCCGGATACGGGACGGTAACCGACCAGCCCACATAGTCTAAAAGACCACCTTTGACAAGTCCATAGGCATAATCAAGTGTTTTTTTGACTTCAAGGCTCGTTTCGTATTCTAGACGTCCCTTTTCTTCCCAGACGTTGTAAAGCATAAACAAGCCCTGTATCTTAATCCGGTATCTCTTGAGGAGGCGACAAGCCTTTACTACATAATCCAACGTAATCTTTTTTTCAATCCCCTGAAGAGTCCGTTCGTTTCCGCTTTCAATCCCTAACAAGACATACCAGCAACCGGATTCCGCCATCTCCTTGATTAGTTCCTCCGGCAGCCGGTCGACCCGCAGGGAAGTCTTCCACCAAATCTTGAGACCGCGTCTTTTGATTTCGCGGCAGATCGCCAGAGCATTGGTGATATTATTGTTAAATTCATCGGAACAATCGTTTATCTCCCGTACTCCATACTCCTTGACCAGAAATTCTATTTCGTCAACGACGTTCTCCGGAGAACGCAGGCGTAAATGTGGTTTGGCCAGCTTCCAGACCAGGTTAGAACAGAAGGTACACCAGTAAGGGCAACCCCGGCTGGAAAGGATTGGCGCCTCCAAACCCCCTTTGTTCAAATACCAGCCCTTATAATCTTTCAGTTCCAGCAAATCATAAGCCGGAAACGGTATGGCGTCAAGTCTTTGAATGTAGTGCCTGGTGGGAGTCTTTATTACCTGCCGGGCGTCGGGAGCAAAAAAAGCTATGCCGGCCACTTCTGAAAATCCATTTCCCGCAATGGTTCTCTTGCCGGCAACCAGTTTAACCACTTCCAAAAATGTCTCTTCGCCTTCACCCGTAACCAGGAGGTCCGGTTTACAGCGGGCAAAGACGTCTTCCGGAAGACTGGTCGCATGGACTCCGCCCACGACGACAAAGGATTCCGGACAGGCTTTTTTGACCGTGTTAACAAACACATAGGCTCCTTCTGCCTGGGGGGTATAGAAAGAAACCGCCACCACATCCGGGCTGAATCTGACAACTTCTTTAATAGTCTGTTCCATACCGGCAAGCAGACCATCGGTGAACCTCATCTCTAAATTACCTTCCCACCTCTTCCTCAAATAGGAGGCCAGATACAGCAGGGAAAGCGGAGGTACCCGCCCCTCACTCAGTTCTCCCAGGCGAAACTTCTTTAAGGTTGGCGCAAAGACAAAATGTACCTTCATCTTCTTAATATTTCTTCGTATACCTGCAGGGCTTTTTCGGCCGAGTCTGCCCAGGTAAACTTTTGTGCCCGGTCTAAAGAACGTTCTCGCATCCCCTTCTTCAACTCCGGATTGGTAATTACATCCAGAATCCCTTTTGCAATCGCATCAACATCCTGCGGGTCAACCAAAATGGCGGCGCCGCCGGTTACTTCCGGCAAAGCGGAAATATTAGAAGTAACCACCGGACACCCGCAAGCCATCGCCTCCATCGGTGCAAATCCAAAACCTTCGTACAAAGAAGGATAAACAAAAACCTCGGCAAAACTATAAAGAGCGGACAGGTCCTCATCAGGCAGATATCCGGTAAAGATAATCCGGTCTTTATACCGGGAATGCCGGGCTTTTGCCAGTATTTCTTCATATAGCCACAGATTCCTGCCACCAAGGACAAGATTATAATCAAAACCTTCCCGATGGCTGCACAAGGAAACAAAAGCCAGAATAAGGCGGGAAAAGTTTTTCCTGGGGTGCAGACTGGCAACCGAAAAGACATACGGCTTGGTAATTCCGTATTTCCCTAATACTGCCGCTCTCTTCTCAGCAGAAACCGGCACAAACTTTTTGGAGATACCGTTATAAATAACCTCCACTTTTTCCGGCTTGAGCCGATAGAAAAATAGAATCTCTTTTCGGGAAAATTCAGAGACTGTAATGACTTTTTTCGCTTTTCTCACCGCATAACCGACCGAACTCTTCATCTTCCAATACTCTCTTTTGGGAATAAGTTGGGAATAGCGCAGGAATGAAACATCGTGGAGGGTTATAACCTCTGGACATCTGCTTACCACTGGCAAATGATATTGAGTGTGGAGCAGGTCCAGTCTTTTTAAAAAAGTCTGCCGGGGCAGGTCAAAGAAGAGCCGACGGAACGGTTGCAAGGAAATCTTTTCCGTTTCAAAATCCAGCCCTCCGGAAAAGGGAATAATCGGTTTTTTCTCACCGGCGAGGAAAAGGAGGAATTGAAATTCCGGAGGAGAAATTTCGTTAATCCCCTCCAGCAGGCCAAAAAGGTAACTTTCGTTTCCACCCTGCTCCTGACCGAGAGCATGGCCATCCAGACCAACCAAAAACCTCTTTTTCATTCTAACGTAGCATAGTACACCGCGGTTACGTTTTCCGCCACCCTTTCCCACGAAAGAATCTTTGCCTTCTGCCACTCTCCTTCTATAATTTTGTTCCGCAGGTTCAAATCGGATAGAGACCTGATTGCATCAGCAATTTCATTGATATCAGAAGGGTCTTTAATCACCATACACTCTTCTCTGTCCTTTAACAAGTAAGGTGCACCGACTGCCTTAGAAACGATAACCGGTATCCTGCTTGCCATCGCTTCCAAAACAGCCAAACTACAAGGTTCATCAAGGGAAAGAAGGGTGAAAATATCACCGGCGTGGTAATAATTCGTTATCTCGGAAACCGCGCCGGCAAAGACCACTCGTTCAACAAGACCTAATCTCTGCGCCAGTTTCCGGTAAAAAGGAATCCCAAATGGATTATAACCCTTACCCGCAACTAACAGTTTTGTCTTTTCCGGTAAGAATTTCAGCGCCTTTATTACATAATCCAATCCTTTCCGTTTAAAGTCATGGCCCACAAAAAGAATGACCGAATCATCATCCTTTATCCGGTAACGCCGCCTCAATTCCTTCCTGATTCTTTCGCGGGTTTCATTCTCTAAGGCAAATTCACTGAGACTGACGCCGTTGGGAATGATTACAATATCTTCTTCGGGTACCCGGTATTCCTGGATAAGATGTATTTTAACCAAAGGAGAAACCGCGATTATTCGTTTATAATTCCGCAAACGGTAGTGATATTTTTCCATCAAAAGAATATAAAAAAACCTGGGCTTCAAAAACCTGCCCAACCGCCGGAAAGGCTCTTTTTTCACCTCAGGGAGCATAATTCTTAATTGACTTTTCAAACATTCGTGAGCGGTCAGAATACTGTGACGGGAAAAGGTAGTTATTTCTTCCTGGATTACATTAAACTTTTGGCGGGAAAGTCTTAAAAGACTTAAGAAACTGAAGATGAGAGAGGCAAAAAAGGAAGGTCCTTTTATCATCGGGAGTTTAACAGTTGACACGCTCCCCTCTAACCCTTTATCCCAGGAATTGGCAATGATATGGACCCGGTGTTCCCGGGAAAGAGCCTTAGCAAGTTCAACCATGTACCGTCCGGCACCGGTATCCTTCTGGAAAGTATGGGAAACCAGGGCTATCTTTAATCTCTTCATCAATACCATCCTTGTATGTTTCTAATAAAATAGACGAAGGTTTCCTTAAGCAAAAGATACAACGCTCTTAGTTTATGATACTTTTTTCTAATCGCGTAATTTTCCAGAAGGCAGCGGTAGTGGCCGCTGGCACCGGGTAGGCTGAGGTAGGTAAGTATCTTGTCAAGATAATGGAACTTTATGCCGGCATTATATGCCTTCCACAAAAGGTCATAGTCCGCACCAATCTTGAACTTTGCATCATAGCGCCAGCGCTGATGTACTTCTTTATGGATAAAAGTAGCCGAATGAGCAATCTCCAAACTGGAGCGAAAGGGTCTAAATTGACCTAACTCCACCCGGCCTTTCCTTTTTTGCCTCAAACATTGTTTAATTCCAACCGCGTCTCCAAAGAAGATTCCCGCCTCCCGGCGTTGTTTGTAGGCTTCTATTACCCACCCGACTGCCTCTTTATCATAATAGTCATTACTGCTTAAGACCCCTATTAATTCACCACTGGAGAGGTCAATACCCTTATTAATAGCGTCATAGATGCCTTTATCCGGTTCACTAACCCAGTAAGCAATATGCCCGGCATACTTCCGGACAATCTTCAGCGTATCATCGGTGGAACCGCCGTCAATAATAATATATTCAATATTGCCGTAGGTCTGGTGGATTACGCTCTGAATTGTCCGTTCTAAATGTTTGGCACCGTTAAGGCAGGGAGTAATGATGCTGACTTTCAGTCCACTTTCGGATATCGACATCGTAAATGGTAAATATTCAGAGGAATTACGTTAACAGCCATTTCCAGGCCGGAATTACTTTTATTTTGAATCCGTTTTCGCTTATCTCTTCTTCGGATGATTCGGTGATAATTGTGCCCTCTTTCAATCTGAATTCCTTCAGCGCACGGAGCAAACCGGATACTTCCCGTTTTCTGTTCTGGAGGTTAATTTCGGAGGATACCTGAAGAGCAGAAACTATCTTTCGGCCCTTTTTTATAATGAAATCGCATTCCGCGTTTGGATTATCCCAATAGAAAATCTCAAAATCTTCAAGAATGCTTTTTCTTTTGAGTTCAACGGCAACCAGATTTTCAAGTAACTTTCCTCTGTTTTCGGAAAAGTTGAAACTCAAGGAATTGATGATTCCATTGTCGGAGACGTAAATCTTCTTGAAGGTTGAGGTTTGTTCCTTGATTTTATATGAAAATCTACTTATGGAAAAAATGAGGAAGGAGTTTTCCAGATAATTGAGGTATTCTTTGACGGTATGGGAACTCTTAATGTTTAAGTGCCTGCTTAAATTACGCAATGATATCTTGGAGGTGAAGTAGTTAACCAGCAGCAAAGCCAGTTCCTCAAGGGCGTTGGCGTATTTTACCCGATATCTGACGACGATGTCCTTGGTGATGACCGAATTAAAAAGATTCCTGGTGAATTCCTTGCCAAATTTGTAATAATCGAAAATTCCGCCTTCCGCCAGATATTTTGAAAACAGAACGGACAGTTGACTTCTTACTCTGGTGGAATGCGTTGAGTTTTCGCCCGGGTCAAAGGAATTGAACCGTAAGAACTCTTTGAAACTCAGCGGAAAGATGTTAAAGGAGATAAATCTGCCCGTTAAGTGTGTCGCCAGTTCTGCACTCAGCAAGTTGGCGTTGGACCCGGTAATTATTATCCTGTATTTATTCCTCAGTCGATTGACAAACAACTCCCAGCCCTTTACGTTCTGAACCTCATCCAGAATGATGAATTCAAAACCATCGTAGAGTTCGTAGAAAGATTCAAGAATTGTGTTCAGGTCTTTTGTTTTAAGCCCGATAAGACGCTCGTCGTCAAAATTGATAAAAGCATATTTGTGGCCGCCAACCAACAAATGCGAGAAGAACGATTTGCCGGCTCTCCTCATTCCGCTTATCAGGAGAATGTTGGGGGCGTTCAGATACTGTTTGCAGCGCTCCAATCCTTCACGGAGAACAATCTTCTCGGTCTTGAATTGTTCTTGCAATGATTCTCTTTGGTCCGTGATTATATTTTTTAAGTGTTGTTTTTCCATGGCATTGCAAATATTGTATCATTATGTGCAATGGAAATGCAAATAATATTATATTACTATTATGAAATCTGGTTAGATGAAGTAGAAGAGGGCGGTTACGACCAGGTCGGCCAGAATGACCATAAAGAGGGAGATGACCACCGCCAGGGTGGTGGCACGGCCCACCCCTTTGGCTCCACTCTCGGCAAAAAAACCTTCCCGGCTGGAAACGACCACCACAATCATCCCGAAGATAACCGCCTTCAAAAGCCCAATGGCAATGTCCTTAAAGGTAATAAAACGGAAGGCTTGAAAAAGAAAAAGACCGGTACTCAGGTTAAGGGTGGTGGTTCCGATGACGTAACCACCTAAAATCTGAAGGGCGTCGGAGAGAATCGTCAAGACCGGAAACATCACTAGGCCGGCTAAAAATTTTGGTACGACCAGATATTCCACCGGATCCACCGCCAGAGTCTCCAGCGCATCTATCTGTTCGGTAATCTTCATCGTGGCAATCTCGGCCGCAATCGCCGCGCCAACGCGTCCGCAGAGTAAGAATGCCACCAAAATCGGACCGAACTCCCTTACCGCAGTAAGGGTTACCACGGTACTAACGTAAAATTCCGCACCGGAGAGTTTCAGAGGGGTGGCGGACTCCATCGCAATCACCATTCCCATGAAGAAGGAAATGACCGCAACCGTCCAGAAACTGCGGTTACCAAAGATTTCGCACTCCTGCCAGAAAGGCTTCCGGCGTACCCGGCCGACAAAGAGAGCCTTCAAAACCCGGCCCAGAATTAAAGCAAATGACCCTAAGAAATAGATAAAAGCCAGAACCCGATGGCCAAGGATACCTATAATTCCGCGTTCCTCCTCAGGCATAATTCTTTAATACAAGCACAATGAGTAAGTTGTCATTCCTGTGGATAGTAAACAGGAATCAATACTAATAATCACTGGATTCCCGCTTAACCCCTGCTTACCGCATGCAGGGGCAGACGCATGCGGGAATGACATAATAAATATTGCGTTTGTATTAGGTTAGTTCCGCAAAGAGCATCCGACCCGTACTGGTCTGGATGGTGTTGGCGATGACGACCTCAATGGTGTCACCCATAAACCGGTGGCCGCCCTCCACCACCACCATCGTCCCGTCGTCAAGGTAACCCACCCCCTGGTTGGACTCTTTACCTTCCCGGACAATTTTTAATAAAAGGTGTTCACCGGGGAGATATCTGGGTTTCAGAACCGTGGAAAGGTTGTTCATGTTGAGTACCTCAATACTCTGAACCTCAGCAATCTTAGCCAGGTTGTAGTCGTTGGTAAGTATTTTGGCGCCGGTCGTTCTGGCTAAGTGAACCAGTTTTGCATCCACGCCCTCAATCTCAGGGAAATCAACATCTTCAATCTGGATATCCAGTTCCGTATCACGCCTCATCCGGTTAAGCATATCCAAACCCCGGCGTCCACGCTGACGTTTCAGGTCGTTACCGGCATCCGCAATGATCTGCAACTCCTTGATGACAAACCGGGGGACGACCAGCCGGTAATCCAAAAAACCGGTATGTGCCAGGTCAAGCAGACGTCCGTCAATAATCACGTTGCTGTCCAGAAGGAGCGGAACAACTCGCTCTTCTTCTTTCATCATTCCGGAAAGCAGGGACCACTTACCGCCGTAGCGGACAGCGATGGTAATGCCCAAATAAGAAAAAAGATAATAAAGAAATATGCGCACATAGAGTTGGTTTTCGTCGGCGGCCGGAATTAAAAAGATAAAGTCCACCAGAAGTTTAACGCTGACCAGACCAACGATGAGCCCTAACGCACCAAAAAGGATACGCCGGACCGGGATATTTTCTAACACAATATCCAGTAAGATTACTGTGGCCGCACCGGCCAGACCGACAAATACGCCCACCACCGCCATATTCGGAGGCGAGACAAAATACCCGGTGATAACCACCAGGACAGCAAAAAAGAACCGAATGATAATGATACCCATAATACTCCCCCTATCTTGGGCCGGGACGTAACAGTCGCCAGGGTTTAGCCCGGATGTCACCCACGAACCCTCTCACTTCATTATAAATTTCGTCGCTGGTCAGAAATTTCCCGACACTCCCCTTGCCTTCCTTAACATCGTTCGCCAAAGAAGCCACATCGTTGGAAGCCTCGCTAAATTGGGCTAACGCCCGGTTTAATTCGGTCAACGACTGGTCTAATTTCTGATAGATATCAGGAGAAGAAAGCAGACACCCCAGACTGCTCTCGTCACTCTGCGCTTTAGCCAGAATGTCGGTAACCTGTTTTGATGCCTGGACAAAGCCGGCGGAAGCAACCTGGAAGTTGAATAACAGACGCAACAGGGCCGGCTTAGCCTGCTCCACCGTATCCTTGGCGGAACTAATCAAGTCTTCGGCGCGTGTGCATGCCTCCTTAAGTTCTACCGCGGTCGCTTCAACGCTCACCAGCGTCCTGGTTCCCTGCACCGATGCGGCTTGAACCTTGTTAAGAGTATCAAAAATCTCTACTTTTAGTTTTGGGTCACCCACTAATTTTTCCATAGAAACGGCTAATTTTTGGGCACTCCGGCCCAACTCTTCACCCAGAACCAAAAGGCGGTCTAAAGGTAACGGCTCAACTCCGACAACCGTCTCCCCGGGTTGAATAAGCGGGGTATCGGTAACGGAGGTGGGAATTATCTCTACGTACTTTTCTCCAATCAATCCGAAACTGCGTATTAAGATTTGCGAATGGTGGCCTAATTTTACCCCGTAGTCAAGTCCCAGAGTTACGTACGCCAGCGGTGTGTCTTCATAGACTAAATTCACCGCCTTAACCTCACCCACCCGGACGCCGCTCACTCTAACCGGTGAACCGCGGTCTACACCCGCTACATACTTAAAGACCACTCTGACCTCATAAGCGGCATGACGAAAGGGTATCTGTCCTTTAACGATGGCAAAAAGAAATATCAATGCTACGGCTACTATCACCAAAAAACCCACCCTTACTTCCATAGTTATCCGCTTCATCTTTTACCTCACCTCTGGCAAATAGTCAATTTTATTGTTCAGCAACCCCCAAGAAATCCGTCTCCTGTGGCCGGAAGAAATTATAAACCGGACTGTTTTTATTTGCTTTAATTTCAGAAACCGGCGCAAACCCAATAATCTTTCCGTCCGAGAGCAGTCCGATGTGGTTTGCTACCCGCAGGGTGAAATTACGGTCATGGGTAACAACAAGTACGGTGGTCCCTAATTTTTTCTGAAGGTCGAGAATCAGGTTTTCAATACTTTCCCCGGCAATCGGGTCCAGGCCTGCGGTCGGTTCGTCAAAAAGAATTATCTGGGCAGAAGAAATTAAGGAACGTGCCAGAGCCACCCGCTTCTTCATCCCGCCGCTCAACTTGTCCGGCTTCAAATCCTCAACCCCCTTCAAACCGACTAAAGATAAAACGCGGGACGCTTCTTTACGAATCTCTGCCTGGGAAAGGTCGCTGTGCTCCAGAAGGTAAAAACCAACGTTCTCCCAGGTTGAAATTGAGTCAAAGAGTGCGTTTCCCTGAAAGACCATACCGATTTCACGCCGGGCTTTGGTCCAATCTCCCCGGGAAAAAAGGGTGGTCTCCTTACCCTGAATAAATATTTTACCCTGTTGCTGCCGGATAAGACCGAGGACCGTTTTTAAAAGAACGGTCTTGCCGACACCGCTGGCACCGACAATAACCGTGTTCTTCCCTTCCTCAACCCGGAAATTAACCCCTTTTAAAATCGGCCGCTCAAATTCCACCCAAAGGTCCTGTACTTCAATACAGTTCATCTAAAATTAGTATAGCACATCCGGAGATTTTGCACAATCGGAAGGAAAAATCCAGGAATTGTTTCTCAAAAAAAGAAACATTGTAAGCCGTGAAATGGTAGGCCGCGGGAGACTCGAACTCCCCACACCCGCCTTAAAAGGGCGGTGCTCTGCCGGATGAGCTAGCGGCCCAAAGTCTTAATTGACAACAGTTTCCGCAATTTCCATTCTCACATCTTTTTGCTCTGGTGTCCAAATAGTGTCCATCCCGGAACCTTTCGGGCTCTTGTCCACTAAAAGTTCCACGGCTGTTTTCTTATGGTCCGGGGAAAGGTGAGCATAACGCAAAGTCATAGTAAAAGTCTTGTGTCCAAGTAGTTCCTGGACAGCCTTCAGATTAACCCCTCTCATTACCAACCTGGACGCAAAAGTATGCCTGAGGTCGTGAAATCTAAAGTTTTTTATACCCGCTTGCTTTACTATGCTTTCAAACTTATGGCTTATATAGCCTTTACTTATGTGCGTTCCAATGTCCTTTCCAGGGAAAACATAATCAGATTTGGGTACCCTTCTTATACCCGAAAGAACATCAAGCACAGCGGAATTCATCGGAACCTGTCTTCTTTCGCCGTTCTTGGTATCCAAAAGGGTTATATTCTTCTGGTCAAAATCTATATCCTGCCACTTTAGGCCCAAAATCTCACTCCTTCTCATCCCCGTATTTAAAGCAATTTCTATGATAGGTTTTAAGAATTCAGGACAAGCGTCTAACAGTAATATTTCTTCACCTTTCCCCAGGTATCTTATACGCTGGTTATTTTCTTTCAGTAACTTTATTTTAGGTGGCGCAGTCCTTAATTTTCCCCACTCAACCGCCTTATTCAGAATGTTCCTCAGTACAGAAATTTCTTTATTGACCGTTGCCAGTGCTTTTCCTTCTTCAATCCTCTTTCGTTTGTATTCTTCAACATCCAGAGCGCTAATCTCATAAATATATTCTGCGCCAAAAATACCGTTTAGATGATTGACAATCCCATCTTTTCGCTCCACAGTAGAAACTCTATTATTAACCTGACAATAACTTTTCAAATAAAGGGAAGTCATTTCCCTAAATTTAATCTTCTCATTCCGTCTGATGTCCAGGAACTTTCCTTCGGCAACCTGCACTTTCCGTTTTGCCAGAACCGTCTCGGCGAGTTTTCGGCTCTTGCCAACCTTTTCCCGCTTCCGTCTGCCGTTGGCGTAGTAATCAATGTAATAATTACCGGCTTTCTGAAAGATTCCCATTGGTTTTTGTCCCACGAGATTTTACCATACCGGCGACTTCCTTTCAAAATCTAAGGGTTCGTGAGTATGTTCATCTATATAATCGTTTAGCCGAGAATGGTCAAACATGGTCCTCTTTCCCATTTTAACAAAAGGGATTCTTCTTTGAGATACCCAGCAGTATAGGGTATTCACCGGTATCCCCAAGTATTCCGAAGCAGATTTAATATCAATCAACCGCTTTTCCATAATTTCAGTTCACCTGTCGCCCCCGATACTGTCTTCGTTCGACTCATCGCTCGAATCTTCGTCATCCTCATCATAGGCCTCTTCCGCGATATCCCAGACGGTCTGATCCCAGCTTTTCCCCGGGTGCTCCTGCAAAGCCTTCGTAACCTGCTCGCGCAGAATCTCAGGTACTTTGCCGTCCTCCTTACTGCTTTCCTCGTTTTCGATTTCCTGTATTTTATCGCGCACCCGGCACAGGAAACGCGCCCGTTTGTAGGCGAGCCGAAGGGCGTCATCATCTTCGGGTATGTACTTCTTGACCCCGACTTCGCTCAACTTCTTTTTCAACCATTCAATGAGCTGTTCCGAGGTCATGGCATTCAACTCAACACGCTGCCCGCTCCATCCCCGGGAGTCGCCGTTTGTTACGAGGAAGTTCCGTTCCTCCTCCGTAGCCCCACACCGCTCTAGGTATCTTTTCGGGTCAACCTCTTGCTTGTAGCCGACCTCTTCGCTCTCCAGCCCCTCGGTATCAGCGAGGCGCAATCCCAGGTCAACGACCTCGCAGCCATGAAAGAGCCGCGTACCTTCTCGGAGCGTCTTCAGAATCTTGAATCCAGCCAAGTCAAAGTCGTGCAGACAATAGACCTTGACACCGCGCCTCGATAGTGCAACCGCGAGCTCGCAGGCAGCGCCGACCGGCAGTCCCTTCGTCGACATGATAGCAAGATCGAACGTCTCCGCGATATGTTCAGCCTCGAATAGTTGCTGGAATCCTTCTTTCTCAATGAACATTACGCTTTTAAATCTGTTACCAGGTCCGACAGTGCCCACCATTTCCTTGATGCCGGGAGAGTCGAGCGGGTCGATATCATCAGTCCACTTTTGCAAATATTCTTTAATCTCGATCCCGCCGAGTCCGATTGTCTCGCCCGTGAAAGGCTCATGGATGTAAATAGTAATATAAAAGTAGACCACTTTGAGGTAAAATAGACGTTCAAAAGTAGACCACCTTACCCCTGATTTCCTGTATAATGTGAGACCTATAGTAAAGGTCAACCATTATACAGGAGGGAAGGATGGTAACGGTGGAAGAGAAAGAAAGGATACGCAGGGAACATTTTGTACACGGAAAGTCCATCCGTAGGATAGCCAGGGAATTGGGTTATTCCCGGACAACAGTCAAAAAAGCGCTACAGGATTCTACGGTGCCGGTATATAAGCGCACCAGCATCTCAGACAAGAGGGCTAGAACGGCCTCAGGGTCTGTTGAATGGTGATCAATGAACAGTTCGTTATGAAAAAAGAGCTGGAAGAAGATAAAGTGCTTGCAGTTCTCGTCAAGCGAAATTCCCGCCCTCTGCATAGACGCAACGCACTCATTCGCATGTTCAGTTAGAGTAATGGCTTGACACCAGCGTGGGTCGATTTCGAAATTGATCTTGAAGAACGCATGCTTGCAAAAGAGAGAAAGGCCGTAGAGAAAGAAGAGCTGCTCGCGCTTGTCAATGACCTTTATCTCTTCGCACAGCTCTCCTGCCGACTTCCATTTACTCATAAATTTTCCTTTGTAGCTCGGTGTTGGTCCGGGTCGTTTCCTGTTTAGACGCAAACAAATATTAACACTTTGGCTGAATCCGGTCAAATAGAAAAGCCAAAACTAATTGCGACAGCATGGTGGGGTATTGCCGGAGGGGTTTCTTGTGTTGTCAGAAGGGACCGGACAGATAATCACCAGCAGGGGTGGGGCAGGTCCCTTCTCCCTTGCAATCCTACGTAGCTACGCATTGCTCTGGTGTAGATTTCCCCCTCTGGGTGGTATCTCTCTATATCACTTCCCCCGAAAAGTCTGTTCCTACCATTCCACTATAACTTCTACCATAAGTTCATTCTACCGGCTTCTGGGGGGAGATATCCCTTTAGTGCGAATTATCTTCACTACCTATGGAATGAAGATCCCGGGAACGGGTGGCTACCTGCGCGTAACACTGTGAGGGGTTGCCGTTGATGGGAAATTCTATTTACCCGGATTTTCTTCTTTGTCCTTGCTGGAATTATTCACTTCAAAAATTCCCATGGAAATAATGGTTTTCAGGGCATCTTCAACGGAAATATCCAACGTTTCTATCTTATCCTCAGGGATTACTACGCAAAGACTGTTCGGCACCGGGACATACACATTAAAATATCTGGCTCCTTTCATATATTTTGCTTCACTGGTAATAAAACCGATGATGAAGGAACCGGGGAAGAGCTGTACCTTGACAACTTTTTTGAAAGTATCCTTT
>JAZDPL010000004.1:0-12811 GCA_043797665.1 Candidatus Omnitrophota bacterium
GATGCCTTGCCTAACTTGGAGAGAATCAGCGTGATGGCACTGGTCAGGGTCGTTTTCCCGTGGTCGACGTGTCCGATGGTACCAACGTTAACGTGCGGTTTTCCCCCGCGATCAAATTTTTCCTTTGCCATAATATCCTCCCTTGAAAATCAGAATACGGGTCCCCTATCCCTTGAAGTAGGATAGGGCTACTAAAGAATTTTATTATATTTCCTGGTCAGATGTCAATTACGCCTTCTTTTTCTACCGGCTCATAATGGCTGGGTTCCATTACATAACTGGCTCTTCCCTGGGAAACGGAACGTAAAGAAGTGGCGTAACCAAAAAGGTGTGCCAGAGGGGCGATGGCTCTAATCACTTTAAGATGCGCCCAGTCACGAACCTCTTCAATTCTGCCCCGGCGGCTGGTAATGTCACCGATGACGTCGCCTAAAAATTCCTCCGGGGTGGTAATCTCTAATTTCATAATCGGTTCCAGGATAATAGGCGCCGCCTTTTCTACCGCTTCCCGGAAACCAATGGAGGCGGCTATTCTGAAAGCAATATCCGAGGAATCGACCGGATGGAAGGAACCATCAAAGAGCGTAACCTTAATGTCTATCACCGGAAAACCTTTCAAAACTCCGGTTTCTGCCGCTTCGCGGACACCCTTTTCTATCGCCTTGAAATACTCTTTCGGAACGCGGTCACCCCTAATTTCTTCTTCAAAAACCAGGTTACTACCTCTGGGTAAAGGCTCGACACGCAAGAACACATCGCCATACTGCCCTTTCCCGCCACTCTGACGGATAAATCTTCCCTCCGCCTCCACAGTCCGTGTAATCGTCTCCCGGTAGGCAACCTGGGGCTGGCTTACCCTGGCTTCCACTTTAAACTCCCGAATCATCCGGTCCTGAATAATTTCTAAGTGCAATTCACCCATACCGGAGATGATGGTCTGCCCGGTCTCGGAATCGACCCGTAATTTAAAGGTCGGGTCTTCCTCGGCAAGCCGGTGGAGTGCGGCGCTCAATTTATCGGAATCGGCCCGGGTCTTCGGTTCTATCGCAACCGAAACGACCGGCTCCGGAATCGTAATCCTTTCTAAAACAATCGGGTGTTTTTCGGTACAGAGGGTATCACCGGTCCGGGTTTTTTTCAAACCTATCACCGCGGCGATTTCACCCGCTTCCGTATATTTCAAGTCTTCGCCCTGTCCCGCGTGCATACGCAGGATACGGTTTATACGCTCCCGTTCCTGATTGGTGCTGTTATGGACCATCGCACCGGTTCTTAAAATTCCGGAATAAATACGCAAATAGGTAAGCCGCCCCACGTACGGGTCGGTGGCAATCTTGAAAGCCAGCGCACAAAAATGTTCTTTCGGCGAAGGAGGCCTCTCTTCTTCCTTTTTGTTTTCGGGATTAAACCCCTTAACCGGCAGCACGTCCAACGGCGAAGGAAGAAACCCGCAGATGGCATCAAGAAGTAACGTGATACCCGTATTCTGTACCGAGGCACCGCAGAGGACCGGAAGTATCTTGCCGTTCAAAACTTCCTGCCGCAAAACTTTTAGAATCAGTTCCTCCGGAATCTTTTCTTCTTTCAGATAGAGGGACATCAACTCCTCATCGTCCCCCGCCAACCTTTCTAATAACAATTTGCGGGCCTTCTCTGCTCCGGGAAGCAGAGACTCCGGAATCGGTTCGTTGACAATTTCCTGGTTCTTCTCGCCGCGGCAGATCACCGCCTCCATCCGGACAAGATCAATTATGCCGGTAAATCCTTCCCCTTCGCCGATCGGTATCTGAATGGGACAAGGGTCTGCACCCAGACGTTCTTTCATCATTTGCACCGCCTGAAAAAAGTCCGCCCCGACCCGGTCCATCTTATTAATGTAGGCAATCCGCGGCACCTTATACCGGTTCGCCTGATGCCAGACCGTTTCGGACTGGGGCTCGACTCCCCCGACGGCACAAAATATTCCGACCGCACCGTCAAGTACTCTCAAGGAGCGTTCTACCTCCATGGTGAAGTCTACGTGACCCGGGGTGTCAATAAGGTTAATCTGAAAATTTTTCCAGTCAAAGGTGATGGCGGCGGAAGTGATGGTGATACCCCTCTCCTTCTCCTGTTCCATCCAATCGGTGGTGGTCGTCCCGTCATCCACCTCGCCGATGCGGTATAGTTTACCGCAACTGTAGAGCATCCGCTCGGTGGTGGTGGTCTTGCCCGCATCGATGTGGGCAATGATACCGATATTCCGTAACCGGGAAAGGTCTAAGTGTTCTTCCTGATTCATAATTTAAAGATTTTAATGAGGGAGGGGATTACTTCGTAGAGGTCTCCCACCAGTCCGTAATTGGCAATCCTGAATATCGGTGCGGACGGGTCCTTATTGATAGCCACAATCACGTCCGAAGTACCCATTCCCGCCAGGTGCTGGATGGCACCGGAGATTCCGCAGGCGAAATAGATTTTGGGTTTAACCGTCTTTCCGGTCTGCCCGACCTGGTGGGCATAGGAAATCCAGCCTGAATCAACCGCAGCGCGGCTGGAGCCCACCACTCCACCCAGAGCATCCGCTAATTTTTTAATCAAAGCAAACCCTTCCGGTTTACCCAATCCCCGGCCGCCGGAAACTATGATATCCGCATCGGTCAGGTCAATCTCTTCCACACCGGGAACGATATCCAGTAATCTCAGTTTAGACAAAGTCTTAATCCCGGAAACCGGAACTTCAATCACCTGGCCGTTCTTTGAAGATACGCCTTCTTTTGCCTCATCAAAGGTACGGGGTCTGACCGTAGCCATCTGGGGACGGTGCCGTTCGCAGAGGATGGTAGCCAGCAGATTTCCGCCAAAGGTCGGACGGGTCTGGGCCAGAAGTTTCGTCTCCGGGTCAATCGCCAATCCGGTACAATCCGCAGTGAGTCCGGTGCGCAAACGTGCCGCCACCCGGGGAATAAAGGACCGGCCGATGTAGGTTGCCCCGGCAAGCAAAATTGCCGGTTTAAAACGGGTAATCAGATGGGCCAGGATGTCCGTATACAGGTCGTCCTGAAAATTAAGGAGGGTTTCGTCGGAAACAACGTAAACCTTTTCCGCTCCCCGGTTCAGGAGCGCTTCAACATTAGACGGACTGACCGGTCCGATATAAAAAGCGCCGAGGCTTTCGCCCAGATCAACCGCTAATTTTCTCCCTTCTCCCAACAGTTCGAAAGAGACCCGGGCCAACTGTCCGGCCCGCTGTTCGGCAAATATCCACAGGTCTTTGTATTGAGAAACATCGGTTGCCGGTGCTGCCGCAGGTTCCCGTTCCAGGACAATCGCTCCCAGCCGGCAAGCCTCCACGCAGGCACCGCAGTAGTTACAAAGGTCAAGGTCAACAGACGCTATTTTGTCGACCACCTTTATGGCGTCAAACGGGCATGACTCGACGCACAGGTTACACCCGGTACATTTTTCTGCGACAACGGTTATCTTCATGTAAAAAGATTTACAAAATGTTCTGCTTTTTCAGTTCCTCGTAGAGCCGCTGCGCGATTTCCGCCGGCTCACCCTCAAACATCATCCCTTCCTTGTGTACCTCCGGCGTCCAGACGCGCATCACCCGGGTCGGTGAACCATCCGCACCGAACCGGTTCGCTTCCCCTCCCAGCCCTTCTCTATTCAGAACCGTAATCTCCGCCTTCTTCGCCTTCAACATCCCTTTTAAGGAAGGGAGCCTCGGTTCGGCAATTTCCTTAATCACCGTGATTACCGCCGGCAAAGGACCTTCCAGTTCCTCATAGTGGTCTTCCATCATCCGGCGCACTTTCATCCTTCCGTCCGCGATTTCTTTAATCTCACTGACGTACGAAAAAAAGGGCCAGCCTAAATTTTCGGAAATCTCCGGACCAACCTGACCCGTAGAGCCGTCCATCGCCTCCCGGCCGCAGACCACGATATCCACCGGCAATAATTTCCCGATAAGCACCGCCAGAGTATAAGAAGTAGCCAGCGTGTCACTGCCGGCAAACTCCCGGTCGCTTAAAAGAAAAGCCTGGTCAAAACCCAGGCTCAGAGCCTCCCGCAAAGCGCTTTCTGCCTGGGGTGGTCCCATGGAACAGACGACAGCCTGACCGCCGTACTTCTCCTTTAGACGCAAAGCCGTCTCCATCGCATAGAAATCACTCGGATTGATAATGCCGGGTACGCCTTCCCGGACGATGCGGTTAGTCTCCGGGTCAATTTTGACCTCCATCGTATCCGGCACCTGTTTAATGCAAACTACTATCTTTTCCATAGAATGTGAAATTTTACCATTAACCCTTAATTACCGCAAGGGGAACCATCTGGCAGACCCGGCGGGAAAGACCGCTTCCTTCCACCACCTCCACCACCTGGTCAACGTCCTTATAAGCCTCCGGGACCTCTTCCGCTAAACCGCGCAAAGAAGGTGCGCGCGCCAATATTCCGAGGGAAGCCATCTCTGCTACTGCCGAACGTCCCTGCATCTTCTTGACCGCCTCGTGCCGGGAAAGGTTCCGGCCCGCACCGTGGCAGGTAGACCCCCAGGTTTCGGAAAGCGCCTTTTCCGTACCGACCAGAACGTAAGAAGAAGTCCCCATCGTACCGGGAATCAGGACCGGCTGGCCCACCGACGCATAGATATCCGGAACTCCCGGAACGTTGGCGGGAAAAGCGCGGGTAGCGCCTTTCCGGTGGACCAGTACCTTCATCCTCTTTCCTTCAAACTGATGTTCTTCCATCTTGGCGATGTTGTGCGCCACGTCATAAACCGTGGCCAGGCCCAATTCTTCTGCGCTCTTTCCCAACAACTTACCGAACGTCTCGTTAATCCAATAAGCGATAACCTGCCGGTTCGCCCAGGCAAAATTCGCTGCCGAAGCCATCGCGCCTAAATAACCCTGGCCTTCACCGGAAGAAATCGGTGCGCAGACCAACTGCCTGTCCGGCGGAAAGACGCCGTATTTCTGACTCACCTTGCTGAAAAGTGACAGATAGTCATCCGCTACCTGATAACCCAGGCCCCGACTTCCGGTATGAACCATCACCGTAATCTGACCGGGAGAAAGACCGAAAACCCCGGCAATCTCCGGGTCAAAAATTCTCTTCACTTCCTGAATCTCCACAAAATGGTTCCCGCTGCCCAAAGTCCCCAACTGGTCCGAACCCCGTTCGTAAGCCCGGCTGCTTAATTTATCCGGGTTGGCTAAACCGTAGCGTCCCGTCTCTTCAATCACCGCAAGGTCGGATTCTTTTCCGTAACCGGCTTTGACCGCCCAGACCGCTCCGGTCTCCAGAACTTCGGACAGTTGAGTCCGGGAGAGTTTCAGACGGCCGGTTCCGCCCACTCCGCAGGGAATAGCTCGATAGAGTCCGTCAACCAATTCCTTCAATTTTCCGGTAATTTCCTCTTTACGCAGATTCGTACGCAAAAGCCTCACGCCGCAGTTGGAAACAACAAAATTATTGGCTATAAAGTTATGGTCGTGGTGACAGACCGTAAAATCATAGACATAATCGTCAAAATCAATCTTTTCAATGGCTGAGAGCCTATCCCAGGCCATACCCGAAAGTCCCAACCCCGAAGTTCTTGATTTCACGAAGTCACCGAATTTTTCAAAATTGAACGCAATCCGGGGGGGAGTCTCTCTGTTTTCATAAATTGTTCTTTCAATAAATCGTAAATTAACGGATTTTTTCTCCGCCGGCGAAAGCCCGGCATAGATTTTCCTGGCGCTCAAACCTTTTCCCTTTAAGGAAAGAATACGGGTGGCGATTCTCTCCCTTTCGCTGACCGCCTTCTTTTTTTCCGTCAGGTATAAGATGGCAGCGTTTGCCAGAAAACTTCTCTGCCGGTTGTATTCAAACCCGACTTTGCTGTAAAGATTAATCAGGTTTTCCGGTTCACTGGAAACAAGCAATCTTAATCGGCAAGATTTTCTTCGGCTCTTCCCCACGTACTCAATCCGGTGAGAAATTTTTCTGGTTGCTACGCCAAATTCTTTTAATAATCCGCTGACCCCTTTGAGAAATTTTTTGCCGTTTTCTACGTAACCTTCCCTTTTATTCATGGAAATCGCCGGCCCGTAAAAATTATATCCGTGTCCGGTTACAGTCTTGGGTTTTGACATTTCGGCACCGAAGAAGGCCGCCAGAAAAAGCCTTTTTTGCCAAAGGGTACATCCAAAAATCCAGGAGGGAACGGCATAATTGATAAACGTTTTATTTCCTATCGGAACTCCGAGCAAAGAGAAGAACACCGCCAAACTGGTTGACCCAAGAACATAACTATTCTCAACCCTTTGAAACTTATATGTTTTGTAATGGGTGACAATCTCATGATTTCTTACCCTCTGATATATTCGGGAAGATTTGTATCCT
Source organism: Candidatus Omnitrophota bacterium (assembly GCA_043797665.1). Taxonomy (GTDB): domain Bacteria; phylum Ratteibacteria; class UBA8468; order MWAK01; family MWAK01; genus CAZVUE01. Next base: position 6,373 of record JAZDPL010000004.1, read on the forward strand.
AAGCTGATAAGGTCTTCTTTGATTTTTTTCAGGTCTTCTTCACCGCCATAAAAAGAAATAACTCCCTTATCACCCTGTGATTCAAAATGTACGTTGCCGTCCCCAAAAATGTAACCCATCAATTTCAAAAGAATGGGAAGCGCTGAAGAACTATATTTCAACGGAAGCAAATTTTTTTCTTTCAGACGGTTGATTATCTGTACGGCGGCATTACCACCCGTTTTACCCATCTCTTCCAGTTTCCGCCTGACCATCTCTTCGTTCAGGATGATTTCTGACGAAGGACGTTCGTAAGACACCCCCCGGAAGGGATATACGGCCAGTTCATCATTTAGATTCAACCGGTTAAACGGTTTCATCCCGTCCCTTGTATAAAATGGATGGTCACCAGTGGCGATTATATTGAATCCGGAATCGGTCTTCAATCTGTACACGTTTTCCCGGGGTTTGGACTTCAGAAATCTTCTTATACCGGTATCATTGGGAACGTGGTCGTTTAAATTAATGCAGGTCAATTTCTCTTCCGGCCAAACCTTTTCGTAATCGCTGATTTTTAATGTATATCCAAATTCGCTGAGAATCTGCGTATCACCGGAAATGCAGTTGATGTCGTATCCCACGATGCCGGGAACCGCTACACCCTCTTTTAAGTCAAAGGCGGCTACCCCGCCGATCGGTGCACCGTACCCCCAGTGGATGTCCGGCATCGCCAGCGAATACCGTAAAATCCCCGGCAGGTGCGCCACGTTGGCAACCTGTTCCGGTGCCCGGTCCGCAGTAACCTTGGCAAGCATTGCCTCGGAAGAATAAATTATTCCGGGCACCCGCATCCCGCCGGTCCGCGGCAGCAGAAACCGGAACTGGTCAATCTTCTCTAACTTGTAATCCATAATTTTACGCTTCGGACTGTGTCCGCCGGAATTCGGTAATGGAAATTTCGTAATAGCAAAGGTGTCACGCCGCCTTTTGATTTATAGATTACTAAACATGAGCGATAAAATCCAGAACCATGAAAGCACGGATCAAATAATCTTTTCTACCGTATTTTACACTTTCGCCATGAATAATCTTGTGTCGGTTAAAATTGAATGGTGTTGCAAGCGGCTTACCTTTTTGTGATTTTTGAAAAAGAATGTTCAAAAATATATAGTTTGCAATATCATCAAGTGGACCCGACAAAATTTCAGGCTTAGCATTTTTAAATCGAGTTTTCCTACCAATTTTCACAACCTTGCCTGTTTTGCTATTAACCCCATCGTCATAAGAACAATCCCACGGAATACCTTTTGAATATAGATAATCGGTCAATGCTCCGTCAATCTGCGTAATCAAGGTGGGCAAAATAACATTCGCCTTATTTAGTCCCTTTTTGCTTGCTATTTTTACTATTTTCACGCAATCCGCGAGGATTTTATATCGTTTTTTGAACAAAAGTTTATTTTCCCAATCATTAACCATGATTTCCAAGTTGCGCCAATTTTTTGCTTCAAAATATTTAATAAATAATTTATTGACCGCTTTATCTTGTCTGCCCTGCTTCTTATCCAGATTCACCACCTCAAAAATGAAAGGCATTGGAAAGCTCGGCGTAATAAACCATTTATATTTTTGCAAAACTCTAACCGCTTTTTGTTCGGCTATATTGTATTTTTGCTGAAACCCTATCCAATGGTTTGAAAAGTTATCAAATATTTTTCTGTTTTGTTCCGTCCATTTTTGCCAAAAATCAATTTGCGGGCGTAACGATTCTGTAATAATTTTTGCTGTGGCTTGGTATTGTTCAATTACAGGTTTAATGGATTCAGCAAAACGGCGTTGCGTGTCACTGATCTGTTTAGCGACACCTGCAAGCCCTTGCAATGAGTCTCGAATGTATGATGTGCCACCAATTGCTTGCTGAATTACAGAAGCGTAGTTTTTATTGAAAGCATTTAGTGTTTCTTGTGCCCATTTAACAATCGGCTCAAAAGTTTTCCTCAATTCTTCGATGTTCTTTTCGTAACCAATCTCAAGTGCTTTCTTGAAATCTTTGAAAAAGTCCCCAGCATTTTGAAAATACTTAAACTCGTATTTTTCATTTTCAACAAAAACTTCTGCTAATTTCTTCAGTTCATCATCTGAAATTTTTTGAAAGTCCGCAAAACCAATTTGGGGATTAACTAATTGCTGGAATAAAACCTCCGCAACAAAATCTCTGTCGGATAATTGCTTTTGCAGTAGCCTGGTAAATTCTATCGTATCACCACACGAAATATACTTTAGCTCTATATCACCTAAAGACTCCACCCGTGTTTTTGTATTGCTCGAGGTCAGTACAACGGTTTTATTGTTCGATTGTTGCAATTTCTTCATTTGTGAGGCCATAGAGTTTATAAACTTCCTCGTCTATTTGGCGGTCAAGTTTTTCAATCTCTTTCTTCAATTGGTTGTGCTGGTCAGTTTTGGAAGATAATTTGCTCAATCGCTCGTGAAGATCAAGCATGAGTTTGGCAAGTTTTGCGATTTTCTCTTGCTCTTTCTCATCTGTGGTGGGAATTGGAAACATCGCCAGTTCTTTCACTTTAAATTGGGGGAAAGTTTTGCGTTGGAACTTGTCAAAAATATTCACAAACCAAAAAGTCGTAATTCTTGAATTTAGAACGGCAAGAACAAAAAACGGCTCAACACCATGAAAGTCGTAAACAATCATGCTATTGATGTCGTTCAGTAGATATTCTTTAGTGAATACTGCGTTGATTGAATAAGGCGGTGGTGATGGAATTTGCCTAACTAAAATTCTTGGACTTGTAAACAATTTCTCATCTCTTGGTGCGGCTAAACACTCGCCATATTTTAGCCACCAACCACCCCAATCTATTCCGTATCTTTTAACATCTTTGCCCTCTAAATACTTTCCATAATCAGCCCCGTCTTTTGACTTGCTATGATAGATTCGAGCGTTTTTCATTGTGTCTGTTTGGGCCGGTTTTCCTTTGCCTGTTTCGTACGCTTTCAGTCCTGCTTTGACTATGGAAAATTGGTCTAGCATTTTTGAGCCATCTTTAATTTTGTCTAATATCGCCATTTTGTCTTTGTTTTTCGCCAGTGAAATATTAATGATATAGTTGTTTTTCTTGAAAAGCGAAGCCGGGAAGTCGCCGACAATTTCAAGTTTCCCATTTCTAAATTCCCCAAGCGTTACATCGGTGGGTTTGCCTTTTTTGAAAATTAGTAGACAGGTATCAACGTTGGCGTCTTCAAAAACCTTATCGTAGATATTGATAATTTGAAGATTGCTGGTTTCTTCCAGTAGAAATTTTCTGAGCGGTGAAAAGGTGTCAATAGTCAACCAGGTGTTGGGAATTATAAAACCGAAATAACCTCCTTTTTTGAGCAGGCGGAAAGAGTGGTCAACAAACAAAAGGTAAGTGTTTAACTGGTAATTGGCTAACGGAAAGTTGTCGTAGTAATACTTTTTTGTTTTCTCGTCGAAATGTCCACCGCGTGCGAACACATACGGCGGATTGCCGATAATCACATCAAAACCACCTTGTTCAAAAACATCTTTGAATTCTTCTTCAAAGTTAAACGGTCTTTGTTCGCGATAGTCGGGGCCGAAATACTTTTCCAGAGTTTCAGCCGTTCCCGACACAAGCGAATTGCCTGAATTTAAATTATGTTGAAGCGTGGGGAGTTTTGTTTTCTGCGTCAAAACTTTCAAAAGCAAGTTGAGTTGGGCGATTTCCACCGCTTGCGTATCAAGGTCAACGCCGAAAATATTCTCCTTGAGAATGTCAAACCTGGTAAAAAGCGAAGTCTGTGAATTTTGTTTTGTTACTGTTTCTAAAATTTTGTCGTAGGCGGCAGTCAAAAACGAACCGGAACCGCAGGCGGGGTCAAGCACCTTAATTTTGGATATTTCTTTTGGTTTGGTTTTCTTTAAAATTTCACCCAGCGTTTCTTCGACGATGAATTCAACGATATATTTCGGCGTGTAGTAAATACCCTGCGATTTCCGCTTGGACCTCTGTTTGTCTTCGCTTTTTCGCCCCTGAACAAAACTCAAATACTGCTCATACATTCCACCCAATACATCGGCGGAAATGGCGGAAAAATCATAGCGGTAGCCGTCTTTTGTCTGATAGAGCCCCTTGACCATATCTGCTGTCGGCTTGTCGTCTGCTACCCATTCCTCGCAGTAATGGGGCGCGAAAAGTTTTGAGTTGTAGCCGTCGTCAAAATCCCGGAAAATCCTGACAATCTGTTTGTAGACATTTCTGTTTTTTGCGCTTCTTTCCCATATCCGCAAAATTCCCAGAAGGACATCCGGTTCAATTTTCCGGTCTTCGGCGGTGCGGATAAATATAAGGCGGTCTAAAATCCGTTGTACTCCTTCGTCCAATTCCTCATTTGTGAGAACGTTTTTCTTTTTGAATTCTCTGGTAAGTGTTGTCCGCCAGGACATTAAGTCCTCAAAAAGTTTTTCGCTGACTTGTTTTCTTTGGACGAGTTTACCCCATTTTTCCGCTTCTTTATCAAGAAATCTTTGTTCAAAACTTTCTTTTGACAAAAGCCATAACTGGTCAAATCTTGAGATGAATTCGTGGTATTTTATTTCAATAAATAAATTTTGTGATAAACTTTTTGGCGGAATTTCAGCGTTAAATATCTTAATACTTTCAAAATCGGTGAGAATGGCCCAGGTTACGCTCTTATTCCAACTGTAGTTGATTGCCTGTTCCGCCCACTTCCACTCGTCTAAATCAACTTTCATCGCTTTGGCTTCCAAAAACACTATCGGGATATTATTCAAACGAAAAGCCAAATCAATTCTTCCGCCGGAAACATTTTCTTCGGTCGTCACTTCGTTGTCGGTGGTTAGGTTCCGCATATCCCAACCCAAGAATTCAAAAAGCGGCTCAATAAATTCGTTCCTGGTTTGGGCTTCGTTATAGAACTTAACTTTCCCGGCTTCAAGAATTCGCTGGTACTTTTCAACTAATTTCTCAATTCCTATCTTTGCTTCTTGTTTATTCATCGTTATATAGAGCGTACGCAGGTATTCTAATCGTCTAACAATTGTGGGAAATTTTCCTTAAGCCAATTATGTACTATCTCTAAAAATTTTCCTGCCTCTTCAATTAATTCCTCAACCTCAGATTCTGAAATGCCACCGATGTGGCTGTAATCCGTTATATTCCGTTTTGTTCTGCAAGAATCAAAATAGTCTACCAGGTCATAATGTTCCTTACCCATTATTTCCCGTATTGCCTTAAACACAGTGGAATGATGCCCTACGCCTTTCGGTTTATACCCTCTGCAATAGACAACCATAATGGCTGACTGTAAAATCGCGTTGTAAGCAGTAGCAAATCTTCTGTCAGAGGAAACGCTTTTTACCTTAGCATCTTGTATGTCACGCTTTATGAGCCGCAATAAATTTCCAATCTCTTCTTTTGAGGTCTTATGGCGCGTCAAATTACCCTGATTTAATAATTCGCTTAAATTCATCTTCACTCCCGACAATAAATATCTTTTCTTCCTTCATTACCGTATTCAGAAAATGGTCTTTTTGTTCTACCTTCTCCTTAAACTCTTCCACGTCAAATACTGCGTAGTTTATCTCACGGCTCAATTCCCTTTTGGGTTTAACCAGAATCTTGGAGAGAGCACGCGAACTAATGTTACCAACCACCAACAAATCAATATCACTTAAAGAACTCTCCTTCCCTTTTGCGTAAGAACCGTAGATAAAGGCAAAGGTAATATCATCCGACTTGCGAAGGTATTCTCTAAGAGATTCTGCTATCCCCGCACTCTTAAACAAAATCCTTTTTAATTCTTCAAATATGGGACAGATTTTATTGACGTTGTAATATACGCGGTTATCCTGTCCGAATCTCTCAATGAGACCAATTTCCTCAAGTTTATTTACCTCCCGCTGAACAGCACGTATGGGTTGATGTGTAAGAGTGGCTATTTGTCTTTGATAAAACTTTCCATCCGGATTAAATAGAAATAACTTTAAAATTTCCACGCGTGCCTTTGAAGAAAAAAGTTTATCCAACACGAACCACCTCCATATACATTTTGTAGTCAATTATATACATTTTGTAGTCATAAGTCAAGTTTTCTGGCAGTAAAATTAATTTTTAGAAAGCGGACCTGTCCGCCGACGTGTCCGCCGTAGCCTTGTGCGCAGGCGGAAGCTCGCCTTGTGAACGTAGGCGGAGGGTGAGGGATTCGAACCCCCATGGGCGTGAACCCGGCGGATTTCAAATCCGCTGCCTTACCGTTAGACTAACCCTCCGTAATTGTCCGGAAGCCATTGCCAATCCGGCGTCTCCGCTGTTCCGGCGGAAACCAAAGCGACTTCCTTTTCTCCAAGGTATGACAGGTGTATGACAGGATTCTTTCCAAATTCAGACAAACAATAAAACTTTGTAAGAACGCAAAAACC
>JAZDPL010000049.1:0-11225 GCA_043797665.1 Candidatus Omnitrophota bacterium
GGATGCCCTTTTCAATATGAATGGGCAAGGGAAAGAAGATGAGGCCGAGCAATCTTACAAAAGAATGGCTGAAGGTTAAAAGCCGGAGGTACAGGTTGGGAACGCCCTCCGAGTAAAGATTGGAAAAATTTAATACGGTCAGCCGTAAGGTACTGTAGATTGCTGCAAGTACAAAGAACGGAACGGTCTTCAGATAAAAAAGTCTTTCTCTTTTTACTGAATAAAGCCCCGCCAGTATAAGAAATGGTAGAATTATCGCCATCTCCTTGGAGAAAAGCGCCAGGATAAAGAAGAGCAAAGAAGAAAGGTAATAAGTAAGGTTTTTTCTTCGGAGGATATGGTAAAAGAAGAAGAGAAAAGAGAGAAGGACAAATGCGGCCGCCTGAGAATCTGCCCGGGAGGCGATGTAGTCAACGACCGTGCTGTTAACCGGATGGACCAGGAATAAGAGCGAAACCAGGAAAGCCGGGGTTCTTTTCCCGAAAAGGAGTTCAATGATGAGGAAGATTGCCCAGGCGGTAAGGAGGTGGAAGAGAAGGCTGGTAAGGTGATAACCGAAAGGGTTGGTTTTCCACAAGGCGTAATCAAAAGTCAGGAAAAGAGTCTGGAGCGGCCGGTAGAAATTGCTGCTACCCGCAGTACTGTAATAGAGGTGGTGTTTGAATATTTCCGGTAAGTACCGGAAACTCTGGACAAAGTGGTTGTCCAGAATCAGGTAAGGGTCATCCCAGATAAAAGGGCTGTGCAGTGAATTCCCGTAGACCAATAAAGAAACAGCAAAGAGTATCAGGAAGATTACAAAGTTATTGGGGAAGGAAATTCCCGTATCAGGTAACTGTTCTTTCCCCGTTTTTTTCTTTTGTAATCGTTTCTTTCCCATACTACTTCCATTATACCACTTAAGGCGACAATTCGATTCTTTGACAGACATTATACCTTGAGGTATAATACCTCTCAGTATATTTTCAAGAGAAAGATGGACGCAGTGCTGGAAAAATTCCTAAAGGGAGTGAAAGATTCAGGTTTGAGAAGGAGCATAGAAAGAATCTATCTCTTTGGTTCCCGGGCAAAGGGAACAGAAAAGCCGAATTCTGATTACGACTTACTGATTGTGGTCAGGGGCAATTCAAAGACAAATAAGAATAAAGAGTTTCGAGAAAAGATCTATGATGTAGTGGTAGATACCCTTCTGGAAACGGGAAGGGATATCTCCCTTAAGATTTTTAGAAAGAAGGAATTTAACAGACTTTGTAGAATGGAGACACCTTTTATGCGGAGCGTGTTGAAAGAGGGGATAAGAATTGGATAAAGGGACTTTGTATTTAATTGAGGGCTATTTAGAAAGAGCAAGAGAAAAATTAAAAAGCGCCGTTGATCTTCTAAAAGCAAATGATTGGGATGACTGCGTTTCCAGAGCATACTATTGCGCATTTCATGCCACCCAGGCCCTTCTTCTTTCCGAGGGATTGTCAGCAGACACACATCAAGGGATAAGAAATCTATTTGGGTTATATTTTGTAAAGACAGGGAAGTTTGACAAAAGGTTTGCTCGTATTTTATCCAACTTAAAAGATGACCGGGAAAATGGTGATTATGAAATATTTTCTGCCATTGATAAAGAATCCGCCGAAGAATCTCTTAAAAAAGCCGGGGAATTCCTGGAAAAGGCAGAACAGTATTTGAAAAAGTATCTCAAAAAAGGAAAATGAAAACAGCAAAAGATAAGGAAAAAGTGGGAAAGTTATTAAAAGATGTCGCTGATTTTTCTAACTTCCTTGCGGAAAAATATAGACTGAAAAGAGTCTATTTATTTGGTTCTTTATCAGAAGGACTATTTTTAAAGGGCTCAGATGTAGATATAGCGGTTGAGGGGATGGATTTCCAGGACTACTTAAAGGCATTGGCTGAATTCAGGTATATTGACGGTGTCCTTGTAGATATTGTTCATCTGGATTTTTGTAAGCCAGACTTAAGGCAGGCCATTTTAGAGAATAAAGGGGTGAAGATTTTATATGAATGACCGGGAAATTATTAAGTATCTTATTGAAAATATTCGGCGGGAACTCTCTAATTTAAATGAGATCTGTCTTCAGATATCCCCCCTGATTGAAAAGACAGGAAAAGCAGATGATAAAGAAAGAGTTTTTTATAATCGGGCTGCTGGTTCCATACTCCATGATTTTTATACAGGCTTAGAAAAGATATTTTGCAATATCACCAATAGATTAAACAAGGGTTTACCCGAGGGAGAAGACTGGCATATACAACTTCTTAGGAATATGGCAGAACCAAAGGGTAAAAGACCCCAAGTTATATCTTTAGAATTAATGGAAGAACTAAAAGAGTATTTAGGTTTTAGGCATCTTTTCCGAAATATCTATGGCACGCAACTTAAATGGGACAAATTGAGATTCCTTTTGGTTAAGATTCAAGATACTCTATGGAAAAGATTAAAGGATGAAGTTGATTTATTTATAGAATATTTGGAAAGAGAGAAAGAGAACAGGAAAAGATGGAATATTTTTTTCTATTAAAGAAGCCGAGGAATTTCTGGAAAAGGCAGAGCAGTATTTGAAAAAGTATCTCAAAAAAGGCAGATGAGATAGTAAGCGGAGGTAGACGATGGAGCGAAAAGGATTTGCGCAATATTGGGTGAGGTCAATTACCAGTCTGTTTTTTATTCTATTAGCCGTTTCTCTTGTTTGGACCAGCCAGATTTCAGCCGGGGAGGCAAAGAAAGAAGAAAAGGTAGAAAAATCTGTTAAGTCTCTAACCGGTGAGGTAGGCGGTGTCGGACCGAACTTTCTCGCCATCGTCTACGCCAAAGACGAGGAGAAGGGTATTGAGTACGAAATGGCTTTGCCTCTTGACGAAAATGCCCAGTTCCAATCCGTTGATAATTTAAAAGACTTAGAGATTGGCGATAAAGTTACCATCCAATATGAAGAAGAGACTACCACTCACCAGGAAAAAGTTACGGACGAAAAAGGAGCGGTAAAGGAAGAAGAGAGAAAAGAGATAAACCGAAAAGGCAAGGCAATTAAATTTAATAGTAAGCCAGCCAAGAGCAGTATTTACGTTGGAAGCGAAACCAGTACCGAATCTAAGCCGAGCGAGTGACAAAGTTCCTGAAAAGAAGAAGTCCCCACCTATTAGCCAAAGATACCTTGCCGTAAAGTGCCAGGCACCATTTCCGTAACGTGTCATTCCCGCGTGCCGTAAGCGGGAATCCATTGAATTCCGTATCAAGTACAGAATGACAAACAATAAAAAGGTGCCAGGCACCCTTGACAAGTTCCTGGGGTTTGCGGTATAACAGAATACAAACAAAAAAATAATTAAGAAGGAGAAAAAGATGCCACGCTTACCGCGAGCCAGTTTAGAAGGTGTCTTATACTACATTACTTCTTCAGCGATGCCGGACAACCGGCTCTTTGGGAATCCCGAGGACTACAGAACTTACCTTACTCTTTTAAGAAACAATCAATCCAAATTTAAACTTTTTGCTTTTTTTCTCCAGCCGGACCAGATTACCCTCCTTTTGGAATTAAAACCCCAAGCTTCCCTTTCCCATGTTATGCATACCATCAATAATTCTTATACTAAATACTATAATAGCCGGTATGGCGAGACCCCCCACCTTTTTAAAGGAAGGTACGAAAGCAAGATTCTGGAAAGGTCTTACCTCCTGAAAACCGTAGACTATATCCATTCTTTATGCGCCAATTGTCATTCTGACCCTGAACGAAGGGAAGGGGAAGAATCTCTCTATAGTAGTTATCCTATTTATCTTGGGCAACAAGGTTCTATTCCTATTCCGGAGGAGATGAGAGAAGTTATGAATTATTTGGCTCCGGATGAAGCCTACCCTGAACATTTGAAGAAGGTTACTGAAGAAGCCGAAAGGTTAGGGCTTCTTTTGAACAAAAAGCGAATCATCGGCTCCCGAGAGTTTATCAGAACGATTCGGGAAAAGATTGAATCTTCCGGAAAGAGTAGAACGGAAGAGGGGCAGACGGCATTTCTGGATTCCCGCTTACTATCCGCGGGAATGACAGAGAGGAGACACGAGGGAATACGGGCCCCTTTCCCCAATCTGACATTGGGGTCCCTCCATCTTGATGATGGAGTCCTCGCGTCCTCGGATGGGAAAGGGCAGATGGGCAGGAATCCAGAGAATAAAACAGCGAATCTTCCTAAAAGATTTGTTTTTGGTGTAACCAGCCTTATTCTTTTATTTGCTTTTATTTACCCCTGGTACCAATCGGAAAAAAGAATGAACCTTGCCCGAACTCAGATTGATTTACTTCAGAAAGAGTTGGAACTGGCAGAAAAGAACCTTCAGTTGGCCCAGGTTCCGGACTATTTAGATGGTTCAAAATGGTTAGTTACTCTTAAATCTTCTTCAGATACTGAAGCAATTAAGGATGAAATAATCTTCCACGAGAAGAAGGTTATCTCTAAGAATTTAATGGAAAAAGGGTTTTCGCCCACTAAATATTCCATAAGTTTTAAGAAAAATGGCCTGATGGTCTGGGAGAGTATTCAGACAAACCCTGATGGACAGACCGTAAACTGGTACGGAATCTACGATGGGAGTACGATAAAAGGGGTATTGTCAGAGAACATCGGCGGCCCTGGGGAGAAAATATTCTCTTTCATCTCAATTAAAAAAAAGTTGACCGAGTCAAAAAATTTAATGGGCTAAGGGAGGGAATATGAAAACCAAAATTATCCTTTTGACGTTGCTGACTTTTCTCTTTTGCGGTATAATGTTTGCCGCAGAGGAAAAAGGGACAGAAAAGAAAGACGTAACCCGGAAAACGCTCACCGGTGAGGTCAGCGGTCTTGGTCCCAATTTTATCGCCATTACCTATCAGGTTGATACCGCAAAAGGGGTGGAATATGAGATGGCTCTGCCCCTTAAGAAAGATGCGCAGTTCCAGTTCATAAAGAGTTTAAAAGAATTGGGTATTGGAGATAAAGTTTCCGTAATTTACGAAGAAGAAAAAACCTCTTCGGTGGAAAATGTTAACGATAAGGAAGAGGTAAAAGAAAGTGTTAAAAGGGAAGCAACCCTGGTAAGGCTTGAGGGTAAAGCACCCAGCAGCGCTATCTATACCGGGAGTGAATAGGAGAGGTAGTCGCAGGCTTCAGCCTGCGCAACCTTGAGATGTAGGGGTCGGATTTATCCGACCCGCGGAGAAAAATGAGTAAGAAAACTTTTGGAAAAAGAGAAGTTGGAACTCCAGAACCTGACCGGCATGTTATCCGTTTAGGTATCCCCTGTGCCACGGTTTTTATCGCCAGTTTTTGCATTATGGTTCTGGAGATTTCCGCAACCAGGCTTATTGCCCGTTATCTGGGTGTTTCTCTCTATACCTGGACCTCGGTGATTGGTGTGGTTCTGGCTGGACTTACTCTGGGCAGTTACTTCGGCGGCCGGGTCGCTGACCGCTTTCCGCCGGCAAAGGTTCTTTTTACGCTCTTTCTTTTTTCTTCCCTATCCTGTGCTACCGCACCTGTTTTGAACTATGTGATGGGTAATCACCTTATATTGTTATTTCTTCCCTGGTCGGTAAGGATAATGATACATGTGGCAGTAATCTTCCTTTTACCTTCTACCATTCTGGGAGCGATTGGCCCGGTAGTGGCAAAATTCGCCTTAGACCAGGGATTTAGAACCGGACGGACCTTAGGGGACATATATGCCTGGGGAGCGTTCGGCAGTATTATGGGTACTTTTCTGACCGGATTTCTTCTCGTTCCCTTGCTGGGAACAATCGCCATAATCTGGACCGTCGCGGCAGTTCTGGCTATGGTGAGCATTCTCTATGGTCTCTACACAAAAAAGGCTCTTTTGTCTTATATGTGGATAGCATTATTGATACCGCTCATCTTTATCAGTTGTGGTTCTCCAGCCTGGGCCAAGACAGTCGGCGGCCGGCTTTTTTTAAGAGAAGTAAGAGAACCCTGGATTAGAGTCGTTTATTGCAAAGATAGTCAATATTCCTGTATAAGGGTGGAAGAAGAGAAGGACGTTTCCGATATTAGATATCTCATACTGGATGATCTTGTGCACAATAAAGTTTCTATAAGCGACCCGGCTGACATCCAACACCCTAACCAGTATCCTTACCTGAAGGTATATGAGTTTTTAAGCCGCCATTTATTCCCTCTCCCCTGCGTAGGAGAGGGTGGGGTGGGGGGGTATAAAGATAAACCGCCCTCTTTTCTCGTTATCGGTGGCGGTGCCTATGTTTTTCCGAGATACTTAGAGAGGTTTTATCCCGGTAGCCATATTGAAGTGGTGGAAATCGACCCGGCGGTTACCCGGACCGCCATTCAGTTCTTTAGCCTGCCGGAGAGAAATTCCTTCCAGATTCACCATCTGGACGCCAGAAACTACGTGGATAACCTCCTGAAGAAGAGACCCCAGGGAGAAGACGTGAAATTTGACTTTATTTATGCTGACACCTTCAATGACGTTGCGGTTCCTTTTCAACTTACTACCTATGAATTTAACGAAAAAGTGCGCCAGATTCTTTCTCCGGAAGGAATTTATATGTTCCATATGGTGGACGTTTTCCACTCCGGACAGTTTCTGGGTGCGGTTCTGAACACCCTGCAAAAAACCTTTCCTTACGTTTATGTTTTCTCCGCGGGAAGATTAAACGACAGACCGGATACACGGAATACCTTTGTAATCGTATCTTCCAGTCGGCCGCTGAATATCCCTGAATTTTCATCCACCGAGATTGCCCGCTCTTCCCTTCTGGATGAAGCCCAGATAAGATACTTGAAGGAACGTTCCCGGGGTACCATCCTCACCGATGACTACGTTCCGGTAGAGAATCTTCTGAAGCCGGTGATTAAGGCAAAGGTATTAAATACCCTTTGTAAAAGGTTGGCAGAGAGAGGAGACGAATTTGCTTCCCATGATAATTTCAATAAGGCGATGGAATATTATAAAAAATCCGTTTATCTCGACCCTGACTATAGCCAGGGTTGGTTTAATGCGGGTAGTGTGTTGGCTAACCAGGGAAAATTCCCTGAGGCCATAGAATATTACCAGAAAGTTCTTAAGATAGACCCGGAATTCAGCCTGGCCTATTACTCTTTGGGCAATATATTTTCTTTTCAAGGCAGAACCCAGGAGGCAATTGCTCAGTACCGGCAGGCACTAAAGATTAACCCTGGTCTTCTTGAAGCCAGAGACAACCTTGATTTAGCTCTAAGTAGGGGTCGGATTCATCCGACCCGAAAACAATGAAGCCTGACTGGCGTAAGGTAAACTGGCCATTGCACGGGTTCTCTATCATCAGGATAGGGGCCCGAAGGGCGCGGCGATCTCGCTTAACCCCTGTCATTCCCGCGGATAGTAAGCGGGAATCCAGACCAATGGCCGTGGTAATCGCATTCTTATTTGCCTTCCTATGTTCTCTTTTTATCCCCTCCCAGGCTTCTGCGGTGCAGATTAAACGTATCCAGAGGGGTACCTCAGCCGACTTTACCGTTGATGACCTGTCGCAGACCATAGATTTAATTGACGATTTGGGTGGCGTGGCCGTGACAGACCTCTCCAAAGCAATGGTTATCCTAAGTTCCAAGGGAGGCACAGACGCCGCCGGTGACGGAAATTTCTTTTTTACGCCCTATTTTGAAGATACCCGGACCGTCGCGATTCTGCGTGACGTTCCTGGTAAAAGCACTGGTGTTGCCGGTGCTACTATCCACGTAGTAGAATTCTCTGATGGTGTTACTGTTTACCGGGGATTTTCCTCGCTGGCTAAGGCTGCCTACACCAAAACTATTAATTTTACCGGTCCGATTGCTGATATTACCCATAAAGCCTTTCCTATTATCTATACCAGAGGCCCCATTGCTACCAACAAAGATACTGAAGTTCTCTTATGTAAGTCCAGCCTCTCTACTGATGCCAATGGTTCCTATCTCACCATCACCCGTAACCGAAGTTCCTCGGACGCCGGTATCACCCAGGGTATCAATATCGCCTGGCAGGTAGTGGTTCTGGAGACCGATGCCAAGGTAAGGGTCGGTTCTGTTACGATACCTAATACCGCCGCTACCTCGGCTACTTTTAACCTGACCACAAACTTTTCTGACCCGGCAGACCGGTACGCCATCAGCGATATAAGTAAGGCGTTACTCCTGTTTGACTATTCGCCGGGCATCGGGATTAATGGTATTGAAGCCCATTCGCTGACCCGGGGAACAATAAACAGCACCACCGAGTTACTCTTCCGGCGCCTGCTGGGAAGCACCGGCGCAGGTGACAATGTAGATATTAATTTCTCTCTGATTGAGTTTTCCGACCCCGGTACTGTTGTCAAGAAGAACACGAGCAATATCGCTTCCGCAACCCTTTCTGTAAATATTACTCCCCTGCCGGATTCAATCTCTGTTGATACGATGCGCAGTTTTCCTTACACCAGTGTTTCCGGCGGCTTAACAACCGGTACTGATTATATTGAGGATATTTCTGTAATGGCAAAGTTGACCACAGCCACAAACCTTAATTTAACCCGGGGTATAGGTGAGATTGCCTGTGATGTCGACTACTTTATTACCCAATTTGCGCCTTTAACCTTAAAGACGCCTAACGGCAATGAAAAATGGGTTGTCGGCACTACCTATGATATTACCTGGAAGTACGCTGATTCTGTTTCCGTCTATAACCACAAGGTGAGAATTGACTTGGATACCAACGGTGGGGGCAATGATTACAACCGGAATATCATCTCTGATATCCGGGCTGACTCTGGTATCTATCACTGGAACATTCCGGAGGCAGTTAGCGGCGAAAACCCGATAAGTTCTAACTGTAAGATAAAAATTACTGATACTACCTTGACTGATACCTGGACTTACGATGTCTCCAACGCCGCGTTCAAGATTATGGGCTCTCTGAATATCCTTGCCCCCAACGGTCCCTCAGACATCTTCTATCCCAACCAGGCGAATACGATTACCTGGTCAAAGACCGGTAACCTGACCACCCCATCAAGGAAAGAGGTAAAACTTTATTATTCTGCTAATTCCGGCACCAGTTATAGTGAAATAGATTCCGGAACCACAAAGTACGCCGATAACCTACAGTATAGTTGGAATATACCTAATAATATGGTTCCCGGTACAACCTACCGGATAAGGGAAAACCTGGTTGGAGATGAAAGTGATGTTTGTGATACCTCGAACGCAGACTTCCCGATAAAAGCCAAGTTGATCCTGACCGCGCCTGTTGGCAGTGAAACCTTGCTTACTCAAAAGACAAGCAATATTACCTGGACCCACGGTGGTACGAATTTGGGTCAGGTGAATCTATACTATTCTACGCAGAGCGGTGTGGCGGGAAGTTGGAATGCCATTGCCTGCGCCGGGACCAATGGTGACTCGGATATCTTTCAGTGGACCGTTCCGGCTGACCCGGCGACTACCTGCCGGGTAAAGATATCATTGGTTAGTGATACCACCGTAGAGTCTGTTTCGCCGGCTAATTTTACCATCCTTGCTTCGGTTAAAGTCACCAGTCCCGATGATGGGACCGAATTATGGCGGGTTTTGGAGGCTAAAAATATTACCTGGATAGTCCAGCCAGCCGCCGGTATTGCCAACGTTAAAATTCAATATTCCATAAATGGCGGTACCAGTTGGGTCGATCCGCCGATTACAACCTCCTGGCCCGCGGATATTGCCTACGAGTGGTCTATCCCGGATAATATCTCCAACACCTGCCGGGTAAGGGTATCGGATGCCACCAAGCCGGATACGGTTTTTGACGTATCGGATAACAACTTTAAGATTAAAGGGAGTCTTTTCATTACCTATCCGGTCGGTGGAGAGTCATTCCTGGTCGGTTCCACCGAGAATATTAAATGGGACTACACCGGTTCCCTCGGAAACGTTGAGGTTAAGTACTCCCACGATGGTACGGGCTGGGTTGCTACTCCCATCGCCACCAATATTCCGGCCGGTAATAAGACCGTTCCCTGGTCTCCTGTTCCTAACGAGATTGATAGTACCGTCTATGTCAAAGTCTACCTGATGAGCGACGCTTCTGGTGTATATAGTAGCACTACCACCGACACCCCTCCTTTGCCTTTTGCGATTAAGGGTGGTGTCCACGTAGATACGCCAAATGGCTATGAAACCTTCTATGTCGGCGGAAGTACACCGGTCAACTGGACAAAGAACGGCGATATTGGTGACGTGGAAGTGAGGTACTCCCTTGACGGAGGTTCGACATTCCCCGGCGATCAGGTTATCAAAACTGCTGAGTCCGGCACCAGTTGTACCTGGACTCCTATCCCGGATAAAGTCGGCGATAACATCCGCGTGGTAGTATTTGCGCTAGGTGACGCAAGCGTTTCTGATACATCTAATGCCAATTCCAAGATTCGGGGTACCATCAACCTTACCTATCCTAACGGTGGAGCATGGGAAGTAGGGACACCTGGGAACATTACCTGGGATGTCCCAAGTGCTCTCAGCATGGGTAAAGTTGAGTTGAAGTATTCTACCGATGGTGGTACAACCTATCCGGATGGAAATACGATTACACCGGCCGGCGGTGTGAACCCGGACTACGACGGCGGGAAATATCCCTGGACTCCGGCCGGTACTCTGGTCTGCGGCGCCAATTACCGGGTTAGAATCCAGGCCCTAGACTTTACTGACATTAAAGACGAATCCACCAGCAGTTTTGAGATTAAGGGTAAGATTAAATTGGATTCGCCGGACACAGATGTGACTACTTGGTACGTAGGGGATACCAACCAGATTAAATGGACGCCGACCGGGACGTACGTAGGGAGTGCGTATCCGAACGTAGAGTTCCACTATGCGACCGACGGTGTGAACTTTGACACGGCGGTTTCTCCGGACGGTGAGAAGGCGAACACGGCTACCGGGGTGCAGGGGACAGCCAACTGGGAGATCCCGAACAAGATAGGAGCGGGAGTAAAGGTGCGGGTGCGGGTGAAGAACAGCCCGACCACGGTAGAGTGGATAACGAGCAATGCATTTAAGATTTTAGGGAAGATAGATAGTATAACCTCACCGATAGCCAATGAAGTCTGGAACGTCGGGGACACGACCCGGAAGATACAGTGGAGTGCGACCGGAAGCGTAACGAACGTCCGGATAGACTACAAGACGTCGGCGGGCGGCTCCTGGATAGAGCCGCCGGTGGCAGCCAATGACGG
>JAZDPL010000050.1:0-9163 GCA_043797665.1 Candidatus Omnitrophota bacterium
TTATCACATCATTTGCCGGTTTCCTATTCGCTTTCTTTGTCACCAACCCGTATTTCTTATTAGCCTTCCCGGAATCACTCGTGGAACTCCGTCAGCATACCGGAATAGCATTCAGTGGTCTATCTTATCTTAAATACCTGCAGTTTGGATTGGGCTGGCCACTGCTTGCCTTTGCAATTGTCGGAACCATCATGTGTTTTTTTGTGAATAGGAATCGCGTGTCGACGGTTATTATGGCAGTGTGGATTATATTTTTCTATCTTTTTATTTCCTTGTTTGGCTCCTGTTTTGCCCGGTATATCCTACCGGTAGTTCCGGCCCTTATTATTCTCAGTGTGGGATTCTGGACAATCCCTTCCAGAATAGTTCTTATAAATATCTTAAAAAAGGCGGTCATCACTTTTGTCATGGTGACAACTTTTTTTTATGGAATGGCTTATCTTTCCCTTTTTCGGAAAGAGAACACCAGAACTTTAGCCGGAAGATGGATTAAAGAAAATCTGCCCGCCGGGACAGACCTGGGTGTAACCGAGGTGCCCTGGCAGTTCCAGATGGCACCCCTGAACGAAGAACGATACCATCTGATAGTAACCGGTTACGATATTAAAAATGCCGAAAGACTCCGGCCTGATTATTTTATTCTCTCTTCTTTTCAGGCGGAGATTCCGCCGGTGCCGGACCAGATGCCCCCGGAACGCTCCCGCTTCTGGAAAGAATTTCAAACCGCGAAAATATATCAGCCGCTCATCTCTTTTCCCCAGCCGCTTTCTTTCCTGGGTATCAGGTTTAACCAGAATGGTGCTATAGAAGACCTGATTTACCTTAACCCCACGATAACTATATTTAAAAAATCTCCGTAGTTTTCATTTATAATGAATATTGAAGAATTTGATTATTCCTTGCCGGAAAGCGCTATCGCCCAAAAACCCGCCGTGCAAAGGGACCAGGCAAGGCTTTTGGTTCTGGACCGCCAGACCGGTTCTATAAGAAACACCATCTTCAGGGAATTACCGGAGATACTTTCCGAGGATGACCTTCTGGTTCTTAATGACACCCGGGTAATTCCGGCCCGGATAAGTCTACGTAAGAAAGAAAGCGGGGGAAAAGTAGAAATTCTGGTCTTGCGGGAATCAGGAGAGGGGAGAGTAGAGGCTTTGGTCCGGGGCCGGGTAAAAGAAGGACTTACTTTCAAGTTAGGAGAAATGGGGGAAGTAAAAATTGAGCAGAAACTTTTTTCGGGGAAATACCTGGTCTCCTTTCAAGGTCTTCCGATCAAGGAACTATTGAACCGTTTTGGCGAAATTCCTTTACCTCCTTACATAAAACACCCGGCCGGTCCGGAAGACCGGGAGTATTATCAGACGGTTTACGGCAAAAAAGAAGGCGCGGTGGCTGCACCTACCGCAGGCTTACACTTTACGCCGGAACTTCTTTCCGTCCTGAAGGGCAAAGGGACTGAGCAGACCTGCCTTACGCTGCACACCGGCTGGGGAACATTCCAGACGGTGCGCGTTGCCGAGGTTACCCAGCACCGGATGGAGGCTGAGTTCTACGAAATTCCAGAGGAATCCGCCCGGATTATTAATACCGGCCGAAAGGAAGGCAAAAAAATTGTGGCGGTTGGGACTACCACCGTGCGCACTCTGGAAGGGAATTACCTTAAGGGTTGTTTATCTTCAGGCACCGGCTCAGTAAATATCTTCATTTATCCGGGGTACCATTTCCAGATGATAGATACTCTTATCACTAACTTCCATTTACCGCGAACCACGACCTTGCTCTTAACCGCAGCCTTTGCCGGCAAGGAATTACTTCTGAAGGCTTATGACTACGCACTAAAGGAAGGGTTCCGGTTCGGCAGTTACGGTGACGCCATGTTAATCCTGTAACCAATTATTGTCATTCTGAGGACGGGTCCCCTTACCCTTGGTAAGGGGCGTAAGAAACCGAAGAATCTCTCTTTAAACTACGGGATTCTTCGCTTCGCTCAGAATGACATTTGTATATGGACTTTCAAATCTTAACAAAGGACAGAAGCACTTCTGCCCGGATAGGTACGCTAACTACACCTCACGGCGAGGTTACCACGCCAATATTTCTGCCGGTTGCCACCCGGGGCAGTGTCCGGTGTTTATCGTCAGAAAATTTGGAGGAATTAGGCTTTGAAATGGTTCTGGCGAATGCCTACCACCTCTTTTTGCGACCCGGAACCGAGATAATCAAGGCATCCGGCGGATTGCACAGATTTATGAATTGGCAAAGACCGATTCTCACCGACAGCGGAGGATTTCAAATTTTCAGTTTAGAGGATACCAAAGTGGAGGAGGAGGGTGCGGTCTTCCGTTCTGTTTATGACGGCGGCTGGCACAGGATTACTCCGGAAGAGGCAATTAAGATTCAGGAAGAATTAGGCGCTGATATCATTATGCCTTTAGACCAGCCGGTATCTTTTCCGGCTTCCCATGAAACAGCAGAAGAAGCGTTAAAAAGAACGACCGCCTGGGCAAAACGGTCAAAAGCAAGCCATTCCAAAGAAAACCAGGTTCTCTTCGGAATCATCCAGGGTGCTACCTATGAAGACCTCAGACAGCGTTCGGTAGAAGAAATCACTAACCTTGACTTTCCCGGTTATAGTCTGGGCGGTTTCTGTTTAGGGGAACCCAAGGAGGAAATGAACAAATTTATTGCCTACACTACGACTCTTCTCCCGGAAGAAAAACCGCGCTACCTGATGGGAATCGGTACACCCCTGGAAATTCTCTCTGCGGTCAGCGCCGGTGTTGATATTTTTGATTGTGCCCTGCCCACCCACATTGCCCGCAACGGCTCAGCGCTGACTTCCCAAGGAAAAGTTATTGTTCGGGACAGCGTCTATAAAAATGACTTCACTCCACTTGATGCCAATTGTTCTTGTTTTGTCTGCCAAAAATACAGCCGCGCTTATCTGCGCCATCTTTATAACACCAAAGAACTAACCGTTCTCTACCTTATCACCTATCACAACCTCTACTTCATCCAGAACCTGATGGTTAATATCAGGCAGGCGATAAAGGAAGGAACCCTGGTTTCCTTTCAAAAGGAATTTCAAAAGAAACTTGAAGAAAAAAGGCTCTCCGGGATATAATATAGGTGTTCGGGTATCTGGTTTGCAAAACGAAGCTACGTTCCAGACAAAACTACGCAACTCGGAAACAAGCCTCGCCGTGTTCTTACCTTACACTACAGGTAAGCCCCGGCTACTCATTTCCTCGTACTGCTTGTTTTGTTTCTGGCTCTTCGCAACTTTTGCAAACCAGATGCCCTCACTTGGAACAAAATGAAGAACGAGATTGAAAAACAATTGAGGGTAATCCGCCGGGGAGTTGTTGAAATCATACCGGAAGAAGAACTTGCCAGGAAGATAGAACGCAGTCTTGCGGAAAAGAGACCGTTACGTATCAAATACGGAATTGACCCCACCGCTCCGGAATTACATTTAGGTCATTCGGTGCCGATACGGAAGATGCGGGATTTTCAGAACTTAGGTCACCATATCATCTTCTTGGTGGGCGACTTCACCGCTCTAATCGGTGACCCCACCGGACGAACCGAAACCAGACCTTTGCTCTCCCAGAAAGAAATAGAAGAGAATCTACAGACCTATCAGGAACAGGCGGGCAAAATCCTGGATTTAAAAAAGACCGAGTTTGTCTTCAATTCCACCTGGTTGGCGAAGATGAACCTTGGCGAGGTAATAAAATTAACCTCTTCCTTTACGGCTGCTCAGATGTTAGAACGGAGAGATTTCCGTCAGCGTTACCGGGAAGGTCTCTCTCCGTCCCTTCAGGAATTCCTCTATCCTTTGATGCAGGGTTATGACTCGGTTGCTCTAAAGAGTGACGTTGAGGTCGGTGCCACCGAACAGAAATTCAACCTGCTGGCGGGACGAACTGTTCAAGAGACCTTTGGAATGGAAAAACAGGTAGTCATTACTATGCCCATTTTAGAAGGAACCGATGGGGTTCGCAAGATGAGTAAAAGTTTTGGAAACTATATTCCAATTACCGCTTCCGCCAACGATATGTTCGGTAAAATAATGTCCCTCCCGGACAGTATTATGGAACACTACTTCCGGTGTCTGACCGAGCTTCCGGAAGAAGAGATAAAAAACCTTCTGGCCGGTCATCCCAAAGAGGCAAAAGAAAGGCTTGCCTGGGAGGTTATTGCTTTTTACCACGGCAAAGAATCCGCGGATTCAGCCCGTACAGAGTTCAGCCGCATATTCAGCCAGCGTTCTCAACCTTTGGATGATTCTTTAACTCACCCACCGATAACGTTTTTATCTCATCCCGGAACCGCGGCTAAAATTATTGAACTCCTGACGGAAACAGAACCTCTCTCTAAAAGTGAAATGAAACGTTTGATAAAGGGAGGCGGGATACAGATAAACGGTGTCAGAATTTCCAGATTGGAGGAACCTATACAAAAGTCGGATGTTTATCTGGTTAAAATCGGACCACGTCGATTTTTTAAATTCATACTAAAACAAACGAATTGAATCTTTTGATGTAGGGGTCGGATTTATCCGACCCGCGGGCTTGATAAATCAAGCCCCTACGGTTATTGGTGACATAATAAAAAGGAGGAACTATGCCAGAGGCAGACGTTAAGGAGGAAAAGAATTTTTATCTTGATGTTCCGGTAAATCCAAAGACTTTCTTTCTGAAAGGGTCAAATTCCCTGGATTGGGGAATGCAGAACCGGCTCTCCGGTATCTTTGACCCAAAGAGCGGAAAGACGGTTATGCTGGCGATTGACCACGGGTATTTCCAGGGTCCGACCACCGGTCTGGAAAGGGTTGACGTTACCATCCTTCCCCTGTTGCCCTATACGGACACTTTAATGCTCACCCGGGGAATCCTCCGTTCCGTCATCCCCCCGACGTATACCGGAGGAATCGTGTTGCGGGCAAGCGGTGGTCCCAGTGTCTTGAAGGAACTTTCCAACGAGGAAATTGCGCTGGATATTGAAGATGCGATCCGGCTCAACGCCTCGGCGCTGGCGGTCCAGGTATTTATCGGCGGCGAATATGAAACCAAGTCGGTCCATAACATGACCCGGTTAGTGGACAGAGGAAACCGGTACGGAATCGCCACATTAGGTGTTACGGCGGTCGGAAAGAATCTGGTCCGGGACGTCCGATATCTGCGCCTGGCCTGCCGGATTTGCGCGGAATTGGGCGCCACCTACGTAAAAACCTATTATGTACCGGAAGACTTTGAAACCGTCACCGCGTCCTGTCCGGTGCCCATTGTCATGGCCGGCGGGAAGAAATTACCGGAATTGGACGCCCTGAAAATGGCTTACCGTGCCATTCAGGAAGGCGCAGCCGGTGTGGATATGGGAAGAAACATTTTCCAGGCAGAATCTCCGGTCGCGATGATTCAGGCGGTCAGAAAGGTTGTCCACGAAGGCCTGAAACCGGAAGAGGCTTATGGATTTTATCTCACCAAAAAGGAAAAACTGAAAAAGGAATAAGTATCTGCAGACTTCAGCCTGCGTTACAATGTCATTCTGAGCGGGAGCGAAGAATCTAAACAAATGGATAACAAAGAACCAACCTGTACGTATGACCTGAAGGGGAGGGTGGCTCTGGTAACCGGCGCGGCCGGTGCCATCGGTTCCGGCATCTGCCGTGGTCTTTTGAACGCAAATTGCCGGGTAGCGGCAACTGATTTAGCCGGTCCAAATTTAAATGGTCTGTCTGAAGAGTTGAAATCAGAATATGGAGAAAAAATCATCGGCGTGGTACTTGACGTTACCAGACCGGATTCGGTAATCCGGGGAATAAAAGATATAGTCAGTACCTGGAAAGGTATAGATATCACCGTGATTAATGCGGGTGTCGCTCTGGTCTCGGAATTGAAGGATATGGATTTAGCGGAATTTCAGAGGCTGGAAAGGATTAATGTCGAGGGAACGCTGCTGGTTATCCGGGAAATGGCAAAACAATTTGAAAACCAGAGGACCGGCGGTGACATCATCCTGATTTCAAGCAAAAATGTCTTTGCACCCGGAGCCGGTTTTGGCGCCTATAGTGCGACCAAAGCCGCTGCCCACCAGTTAGCCCGGATTGCCAGCCTGGAATTGGCAAAGATTGGTGTCCGGGTAAATATGGTGGCACCGGATGCGGTCTTTGCTGACGGTGTCCGGAAATCCGGTCTCTGGCAGACAATTGGTCCGGACCGGATGAAAGCCCGTGGTCTGAACGAAAAGGGGCTGGAAGAATATTACCGCAGCCGGAACCTTTTGAAAGCAACAATCACCGCTGACGATGTGGCTAATGCGGTTCTTTTTTTCGCCTCACGCCAGACGCCGACTACCGGCGCCACCATTCCGGTTGACGGCGGACTTCCCGAGGCCACCCCCAGATGACACCGAAGGTGTCATTCCCACATGCAGTAAGTGGGAATCCATCCCTGTTTACTACATACAGGGACAGGCTGGGTTCCTGCTTAACACATGCAGGAACGACAAAAATCATAGGAGCAGGATATGTCAGATATTAAAAAGGAGTTGAGCCGGTACGGAAATCTATTAGTGGAGAAGGGGCTTACGACCGGACCGGGCGGAAACATCAGCGCCCGGGATGGCGATACCATTTATCTGTCACCAAGCGGGTTTAGCCTTAACGAAATCGGGCCGGATGACTGGTTCGCGATTGATTTGAAGACCGGCAAACAGATTGGCAAGG
Source organism: Candidatus Omnitrophota bacterium (assembly GCA_043797665.1). Classification (GTDB taxonomy): domain Bacteria; phylum Ratteibacteria; class UBA8468; order MWAK01; family MWAK01; genus CAZVUE01. The sequence goes on from JAZDPL010000050.1 coordinate 6,734, forward strand.
GAAAAGCGGGACTACGGCCCACCTGCGAAGTATCCATGCATTTAGGCTGTTATCTGGTACGGAAAGATATCGGTGCGGTAATCCATACCCATCCGGTGCTGGCTACTGCTATGGCTACCGCGGGTATCGAATTCAAAGGGTTATTCCCGGATTTTGTGGCTTTAATAGGACGAGAAGTCCCGGCGGTGGAATACGTAATTCCTGCCGGAGAAAAAATAAGAAAAGCGGTCACCAATGTTATAAAAAAAGGGTACGATGTGGTTCTTCTAAAAAACCACGGTGCGGTGGCGCTTGGAGCCAATTTGAAATATGCATATTTCCGAAGCCTTCTTTTGGAAGACGCGGCTCGCTTTCTGATGGCAATACTCTCAACCGGGAAAAAGGTACGTTACCTGACTCCGAAAGAAGTGATCGGAATCGAAAATCTGGAAGCCGAAGACTACCGGAAATTGCTCTTAAAGAGAGGGGTATGAAAATGGGTGTGTGACTATTTTTCATCTCGGGCAGCGAGGTCACTGCACCCGGGTGCATCTTTTTGTTTCCTGGCAAGTTCAATTAGCCATTCAGGAAAATTTCCACCCGCATCTTTTTTTGCCAGAGCAAAAAGTTTATTTGCTACATCAGGATGGTCGTCTGCAACATTCTTTGAAAATGGGCACTCTTTTTCGAGATCATAGAGCAGAATTCCCGAACCATCAACCTTACAATTAAACCACCATTCGTCATTAACGACTGTTACTGCAGAACCCCAAGCAACAGTCACATGGTTGCGATGATGTCCGGACTTTCCTTTTATTGCATCTTCAATAAATGATTTTCCATCTAGTTCAATAAACGGTTTCACACCCGCGGCTTCAAGTATTACAGCAGTAATGTCCGTATGCATTACAAACATATCGCTTTTCTTTGCGGCATATTCTGCTTCCGGAAAACGAATCATCAGTGGAATTTCAAACACTTCAGGCATTGAAGGATATCCACGTTTTCCAAGAAAATCTCTATCTCCAATTGAATGGCCATGATCTGAAGTAAATATTATCATTGTATTCTCAAGCATTCCAAGAACCCTCAAGGTTTCCATAAAATATCCAAACCACCTGTCGCACATTGTAACTTCAGCGCTGTAGTTTATCTGCGTCCGAATAAGAAGTTTTTTGTCCATTTTTAATGTATCTTCATATCCGGATTTCACCTGCTCCTGACCATCTGCATCTAAATACATTTTACGGTAGTGTTGAGGAACAAGCCAGGGCTCATGCGGGTCAAAAGATTCCACAACAAGAAATAGTTTTTCTGCATCCTGGTTTTGCTCAAGCCACAATGCAGATTCTTTTAACACGCGCGGGGAAAAATAGTCCTCTTCTTTGGTCCTGTCATGAATGTTCATTATGCATTGCTGGATAAAATCAGTAGTCTGTCTATTCTGCATTTCTTTGGGAAGCCAATAATCAACTTCTTTTTGCGTAAGCCGTGGACCTGAACGCGCCGGATCCTTTTCTTGTCCGCGAAGAAATGTCCACTGATGAAAACCACGCCAGAAATTCTTTGATGGTTTAAACATATGGTACACGTCTGCAATGAGTCCTGTGCGATATCCAGATTCACTTAGCATTTCTGCGAGTGTTGGCTCCTCTTCAGGAATTGGGCCCCAGCCAGGCGCTCCAACAAAATCACCTTTCAAGCGGAAATCTCCTTTACAAAATGGATACACTCTCTGGCCGGTGTAAATAGCACGGCGTGCCGGTAATGTTGGCAGGGATTCAGGGAATGCTTTAGTCATTACGAGTGATTCCTTTGCAAAAACATCAAAATGCGGCGTAAAAACCTTCCCCCAGGGGGGAGACCCATAAACTCCGACACAATCCTTTCTCAATGAATCAAAAATCACAAGAATTATATTTTTTACCTTCATTGTTCTTTCCTAAATGATTATACCGCAAAAAATACGTATTGACCAGCAAACCACGATGTGGTATTCTTTCTTTTAAAAAAAGATTATGGAACATGATACCTATTCTAAATTCACCGATAAGGAACTTATTTTACGGGATTATTTAGCCACGGACCGGACTATTCTGGCTAACGAAAGAACCTTCTTAGCTTATATTCGAACCGCCTTGTCAATATTCGGGGTCGGAGTATCTTTCCTCCAGTTTTTTGACTCTTTTGTAATCAAACTTATTGGCTGGATATTTATACCTGCGGGAGTATCTATTTTCATCATCGGAGTGATAAAATATCAGAAGACAAAGACTACTATAAATAAAATAAAAGAAAATCCTGAGGGAGGCAAGTAAATTACCCCGTGCTTCCGCACGGGGCATTGGGACATTAAAAATGTTTGTATTCAACATTCAAGGTAGGGGCTTGATTTATCAAGCCCGCGGGTCGGATAAATCCGACCCCTACAATTTTGATTGCAAAACAGAT
>JAZDPL010000053.1:0-7432 GCA_043797665.1 Candidatus Omnitrophota bacterium
CGACCGCTCCGGTTAAGGTAACGTCTCCGGCGCCGGCAGTAATCCCTAAGGTCTCAACACCGGCAGTCGTCCCATTAAGGGTGCTGTCAAAGGCTATCGCACCACCAGCACTAACTAACGCTACGTTCCCACCGAGGGTGACGGCATTCGTAAAGGTTATGCCAGCGCCATTTGTGGTTACATCACCAGAAGTAGTTAAAGTACCGGCTTTAGCGGCACCAAATGCTACCGTCGCTACACCACCGGTGGTAATGATATCACCGGCTGCAGCCACCGTCGTCACACCTGTGGAGTCAATTGCCACAGTACCAGTAGTCGTATTGATTGCTTGGTTAATAGCCAAAGTACCAACAGCATCAATATCAACATTGCCGGCATCGGAACTGAGAGCCGCACCAAATGTTACATTACCAGTATGATTAACAGTTATACCACCACCAGCAGTAGTGATGGTACCACCGGTATTATCAAAGTCAACACCGATTGAGGAAAAAGTACCACCTAAGGTGGTAATAGGAGCACCAATAGTAACATTTCCGAGTGCGGTAAGGGAGACTCCAAGGGTTCCATTGGTAGAAGATATAGCACTGCTGATAAGGATATTCCCATCAGCATCAAAGGTCAGAACAGCGGCACCACCAGCGGTTTTGCCAATTACGGCAGTCACAGTGATATTGCCAGCACCTCCGTGGGCAGATGTTGTATCAATAGTAACGCTTGTACCAGCGTCAAGAAAAGCTACGATTTCGGTATTAAGAATATTATTAGTATCAGCAATCCACTCATGATTATCTATCCCACCATCATCATATATAGGTCCCCCAGCGGGTTGTGTACCGTAATCACTGGCCGCAGCACTGATGGTAACATTAGTAGGGTCAAGCAGCCACGTACCACCAGTACCGTTTTCTGCGCTGGCATCTATCATACCTTTAATCAAGAAATTGCCCATTGTAGACGTTTCAATAAAGCCGCCATTGGAACCTTCACCGATACCTTTAGCTTCTAAAACTGAAGAGGGAATGATAGCGGTTGCCTGGGTGGAGTTGAGGACGATGGAGCCGGCATTCTGACCGGAAGCGCCGTTGACGGATATGGTGCCGGAATTGATAACGGTACCTTCCGCGGCGACTAATTTAACGATACCGTTCTCTTCCACAACCTGGCCGGCAGAAACTAAACTTTCGCAGTTGACCACAGCCTTAATCAAATCGGTGGCAACATCCGCACCCATCTCAACCGTACCCGGGTTAAGAACCTGTCCCACACAGATTTTAATCATTCCGTCTCCGGAAAGGTCAAGGGTCAGTTCGTCGGTACCGGCAATCCGTACCTTACCCAGGTTAGCCACGATTACGCCTTCGTTGGAAACAAGGGGGGCAGCCAGAACAACATAACCGCCATCAGCAACTCTCAGTTCACCCTTATTAATAATATAGGATAACGCCTTGCCCGGGTCCTGCTGGAATTGGTACGTACCGGAAAGGAAATCATTATCAGCGATGTTGAGGGTGGAAACAAGAAGGCTCCCGACATTAACCGTAGCGGTAGAACCAAAGAGTACGCCGTTGGGATTAATGAGAAAGACCTGTCCGTTAGCCAGAAGTTGACCCAGGATGGCCGAGGATTCGGCGCCGGTTACTCGGTTTAAGGCGGCGGAAGAGGCGCCGGGCTGGAGAAACTGTACCAGTTCTGCACTGCCAATGGAAAAACTGGACCAGTTGACAATGGCTTTACCGGTGGACTGGGTAATGGTCAGACTACTCCCATCTTCATTCATCGCAACGTCACCATTAACCACCTGGCCGCCTTGCGGCAGGGCAACAGCAGGTAAAGGTACGCCTAAAATTGCCAGTTGTGAAACGAGGATGAAACTGGTCATCAACTTAGTCATCAGCCGGAACTTCTTTAAAAACCATTTCATGATGCCTCCTTGGGGGTCGGATAAATCCGACCGCTACATTGTGTGATAAATTGCACGGGATTCTTCCCCTTCACTGTGTTCAGGGTCAGAATGACAATAAAGATACAATTTCGGTTAAAAGAATTTAACAGCCTGGATATACCAGGTAACAGTATCCCCGGTTGAAGGGTCAGGACCATTTATAGGCCAGGCACACTCAACCCGCAGAAAAGTCTCTGCCGGCAAAGAAAGGCGGAGACCTGTGCCGACGCCGGTGATTTCTTCTTCGATTTCACCGGGCAGTTCAGTGTTCAGGAAATTCTCACCGTGGTCAACAAAAAAACCTAGCTGCATTCTTTCTTGAATCCGGCTTTTAAAAAGAGGCAGACGTAATTCCGCACTGGCAGTGTAACCTGAGTCTCCCAGGTATTCCGTAACCGGGTATCCGCGAACGTTGTCTACACCGCCGACAGAAAATTGTTCGGCCGGAACCAGGTCATCGTCAGTCAACTGACCGGAACCGCGTAAAACAAGGTAGCCCCAGGAACGCAACTTCTGAATCCGGCTAAGGTCCAATTTCAGTTTTGTGAATTCTCCACCCGTTTCAGCCTGGGGCCGGCTTGCCAGCGGGTCATCTTCCCCAAGGCTATCCATACAATCCGGAAATCCCTGGTTTACATAAAGGGAGAGGTAATTTTTGCCGCCGGTGAAAAAACCATCTATCTTATCAAAGTTTAAGCCGAGATTCAAGATGCTTAAGATATCATTGTTGGTTTCTACGTCAGAAAAGACGAAATTGTGAATATCCTTGTAGTCAAAAGATATTTCAAAGTTCAGATTCTTTGTGCTGCTTCGGAGCCAGGGATGCGTTAAAACAACATTATAAATATCGCCCTCACCCCTCATATCCAGCGTCTCAAACTCTTTGCCAACCTCGTAGCCAGACTTAGAATAAGATACGCCGAGTTTAGTGCCATAATAATTCAGGGGAAGGGTATAACCGGCCTTCCCATAATAAAGGTTATCGGTAAAGCCGCCAATACCTCTTAGAGAGAAGGTATCGCCGTGCCCGGTGAGGTCACCTATATCCAGATTAAGACCGACTCGCTCCGGACCGGCGTACCGGGAACCAAAGTTATTATAATCAAGATATCCTTTAACCGGCCGTTTATCCTTTACGTTCAGGTACAAATCGGTAGCCCCTTTCTCTTTCCCGGCCTTCAGGGTTACATCGGACGAAAGTTTTGTATTATCATTGAGAAGTAAAAGTGCCCGTTCCAGGGTGGAATATTTAATCGCGCCTTCTTTACGAACGGCGGCGAAATAACGGTTGATAAAGGAAGTACGATAATGTTTATTCCCGTTAATTGACACCTCACCGCACACTCCTTCCAGAACGGTGATTTCTACTACACCATTTTTAATCTCCTGAACCGGCAGGAAAGCATGGGCTAAAAAATAGCCGTCTTTTCTATACAGTCCGGTTATTGCGTCCGCGACTTTCTTCAACTCGGATAAAGTCCATTTGTTATTTTCGTAAGGGGCGACCATCTTAGCCAGAACCTGGTCAGAAAATACGGTATTTCCGGTGACGACAATATCCCTAACCATAATCTTCTCGCCGCCTTCCTTAATTACCATCTCAGGTTTAGTCTGTACCTCTATCAACGCCGCCTTCTTCTTTTCCATTGTTTCAGCCACTTTCTTCTCCAGTTCTTTGTGAACCGTACCGGGCTGAGGCGGGGCGGCAGAGTAAAGAAGGTTTGACGAGAAAAAAATACCCGAAAAAACTACGATAAGAATGTTTCTTTTTGATATAAACATCTTTCCTCCTTCGTTATTTGAGAGAGTTCAACCTTTCAATTATTTTATCGCTGACATCTAAAACCTGAGAAAAATAAGGAATATTTTTGTTCTCAATTATCAGATCATACTTATTCTCATTGGCAAATTTTCCGATCACTTCCAGAATCTCTTTAAGCCTTTCCTGGACCAGGGTTTGATTCCTTTGTACCAGGTACTTGTCGGTCTGCTGGGTAAATCCCTTTATTTCCTTTTCCTTGTTGGCAATCTTTGTGTCGTATTCTTTCTTGTCGTTCTCTTTGAGATAGGATTTCTTATCTTCGTACTCCTTCTTCAAGTTTACCAGTTCGCTCTGTTTCTTAGCCAATTCATCCTGCTTGGTCTTTCTTTCTGCCTGGAAAGACTTTTGAGTCTCCTGTGCTTTTAAATACCCACTATAAATCTTCTCGGTGTTGACAATCCCGACCTTAAGATTCTGGCCATACAGGGAGGGCGTTAAAAGAAGAATGGCAAATAAAATTACCGGGATTCCCAACCGGGAGGACATACGGTTTGAAGTCATTTCTTTAGATTATACTTTTAAGACTAAATTCTTGTCAAGTCTGCCTGGCACCTTTTGTCACCCTGAACAAAGTGAAGGGTCTCGTTTGTCGGCGAGAGCCAGATTCTTCGCGGAGTTTACCCTGAGATTCTTCACTTCGTTCAGAATGACACGAAGGGTTCAGAATGACACGAAGGGCTCAGAATGACACAAAAGAGAGTTCTCCCCTATGGTGAGGTGGAGCCGAAAACCCGGAAGTTGAAGTCAATATTGATGATGTTGTTCCAGTCTTCCAGGGGAAGGCTCTTTTTATTCGGGCTGAAACGGGTGTCATCCGGAGTTCCATAACCATTCCCCGGCTGGCAGTGCCAGTTAAAGATGGCGTCTCCGCTGTACCGTAAGAGAATCCAGTAGGTCCCCGGAGAAAGAGAAATCTTCTCTCCGAAATCAAAGGTGATCCAGGGGTAACCTTTCTCTGTTTCAATTAAGTTGATGGGGATGGGCTGGCTTTTCTTTCCGGAACCGGCAGGTTTGCCTTTTTCCTCTTTTCTTAATTCCACCCAGAGCATTCCGTCGCTACCTCCAAATTTATGGAGTGCTAAAGAAATATTATCCAGGAGAATCTCCTTTTCCAGAGAGAATCCCTGGCCATAAGTCAGGTTAGAGGTGGCGTACTGGTCCATGGAACCGCCCAGATCAAAAAAACCAATTTCAAAAGGAACCGGCTCAACCGGCCGAGGCGCCGGGGGTGGTGTAGGCGCTGGGGTTGGTGCCGGCGGTGGTAGCGGTGGTTTAACCGGAAGTACCGGTGGTTTTCCTGAAGGTTTCTGCAAACCCAGACTGGCCAGGATGTAATTCCGGGGAACCTTAAACTCATCTTTGTAAACAAAAGTGTTGCGGTCTTCCTGGAACCGGCTCTCAAAAGAAGTTGTCCACTCCGGCTCCTCCTTTCTTGGAGATGTGTACTGATAGGAGAAGCCCCTGGTTATCTCTTTTAAGTCAAGGCCGGTCTGGGCCCGGATGTGGTGGGAGGAAACAAAGTCCTGGGTCTGCTGGGGGTCATAGGGTAACCAGCCAATCCGGGGATAATAGACCTCAATCCAGGCATGCCAGCCCTCCTGCATATCCTGAGTCAGAGTCCCGCCGGCGATGGGAACGCTCCAGTGTTTCTTCAGGGCAAGCCCGGCGACTGCCCGGGCAGGGATACCAACACTACGCAGAAGCGCCAGAGAAAGATGGCTGTAGTTGGTGCAATTGCCTCTTTTGTTCTTCAACGTCCAGAGGGCATCCTTTTCCGGCGGCTCAGACTGGTAGGTAATATTGTCAACCACCCAGTTCATAATGCTTCTAACCGCTTCACTTTCGGTCGTTGCTCCGGAAATCAACTGCCGGGAAAGGGTCCTGACTTCTTCGTTATCTGCCTGGACTAATGGGGTCGGCTCAAGGTATCTCTGCTCAGAAAGAGACAGGGAAGACAAGGGATAAGAAATGGCCGGTGTATCTGCCGGAAGGCTGACACTTAACCGACCGGTAAAAACCGTTAAAATCCGGAGACTATCCGGCGGGTTTTCCCAGGTGAAGACAAAAAAGGTATTGCCGCAATCATCCTTCTCCTTTTTTATCTCTTTTGGCTGGACACTGAAGGTATTCTGGTATTCTTCAATTGATTGCTGGTTTGGGCCTACGGTTACTTCGGGAAACTCAGGCATTTTCCAGGTAAGAGAAACCACCCCGGAAAGGTTTTTAATCTCCTCGGCAATCCGAACCTTTACCTTTGACTCCATCTTTCCCTGGTAAAGGTAAGATTCCGCTGAGAGTGAAAGAGAAAAGAGGAGAATGAATAAAAATGCAAAAAAAGATGTTTTTCTCATCTCCTTAAAAAATTTCGGCCTTGCTTACGCCGGGCAAAAGTGTAGGGGCTTGATTCATCAAGCCCGCGGGTCGGATGAATCCGACCCCTACAAATCAAAGGGGGAAGAAAGGGTAAAAGAGCAAAGGGCTACTCCACGGGGAGGGCGCAACGGAAGCCAATATAGTTGGCCCTGAAGTACGGGGCGTTCCTGTAGCGGATCGCAGAACGGCAGTTCCTGGCGAAGATGTACCAACCACCGCCGCGAAGAACTCTATATCTACCTGAACCGGGCCCTTCCGGGTCGGTCTGGGGAGCGGTCGGGTATTCTCCATACCAGTCACTGCACCACTCATAGACATTGCCGTGCATGTCATAGAGACCGAAGGTGTTGGGAGAAAAACTTCCTGCCGGAGTCGGCTCTTTCCTATCAAAACTTGCCTGGTCTGAACTTAAGGAGTTGCCGTAGTGAAAGGCGGTGGTTGTTCCGGCCCGGCAGGCATACTCCCATTCGGCTTCGGTGGGTAACCGGAAACCTCCACCCGGGATGAGCTGGTTGAGTCGGCCAAGGAATTCCTGGCAGTCATTCCAGGAGACCATTTCTACCGGATTCCTGACTCCCTTGAAGTGACTGGGGTTGTTACCCATAACTGCTTTCGGTACATTCGCTTTTTTAATGACTCCCTGTCTCGCGAATAAATGGTATTTGGGACGGGGCACAGTTTTGACCTTATTGGGGTTTATGCCCATAACTGCTTCCCATTGCTCCTGGGTTACCGCATACTTACCAAGGTAGAAGGGCCTGGTTATTCTGACAGTATGCTGGATTTCGTCATTCCCTCTCCCTTCTTCTGAAGCCGGAGAACCCATCAGAAACTCTCCGGCTGGGATAAGGACCATCTCCATCCTTACGCCTTTGCCCAGGTCTAGGGAGATTTCCTTACCGGTTGGGGCAGATAGTGCTGGTACGGCTGGGGCAGGTAGTGCTGGTCCGGCTGGCGCCGGAGTAGTTGGCAAACCACAGATTTTGGCTGATAGTCTATCTACCGAGTCAAGGAGACTGTCCTCCTCGCATTTAGGACAGCGTTCTTCTTCTATTCTTTCTATCTCCCCGGTCTCAATGTCAAAGAGTTTAAGGGTAACAACGTAGGTGGTGCCTACCTTGCCGATGGTGCCGGAGAATACCTTCCGGGCGCCCAGGAGTCTTCCCGCCTTTATCACGCACTCAGTTGAGGTACAGCCGGATAGTTGGAACTTCTGTTCCTTCAGGATTATTTCCATGCTCTCCCGGCTGAGAAGGCGGTAGAGGCCTGCTTTGTGCAGGGAGGAGCGTAAG
>JAZDPL010000057.1:0-71604 GCA_043797665.1 Candidatus Omnitrophota bacterium
GATGCCTTGCCTAACTTGGAGAGAATCAGCGTGATGGCACTGGTCAGGGTCGTTTTCCCGTGGTCGACGTGTCCGATGGTACCAACGTTAACGTGCGGTTTTCCCCCGCGATCAAATTTTTCCTTTGCCATAATATCCTCCGTAAAATATCAATTTCCTGAGCCCACGACCGGAATCGAACCGGTGACCTCATGCTTACCATGCATGTGCTCTTCCGACTGAGCTACATGGGCACAATATGAGAGATTTTATTAATGAGCAAACTTTTATTGTAACTCAAATCTTTATAATAGTCAAATCCTGCTGGAGTTTTTCTAAATCCGGCGGTAGTGGGATTGAAAAAGAGAGGGTCTTGCCGGTGGCCGGGTGACGAAAAGACAGGCTGGCGGCATGCAATGCCTGGCGGGCAATCAGACGATTCAAAGGGTTTTCTCCTCCGTAACGTTTATCCCCGATTAAGGGGAACCCTAAAAAATCCATTACCACCCGGATCTGGTGAGTCCGGCCGGTCTTCGGATAGACTTCTACCAGCGAGGCAGACGGGAAGGTCTTTTTGACCCTCACGGTAGTCTGGCTTTCCCTGCCTTTCCGGAATCCGAAGGTCATGGCCGTCCAATCGTCTTCTCTGTGCCTGATGGGAATGATTACGTTCTGTTCGGACCAGGGAATGACTCCCCGGACAAATGCTAAATAACGTTTGGTTACCCGACGTTCGTGGAATTCCTCGCTCAGGAACCGGTGGCTGAGATCGTTTTTGGCGACTACCATCAGGCCGCTGGTCTCTTTGTCCAGACGGTGGACGATGCCGGGCCGCTGGACGCCGCCTATCCCCGAAAGGTTTTTCAGATGATAGAGTAACGCGTTCACCAGGGTTCCCGAGGTTACCCGGCCGTAAGGATGACTGACCAGACCCGCGGGTTTGTTAATCACCGCCAGGTCTTCGTCCTGATAAAGAATCTCCAGGGGGATATTTTCGGGTTCAACGTTCGGGGATACCGGAGAAGGCCAGTCGATAGTGACTGCAACATCCGGAGTGATTCTCTGGTCTTTTTGCGCCGGGGTTCCGTCAATCAATACCCGGCTTTCTTTGATTAACTTCTGGATATACTGTCGGGAGGTATTGTGTTTCTCTGCCAGAAACTTATCCAACCGCATAAGAATCAGAATGCGACACGGTGTGTCGTTTGTGGTGGGCGGCCGCCTCTTTAATCAGTTTCAAACCAATGACGTTCCGCTGAATCTGGCTGGTGCCTTCGTAAATCTGGGTAATCTTGGCGTCCCGCATCATTTTTTCCACCGGGTACTCCTTCATATATCCGTATCCGCCGAAGAGTTGTACCGCATCCGTGGTTACCTTCATCGCCACCTCCGAGGCAAAGAGTTTACACATCGCGGATTCTTTTGAGATATCTTTTATGCCGGCATCGTACATCCGGCTGACCGCATAAATCAAAGCCCGTGCTACTTCAATCTGGGTCGCCATATCCGCCAGGATGTGCTGGACCGCCTGGAAAGAAGAAATGGTCTTTCCAAACTGAACCCGGGTACGCACATACTGAAGGGTTTCGTCCAGGGCGCCCTGGGCAATTCCCAGAGCCTGGGCGGCTACGCCGGGTCGGGAAGCATCAAATGTTTTCATTGCGGCTATAAATCCTGAGCCTTCTCTTCCCAGGAGGTTCTCTTGGGGAACCCGGCATTCCTGAAAGACCAGTCCCCGGGTGGCGGATGCCCGGACGCCCATCTTCTTTTCCTTTTTGCCAAAGGTGAAGCCGGGCGTATCTTTTTCTACGATAAAGGCGCTGGCGCCCCGGGCACCCCGGGACTTATCGGTCATCGCAACTACGACGTAAATTTCTGCTTCACCGCCGTTGGTAATCCACTGTTTGGTTCCGTTAAGGACATAGCCGTCACCATCTTTTGCCGCGGTGGTTTCAATACCCGCCGCATCACTGCCCGCGTTGGCTTCGGTCAGGGCAAAGGCAGCCAGAGATTTACCTTTGGCGATCCGGGGCAGGTATTTTTTCTTTTGTTCTTCGTTGCCGAAGAGGAGAATCGGAAAGGTCCCCAAGCCGGTACCGGCTAAAGAGAGTTCAATGCCACTGCAGAACCGGGATAGTTCCTCAATGGCGATAGAAAGTTCCATAATACCGTATCCCAGACCGCCGTACTCGTTAGGGATAAATATACCCATCAGGTCGCTCTCCGCGAAGATCTTCACAATCTCCCAGGGAAACTCTTCGGTCTCGTCGTAGTGGCTGCGTACCGGCTTAATCTTCTCTTCGCCTATTTTCCGGCACAAGGCCTGAATCATCTTCTGTTCTTCGGTTAAAAGGTAATCCATATTTTCTCCTTATTTCACGGTACTCCGGGTTTCCCAGCCGGCGGTGTCCGGTGAGGTCAGGGAAAGAAAGTCGTCGGTCTCCTGTGCTCCTTCCGGAGGGGTGAAGGTGAAGACCACCGAAGGAATCGGTTCGTTCACCTTAACCTCCTTGTGGGTCTCTGCTACGATTATCTTCCTGTCGTCGGCAGGAAGAGATGTTTTTTCCGTTTCACCGGCAGTGTCCCTGACTTTTGAGACGTCCACTTCCACACGAATCTTTCTTATTAAATAATTTGTAGCGTCAATCCAGAGGTCTATTATTCCTCCTTTTTGCTCAAGGCGGAGGTGACGTGTCTTCGTTCCATCTAAATTTTCTTCACCCAGTACCCGAATCTTTTCAACTCCCTCGGTCAACTCCTGATAGGGATTTGCTTTTAATAATCCCAGGAACCCGTAGAGGCTGCAGTTGTCACCCTGAGCCATTAAATCCGGACCAAGTACCTCCGCGAACATTTCAAAATCCTCGGGTGCGTCTTTCACGGTATATTTCCCGGATGCGGGCAGATAGACATAAATCCTTTTACCGTCAGAGATTAAGGTAATTCCCGACATCACCGACCGGGTCAGTAAGGCTAATCTGTTGGGACGTTCCACTGCCAGAGTAGAGCGGGTTGAGACGGTTTTTCCCATCTCCATAGTCGTAAGGACCACTGCCTGGTAGGTCTTAAGTCCCCGGTATGCCCGGGCTGTTTCCTGAAGGATATCTTCTCCGGAACCGGCTTTTGGCGCGCACCACAATAAAGGAGAAGAGAACCCCAGAAGTACAAAAAGAATTAACGTTCTTTTCGGAAACCGCATCATTAAAGAATTTAATGCGAACGAATTAAATATTTTGACGTAGGGGTCGGATTTATCCGACCCGCGGGCTTGATTAATCAAGCCCCTACAAGTATTGATGTCATTTCATTCTGTTTTTTTAACGACGAGGACCGCGTTGTGGCCCCCAAAACCAAAAGAACTGGAGAGCGCAGTCCGTAAGGGTAAGGACCGGCTTTGATTAGGTACATAATCCAGATTACAGTCCGGGTCGGGCGTTTCGTAGTTGATGGTCGGCGGAACAACATTGTCCCGGAGCGCCAAACAGCAGAAAGCTAATTCCGCCGCGCCGGCTGCACCTAACATATGCCCGGTCATTGACTTGGTGGAACTGACGGGAATCTCTTTTGCTTTCTCACCAAAGACCTTTTTAATCGCCTTTGTCTCCACCAGATCGTTCCAGTTGGTGGAAGTACCGTGGGCGTTGATATAATCAATTTCCTCCGGTTTCAAATCCGCATCCTGTAAGGCAGATTCCATCGCCAGAGCCATACCGGTCCCTTCCGGGTCAGGAGCGGTGATGTGATAAGCGTCGGCGCTGGCACCGTAACCGGACAGTTCCGCATAAATCTTGGCATTCCGCCTCCGGGCATGCTCCAATTCTTCCAGTATCAGGATACCGGCGCCTTCGGCCATGACAAATCCGTCCCGGTCTTTCTCAAAAGGCCGGCTGGCTCTCTGCGGTTGGTCGTTCCGGGTGGAGAGCGCCTTCATACTGCAGAACCCGCCTAATCCTAACGGCGTGATGCAGGATTCCGTGCCGCCGGCAATCATCAGGTCAGACTTCCCGGTCCTGATTTCTCTCAGTGCCACGCCTACAGCATGCGCACCTGAGGCGCAGGCAGAGACCGTGGCAAAGTTGGGTCCCTTAAATCGGAAAAGCATCGCCACCCGTCCGGCCGCGATATCCGGGATGAGCATCGGAATGAGAAAAGGGGAAATGCGGCCGGGCCCGGCGTTCAGGAGATTTTTGTGTTCCGCTTCAATCACCCGCAAACCGCCGATTCCGGAACCGATAATGACGCCGGCCCGGCAGGCCGGAAGCGTTTCCGGTGTCAGGTCCGCATCATCTGCGGCCTCTTTTGCCGCAGCCAGGGCATATTGAACAAACCGGTCCAGGCGCCGCGCCTCTTTCTTATCCAGAAAGTCCGGAGTGATGAAACCTTTAACTTCACCCGCGATTCGGGAATCAAAGGAGGCCGGGTCAAAAGCGGTGACTGGCGCAATACCACTCCGACCGGCAATAATTGCTTTCCAGGTGTCACCTACATTACAACCCACCGGTGTTACCAGCCCCAGACCGGTAATCACCACTCGACGTTGAAAATTCATTATTTATTTTCCCGGGCTACCCCTTCTTTGAAGCGATGTAATTTACCGCATCACCGACCGTGCGAATTTTCTCCGCGTCGTCATCCGGGATTTCCAGACCAAACTTCTCCTCAAATGCCATAACCAGTTCCACCGTGTCCAGACTATCCGCACCCAGGTCATCAACGAAGGATGCGTTTTCCGTGACTTCGCCGGCATCCACACCCAACTGTTCCACCACCACTTCCTTGACAACCTTTTCAATTTCGTTCTTCGTCATCGTCCTCCTCCAATCGTCATTCCCGTATGTAGCAAACGGAAATCCATAAGTTTTTTATTATATTACATTGCGAAACCGCCGTCAATCCGCAAGACCTCTCCGGTGACGTAACCGGAAAGGGAAGAGGCAAAGAACAGTGCCCCTTTGGCGACGTCCTCCGGCTGGCCTAAACCGGCTAAGGGAATCATCTTGAGTATTTCATTCTTCTGTTCCGGAGTAAGTCTTTCGGTCATCGGAGTCTGGATGTAGCCGGGTGCCAGGGCGTTGACCCGGATGCCAAACCGGGCAAATTCCCGGGCGGCGGATTTGGTTAAACCGATTAACCCGGCCTTGGAGGCGCCGTAATTTGCCTGACCGGCGTTTCCGCGCAAGCCGATGACTGAAGAGATATTGACCACTGCACCTCCGCGTTTCTTTGCCATCAGCTTGCCCACCACCTTGAGACAGTGGAAGGCGCCGTAGAGATTTACTTTCAATACCGAGTCCCATTCCTCCGGTTTCATCCGGAAAATGAGGTTATCCCGGGTGATGCCGGCGTTATTAATCAAAACATCGATTTTGCCCATCTTATTTTCCGCTTCCTTCACCGCAGTTTCCACTGCGTCTAAATCAGAAATATCCAGAGTGGAACCGAGGACTTTTTTCCCCAGGCTGATTATTTCCGAGGCTAAATTATCCACCGGTACCAGGTCCCACAAGATAAGGTCTGAACCTTCGCGGGCAAAGAGCCGGGCTATCGCGGCGCCGATTCCACCGGCGGCTCCGGTAATTAAAGTTACTTTATCTTGCAGTAACATATTTGCCCACCTTTTTGTCATAAATAATTGTAGGGGCTTGATTTATCAAGCCCGCGGGCGCCATGAATGGCGCCCCTACGTTACATTATTTAATACGTTCGTGTTATATAAATTTAAGATAATAAATGGTGGCGCCAATCATCCCTAAAAGTGCCATCAGGTTCAACCGGAACTGGATTCCAAAGGTGAGTTTCAGGAATATCAGGTTAATTTCACCCGGTCCAAAAGACGGAATGGCGGTAGCGGTAAAGAACTGATAAACCGCAGACTGGGAACCGACCAGAACCCCGATTATCTCGCCGACCGCACTTCCAATTAAAGCGGATACCAGTAACAGGAGCAGAAAAGAACCGACACCTTTTTTCATTGTCTATTGGTGAAATCAATAAGAGCCTGGAGTTTGTCTAAAGCCTTACCGGAGTCAATCACTTCTTCCGCGTATCCAACACCTTCTTTCCAGTTTTTTACCTTGCCGGCAGCCAGAAAGGCGGCCGCTGAATTCATAAGGACGACGTTGGCCGGGGCGCCTTTCTTCCCTTTCATGACGGCCAGGATTATCTCTGCGTTATCCTCCGCGGTCCCACCCCGGATATCATCCAGGTCTGCCCGGGGCAGACCAAAATCTTCCGGCTGAACCGGGTAGTTGGTAACTTCGCCTTCTTTTAACTGAGAGATGTTCGTTTTTCCGACGATACTGATTTCATCAAGGATACCTTCACCGCAGACGACCAGGGCGCTCCGGCTGCCTAAATTAGCCAGGACGTTGGCTATCTTTTCGGTCAGGTCCGCTTCGTAGACACCCAGAACCTGGACGTTGGCACCCGCCGGGTTGGTTAAAGGTCCCAGGAGGTTAAAGATGGTCCGGATACCCATCTGAACCCGAACCGGCAGGGCGAATTTCATCGCGCTGTGGTACAGAGGCGCAAAGAGAAATCCGATTCCGACCTTATGGAGGCTTTCCCTTACTTTTTCCGGAGTAATGTCAATGTTGACCCCTAAACAACGGACCACGTCCGCGCTTCCGCATCGGCTGGAGACCGAACGGTTACCGTGTTTGGCGACCAGATACCCTCCGCCCGCCACCACAAAGGCGGTTGCGGTAGAGATATTAAAGGTATTGGTACCGTCACCGCCGGTACCGCAGGTATCCACAATCGTCTCCCGGTCAACGTTGATGTCGTCCCGGTCTAAACCGACGGCGTCCTTATCAATTTCAATCCGCAGAGCCTTGGCACGCATCACCCTGGCGCATCCGGTGATTTCCGCCACGGTCTCACCCTTCATCCGCAGACCCATCAGAAAAGCCGCGATTTGAGCCTCGGTGGCTCTGCCCTCCATAATTTCGGTCATCGCAGAAACCGCTTCTTCTTCGGAGAGGTCTTCTGCCTTTGCCAGTTTCGCAATAATTTCTTTCATCTGTTTTAGAGGCAACCCTTTCATCTTACCACCACCCCCGAAAATAAGTCAAAAAATTGTAGGGGTCCCGTCTTCGGGTCATTGCGGCGTTGCTCCTCGGTTATGTGCCACAGTGGGCACAAAACCTTTGTCGTGCCTTGCACTGACCTTAAATATGGGACTCCAAATAGTCAACTTTATTCTGTTACAACCCCCATGGTATAATAGTTGGGATGGAAAAAGTGGGTGTAGGGGTGATTGGGTTCGGTACCGTGGGTACCGGTGTGGTCAAGGTCCTTCTGCAACGGAAGAACCTTCTGGCACAGCGCAGCGGTTTTTTGCCGGAACTCCTGGCGGTCTGCGATATTGACCTGAAAAGACGACGGCTGATTCCTGTTCCCTCCAAAATTCTAACCACGGATGTCGCCGCGGTCCTGAATAATCCTGAAATCAAAATTGTGGTGGAACTGGTCGGCGGAATAGAACCCGCCGGTTCTCTCATTCTGGAGGCACTGAAGAGAGGGAAATCGGTCATTACTGCCAACAAAGCCCTTCTGGCAGAAAAGGGTGACCGGATATTCGCCGCCGCGGAAAAGTTTGGCTGCCACGTCGGTTTTGAGGGTTCGGTCGGTGGCGCCATACCCATCATTAAATCATTGCGCGAAAGTTTCGTGGCTGACCGCATTACCTCCCTTTACGGAATTCTCAACGGCACCACAAACTTCATCCTTACCCGGATGGCAGAAGACAGAATCTCTTTAGAAAAAGCACTTAAAATTGCTCAAAACGCCGGTTTTGCCGAAAGAAACTCGTCCCTTGATCTTTCCGGCCTGGATTCTTCCCACAAACTTTCGGTTCTGGCGACTCTGATTACCGGAAAGTTCTTCCCGGCGTCGGATATTCTGACCGAAGGGATTGCCGGAATTACCTTAGAGGACTTACAATACGCTGACGAATTGGGCTATGGTGTCAAACTCCTCTCCATTTTGCGGCGTGACAGAGAAGGGACCGGTCTGGCGACCTATCCGGCTTTAATCCCTAAACAGCATCTGCTCAGTTCTATCCGCGACGTCTATAACGCCATCTATCTCACCGGTGATTTAATCGGTGAAAGTCTCCTCTTCGGCAAGGGTGCGGGGATGGACCCGACCGCCAGCAGTGTGGTGAGCGACATTGTGTCTATCGGAAAGGATATTATCCACCGCACCGCACCGGCTCCCTTACCGTATTACAGCCATAGAGCGCAGAAAGTATCTTCAGGAGAACGAATAGCCCGTTACTATCTCCGTTTCACCGCGTTGGACCAGCCGGGCGTTTTAGCCAAAGTTTCTGCGGTTTTGGGGAAATTCGGTATCAGTATCGCCTCCTGTATCCAGATGACCGAGTCGCGGCCCAGGAAGGCGGTCCCGGTGGTCTTCCTTTCGCATAAAGCCAGAGAGAGCGCGGTGCAAAAAGCGATAACCATAATAGATGGATTACCGGTAATCAAAGCCAAAACGGTCTTGATGCGCTTAGCCTTCGACGAATAGGGATGCCATTCATGGCGCCCGCGGGCTCGATGAATCGAGCCCCTACAGGAATAAATTTGTAGGGGTCGGATTTATCCGACCCGAAATAAACGGGTTATGGATATCAGTCAATACAAAGGGGTGATTGAACGGTACCGCAAATACCTGCCGGTCAGCGAAAAGACGCCGGTGGTTACCCTTCTGGAAGGTAACACCCCGCTTATCCCTTCCGTCTCATTGGGGAAGAGGATTGGCTTGCGGCTCTATTTTAAGTTTGAAGGCGCTAACCCTACCGGTTCCTTTAAGGACCGGGGGATGACCCTGGCAATCTCCAAGGCAATGGAAGAGGGGAAGAATTCGGTAATCTGCGCCTCTACCGGAAACACTTCTGCCTCGGCGGCTGCTTACGCGGCCCGGGCCGGGTTGAAAGCGCTGGTCATCGTTCCGGAGGGTAAGATTGCCCTGGGCAAATTAGCCCAGGCATTAATTTACAATGCCAGGGTTGTCCAGATTAAGGGCAATTTTGATACCGCGCTCAAATTAGTCCGGGAAATCTGCGGAATCTATCCGGTTGCTCTGGTCAATTCGGTCAACCCTTTTCGGATTGAAGGCCAGAAAACCGCATCCTTTGAAATCATAGACACGCTGGGTGAGGCGCCGGAATATCATGTTTTACCGGTAGGCAACGCCGGCAACATTACCGCTTACTGGAAAGGGTATCAGGAGTACCATCGGTTGGGTAAAGCCGGGAGTTTGCCGAAGATGTTGGGGTTTCAGGCGGAAGGTTCTGCGCCCATTGTTCTGGGGCATCCGGTGGAAAAGCCGGAGACGGTTGCCACCGCCATCCGGATTGGCAACCCGGCAAGTTGGAAGACCGCGGTCTCTGCCCGGGACGAATCCGGGGGAAGAATTGAAACGGTGAGCGATACCGAGATTATAGAAGGTTCCAAGCGTTTAGCCGGAGAAGAGGGCATATTTGCGGAACCGGCCTCAGCCGCCTCAGTGGCTGGTATCTGGAAATTAGCCCGGGCCGGATACTTCCCGAAAGATGCTCTGGTTGTGTCCATCCTTACCGGCCACGGCCTGAAGGACCCGGAGTTTGCCTTAAGGGAGTGCCGTCTGGGTGAAGCGCTCCCCCCGGATTTAAAGACCGTCGCCTCTGCCTGTGGTTTGTAACGAACAAACCACAAAAACATCTAATTAAACGGACCATAACGAAGGAGAACCAATGGCAAAAGAAAAGATTATCGGTATTGATTTAGGCACCAGCAACTCGGCCGCGGCTGTCTACGAGGCCGGCCGGCCGACCATAATTCCCAGCGCGGAAGGAATGACCGTCTCCGGCAAAGCCTTTCCTTCCTACGTGGCTTTCACCAAAGACGGCCAGGTCCTGGTAGGTGAACCGGCCCGCCGGCAGACGGTTGCCAATCCGGACGGTACTATCCTGGGCGCCAAGCGTAAGATGGGCACCGACTATAAATATACTATCTTCGGTAAAGAGTATACGCCCCAGCAAATATCCGCTTTCATCCTCCAGAAGATAAAGAAAGACAGCGAAGCCTTTCTCGGCACCGAGGTGAAGAAAGCGGTCATTACTGTACCGGCTTACTTTAACGATAACCAGCGCCAGGCGACCAAAGATGCCGGCACCATCGCGGGTCTGGAAGTAGTCCGCTTAATCAACGAACCGACCGCGGCCGCCTTTGCCTACGGTTTAGACAAGATTGAACAGGCGTTGAGGGTTCTGGTTTTTGACATCGGCGCCGGCACTCTTGACGTGACCATTATGGACCTGGATAAGGGTGTGGGCAAGGTTATCTCCACCAGCGGAGATACCCATCTGGGCGGTCTGGATATGGACAATCTGATTATTGATCATATCGTTGCGGAATTCAAGAAAGAAACCGGTCTGGACTTAAAGCAGGACAAAATGGCGGTACAGCGTGTCCGTGAGGCTGCGGAAAAGGCAAAGATTGAACTCTCGACCACTCTGGTAACCGATATTAATCTCCCCTACATAACCGCAGACAGTACCGGTCCCAAGCACCTGACGATGTCCATCCGCCGCGCTACCCTGGAAGAATTAATCCGGCCCATTCTGGACCGGTGCGAAGGTCCTTTAAACCAGGCAATTTCTGATGCCAAGTTAACTCCCAAAGATATTGCCCGAATCATAATGGTCGGTGGTCCGACCCGGATGCCCATCGTTCAGGCGTTCCTGGAGGACATCGTCGGCCGGAAAGCCGAAGGCGGGGTTGACCCGATGGAGTGCGTGGCGGTTGGCGCCGGTATTCAGGGAGCAATCCTGGCGGGAGACCTCCAGGACCAAGAGCTGTTGCTTCTGGACGTAACGCCTCTTTCGTTGGGCATTGAAACCCTGGGCGGCGTAACGACCAACCTCATCCAGCGCAATACCACCATCCCCACCACAAAGAGCCAGATTTTCAGCACCGCGGCGGACGGTCAGACCGCGGTCGACATCCGCATCCTTCAGGGTGAACGGCCGATGTCTGCGGATAATACTACGCTGGGCAATTTTCAACTCACCGGCATTCCGGCCGCTCCCCGGGGAATGCCCCAGATTGAGGTTTCTTTTGACATTGACGCCAACGGAATCCTGAACGTCTCCGCCAAAGATAAAGGGACCGGCAAGGAACAATCCATCAAGATTACCGCTTCCACCAAACTCTCCAGGGAAGAGATTGACAAGATGGTCAAACAGTCGGAGCAGTTTGCGGACGCAGACCGCAAGAAGAAAGAAGTAATTGAGACCGCCAACCAGGCCGACAACCTTGCCTACACCACGGAAAAGACCCTGAAGGAACACGGCTCCAAACTTCCCGAGGAAGAACGCCGGAAGATCGAAGAGAAAATTTCTGCCCTGAAGAAAGAATTGGAATCCCCGAACAAGACCGTAGAATCCTTAAAGCGGTTGATGGAAGACCTGAACCAGGCAGCCTATAAGTTAGCCGAAATCCTCTACAAGCAGACTCAGGGACCGGGCGGCCCCACCGGTGAACAGCCCGGCGGTCCGGGACCGGGGTTTCAGGGAACAGGGCCCGAAGGTCAGGGTCCCCAGGAGCCGGGTTCTGAAGAATCAGGGGAAGAGAAGAAGAAAGACGAAGGTCCGGTCATCGACGCGGAATTCAAAGAACAATAGTAAATACTCAGTGAATGCCGTGTCATTCCTGCGGATAGTAAGCAGGAATCTATACTTGTAATCAATGGATTCCCGCTAACAACGTGCGAGAATGACAAATGACTTAATTCATTACGAATACGTTTGACGTATCACTTGCTGATTTAATTGGACGGTTATGTTAAAGATTGAGAACAACAATCTGCCTAATTTCAAATACGGCACTATTTGGGAAGACCAAGTTAATGGTCATAGAATAGGCTGTCTTGATGTTTCAAAAAAAGAAGACGTTGAAAAATTGATGCAGGGCAGAAAGGCAATTCTTGCCGTTCAAGACCCACCTTATAATGTTAATATAAACGATGAATTTGGAAATTTACCTCTTGTTCAATATATTAGTTGGAGTGGAAAATGGGTTGATAACACGATAGATATTTTTGATAAAAATTCAGCTCTTTATATTTGGCTTGGTGCGGATATTAGAGATGCCTTACAACCACTTCCTGATTTTATAATTATGATGAGAAGTAAACCCATTCGCATTAGAAATTTTATAACTATGAGAAATCAGCGAGGATATGGAACGCAAAAAAACTGGATGGCAATCCGGCAAGAATTGCTTTATTACATAAAAGGAGAACCGGTTTTTAATGTTCAGGCCGAATATACAGATATACCTAAAAAAACAAAGGGATATTACAAGGAAGTAAATGGAAAAATAACAGAAAATTTTGAACGTAGTAAGTCTCTAACGATTAGAGCTGGCAATGTTTGGCATGATATACAACAAGTTTTTTATTTAATGCACGAAAATATAGAAGGATGTTTTGCCCAAAAACCGCTTAAATCTGCTAAAAGAATTATTGAGGCGAGCAGTAATTTAGGAGACCTTATTGTAGATTTTTTCGGGCATTCCGGTTCCACTTTATTACAAGCAGAATTGAGTAAAAGAAAATGTTATACGATGGATATAAACCCGAATTATTGTAAAATAATGGTTGCTAGATTACTTCATTATAGGCGGACAGGAGAAACCGGCTGGGGTAGGACCAAAATCTTAAAAGATGAGAAGATTTTAGTAAGTGATGAACAATTATTGGGTACTCAAAATTTATTGAATTTAGTTTGAATAATAAGGACAATATGGATAAAAAGAATCTAGAAAAAAAACTCAAAAAGTGGATTAAAGAATTACCACAAGAAAACAGGGAATCTTTGTTAGCGCGCTTAAGTAGTTTAAAATCAATATATCCGTTCAATGAATACGAGTATCGTTTGATGTACTTACTTGATAAGAACATTATTACCTTTGAAGAATACGAAAATTTAAGAAACTCTTATGTTAATGCTAATCCTTATCTAAATCTTTACAACATTTCACCGCGCGTATTCGGTGAAATCTGGGCCCAACAACATTTAATTGATATTGATCCAAGATTCAAAAAACCATCAAAAGAGATTGATGAAAAATATTCTGGTGATTACGATCTTTATCTCGAAAATGGTAAAAGAATAATTAAAGTTGAAGTCAAAGCATCGCGAGCAATAAATACAAAAGTTAGAGGTGGGTTAGAAACAAAAGCGTTGAGCTTTAAATCAGATGAGCCATATTGGATGAATTTTCAACAGCTTAAGTTGGGTATGGCAGATATTTTTGTTTTCATTGGTGTTTGGGTAAATAAAATTATTTATTGGATTTTGACTAATGAGGAAGTCAAAGAGCATCCGACAATAAGTCATCAACATAGAGGTGGAGTTGAATATCAAATTGGTGTTACAGAAAAGAATGTGGGTGAATTTACAAGATTTTTAGCCGAACCAACAAAATTAGTCAAAACAATTAAATCAAAAGTTAAATAGTTTTCAAAAATATGAGGTTCGTAGCCAGCACACGCATCCCCAAGTAGTGTAAACTTGTTCCTATAGACCAGTTTGCCTCCTTTGGTTTTCTTCTTGAGTTTCGCTTCTTCTATTCAAACAACTAAAAAATCGCCCATTTGTCCAATGGTTGCTGAAGATGCACAGGTAAGGGCCGAGGGAAAAAACCGATGAAGGGAACTACTACTGATTGGAACGGTTCTTCTCCAGAGATTCGCCGGTCATCGGAACGAAACTGACCGGAATAATTGACTTTTCGGTAATTTTACCCTTTGTCTTTCGCAGTAGTTTTAATTCCTGGAAATATTCACCTACCGGGATAACCATTCTGCCACCTTCCGCCAGTTGCTCAAGTAAAGGCTGGGGGATATAGGCTGGCGCACAGGTGACGATGATTCCGTCAAAAGGTGCATACTCCCGCCAACCCTGATAACCGTCACCACATTTTACCAGGACATTTGTATAACCCAGATTTTTCAACCTTTCTCCGGCATCTTCCGCTAAAGGTTTCAGAATCTCAATGGTATATACCTTCCGGGCAAGTTCAGCCAGGACGGCCGCTTGATAACCACTGCCGGTACCTATCTCTAAAACTTTTTCGTTACCCTTCAGTTCCAAAAGTTCGGTCATCAAGGCAACGATGTAGGGTTGGGAGATGGTCTGACCTTCACCAATCGGCAGGGGATTATCTTCGTAAGCAAAGGGCCGGTATTTTTCGGGAACAAAAAGGTGCCGTTCTACTCTTTCCATAACCGCCAGGACCCTTTCATCCCGCACATCCCTGGCTCTTATCTGGGTTTCAACCATTTTCTTCCGGAGATTAGCATAATCAACCTCTCCGGCAAAGAGACCGGAAGATAGGAATAGAATGAGGATAAATACAGCGTTTCGGTACATACTATTATTTTACCACGCGATAAATATTATCCCGCAATCGAGGTATGTTAAAAACGCCAAAAATATGGTATAATCAAACGATATGGATAAAAAAACGCTTATTCAAAAAATTGAGGGTCTGCGAAAGTCGCGAGTCATTACTTATTTAACCAGCGATCGGCAGGGACCGGTAAATGCGCGGATTGCGATGGACATAGTGCCGATTATCAGTAAACAACTTAGAGCAATCGGTAAAACGCAAAGTATCGATTTGTTTTTATATAGTGCGGGCGGGGACACGATGGTGCCGTGGCGGCTTGTTTCAATGATTCGCGAGTATTGCGACAAGTTTTCGGTTTTAATTCCCTACAAAGCCCACAGCGCGGCAACGATGATCGCGCTCGGAGCCGATGAAATTATGATGAGCGACCTTTCGGAGATTTCGCCTATTGATCCCTCAACCGCCAATGTTTTTAATCCGCCGGATCCGCAAAACCCGCAAAATCGGATCCCAATTTCGGTGGAAGACGTGATGGCCTATTTTGATTTAGCCAAAAATAAATTCGGCATCAAAAACGATGAAGATCTTTCGCGTATATTTAATAAATTCGTGGACTCTAATCCGCAGATTCATCCTTTGGCGCTTGGTAATGTCAACCGTACTCATAATTTAATTCGTATCCTTGCGAAGCGGCTTCTTAAAAGCCATAAAATGTCAATGAAAGAAGACGAAATCGAAAAGATCGTGGATTACTTCACGGAAAAATTGTATTCGCATCAGTATTTTATCGGCAGAAAAGAAGCCAAAGAAGATTTAGGATTGAAAAATGTTGTTTTTGCGGACGATCCGCTTTCGCAAGCGATGACCGGTTTATATGAGGAGTATGTAAAAGAAATGGATCTTGATAAACTATGGAATCAGGAAAACGAGCTTGGCCAAAATGCCGTGCAAAATAAAAAAGATTATAAAATCGCGTTTGTAGAAAGTCAGCAGTTGTCGAATTACTTTGAATTATCGATTGATTACCGGAAACAACAAGTAAATATAGTTCAACAAACCCCGCAAGGCCCAGTCCAAATTCCGCAAGAGCAGGTGGGATTTAAAATTCTTAGACAGGGATGGAAATAACTACTTCCAATCTTGACGGAAAGAAGCCCTGTAGCATATAATTACAGGGTTATGGAGGAAAGGGAGATACGCTATCTGGCGCACTTAGCCCGAATTCAGCTTACCGATGCGCAGGTTGAGAAACTCAAGGCTGATTTGAACCAACTTCTGGAATACGTCGGGAAACTACAGTCTTTGCCAACCGAGGATGCCCCGCCTACGTATACGGCTCTTCCCTCCTATAACCGTTTTCGCAAAGACGAAATAAAACCTTCTTTTCCCACCGAGAAGGTTTTGGCAAACGCACCGGACCGGAAAGGGAACTTCTTTCGGGTTCCCCGGGTCATAAGGGATTGTTTAACAACCCCTACAACCCATGGCGGATGAACTTACACCCTGGCAGAGAGTGCAGTTGGCACGGGAGCCGAACCGGCCCCATACCCGGGATTATATTGCCGGTCTTGCCGCTGACTTTGTGGAACTGCACGGTGACCGATGTTTCGGAGACGACCCGGCCCTGGTAGGCGGTCTGGCTAAGTTTGAGGGTCAGCCGGTGGTTATCTTCGGGCACCAGAAGGGTAGCGAAACCAAGGAGAATATTGCGGTCAATTTTGGTATGGCTCACCCGGAAGGCTACCAGAAGGCACGCCGGTTTATGAAATTGGCAGAGAAGTTTCACCTTCCGGTCATCAGTCTGGTTGATACACCCGGTGCGCACCCGGGAGTGGAAGCCGAGGAGCGGAATCAGGCCGCCGCCATCGCCCGGAACCTTATGGTGATGTCAACCTTACGAACACCGATTATTACGGTGGTTATCGGTGAAGGAGGGAGTGGCGGAGCTCTGGGTATCGCTCTGGCAGACCGGGTTCTGATGTTAGAAAACAGTATCTACTCGGTAATTTCGCCGGAAGGCTGCGCGGCGATTCTCTGGAAGAGTCAGGAGGCGAAAGAGGAGGCCGCCAAAGCCTTGAAATTGACCGCCCCGGACCTTTTGGCGTTTAAAATTATTGACGAAATTATTCTCGAGCCATCCGGCGGAGCGCATCTTGACCCTAAGACCACCATAGAAAAAGTACGCCAGGCTTTAATTAAAAATCTGAAGGAGTTGAAGGAGATAACGATAGAGGAACTGTTGAACCGGCGCTACGAGAAGTACCGCCGGATCGGGGTGTTTCAGGAATAACACAATGGATATGGATAAAAAACTGGTAATCGGTCTGCCCAAGGGGAGTTTAGAAGAGACGACCATCCGCCTCTTCCAGAGAGCCGGGATAAACCTCTACGGCAAGTCCCGGACCTATTCTCTGGTGGCGGATGATAAAGAGTTGGAGATAATGCTGATTCGGGCACAGGAGATACCTCTTTATGTCGCCAACGGCAGTTTGGATGCCGGTCTAACCGGCCAGGACTGGATTCTGGAAAGAAATGTCAGAGTGAAAGAGGTGGCAGAACTTTGTTACGCCAAAAGCGGCTTAGGTCAGGTAAGATTAGTTCTTGCGGTTCCGGAGAGTTCGGGTGTGAAAAGCGTAAAAGATTTAGCCGGGAAGCATATTGCCACGGAACTGGTCCGGGTAACCAAAGAATACCTCAAAAAAAACAAGGTGAAGGCAGAGGTGGAATTTTCCTGGGGGGCAACCGAGGTTAAGGCAGGAAAACTTTGCGACGCCATTACCGAACTTACCGAATCCGGTGCCACCCTTAAGGCGCATAGTTTAAAGATAATTGACACGATTTTAGTCTCAACCACCCGTTTCATCGCCAATTTAAAGTCCTACGCCGACCTCTGGAAGAAGAAGAAGATTGATTACATCAGCCTTCTTCTTCAGGCGGCGCTGAATGCGGAGGAATTGGTGGGTTTGAAACTGAATGCCAACGATAAGAACCTCAAGAAGATCCTGAGCGTTTTGCCCGCACTGAAGAACCCGACTATCTCCCGACTGGTCACTCCGGGCTGGCATGCGATTGAGGTTATCTGCAAGCGGGAGGAGGTCACCGGTCTTATCCCGAAACTGAAAGAGGCCGGTGCCCAGGGTATTGTGGAGTATCCGTTAAATAGAGTGGTTTATTGAACTGAAAGGGGAATAGGAAATATGCCGTGCGGAAGAAAGCGCAAGCGCGCCAAGATGGCAAAACACAAGAGGAAGAAGAGACTACGCCGGGACCGCCATAAGAAGCGCGAGCGCTAAGGAGTCGTTGTAAATACTGGTGTAGGGGTCGGATTTATCCGACCCGAATGAGCGGGCTTGATAAATCAAGCCCCTACGCCCTATATTGCCAACGGCGTTCACTGAATATTTTACTTAATTTTGATGCGATACAGAATTGTTTATCTCATCTTTTTTATTTTTGCCCTTCTGGTTCTGCCGATATCTGGTTGGACCGGTGAGATAAAGATAAAAAAGGTCCCTTCTCCTTATGCCGACTATCTAAAAGGCTTAGCGGCGATTGAAGAGGGAAACCTCTCGTCCGCTGAATCCTACCTGAAGAAAGCGCTCAAGATTTCACCCCGGAGCAGTGAAATCTGGAGCGGGTTGGCAGAAATATATCTGAAGACCAACAGGTTAGAGAAGGCGCTTGCCTGCTTCCGGAAAGCCAGGAGCCTGAATCCCCGGAATAAAGAAGCCTATTATGGCTTGGGGTTCATCTATTTACGCTTGCAGAAACCCGGCCTGGCCCGGGTTCAGTATGAGGCGCTCCTTAAACTCTGCCCGGACGAGAAACCGGTTTACTTTCTTCTGGCTGACCTGTATACTTCGGAGAAGATGCTCTATCCGGCACTCGGAATCTACCAGAAGATTCTTAAGATGCTACCTGATGAGGCGGTGGTCTTTTACAACTACGGTGTTATCCTGGTACAACTGAAAAAATTTGACTCTGCCCGGGAGAACATTAACAAAACGCTGGAATTAGCACCGAACTTCATTCCCGCCCAGGTTTTGCTTGCCAGAATATATCAGGAGACCAATGACATCCCTAACGCCAAAAAGACCTACCAGGCGATTTTAGAGCAGGCACCCCACAACCGGATAGTTCTGACCGAATTAGCCAAACTCTACATTGACGAGCATAACTGGTTAGAGTCTGCAGAAACCCTGGCAAAGATGCCCGAACCGAAAGACGCTGAAATTTTGCGCCTCTTAGGTTATCTCTACGACCGGGCAGAAGAGTACGGGAAAGCGCTGACTTCTTTAGAAAAAAGTTTGGAGTTGAAAGACAATGTTGACAGCCGGTTTTATTTAGCGATTACGCTTGACCACCTGAACCGGGATACGGAGGCTATTACGGAATTACGTAAACTCGTAACTGCCGAACCGGAAAATGCGGTGACGCTCAACTATTTAGGCTATACCCTGGTGGAACGGAATGAAAATTTGGATGAGGCGGAAATTCTAATCAAGAAGGCGGTGCGTCTGGACCCCGATAACGGCGCTTATCTTGACAGTCTGGGCTGGCTCCATTTTAAGAAAGGGAACCTTCCGTTTGCCCGGTATTACTTGTTGAAGGCAATCCGCCGTGAAGAAGACCCGGAAATCTACCAACACCTGGCTGAAGTTTACCAACGGTTGGGCAGACAGCGTAAATCCGCCTATTACCGGAACAAATCCTCTTCCTTCCAGAAAAAGAAAGAATAAAACCCTAAGAATTTTTGAATAAAGACCTTTGAGTATTTTCCTCTCCTTTTGGTTTCTTCTCTGGTTTTCCCCTTCGTTCTATTTCGATAATTTTGCTGATCAGGGCGCCTTTTGCCAGCCGGCTGGAGATTAATTGCCCTATCGAAAGACGGTCTGATTCTTTGGCTACCACACCCTCCGGATGGGTAAAGGTAATGCTGTAACCGCGGTCCAGGACCGCTAAAGGTGACAGGCTGGAAAGGTGCCGGCTCAACGATTCCCAGAACTGCCGGGATTGTTCCAGGCCGGTCTTCTGGGCTCTTATCAGCCTCTCGCCTAATTCGTCAATCCGCTGGCTCAGGGTTAAAAGAATGTCCTGGGGACGTTGAAAACCGTACCGGCTCCTGATGGTGTTTAATCGCCGGGTGAATTCGTTCAGTTTGGTCTGAATCAGATAGATCATCCGCTGGTGATAGGAATTGATTCTGGCTACGGTCTCTTCCCGGTGCAGGGAGATAATTTCCGCTGCTGCCGAAGGGGTTGGTGCCCGCAGGTCCGCCACAAAGTCGCTGATGGTATAGTCAATCTCGTGTCCCACCGCAGAGATTACCGGTATTTCGGAGTCCGCGATTGCCCGGGCCACCTTCTCTTCGTTAAAAGCCCACAGGTCTTCCAAACTTCCCCCGCCCCGGGCCAAAAGGAGCGCGTCAAAACCACCTAAATGATTTATCTCCATAATTCCTTTTACAATTTCTCCGGCGGCTTCTTTACCCTGGACCAACGCCGGATAGATAATGACTTCAATCCCCGGATTACGGCGCTTTAAGACCTTCAGAATATCCTGGATGGCCGCACCGGTGGGAGAGGTTACCACGGCTAACCTCTTAATCAAATAAGGAATGGGTCTTTTCCGTTCCGGAGCAAAGAGCCCTTCGGCTGCCAACTTCTTCTTCAGTTCTTCAAAGGCCAACTGGAGAGCGCCCAGGCCTTTGGGTTCGACTTCTTCTCCGATAACCTGATATTCGCTCCGGCCCGGGTAGGCTGAGACCCGGCCGGCCAGAAGAACTTTCAATCCTTCGTTCAGATTAAACTTCAGTCTGCCCGCCACGTTCCGGAAGAGGACCACTCGAATCTGGCTCTCCGCGTCCTTCAAGGTAAAGTAAACGTGTCCGGAGACCGGCTGGCGCAGGGAACTGACCTCTCCCTCCACCCAGACTGAATGGAACCCGGTTTCCAGAAGGTATTTAATCTCCTGGCTTAACTCCGTAACCGTATAAACCTTTTCCATACAACACCGTGCCCTTTCCAATCCTATGGAAAGGGGACCTGTATTCCCGCATGCCTTTAGCGGGAATCTAGCCTGTCCCTGCATGCAATAAGCAGGGATGGATTCCTGCTTACTATATGCAGGAATGACAAAAGGCGTCATATAATGTATCACCACCCCGGGGAAATGTCAAAGATTCTGGTTGCAGAAGATTAAAGACTGTGGTAAAATTAAAGGGATGAAAAAGTTTTGCGTGGTGATTCTGGCCGCGGGTAAAGGCACCCGGATGAAGTCTTCCCTCCAGAAAGTCCTCCACAACCTCTTTGGCAAATCAATGATTTCCCACATCGTGGAAGTTGTCCATAAGTTGAAACCGGAAAAGGTCCTGATGGTCGTGGGACACCAGAAAGAGCAGGTGAAAAGGGAATTAGCCGGGAATTCGGTCGGGTTTGTCACCCAGAGGGTTCCTCTGGGGACCGGCCACGCGGTTCGGCAGACGGAAAAGTCGCTCCAGGGTTATTCCGGAGACGTTCTGATTCTCTGCGGTGACACGCCGCTCTTGAAAGCTGAAACCTTACGAAAACTGCTTGAATACCATCAAAAGAAACAATCCGCCGGTACTATCCTTACCGCTTTTTTAAAAGACCCTTCTGGTTACGGCCGGATTAAGCGGAACGGCACCGGCGAAGTGGATGCCATTGTAGAGGAAGGAGACGCCACTCCGGAAGAACGCCGGATTAAGGAAATTAATTCCGGCGTCTATCTCTTCTCCGCTCCGAAATTGTTTCAAAGTCTTAGCCGGGTCAAACCGGATAACGTCAAAGGTGAATATTACCTTACCGACGTAATTCACATCTTGCGCTCTCGGGGGGAGGTTATTTCTGCCTGTCCTACCGACCAGCCGGAAGAAGTTTTAGGCGTAAACACTACGGAGGACTTAAAAATGGCCCAGCGGGTCATGGGTCTGCGAACCCCTATAAAAACCAGGAGTAAAAAAACCGATGGATAATTGTCTCATTTTCAGCGGAGCCGCTAACCTTCCTCTGGGTGAAGCCATCGCCCGATACCTGGGCAAAAGTTTAGGCAAAATCAGTTCCGAACGGTTCAGCGACGGTGAAATCAGCGTGGCGATTGAGGATAATGTTCGTGGTAAAGATATTTTTGTCATTCAGCCCACCTCACCGCCGGTCAACGAAAACCTGATGGAACTTCTGGTGATGATTGATGCTTTCCGCCGGGCGAGCGCAGAAAGGATTGTTGCGGTTATCCCCTATTTTGGCTATGCCCGTCAGGACCGGAAAGACAAGCCCAGAGTACCCATCACCGCAAAATTGGTTGCCAACCTCATTACCGCCAGCGGTGCCAGCCGGATTCTGACGATGGACCTCCACGCCCCCCAGATTCAGGGATTCTTTGACATTCCGGTGGATCACCTCTTTGCCGCGCCGATCACGGTCGCTTACTTCCAGAAGAAGGCTCTACCGGAACCGGTGGTGGTGGCTCCGGACGTGGGTAGCGTTAAGATTGCCCGGTCTTTTGCCAAGAAATTGCGGGCAGGTTTAGCCATCGTGGACAAGCGCCGGGATGGTCCCGACGAAGTGGAAGCAGTGAACTTAATCGGTGAAGTAAAGGGTAAAACCGCTATCCTGGTGGATGACCTCATCGCCACCGGCGGTACCCTGGTAGAGGCGGCTGCGGTTCTGAAGAAGAACGGAGCCTTAGACGTCTACGCCTCCTGTACCCACGGAGTTCTTTCCGGTAATGCGATTGCCAGGATTAAGGAATCAGCCTTGAAGGAATTAGTCATTACCGACACCATTCCGTTATCTCCGGAGAAGGCGATATCGAAGATTAAGGTCCTTTCCGTCGCAGAACTGTTGGGTGAGGCGATTAAACGAATCCACCTTTCCAAATCAGTCAGTTCCCTCTTTATATAATTGGTCCTGTCATTCCTGCGGATAGTAAGCAGGAATCCCTGCTTAATACATGCAGGGACAGGTCCATATTCGTAATCGCTGGATTCCCGCTGAAGACATGCGGGAATGACGCGAAAAATTTGTGTCATGAGGTGTCTTATGGGTAGAAAAGACGGAAGTTGGGTTGAGACAGATTTTACTTTTCGGGGCTGGCGCCTTCTGATTCTGAAAAACCGGAACCTGCGGGTTGCCATCCTGCCGGAAAAGGGTTCGGATATCCTGGAGTTCCGTTACAAACCTCTGGACGTGGACGTAATGTGGGAAAGTCCGTTGGGTTTGCGGCCTAACGGCTGGTTTGTACCCACCAACGGAAGTGCTTTGGCGCCTGCAGACGGGAAAGCGGAACAGGGCAACTTTATGGACTACTACGAAGGCGGCTGGCAGGAAATTTTTCCTAACGCCGGCCCAGCCAGTGAATATAAGGGAACCACCATCGGTCAGCACGGCGAGGTGGCGCTGACACCCTGGCAGTGGCAGGTTTTGGAAGAGGGCGGCCGCCGGGCATCGGTTAAGATGTCGGTTAATACTTACCGCACTCCGTTTCGGCTGGAAAAGATTCTGACGCTGGAAGGCGATAAGCCAACCCTTTTTATAGAGGAGAAGGTTACCAACCTGTCTGGCGAGACCGTAGATTTTTCCTGGGGGCACCACCCGGCTTTTGGCGCTCCTTTTCTTTCCGGAAAGAGTTTGATTGAACTTCCCGGTAAGCCGGAGGTAGAGGTCTGTCCTGGTGATGGTGTCTGCCGAACCAACCTTGTTCCCGGTAAATGGAAGTGGCCCCTGGTGGAAGGCAAGAAAGGCAAGGTCGATTTAAGAAAAGTCCCTGCTCCCGAAGACAAAATATCCAATATGATGTTTCTGACCAACCTTCCCAGAGGAGAATACCGGCTTACCAATCCGGACGAAGGGCTTACCTTCCGGATGGAGTGGGATATAAAGGTCTTCAGTTACCTCTGGTACTGGCAGGTAGCCGGGGGGAGTTTCGGATATCCCTGGTGGGGCCAGACCTATAATATCGCGCTGGAACCTTTTTCCGGACCGCCCATTCTTTCCCGGGCGATTAAAGAAGGCAAGGCGCTCTCCCTGCAGGCCGGCAAATCCCTTTCCACCACCCTCTCCGCTTCTTTTATAACCATATAAAAAAGAGCGTCGGTAAGTCTTCGCCAACAAGTTTGCGGAGGCAGAAGGACAGTGGTTAGGTTTCCGGAAAGAGGGAAACCAAGCGCTTATCTTGGAGGGTTCCCCTTGACGGAAATCTTTACCACTGTTTCTGCCGTAGCTACTGTCCGAAGGTGGAGAAGACTTACCGACGCTCTGCATCACACCCAGCCGCGCAGTTTCATCGCCTGAACCACCCGGTCCACTGCGACCACATAGGCTGCCACGCGCATATTTATTTGGTACTTTTTGGAAGTTGCCAGGACCGCGTGGTAGGCAATGGTCATCTTCTTATCCAACTGGCGGTAAATATCGTCCTCTTCCCAGTAGTACATATAGAAATTCTGTACCATCTCAAAGTAAGAAACGGTTACCCCTCCGGCGTTACAGAGGAAATCCGGGATTACGTGAACACCTTTCCGGTAAAGAATCTCGTCAGCTTCCGGGGTGGTAGGGCCGTTAGCCAGTTCCGCCACAATTTCAGCCTTGATGTTTTCCGCGTTACTTTTAGTAATTACGCTCTCTAAGGCTGCCGGCACCAAAACGTCAACCTTGAGTTCCAGGAGTTCTTCATTGGAGATGGGTTTGGTGTCTTTAAATCCAACCACTGAACCGGTCTTCTTCTTGTGTTCGCAGACCGCCTGGTAGTCAAGACCATCCGGATTGTAGATACCGCCTTTACTGTCACTGATGGCGACCACTTTGCTTCCCAAAAGGGTTGTTGCCAGAAGAGCCGCGTAATAACCGGCGTTTCCGTAACCCTGAATTGCCACGGTGGCTTTCTTCAGGTCAACGCCGCATTCTTGAGCAGCCTCGCGGATGGTAAAGACCCCGCCCCGGGCAGTGGCGTCGTACCTGCCGGCCGACCCGCCAAGTCCTATCGGTTTCCCGGTGATTGCACCAAACTGGTTCTTGCCGGATATCCTGGAGTACTCATCCATCATCCAGCTCATCGTCTGGGCATCGGTGTAGACGTCCGGTGCCGGAATATCACGTTCCGGTCCGAGAAAGGTCCAGATCGTCTGGATGTATGCCCGGCTTAGCCGTTCCAGTTCGCCCCGGGACATCTCCTTGGGGTTGCAAATAATTCCTCCCTTGGCGCCCCCCAAAGGTAAGTCAAGGAGAGAGCACTTCCAGGTCATCCAGGCAGATAAGGCGCGGACAGTATCTATCGTTTCCTCGGGATGAAACCGGATTCCGCCTTTGGTGGGTCCTTTTGCCTCGTTATACCGAACCCGGTATCCCTGAAAGACCTTAATTGAGCCGTTGTCCATCCGGATGGGAAAAGAGACGTGCATTTCCTGCATCGGAACCCGGAGTAAGGCGTGGGTTCCGGCGTCTAACTTAAGAATCTGGGCACACCGGTCTAATTGTTCCTGGGCCATCTCAAACGGATTACATTTCTTCGTCAGGTTACATTTATCCATCTTTTTCCTCCCGCAAATAAAAAAAGGCGTTTTCTTCCCTTTCTGAAGAAAGCGCCTTTGCTTCTTATTTCAGGGTTCGCCTAAAAAACCGGAGACTTCCTTGTCTCCGTTATTCGGATTCAAATCACAATTATGCCTAGATTATAACTTTTGCCATTACAAATGTCAAATCCCCGAGTTGAGAACTCTGGAAAGTCCACATTTGTCATTCTGAGTACGGGTCCCCTTACCGTTGAATCGGTAAGGGAGCGAAGAATCCATCCCTCAGACCCTTCACGTTGTTCAGGGTGACACGGAGGGCACTTTCTCACCCTGAAAACTTGACTTAACTGCTATGTGGTGATAATATATTTGGGGAGGTGATTAAAATGGTGGTGAAGAAAAGTAAGAAGCCGGTGATTCAGGCTAAGTCCGGAGCAAAAACAACCGGTGAGCACGTCGCGGAAAGCCTCCGGAAGATGGGAAAGGATATTACGGATATCACCGAAGAAATCCGCAAATTGGCGCATCAGTTCTTTGCGGAACGGAACTACGAGCACGGCTGCGATTTTGATGACTGGCTTAAAGCGGAAAAGATAATTAAAAAAAGATTAAAGATTTTCAAATAAGAATCTTATCTCTTTACAATAAGATAGGTGTGTAACCTTGCCGTGGAGAAGGTTACTGACTGGTCTCCTGAAGGCACCTTCCCGTAAATACAGGTAATTTCCTTACCCGTCTTTTTATCAATTATCCGTACTTTTTTACCCGGCCAGGGATTGATAAATACGCAGTCATTTCCAGTCAGGGAGCGTACTTCAATATATTTAGACTCACCCTTCTGTTTCTCTGCGGATACCTCAAAGGCGCCCACCGCTAAAAATCTTTGAAAGGCAACCTCAACGTCTTCAGGGACAATGGGAAAGAACCTCATCCTTCCGCTCCGGCAGTTAAGCAAGTTCTCCGGTTCCAAAATCTGCTGGTCACAGGGTTCTAATTCTTCACCCAGGAGCATCCGGCACTTTCTGAGGGAACCGATCCAGTTAAGATTTTGTGCCATATTCCTGAAAGTCCGCCGGGCTATCTCTAATTTTTCTCGCGGTGAATCCAGGGTGATATCATCACCCCAGAAAACCGGAGCCAGCGGAACCGGGATGTTATACTGGATGGGCGGCGCTCCTTTTACGTCAACAAAAATGGGCCCTTCTTTGGTCTGGTAGGTGGGATAAGGAGCAAGATTTTTAGCGATTTCTAACCACCGCTTCCGTTCGTTTCGGTCCTTACCAAGAATTTCCGCTGCTTGTACCGCAGACTTTAAGTTATACTTTACCATCGTAAGGCCAGAAGCAGAATCTTCGTTGCGACCAAACTTTTCCCAGAGTCCCCAGTGTTCCGGCGAGACGGTAGGTACGATATGGTAAAAGCCATCTTTTCCTTTCGTAACATAATCGGAATAGAACTGAGCACCCGCTTTCAATACCGGATAACCTTCCTTCTCCAGGAAGGTTTTGTCAGCGGTGTAGAGGTAATGTTGCCAGAATAACTTTGCCACCACCGCATAGAGTTCCATAATCTGTTCCCAGATGAGGGTTGAATGGGGTATCGTCTCGGTTTTAAAAGGTCCGTAACTTACCGGGAAAACCGCACCCCGGCACCCGTATATCCTTTTTGCCGCTTTCCTGGCGCCGGGCAATAACATTTTCACTATCTTGAACCACCGCTCCAACCGGTCAATCTGGTTTCTGAGGAAAGCGCAGTGGTACTCAGGTTCGTCAAAGGTGGTCATACCGTGCCAGAGGGTGAAGTCCTGTTCAAAATGGAGGTAAGCGGCATCGCATTCGTATTTGGTCGGGTCGGAACAGGTGGAACCGCTGTGATGCCAGGTCCAGGCAAGGGACAAATCTTTCACCACCATTTCCGTCTTTTGCCTGTCCCGGTAGAATATCCGGCCGGTCTCCCTTTTCTGCCAGTACTTCTGCCACCATTGGCTGTTCTCTTCTTTTAACTTTTCCAGACCCGCCCGTTCTGCCTGAAGAAGGTTATTTTTTGCTTTTTTAAAGATATCCTTTGCTTCGTTGGTGGTAACCACGGTAACCAGCAGGGTAAATTTTAGGTTCTCTTTTTTGGTTAAAGAGACGGTTACCGCTGAGCCCTCTGCCTCGCGGATATTCTTGTACATCGGCAGGTAAGTCCAGGCCCAGAGGTCTCTTTTATCAATTTTTGCCTGTTGTTCCGGGGTCAGGTGGGGTGGGGTACCCAATCCTTTCTCTCCGTTTACAACCCGGACCTCACCGAAAGAACCTGAAACGGTTCCCATCATCACGTACTCAAACCCTTTCGGAAAGGTGCGTTCCGGAGGTAATTTCTGGTAAATCCAGAAGAACCGGCCGTCGCTTCCTGCCTCCGGTGGTTCCAGAGGTCCGTTCCCTTTATCCTGGGAATAGGCATACGGAACCGGGCAGGGAAGGGGTTTTTCTTGCCGGGTCCGTATTTTCTTTTCAAGATAGAAGGGACGGTCATAATAGGTCCCGATAGTATCATAAGACTTACCGTATTCCCCTGTATCCTTATGCCGGTACAGCCTCAGACTTACCGGATTCTTCAATCCCCTGAATTCTCCTTCCATAACCAGAATGTTGCGGGTCATCATCAGAAACGTTTTGATGCTCCCCTTCTTATTTAATGGGACGAAGACATTCCTTTTCCCATATTCTATTAGTGCTTCCAGGCTATTGGGGTCTGCAAAATCTTTGCCTAACAGAATTACCTGACCAACCGGTTTGGCGCAGGGGAAGTCATAGGCGGTCATTCCGTAGTAGTGCCGGTCAAGGGAGTTGGGGTACCAGGGGTCAAGGTGCGGGTGTTTGCTGAAAGCGTCTTTTTTGATTTCGGCTAAGGTCATCTCTTGTTTCTGAAAGTATCTCCGGTCCCAGACATCGGTCTTGTTGATACTCCAGGTAATCTGTTTTGATGGACCCCAGAGAGAAATCTTCATCTGGGGATTATAGATGCCAACTGCCTTTCCGCCAATCCAGGTCTCCGGTGTCTGGGGGTCTGTTGCCGGGATAACCCTTTTTTCCGATATAGTCTGAGCCAACTCCCACAAACTCTTCTGTCCGTACCGAAGACTGCTTTTTGGTATCATATCAGTCTCAAACAGCGCGAGAGATTTCTAAAACAATTGGTATGTTCTGCCTGTTTCTGTTTTAAATTGTACTTGGTTACCCTTAATATAGGCTGTCTTTATTGGATTTCTGCCGCATCTCAGTTTAATATCTCTATGACGACGACACAGCTTTACATAACACGATTGTCCACACAGACTATGGATTGTAACTTGTTCAATGGTCCCTGCCTTCCATCGCATAGAAACTTCAAAACCTCCCCGCGCTCTAAGCCCTTTAATCTCGCCTTTATCAGCCCATGCTTTGGGAAGTGCCGGTAAAATTCTTATCAAACCACCGTGCGACTGGAGAAGCATTTCTGCCATAGCCGCCGAAGCCCCTAAAATCGCATCGATCATAAATGCCCTGTCCCCCATTTCCCAATACAATGAAAGCCCCTGAGAACGCCAGTCATTATGAATCGTTAATAAATTATCCATCATGCAACTTTTGGCGAGGTAGTTCAGGCATTTCAAAGCCCTGTTTCCTTGACCCAGGCGTGCATGGAATAAAGCCAGGTAGGGATAGCTCCATCCGGCATTATCAGCGTAACCGCCGGCTTGCCGTGCAGATAAAGCCCTGGCTGCCGCGTTCACCAATTCAGGCGTTTCTTCCCTGGAAAACATATCTCCGGGAAATAGCGGATATAAATGAGAAAAATGTCGGTGTTGATGATTGTCAAGGTTTGTTTTATCTGCCCATTCCTTGAGTACGCCATTTTTATCTATGGGCCATTCCGGAAGATTATCTAATATTTCCTGCCACGTTTTTCGCTTTTCACTGTCCCGGTCAAGAATTTTGCCTGCTTTTAAAAGGTTGCCGAACAATTCTTTGATTATAGCCAAATCCATCGTGGCATTAACGCAGATCATTTTATGTCCTTCCCAGCCTCCCCGTTCTAACGGTGTATTTTCAGGAGACAGGGAAGGGGAAACCTCGTATCTTCCCGACGGATCTTTGACCAGAAAATCCTCATAGAAATCGGCTACTTTTTTCAGGTAGGGATACGCGGTGTCTTGCAGGAAACTACGTTCCAACGTATACTCATAATGCCACCAAAAGTGTTGAGCCAGCCATCCTGCGGCTCCTGTCCAGATAACCCAAGGTCCGGGAAGCATCTTTCCTTCGCCTGCGAAGGCAATGGGAAATACTACGCCTCTGCAGCCAAATAAGTTTGAAGCATTCCTTTCGCCTTCTGGAATTAACGACGTTGCCAAGTCAAACAGGGGCCAGGAAAATTCGCTCAGATTACCATTTTCGGCAATCCAATAAGCCATCTGTACGTTCATGTCCAAATGCCAGTCACTCTGCCAGGGAGGATGCATTTTATTGTTCCAGATACCCTGGAGGGATATGGCTTTTGTTCCGGGACGGCTGCTTGTTATCATCAAATATCGCCCCATATTAAACATCAGCTCGAATAATTTATTGCCCGGCTTTCCAATAAAGGCGTTATGTAACAGGCGGTCCGTTGTTAATGTTTCTTCTTTCTTGTGAGGTTTTAAGGAAAATAGGACACGACGATATATTTTATTATGGTTTCTGACATGTTTTTTAAGAAGAACATCCACGTCTTCAGCGACCAATGAAATCTTTTCAGTATCTTTGTTTTTTCCGTTTATTGTAATTTCAGTCAATATCAACATTTCATCCGCCCCGGAAATTACGAGTTTCTTATTATCCGATGATGTCGAAACTGTTCCGCCTTTACATATAACCTTTCCTTTTACTTCAAAAGACGTTCCGTTTTCTATATCGCCCTTTAGAACCAAACGATCGTTATTTGCCTGGTTTGCCAAACTACATTCAGGAGAATTTTCTCTCTCCAGCCATACGGTAGATGATATTGATTTTTTATGGTCGGCTTTTATTTGCATAACAAAAATATTATCCTCTGCCGATACAAAACAAATTCTTTCATACCGGACCTTACCCATGCTAAAGAAAACTTTAACAAAACCTTGGGATAAGTCCAATATCCGTCTGTATTTTTCTACCGGGAAAGGGTTGTCCATTTTAAAGACCAAATCACAGGCGGGTTGATATTCTTCCATACTGTTACCTTGTTTCTCGCCTCCAGACAAAGGCTGAAACTTTTCTCCGACAAGACGGCCTGCCTGTTCCCATTTTCCTTGCCTTAAAAGTTTACGTATACGGGGCAAATAATGCGAAACCGGAACCGTTTTACGTTCTGTAATTTTTCGCCAGATACCCTCGTGATTCAAACAAATGCGCTCTTGTGCGGCATATCCCATAACCATTGCGCCGATTTTCCCGTTACCAAGGGGAAGACCTTCTATCCATGTACCGGGAGGCTTATCAAAATAGAGTATATTATTGTATTTCATAATTTTATAGTCGTAATCAGTTCTTAAGAGGGTCGTTATTTAGTAGACGCACTCCCCCGCCACTTATTCAAAGCCTCTTCCCAGATGTAGAATTCCTTCCGAAAGAGGTGGTCAACCTTTTCCAGGGAATAGGTCTTTCGTATCCGCTCAACTGCAGTACAATATTCCGCTTCGCTAAAATTCTGGTCAGACATTTTTGTGTAAGGGAGACACATATTGAAAATTTTGGGGTTCCTCCCCAACTTGATGTTGGGGTCGCCGCATCTGGATGATGGAGTCCTCGCGCATTCCGACTGGATTAAACATCCGCTTTAGCGTCTTAATCATGTTCCTACTTTTCTCAACCTTTCATCGTTCGTTTGGGGAATTTTTCAAACTGGTTCTATCCTTACCGGTTTTCCGATTCGGCTGGATTCCACCGCAGATAAGCAGGCGATTACGGTTCGGGCACCTTCCAGTTCGTTTGTTGGTACCGGCTGATTATTGAGGATGCAGTCCACAAATTCCGCAATCTCCGCACCGACATTATGGATGGCAATCTCCACCGGAAATGAGGCAAAAGAAGGTACTTCCTTGAAATTCTTCCGGCTGCAGAGTTGAATCTGGGAACTGGTGTTGTCGCAGATAATCGTTCCTTCAGTACCGTAGAAAACACTGCGCATCGTGTAGGGCCTGATACAGCCGATGGAAACCATTACCTTCCCCATAACTTCGTTAGGAAAACGGTACACAGCCACGGCGCAGTCATTTACCGGCCAGTCCGTAAGGCACTTATGATTAGCGTAGGCAAAGACCTCCTGGGGGTCACCCGCTATCCAGCGAAGTAAATCCACCGCGTGGCATCCGCCACCTAAAAAAGGTTCCCTCCGGGAATCTTTTCGCCAGTTGCCGACACCAGGTACCTTTCGGTAGTCGTGGGCATATTCACTCTCCACAAAAAATAAATCCCCGATTTCGCCCCGGTCCTTCATCTTTTTGGCTAAAAGAAATCCTGGTGCGTAACGGCATACCTGACCCACCATAAAACGCCGGCCGGTCCTTTTGACCGCCTTTATAATCTCTCTGGCTTCTTCCACCGAAGCGGTCATCGGCTTTTCGCAGAGGACATCCTTGCCCGCTTCCAAAGCCGTAATGGACTGTTCAGCGTGGGAAAAGTCCGGGCTGGCTACCGAGATTATATCTATCTCAGGATTTTTCAGAAGTTCTTTGTAATCGGTAACCACTACCTTAGCCGGGTACTCTTCCTTAACCTGAGCCAGCCGTTCCGGGTCGGTGTCGCAGATTCCAATGATTTGCGTATGGGGATTCTGGCGATAGCCTTCCAGATGGGCTTTCCCCATCGCTAACCCAATTACTCCTACCCCTAATTTCTCCTGTTCTTTACTCATAAATTCCTACAACATTCTCTCTAAGAAATGCTAACCCCTTTTTTGCCTTTTTCATACCATTACCATGCCATTCGTTAATCTAAGATGTTGTGCCATAAAAAAACCCGGCTCTCTATCATGCCGGGATTTTGCGATGTTTTGTGGGTTTAAATTGTCATTTCCTCTCTGGGGTTGCCTTTACGTTGCAGTTCCCGGGAGACAAACCGCCTCAATTTCTTCCTTGCTTCTTCGGAGATAACCCAAAATTCCAGACCAGCCACAAAGAGATTTTCTTTTTCCGCACAATACCGGACACCCCCTATCGCCGGTATTTTATCGTCATTCAGGTTTACTTCTACCAGGAACTTTTCTTTCAGAGGTAAGGTAACCGGAGATAAAATTCCTACTCCATCTTCGCAGATGTCAAAGACCTGGACCTTGATACTCTTCTTGCCGCCTTTTAAAACAGCCCAGACTTTCTGAAGAACAGTTTTTGCGGCCGTACGTTCTTTTTGCATAATGGCGGACATGCCATCGGTTTTTAACCGGAAGTATTTTCGCTTGTCTGTGGTAGCGGTTTTCGTCTGCTTCAGAACAAGAGTTGAAGGTCCTTCCGGAATCAGGATTCCGCTGAAGACCCGCCTCTGCTGTTCCGGTCCCTGGTAATAGACCGTACAACTTTCGGATACGATGGGCCAGGCCATCTCCTCCGACATAACTGCAATCTCGTATGTCTTTTCGTTTCTGACCGCCAGTACTTTACCGCAGAACTCCGTCTTGGCGGTATCAGCAACAAACAGTTGTCCGTAACGCAACTCTGCCATTTTTAACACCATAATATCACCTTTTCTTTAAAGCCGTCAAATTTTAGGATATAATATATACCGAAAGGAGAATATGGAGTATAAACCGGAGTTTGAAGATCTGGAGCCATACTATCGGGCTTTCTGGCAGGGTGAGGTTCTGGACCGGGTCGCCGTCGCCATAACTGCACCAAGAGATTCAACCCCTTTGTCTATTCCTAACTGTCCCAACTGGAATGAGCCTAAGGTGGTCTTAAACGAAAAGCCGGAACGAATTTTGGACTATTTTGAAGCAACCTGCAAAAATACCTTCTACGGCGGATTAGCAGTACCATTCTTCTGGCCCAATTCAGGTCCGGATGTCTTTTCCGCTTTTCTGGGTACAGACCTGAAACTATCCGAAGATTCAAAAGGTACCTCCTGGGTCAGATGGTCGGAAGTCATATCTGACTATCAGGGTGTTTCCCATTTAGAGATTAAAGATGACAACCCGTTCTACCGGAAGGTATTAGACCTTACCCGTTATGCGGTGGAAAGGGGAAAAGGCAAGTACCTGGTCGGTCTCACCGACCTCCACGGTGGTTTTGATGCGCTTTCGGTCTTAAGGGGTGGTCCGGAAAAGGCATCGCTGGATTTGATAGAGAATCCGGAAGGGGTTAAATCCGCCATGCATAAACTTTATCAAGCCTGGCAGAAGATTTACGATGACTCTTACCGAATCATTAAGGATAACCAGCCGGGAACTATTTGCTGGATTTCCATTTGGGCCCCGGGTAAGATGTACTCGGTCCAGAGCGATTTTTCCTGCCTGGTCTCCGCCAAAATGTACCGGGAACTTCTTCTGGAAGAACTCCTTTCCGAAATAAACTATTTAGATTATTCCATCTACCACCTGGATGGCGTTGAGGCATTACAGCATTTGGACCTTCTTTTGGAGATTCCTAAACTTAACGCTATCCAGTGGGTTTCCGGCGCCAGATTTGAGAAGGCAGGTATTGAGAAATGGCTTCCGCTCTACCAGAAAATTCAGGCGAAGAAAAAGTCCATCGTGGTCTATCCTTCGGTTAAGGAGATTCCCCTGGTTCTGGAGAACCTCAAGCCCGAAGGGTTGCTTATCCAGACTCATTGTTCCAACGAAGCGGAAGCCAGGGATATCCTGGCAAAATTAGGCTGGAGATAACCCCATTCACCAATTCACCGTTTTTTATTTCCTATGCACCGTAATGGCCTTCCAGCAGTTTTTTCTTTATAACCGCGCACTACGTCAGGCCACCGCTGAACCAGCTAAGGTTAGTTTGACCAGGCTGACAACCCGATGGTGAAGCAG
This sequence comes from Candidatus Omnitrophota bacterium, assembly GCA_043797665.1. Classification (GTDB taxonomy): domain Bacteria; phylum Ratteibacteria; class UBA8468; order MWAK01; family MWAK01; genus CAZVUE01. Next base: position 33,916 of record JAZDPL010000057.1, read on the forward strand.
GCTGATTTCGGCGGCGCCATCGGTCATCCGGAACGATGCGGGGTGCACGCCTGTTCCGGGTCCCCGATATGAGGCTTGCCGTATATGGTGGATAGCTCCAAATCTCACCCGAAACTTCAGGTTTCGTTCAAAATCGCGTCCGTCCTGAAGCCGCTGGCGTTCGGAAACGACCGTGACATAATAGTGTCCATCGCGCCCCTTGAAGATATTCCCTGCCACTCCGATGGGCATCTCCAATGGTGCCGGTTCGAGAACCCACTCTCTGCCGATCAGATGCTTCAGCAATGGCTGATATAAACGGAATAGGCGATCGACGCCGCGTGAATACTTATCGCAGGGCGCGGTATAGCAGGTTCCCCCGGAGAGCAGACACTTCTGGAACATCTCTTCAACCTCGTCCTCATTTTTGAAGTAGTGGAAGAATATCATCGGTCGCGCGACGCAGAAATATTGCTCCACATCAACCACCCACGAACTGCCCTCCGCCATGATTTGATCCACGCCTTCAGCCAGTTCGATGAGCCGCGGACCATTTACGGAAATCACCATACCGCGCTTATGAGCTTCGCGCACCAGCTTATCCCGGTGTTGCTGATAACAAAAGGAAAGCCGGTACATCGGCCTGTTGTCCACCATGGTGATTCCGTCGTGGTGCGCGCTGTCAATATCATCGTAACCTGCCTGATCCCAGAAAAGACCTCCGGCTTCCGGATACAGTCTGAAAAAGCGGTCTATTTCCCGGTCAATGAACCGGCCGAAGGGCAGCGCCGGGTCGGCATTCATCATCCAGATTTTGTAATAGGCGCATCCCATCTTCTGTCCGTCCACATTTAATGCGATTGATTCCGGAAACTTTTTCTCAACGAAGGGCTTGAACCCGTCGCCCGCAAGTTGAATATAGAGTAAAGGTACAATGCCGTTTTGCTTGTATAGGCGAATGGTGCGGCGAATTTGCGTAACCGTGATCTTCTTTTTCTTTTTATCCTCGACACAACGCCACGTACCATGTTCGGGAAAATAATGGCCGTAGTGGGGATAGTGATGATGAATTTCAACCACCTTGGCTCCGTAGGATTTGGCCGTGCGGATGCCGGTGTTTGTGTCATGCGGGCCGCCGGGAACAAAACCACCCTCCAACGACTCATGGGTTTGGGGATGACCGGGCCGGAAGTAACTGGGATACTTTGCCACAAGCCAGGCCAACCCCGGACGCCAACACCCCTCATGCGGGTGCAGTAAGAGTGCGGTCCTGGCCGGTTGTTTTGGGTCGAGTTTCAACCAGCCGCTTTCAACGGTGACTCCGCCGCTGCGAAAGTCGTCAAATGAGACCGACCAGCGCGGAATACGCAAGCCAAAGGGTTTGGCCAGACTTAAGCCGACATTACTTTTTTCTTTGAGATTGGGAATCAGGGATGTCCCCTTGTAGATTGAGACTATCGGGATGCCGGCGCCATAACACAAATCACCGTAAACAAGACTGGTGTGCCCGACGTTGACCAGCAGTTTCGGAAAACCCACGGCCGGCATCCAAACATTCCAGCCCCAATGCGGTTCTTCCGTCGGCCAGGGGATAAATTGGCGGATGCGCACCGACCTCGGTTCTTCGCCCGCATCAAGAGAAACCTCTGCCGTCCACAGGGCTTCAGCCCGGTCAACCGACCAGGTTTCCATCACGGTGAATCGCGCGCGCTTGAAACGCTTACTAACCAGCAGTTTTCTTCCTTCCCTGGTAACCGTCACGCGGCACTCATCCCTGCCGTCGCGACAAAACAGCGGCTGGCGCTCGTCCACTATTTCCAGTCGGCCGGGAATGGTATTCCAAGTGCCGAACTCGTTTTGGGTCAGGAAGAGGTTTGCCATCCGGCCGGCGGCGCGGTCGATGGCAATCGTGAACCCCTCTCCGTGAATCTCTTCGCAGTTCCGCGGATGTTCGGTTGATGGTAATTTTTTAACCATAATGTCGTTAGTCTCCGTTTAGACAGGAAGAACAACAACGGCGTAGGTATCAAGGTAGTCAAAGAAAATACGCACCTTCGCGTTTTTCTTTTCAATTTTCCATTTTGGGGTCTTGTCGGTCGGCGGGAAAAGGACTTCCACACTCTTCGGCTGTAAAGACGCGTGGACGTCTACGGCGGCGGATTGCCTCTTTTTCGTTAGATTCACCAGGTGGACAAGGTACCTTGCCGGTTTTTCCTGATAAAGGAATTCTGCGAGCACACCGCGTTCGGCTGTTACGGTGAAACGTTCTCCATCCTGGAGAAGCCATCGCACCGCATGATTTATTTCTTTTGCGCAGTCCGGCGCCGTCCAGTTTGTATAGTCAAAACTCCAGTTGAGCGCTCCTTGCGGCGTCATAAGCGAGGGCTGTGCCGTCGGGTCCACCACCATTGGAACAAAAACAGCTTTGCCTTTTCCGAACGCCGCCCGAAGTAATCCGTTGCTCTGTCTCCGTATTCCGGCGCCGGCAAACACACCTGCGGCGGCTTCGGCCATGGCGTCTCCGTGAATGTCCGCAGCCACCGCTCCGCCGAATAGGGCATTCCAGGGGTTTTCAACCCGGCGGCGGTGCCAGAGGTCAAAAGTTCCGGTATCCTGCCCGATGAGGACGCTGCCGCCTTTTTCAATGAACCCGAAAATCTCCTCAATCTGGCGCAAACTCATACATTCAACATTCGGCAGAATCAGCAGGTCATACCGTTGAAGTGTTTTCGGCGACTCCTCAAAAACTATGTCAAAACCGCGGCGGGTTTCAATCAGGAGTTGTTCCATGCGCATTGCCGCGGCGTAAGCAAGTTTTCCGGATACCGCCATGTTTTCGCGGGGTCTCCATAACGCAATCCGGGCGGCGCTTACCGTATCGCGGAAATACTCCCGGTGGGCGTTAAGCCACTCCATGAAACGGCACTTGACATCAAAATGCACGTTATAGCGGTTGCTGAAATTCATGTGCGGAGGAAAACCGATGCAGCCGATATTGCCTGAGTTGAAGGCCGCTGTGTGGGCAAGGTTCTGCCGCAGAAGCCGCTCGTTTTCCTCGGCCATGTAGCTAAGGGCGAATTGATTGGCGGCGCGGCAGAGTTTGAACTGCCTGACCCGCTGGGTGATGATACCGTCCGGATATACCCGCGGAGGAAAACCGTCTTCGCTCCAGTTGGCATCCGTATAATAGCCGGTGCCTATGACGTCGCACCCGAGGGCAAGGGCGGCATTCTCCCTGACGGCCGGAAGGGCATTATTGATTTCAATCATAACCTCCGGGTTCATCTCCTTTGTCCAGAGAGCAATCTCGGAAAGAATGCGCGTTGTCCAGTTGCACCGGAACGCAACCCATTCGCACCATTCCGGGTTAATGGGACCGCTGTCAAACGGCGGCGCGCCGGAAGGCGGGGTGACTTTATCAAGAAACGGATGGCCGAACCTTTCCCAGGCAATTTCTCTGTCGCGTCCGTATCGCTCAAAGAGAAACGCGTGGAAATCGTCCGTGCATTTTTGACATCGGCAGGGAACCATGCCGGGAACCGTTCCCTCGTAGTTGCCGATAATCATGCCGTCAAGATGCAGTATGTCTGTTTTAATATCTTTAATGGCGCGTTCAACGGACCGCTTAAGCCGCTTAACCGGTCCGTCATGGTGATAACACGGATTCAGGGATGAGGAACCGAAAAGGTGGACATAGCTTCCTTCGGCATCCCGCTGGAACCCTCCGCCAAGTTCAACCAGTTCTTCTTCGCTCAACGTATCGGGCCACACGTTATCCATTCTGAAATAAGTACCTACCTTTAAGCCGGACTCGTGAGCCATTGCGGCAAATAGTTTTGAGCGGCGGCATTCCTCGTCAAAAATCTCTTTACCGTGCCCACAATCAAAAGGAATGATGACGACATTACACCCCAGGCGTTTTATATCGTCAAGAAACGCCTGGCTGTGCTCAAAAGCATACTCTTCCTCCGCCCACGTGGTTGAAAGACCCGTATGCCTGCGCCACGCGAGAGGTTCCCAGCAACCGACCGAGCAGAATCCCTCTCTGAGCAGCCAGGCTGGTTTTGCTCGTGTCCCGGGTCTAAAACGGAGTTTTCGTTCGTCAAGAAAAGGCACTGCATATCGGTCTGCTTCCGACGGCAGGATGCGCGCGCGATTCTCTGCCTTCTCCGGCATAGATTCTTTCCAGAGGTCAAACTGTGATTTGGTGTCCATGAAGTTCCTCCTTGTCCAGGGATATTTCCACAATGTAAAGTTCGTCCGGAAGCGCTTCTTTCAGAGACAGCGTATTTTCACCGGCGGATGTCTTCAGGGATATTTCTGTTTCGCGGGTTGATGCCACCAGGGAAACGGTTTTCCATCCCTGGGAAATAATACCCGGGACCTCCTTGTTACCCTTTATTGTAACGTCTCGCAGGGGCTTGTCCGCAACAGAGGTGATAAGGATGATATACCCCTTTTCAACCTGGAGCACCGAAGAAACAACGCCTTTATCTGAAGGCACCAGAACGTTTTCCTCCGGCGCAAAGTAACCCAGCATTTTGTATTGGTCCAATACCTTCAGCAAGCGATAGAAATAATAGAAACCTTCCGTATCGTTGACCCGGTCTGCAGGAGTTTTGTAGCCGAGCGGCAGTTTCTCCATGAACGTATAGAGATAAGGCAGAAGACCGTGCACGAGAAAGTAAGGGAAACCTTTCCGGGCAATTTCCCGGGTCGGGACCGGTTCCTTGCCGGGTTTGTATTTGACCATCGCCATCTGCGGAGAGACCGCTTCGCCGTCTTTAGGCAGGAACGGCTGGGGCACCGGACTCACCGAAGCGCAAGCGCGCTGGACGGTAACGGAAAACGGCATCGGCCGGAACTTCTCCGGATTCTCAAGTCCGTATTCCTCAAAATTGATGATATGGTCAACGATATTGGCATAGAGGACGTTGACTCCGCAGCTCATCTGGTGGTTGAAAAGAATCTTATCCGGAAACCGTTTTCTTAAGGTCGTAAGGAGTTTCAGGGCTTCTTCCAGGCTCTGGTGCGGAATTCTGCCGTGGAGCGGATTGAAGCAATTATGGAAACTGACGCTGTCGTAATAAAAACCGTCAAATCCATATTCGTTCATTACGGTTGTAACGTACTCCAGTTCCCAGTTGTGCCATTGGCTGGTCAGGCAAAAGTCGGTCGTCCACACCTGACCGTCACCGAGGCTGGCGAATGCGAAAGCGCTGTTTGGAACCTGCATCCACTGCCATTCCCGGGGGTGTTCCCGGAATGCCGGCGACGTGGGGTGCGCGCCCATCGGGTAGAAATAGCAAATAACCTTGATTCCGTGGGCATGCGCAGTTCTGATGAGGCGTTTCAGCTCCGCGAGTTGCTCTCCCTGGTAAGGCGGGAAGTTGCCGCCCATCCAGTGGTCCGATGTGAATTTTACGTAATTGGCATCCTCGTGGATACGGAAGACGTTGACGCCGATGTCCGCAAGGTCCTTTATTTCCGCATCGGAAAGAAACGGCTGGCTGTCTATTACCAGTTCCCGGTAGGGAAGATAAGGGCGGGATTTATAGTTGGTTACCCCGAGAAAAGAGTCGAAAGAAAGACACCCGCCTCGGGCGGCCGGGACGTCCTTAAAAGAAGACACTCCCGCCCAGGGTCGGAGCTCAAAGCAGAATGAACTGCTGTTTTCCTTCCGGCATTCCACTTCGCCGAAAGAATTTTTCATTACCGATGGGTCGTATCCCCAGAGCGTTGTATCGTCACCCCGGAGAAACTGGATACCTTCTCCGGTTTTTGCAAAAAACCCGAAACGTTCCGGAGCGACATCGCAGGTGAATTCTTCCGCCGTTCCGTCACGCCAATCCTGCCAGTCGGCAGTCCGGGGTAAGACCTGAACGTGCGGGTAGTTTCCCGTTATGCGGAAACGGTTCAGGACAAAGTCCTTCGGATTGGCGACTTTTCCGTTGAGGAAAATCTGCTGTAACCGTCGAATCCCGTACGCGCGGTACTTCCATTCCTGCAGGTAACTGAAGGAACTTTTTCCGTTGCCGTCTCTCAATAGCCCGGTAAACGTCAGCACAATCTCGTCGTTTTCTTCCTTAATCCGGAGGGAAGGTTTGTTTTCGTGGATATCAATAAAACCGTTGATACCCATTTCCAGCGTTGCTGAAAGCAGGTTGCCGCTTCGCCCTGCCGTGAAGACGACGGAACAGAGCGCCCCTCCTTTGCTCATATCATGACTGCATTTCCAGTAGCCGTTGCCTATGGAAACCAGATTGCCCTCTCTTTCAATTTTCATATCTTTCTCCTTGTTCTTCGTGATGAATTTCTATTTTTCGGCTCTCAGGAACGCGATCACCATGTAGTCGCCCGCCTTCGCATAGAGAATGCTCTCGGTACGGCGCGTGCCGTCTTTATACCTCACTCCGATGTAGTAGAGCTTGATATTCAGAGTGTGTTTCCCGCCACTCTTCAGCAACTCGCGAAGGTTGTAGGCCCGATACCCTGCGGGTGCCATATAGGATTCCAGAAGCAAGCTTCTTCCGCTGTTTCTGTCCATAATCCGCACCGCGAGATTAGCCGGCGAACCGGTTGGTATCATCCGCCACGTGAGATAAGGGAACCGGTCCAGGTCAATCGTCACCTTGCGGACCGAAACGTGAGCGAATCCACCCGACGATTTCATCATCACCAGGACACCGCCCGGGACCGGCGCAAGGGCGTGATAGCGTGAGCACTTTTCCGATGTTCCATCCACCCGGTCGTTCAAATCCCACTTGTACCGCGAGGGCGATATCTCAATGTACTCGCCCGGACTGGTCCGCTGCGGGTGGCCTTGGTATTCCCCCGGCTCAGTCTCTTCCATCCGGGTTCGTTGTTTCAACCAGTCCGTCTTCGCCTGTTTAAGCGCAGTAAGGGTTTCTTTGTCGGACATGACCTTTGGCCCTTTCGGCGGGTTAAGCCGCGGTTTCTTGAGCATGGCGGGAATGCGTCCGGACAATTCGCCAATGTTCCCTTCGAGACGGAACTTCAACATATCCGGCTTTGCCATGAAGTATGTTTTTGGGTCAATCTTCTTGGAAATCAAGACCGGCGGGATGCCGTTGAGACTGCAGTTCCGGATGTCAATCAGATTGGGAATCTCTTCGCAATACACGGCGCACGCCCGTTTGGCATTGCCGATTCCGCATACCGCCCAGCAACTATCCAGGATTACCATACAACCGAGAGATAGCGGTGTATGCCGTGCGAAGTTCACGATCGGGGTGAAACCGCCTTCCTCGCCGCCAAAGCGCACATTTCGGCAGACGACAGTCCCGTGATTGTCAACCCACCGCTGGTCATAGCCGTTGACCATAGGCACGCAGCAGAGGTTATCCACCGTCAACAGAGAGTCGTGCCGGTTAACCAGCAGGGCACCATCTCCGCTACAGCCGCCGGCGAGCCAGCCGTCGCGAATGTGGGTAATGTCGTTCCAGGACACAACGGCTTGCTCACAACCCACAATCTGGCATCCCAGAACCAGGAGGACGGTTGAATTGCTGTTTTTCCGCACCTGGATGGCGGTTGCCTTGCTCCCATAGAACTTGCAGTCCTCAATCCGGATCTGTCCGTTGTCCTCGTTGCTGTTGCCGAGGTTCAGGTGCGTGCGGCCGCCATGAAACGCAAGACCGGCAAAGGACTGCCGGATGGATTCTTCGCAATAAATGATATCTTGTTTATTATCTTTCTGCTCAATCCAAGGGTGTCCTTCACCGCGCAAAGCGAGGGCCTTGCGGGGAAGAATCGGCTCGCTGATGACATAGTGGCCGGGCGGAAAAAATACCTCCGGGCCGGTGGAGTGGTAATGATAACCGCACCGGCTGGGAATCCCGTTTGGGTAGGGAATATCATGGGTGTCCTGCCGGGTCAAAACGGCCTGTGACGCTTCATCCAATGTTTTTTGAATGGCGCGCGTATCATCGGTCTTGCCGTTACCTTTGGCGCCGAAACGCTTCACGTTTAAATTTCCTTCGGTCATTTTGTGTTCCTCTTTGAGGGTTTTATGGTCCGGTTTGCGGACTAAACGTACGACCCCAACTTTTTTGCCAGGCGCACGAATTCGCGGAAAGACTCAAGGCTGACCGACTGAGGTACGGAATGGTCAGAACTGATAAAGTAGCCGCCTCCCTGTTTCATGATGGGAATCACCCGGCGCATTTCTTCCCATAACTTTTCCGGATGGTCATACAGGACCGCATTGATGCCGCCATGGAATACCAGGCAATCACCATACTGCCGTTTTAATTCTATTGGATCCATGCCTGCCTTCACCTCGATGGGATTCAGCATCTCGATGCCGATTTCGATCAAGTCCGGTATGAAAGTGCGGATATCGCCGCACGAATGCAGGCGCGCTTTCATACCCTTTGAGTGCGCCCACTCTACGGCCCGTTTTTGGACCGGTTTAAGCAATTCCCGGTACATATTCAACGAAAAGAACGGCTTCCCTTTATATCCCATGTCATCTGCCCACAGTATATCATCGAACCGGTACCCTTCGGCCAACACCATTTCGCCAAGGGCGATATCCACGTCCAGCAGGTGGTTAAACATGTCCGTCACCCACTCGGGCTGTTCGGCCATCGCCGTCAAGAGGCGCTCGGTACCGACAATGCAGGAATGGGTCATGTTGAACCCAAAACCGAAACCAATCGTTACCCAGGCTTCCTGTTTCTTCCACTGGGGGTAGTCGGCCCTCAACTTCTCCCAGTTAATCCTGTCGCGGGCGGGTGTGATTAATTCCCTGGTCTTGCGCCACGCATCAGGATTCACTACCGTGAAGTCCAGATATTCCGGAACGCCGGCTGCGTGTTTCCAGTTTTTAAGGGTGGTTCCCCACGCTGTCGTGGTGATACTGTAATCATCCGTTTCCTCAACGACCCGCACATCGTAATGCGGGGAATTGTCGAGCCCAAGACCATCACATCTGTCCAAGTCAAAATAGTCCACGTAGTTGACGTTTGCGGGCAATCCCTCTTTATGCCAACGTTCCAGGGTGGAATCCCAGGGGAAATCGAAAACCGGAACACGGTCAGCCTCCCGGTGTTCAAACATGCGTTTGACCCGTTCGCGTGTGGTCATTCTCTATTTCCCTGGCGCGGTCAGACTGACCCTCGGCCGGGTATTTATGGTGATTACAAGAGGGCTGTTGGCAGGAACCGTGACTGTGTCGTTCAGTGAACGGAGTGGCACGTCAACCGGAGGATTCTCTACAGGATAGACCTGTCGTCTGGTGTAAGAACCGTTCCCCAATCCCGAATCGCCCGGAGAAGCGATGGACCACCCAATGGTAATCGGATAATCCTGAACGTTGACAAAGGCGATGGCTGCGGTTCCGTCGGCGGCCAGCCAGGATGATGCCCGGACCGATGCGCGGCTGATTGCCTGCAGGGGATAGCCGGTGATGTAAGAACCCCATTGCGTGTTGATGGTGGGGTTCTGCCCGGAGAGGGATGGAGGATGCATCATCTGTCCTATGGACATGTATTTGGCGGCGGCGTTACGCGCCTGCGCCAGCTTGGTGACCAGCGATATCATGTCCGCCTTGCCGGTAGCTTTATGCAGGAACATACATCCGCCTTGCATGCCGTAAATGAACTCTTCGGCCATTTTGGTGCGCCACGACATGGGGTCGGCGGTATATTCATAATCCATGGTTATATATCCAAACGGGTCTATCCGGTCGGCATAGACCGCCATGAACATAGGGGTGTTCATGTTGGACAGCGTCCGGTTGCACACGAGCGGTGCCTCAAATCCGTAGCATTCCGTGGCATCTTCGGTTGCAAAGATGCAGTCCGGACGGGCTTGGGCAACCTGTTGGCGCGCCATGCGCATCTCCTCCCGGATACCGATTGCGAAATCAGACTTGTTTCCCACCGCATGGCCATGATTGGTCGCGTAACAGGTCTGCGGCGGGCAGCCGCCGCAAACGTCAAAATATATCGCGCGTGCGCCGAGTTCTTTCACTACCCGCCCGGCCAGATCCCGCATGGTTTCCTGCCAGCCCTTGGACTGGGGACACATTGTTTGAAAGCTATTTTGGTCCGGTTGGGAGCCGGGCTGGTTCAATACCACCCGGTTCGCTGACCCGCCCGAATTCCAATAGGCCGTTCCCAGGTTGGCGCTTAAGCCATTGAGGTACGGGCAGTATTCTATGCCGTGGGCCCGCGCCGTCTGCAGGTCACCGGGGAACCAATTTCTTGCCGGGAATAAGTCGGGGTCGTTTATGTCAAACCCCCATACGTTCCAGCACCCATAGGAAACCATCGTAGGTATGCTCGACAGCAACTGGTGATAATCCAGGATGTAAGAAAGGGCCGAACTGTCGGGATTGCACGCTTCATAGTAACTGTGGTCCCACAACGGCGTATTGACCCACCAGTCCGGCAGGTCTGCCGGCGCTTTGCCGATGGGCGGTTTTATCCAATCCGCGTTCGCCAATACCCACTGACGATAATTCCGGCACGCGTGCCACCAGTCGCCGGGCAGTACGCCCAGTATGAAATCATAGGAACAGGTCCAGTTATAGGGGGCTTGCATCGGTGCCTCGGGATAATGAGTGAGTTCATATTGCAGGGCGGAGCGGTCGTTTGTCGGTTGGATGTGGAAATCCTTTGCCTTGGCCAGCGGGTCGTGGGCAGCCGCATACAGGGTTTTATTGTTGCTGGTAAGCCCGGTAATCTGCATGGTAAACCGGCAGCCCGGATAGGAACCGCCCAGTTCCGAATCCCAATCTACACCCTCTTCGCGTCCCCCTTTATACTGCACCGGGTTGGGGTATGACCTGCCCAGACCTAACGGCCTGAGGAACTCGGAGTTTGAGTCCGCGGCGAGCAGTATTCGCGGAAAGGTAACCGATTCTATTCCCCAATCCGAAAGCCGGCTGACGACCTGCACTTTCCAGCTGCTTAAAGGCGAACCGTTGGTCAGTTGGATAGTGCCGATGACATCCAGGTCACCTGTTATGTGGGGGTAGGTTATGCCGAGCCAGGAGATGGTAAGAATTTTGCCGTTTGAGGTGAGAGTTTCTTTGTGCGTGATGTTTTGGGCTTTGGCGGTATCAATAATCTTTTTTTGCATCGTGCTGCCGTCAAACCGCTGGATGGTGACCCTGCAGAGCGATTTGCCGGTTCCGGAATTCGCTATCCATTCCTGCGAATCGCCGGTGGTCTTGAGGCTATTCATTTCAACCTTGGAACCCTTGAACGTAAAACCCAGAGTGGTAGAATCGTTCTGGAATGTTATCGTGGCGTCGGCTCCATATCCTGTCGCAGCCAAGAATAGGAACATGACGACGACCCCGATTCTAAGACAAACGTACCATAAGAGTTTCATGCTTCCTCCCCTTCTTGCGTTTCGTTATTCCCTGGCGTTACTGTGCGGTTGCGGCGTCCCACATATTGTTTGTGTTGGCGACAAAATCATTTATGCTGACCCATTGCACATTGCCTCCGGCAAAGAGAGTGGCGCAGCCCCCGCTGTGCCTCGGGTTAAGCCCGTTATAAAAGGGCGCATCCATTAGCGTGCCGCCATAGTCGATGGGATTGACTGTGCATGCCCACCAAGGATTTTGGGAGTCCCCCTTTGTATCAGCCACTAAGAAACATCCTGGTTTTACATGATCAAACCTTACCGCGGTGTAGGAGGTCGACCAGAAGGGAGAATGCGTTGAACCAAAAAGACCGATATTGACTCCGTAAGATTCAATGTCCTTTTTCTCGTTCGGGCACTTCATATAATTCATCCCGAAACGAAGATAGATAGTCTTTCCAAGGTAAGGAGACACCTGCCAGGTCCAGATCACTCCCCCGTCGTTCTGATACGCAGGCAGGAAATCATCATTATCCTGGGCATACATGAAGAAGGCCAGTCCGAGTTGTTTCAGGTTGTTTATGCAATTTGCCTGCCTGGCCTTTTCCCTTGCCTGGCTGAGCGCCGGCAGTAGCATCGCGGCCAGAATTGCGATGATGGCGATTACTACCAGCAGTTCGATTAAAGTGAATCCCATTGTTTTCCGTACGGCTTTCTTTATCCGTGCCATTTTTTCCTCCTTCGGCGACCCTGAAAGGGAGCACTACTTCTATTTCTTATCCTGATTTTCCAAAAGAATGATTTGAAATAGCCCCGCCGGGATTTCCGTTTCCAGCTTAACCGGCGCGGCAGTCTGCAGCGGAGTGACCTTGTTTATCATTGGGTCAAACAGGCTGACAGCCGGAGCGGAAACGCCGAGCGCGTTCGCATCAATCGAAATAACTCCTTTTGAGGGGTGGTCCCAGTCGGCATTCACCAGAACCAGGAATGCACCACCTGGCCTTGTCCAGTAACTTATCTTAAAGTTCTTCTGGCCGGATGTCACAGCCGGCATCGGTTTCCAGTAAGGATGGAATGCGATATCTTCCCTGAAGCCGATTCCTATACGCTTCAACACTTCATACAACTCCTGGGCGAATTTTGCGTTCATACCGACGTCAGCGAAATAGAGGTTGTGAAGTAGGTAGATGCCTTCGGCGTGAACGTTCTTTTCGCGTTCTGTCCCGTACCCGACCTGCGGGAGAAATCCTCTCACCGGACCGATACTGCTCGCGCAGGAGTACCTGAAATAATCCAGGTTTCTTCCCGGATGCTCAAACTGGTTCCGGGTCCAACCGCGCCATTCCTCGCCCGTTTCGGTAATATGGCAAAAACTCATCGTCATCGGCGCCCAGTAGCCGCTGGCGCTCAAAAGAACTATGGGATTCTCGCGAAGTTCGTCGGCGACAACATAGAGGCGTTTGTACATCCGGCGCGTTTCAAAGATGTTGTAGGTGATGTAGCGCTTACCGTTCCTGGTATATCCCATTCCGTTGATTTCTTTGTCGTCACACTGGACGGGTGAACAATCTATGGAAAAGAAGTTTTCCGGATACCTCTTCAGCATATGGTAGAAATTATACATCCAGTAGTCCTGCCAGTTCCTGCACGCACGGTTTGCTTCAATCATTTCCCATTCCCAGAACTGGCCCGGTGTTCCACCCATGCCCCAGAGGTTCTTGAAGTATTTGTACTCAGGGGAATTAAACCACGTGTAACTGGAATTGTTGTAAATGAACAGCCTTCTGTTATCTCGCGTCCAAAAGTCGCTTACCCGGCGGAATATGAGTCGCTGGTCCGCATCGTCCGGGGCATGATGTATGACAACCCAGGGGTCCATAATCAGCATTTTTCTGGTGTAGGGATTGTCAATGTCGAATGTACCCACCGGCGGATTGGTGACAAACATCAGGTTTGCATCCTGGCGGTGCAGAGCCGCAGCTTCACTCATGTCGTTGTAACCCCACGCGTCCTCGGCATAGTGCTCCATCCGGACTCCCCACATTTCGCGTTCTACGGCTTTGTCCCACGGCCTTCCCGGAAACGGCTGGAGACCGAAGGTGTATTTCCACGACCCGACAGTGACCGGTAAATTGATCACCGTAACGACCAACTCCGTCTTTCCGGCGTCTTTGACCAGCGAAAAGTAGTCGCTGTCCTTGCCGACCGACCAGTTCTCTTCGGATTCACAGAACCAGCAGAGGCCGACGTCCATATTTTGGAGCATAATCATTGGCCAGAACTGTTTATTATTCCATTTGTTGAAGCCGGATTCTTTTCCGTCGCCCATTACATCCGTGTAGTACATTTCCTTGGCATACTCCATATCCTTGAGGAAGAGCATGCCGACCTTCGCGGTTGTTCCCTCTTCAATACGTCGTTCTCCCTGGTTTTTCAGTACGTCCGCTATTTCGGGCCGCACCGGGATGCTAAGTTGCATCTTTTCCAGTTTCATCGGTTTTGCGCCTTTGAGCCCGACGTCAACACGCAGCATGCCGTCATATTCAAACGTCAACCGCACATCACTCTTTATGCCGTCTTCATTCCGTTCGCTCGCAAATTCTATGGAACTCTTTCTGGTTTTATTGACGCGTTTCAGTTCTCCCGAAAGGCGGAACGTTTTTCCGTTGATGACGCCTGTCATTTCAACCGGCGCGGCAAGGAGCGGTGTATCTCCGACAAAAATCTGTCTGGGAAGAACAGACGTACCGAGGACAACCCGGTGCATACGGTCAGACAGCACTCCTTCCTTTTCCGAATACTGCGGCGGCGTAAACGGCCTCGGTACCACGTCTTCCTCGCCGAGACCGTTGTTGAGCCAGTACATATCCTTGTACATACGCACCGGCTCAATGGCTTCGGCAACAAGGTATCCCCGGCCGTCACGCACGGTGCAGTCAACGAGGTGAATGCCGTCCTTTGTCTGTCCGATAGGCAATTCCACCGAACTTTCCTGTCCGGCCGAAAGGGAAATTTGTGCCGATGCGAGCACGTTCGGGTCGTCCTTCTTCTCCAGTTCAATGATTCCTGAAAGCTGCTCTCCTTCTTCCGCGGGAAGCCCGGCGCAGTTGATGTTAACCTTCATAGTCTGCCGGACGCAGTCTATGTCGGCAGTCAGAGAAAGGGGCCTGGCAATGGAAAAATCTCTTGCCATTGCGGCGTAGGGCGTATCGGATGCCGTGTCTTCAAGACGCACGTCAGTTCTGTACGCGTTATTTTCCTGATATACCAGTGATGCCGCCAGCATTCCTGCCGCGCCGGCAGGAATCGGCGAGACTGTTTCGGGTATCAACGCCTGGTTTTCGGCAATATCTGTCAGTTCTCCGGCGAAGAGTGATTCCTTCGCCGAATTCTTCAGCGCCATGCTGAAAAAAGGTCTTCCCGATGCATACCCCGTGCAAGCGACATCAACCGCCGTTGCGTCTCCTGCCATGCGGAGGCGCGCAAACCGCTCGAAATCTGCAAATCCCTTTTTCAACGGAGTGAGGTGGTCCTGGAACCATATCGGCTCATACCGGTAGTTTCTCACGGCGGTCAGTCTCCAAATGTCTCCGTCCCTGATTTCAGCCAAGCCCATATCCTTTGCCGGTATGCGCATTTCCAGGCAGAAATACCCGTCGGCATCCTTTGCCGCGGCAGTTTCCGTACCGTTCCAGTCATTTTTGAAAAGCGTCTTATCAAAGGTGCCGTCATAGAGATAACCGGCTGCGTTAACAATGAACTGATACATCACGGTCAGGCCGTCAGGTACTATTCCCATCTCAAAATTATCGTCATAATAAATCATGGAACTGTCTCTCATGCGGCTTGCCGTTACGAGTTTCTTTCCCACCGGATTTTTTGAACGCAAACCTATGTGGAGAGCGTTCTCATCATGGAAGAGAAAAACCTCGTTGCGCCGCGGAGAGAGTCTTTTCGTGGGGTCTTTGTCATCTACAAATCCCGTGAAGTGAGTTGCTCTTGACCATACCGGATCCTTTAAGTCCCCGGTTAACTCCGCCGGCGGCTTGAGATAAGGAATGACAAGCGTTGTCGGTATATCCTCAACGGGTACTTGTTTTGCCGTTGGTTTGACTTCTCTGGCGCTGACCAAACGCATTTCTGCAGATAATGGCTGTCCTTCCTCAGGCTGCGCTGAAATCGAAAGCACAGATTTGCCGAGATGCGCAAGGTCGGTCAGGCGGCATTCATAGAAATACCATCTCCATTGGGGAGTAAGCGCCATAAGGGAAGAGGAGGTGCTTCGCGCGAACTGGTATTTTTCCGGAGTACCTTCGTATTCAAAAATCCGTATTCGTATCATCCCTTTTCCGCGCGCCTCCACTGCGACAAGAAATTTTTCGGTGGAAGGGATTTTCAGCAGGGGCGCGGTGAGATTCGCTGACTGTCCGGGAGGGATACGACCTTGGTTTGCAGAGAATACAAGAAACCGTTTCCCGGTATTTTCGTCTACCCCTAAGGCACAGTTGCTTCCGGATAATTCCACGTTCCAGTTTAACACGGGAGGTATTTGCGGCAGTGCGTTAAAATCGCCTGAAGGAATAAGTTGCTGGTTGTCCGCACGCAGGAATTGTCCGGTATTCAGAGTGAACCAGGTTACGCAAAGGCCTACGGCAGCATATTTCCATCCCTTTCTCATTTTTTCGAATCTCCCTGTAAGTGCATGTTACGCAATTCCTTCAGGCGAACCATCATCAATTCCCAGTCTTTTCCTGCGGGTTGGTTTCGGTTGCACTTATGTCATCCAGAAACATATCAATGCCGCCGTTGCTACCGGGTTTAACCTGGATAGTGAATGCGGCTTTGTCCATGCCGGCAGGTACCGCAGAAAAATCCATGGTGGATATCTTCCATTCCGGCGTAGCCGTTATTTCATGCATACCGCAATTTCCCTTCCATGCGGGTGTACGCTGGGGTCCTTCGTACTGATAGTAATGCAGAGTAATACGCAGGGAACCGTTTCCTTTGGCAGCAATGGAAAGAGAAACCGGTTTGACGGGTACTTTGGAAAGATATGCCCCGACAATGTATTCTGCTTTTGGGTCGGCCTTGTCAACCTTAAGGTGGAGGCACTGTTCTCCGCCATGGCATAGCGCCGGATCGTCTACCAAAGACCATGCTTTCAGGTCATACCACGGGTCTAATCGTAGTCCCAGACTATCCACCCCCGCGAGCAGGTTCTTGAGGTCCTGACCAGCGTAATTCTCAAAATCGCCTGCAGAAATCAGATCTTGTTCTGCCCTGCAAACGGTCGTCATCCAGGCAAAACCCAAGAGAGCAACCGTTGTAAATGCCAGAAAGACCTTTCTATTTATCTCTCGCATCTTCCCCTCCCTATGTCTATTCAGGTACTGCCTTCAAGCTGACGATGCCGTAGTTCTTTCTGCCGACCGGGACGTGCAGGGTATCACCGTATACTTGGATGCCCCACTTGCTCCTCTCGTCAAAGGCAACGATGTGTTTGTTCTCCCATCCGTAGGATTTCGGATCTATTTTGAGCGTTACCTTACGGTCCTGTCCGCTGAAGTTGACGACGACAACCGTAATTCCGTCTTTCGTGCGATAGGCGGATACCTTGGAATCCTGGTCGCCGGTCGTCAGGCCGTTCTCTTCCCAGTAAGGCAGAAACTCGGCATCCGCCATACCTGTTCTGTCAACAATACTGAAGAATTCACTGATTGATTCGGGGTTCAGCGTGTACAAGGAAAAAGGTACATCGTGCAACACGCACATCGCGATGATATTCTCCGTCGGCAGATTCTCCCGGGAAATCGGGTATATGCTGTTGACGGCAGGCTTGCCGTCAATTCCGGGAAGCAGGTGCAGGAGTACCTGCGGTACGCCGTACGGCTGCGCATTCATTTCCACGCGGTAAATATCAAGAGGCAGATAATCCATGTAGAACGTTCGTTTTGGTTCTTCTCCGTCCGCAGGCTTTACGAGATATCCATATTGTTCGCCCGGGTAAAAATAATCGCCCAGGCCGTGAATCGGCAGAATCAACAGGTTATGGGCGTGCAGCCACAGGATACCTTCATCCCCCTTGTTTTTTCTGATAACCCGCAGGAGCCTCATTGCCAGGTCCCGCAGACCCAGTATGCAGTAACTGTATCCGCTGCGGCCGAATGCGTCATTGTAGAAGCCGCTGCCGTTGTACGGATTCTTTTGCCGGACGGGAGCGGTGTTGTCAACGTATATTCCTCCAATTCCTTTATTGTAAGCCGGATTGGAGAGCATCTGATCCGCCATATATGCGAGAAACGGAGACCATGAACCCGGGTCTGCACCCGTCATAGAGAATTTTTTCCCGTCACGCCTGGTCGTGTAGCCGCCGCCGGTGGCTCCCCTGCTGACCGGACCGGCTTTATTCTGCCATGCGGCAGCAAAAAAGTCCCAGACCGGGTTGTTGTCCGCGATTATCACGCCGGAAGTATACGGTAACGCCTTAATACCAAGGTGGTTGAGAATATCCAGCTTGACGTCAAGATTATTGAATCCGTCAGCCCGCTCCTGGAACTGGTCTCGCGGCCATTCCTGCGGCACAAACCAACTGATGTATTCAAAGGTGTAGTCGTAGCCGATACTCGTCATGTTTGCGTACGGTTCACGCGCCAGCGGTCCTGCAGTCGGCCGCATAAAACTCCGGTCTTTCCGCAGGGATTTCACCGGCGTTGCCTGGAATCCGAACGTGTATTCAAGGGGTTTCTTTACATCCGCCGGCTCTGACACGATTTCAAATCGCAGGAACGTCGTATCTCCATCCGGAACAAGACGGCAGGGTTTTGCACCTTCCGCGTAATTCCAGTTTTTATCACTCTCACAAAACCAGTCAAAACCTGCCTTCAGATTTCCCACCCAGATATAGGGTATGAAATCCGTGGCAAGCGGGCTCTTTCCGTCCCAGATTGGCGTGGGCAGGGTACCGTTGGATACATAGGGATTGAACATCCCCGGATTCCGCATCCATTTGACGTATTCTGATTTCAGCGGAATATCAAGAACCAGCGATTCCACCCTCATTCCTTGAGTCGGGGGAATAATCTTTATGTTGGAAATAATAAGACCGTCAAATTCAACGCTGCCGGAGTATTCAAAATCAATAAGCCCGTCTTTTTTTCGCCCGCTGTAAAGGGCTTTTGCCGGTTTGCAATCCGTCCATTTTACCGGACCCTGCCCCAGCGCGTATTCTCCCGTGTCTGTTTTCAGCCGGAGTGAGATTGGACCGGAAAGCATCTCTTTTTCGTGATTTAATATCCCGGAGGGAAATGCTCCGTTGAGACGGTAAGACCTGCCCCAGCAGGTTACGGTGTCTGCTTCACATTTCAACGGTGTCCACGGTGAGGGTACTTCATTATCATTCCTGCCGAGGGAAGACCCGAGCCAGGGAGTTTTCGGTTTGAATATCTCTTTCGTATACTCAATCGGTTTCTCCATCCGCGGAGAAGTGAGCCGGGCGATAACTTTATAGTTTCCGTCCTCCCATGTTTGTCCGACAGGAAGCGACATTTCCATCCGCTTGTCTGCCTTCAGGGTTTGCGAGCCGGCCTTCTTTCCGGCCGGAGTCTGAAGAGCAATGTTAAATTGTACGTTTCCTGTTTCCAGAATATCGTACCATGCTGACGGCAGATTGTTCAGTTTTACCTGAAAGAGAAATTCCTTTTTTTCTATCAGGGGCACAAATTCAATATACATCGGCGGTTTTGATGAAACAACGGTATCATTTGTTGCAATTCCAACAGTCTTGTTATATCGCGCCAGGATTTCGCCTTCGGAAAGAGGCCTGTCCCATATTTCAACTTCGTCTATCAGGGTTGTTTCTTTTGTATTATTGAACGGGCATCCCAGCCAGTTGTTGAGCGGTATCAGAGAAATTTTCCCTTTCTTAGACTCGGGTATTTCAACATCAAAAACAACTTTATTTTCAATCTTTCCGTCAATATACAGCGCGAGTTCCTTGTCTTCTATGGTATCCCAGGTCGCATCAATCTTGTGCCATTTCCCGTCTTCTTTTGACCAGTCGGGAACCCGCGCAACTGCACGTTGCCCTTCCGGAAGATATTTTGTGGACCACGCGTCGAACTTGAACATCGTATCTTCCGCTCTGCCGATATTAAACATCATATGAAAATCTTCACAATTGATTGAAAAAAAGGTTATGCGCCGGGTAAGATGGTTATCGCTCCACATGTACGGCCGGGACCAGAATGATATGGTTCCCCTCTGTGTGTTAAGATTACCCGCAAGGTCATAGTTGAGCGTTTCGCCCGGTTCCAGGCGCATTCCGGCACGTGAATATGCGCCCGGCGGCTGGCGGAGCATCAGGCTTCCTCCGAAATCCGATTTCGGACTTCCGGCTGATTCATCCGCCACCGTATCCCACTTGTCAAAAGAGACATAGAACAACCTCTTCGGCTTGCCCGTATCCGCAGCATGACATTGTTGAATCATAAACAGCGAAAGGACGATACAGATGACATGGAATCTCTTGAACATTTTTTCCCCCGGTTATTTTTGTTGCTGATTAGGTGAGATCTACTTATCCGCTGGGTCCACAAAAATGGCGGAAAGTTCGGCGTGCCATTCCTGGGATGTGAGGTGCGCCTTGAACGAACCGGTTACGGAAAAGGAAACGTAGACGCCTCCTGTGTTATCAATGTAGCTGCCGGAATCTGCCATGACGTTACCGTTTTCATCCTCAATGCTGATTTTGATACGTCGTGAACCGCCCAGGGTATCCTTGGGGGTCGGTTCCACGCTGTCAACAAGATAGAAGCTTACTTTCCTCGCAAGCGTTTCAGAGGATGCCCTGAATGTAATCAACATTTGATTCCAGCCTACGGCGTCGTTGAGGTACGTCGTTATGAACGAATCATGCGGTGTAGCCCAATTTTCCGGATTGCTCGGTTCATACGTCGGCGGTATGAGGTATTTTGCGGTACGGCTCACACCATGGTTAACCTGCAGTTTGTTGCGTTCTCCGGGGGCTGCCGCAAACCCTGAAAAATCGCTCATAAAAAAACCATTTGCATCCTGTTTACCGGCAAGATTCGGATAACTTGCGCCGAGGTTGTTGATAACCTGTGCTCCCCATCCATCCGCACTTCCAAATACCGGCACATACGTAAAGAACGCCCCGGCATTCCCATATTTGCCTTTCCAGTTTCCTCCCGTCGTCCTGTCCAGCCCGATAAACGAAGCGTTTCCCGCCCAGCACGTCACTCCAACAAACAACATCATCAGAACCACCATCATTATCTTTTTCATATTCCTCTCCCCCCAGTTTCCCTTCTTTGATACATTTCATTTTCTTTCTTCTACCGGCACCAACTCCCATTTATCCACAAAAATATCAGGTACGTGCGCTTCATTGTCTACCGGCGCCACCCAGAAGGTAAGATTCTCTTCGAAGGGAGTCAATTCTCCAATGACAATTTCCTGCCAGGCATCATTCCTCATTGTTACAGCATCCACGGTCACATTCAGAAGGTGTTTTTTGTTTGCGTCATCATAGACACCGGCACTGAATGCTTTTCCGGTGTCGTCATTTTTCCGCACTTTCACGGTAAGGATTGCCCGGTACCTGACGTCGGGTTTGAATAATGTTCCCCGTTCTTTCCCCGGATGCCACTGTACGCTCCACTCTCCTCCCTTGTTCGGCTGGTACGTCGCCTTTCCGAGACTCGCTGTTGCATCGTCAACAATCTTCACCCACCACGGTTCGCACGGCCACGGCCGGGCAAGACCGAAATCATACACTCCGGCAACGATGCCGCCGGGATAACGAGGAGCCGGCCGGTCACAGGTAAATTGTTTGATAAAATTTGCGAACGTCAATCCTCCTTCATTTATGAGAATGTAACCGGCTTTCCGTCCGGTCTCTGCAAAACTCAAAGCAGACGCCCGTTTATCTTTCTCGTTCAGAACGCCGGTCATCAACCTCGCATACATGACCGGAAGATGTGCTATCGCCACGCGCAACTGCATATCACCGTTTTCATTCTTAACGCAATCTTCCGCCTCCTGAAAAAGTTTTTCCGCTTCCTGAAGGAATTCCGGCGTGAGATAGGGATTGTTCGGCGGAGAACCGATCTTCAGATGGAAATCCGGTACGTCCGTAATACGATTGTGGAGCAGGCTTATGTATTTTCCTATCGGCTCTGCTGCTTTGCCGTAGTATGCATCAAGAAATTCTTTGATGAGATTATTGGTATCTGTTTTCGGATCCCACAGCAACCGTGCCAGAAGGTACGACCGCAACTCTGCAAATTCACCGCCGCCTGCTCCGATTGCCCAGCTTCCTTGTGCAAAAATACCTTTGACATTGTTTCGGACAAAGAACCTGAAATCAGGCGAAATCGTATACAGGTTCGGATGAGGAGCATAGAAATGGCCGAAATTGGCGGTGTAATACCAGACATAGATACGGGGTGCTATTTTCGCCCATTCTTCAAGGTCGTTCTTGAGAGAAACATTTTCCGGACACGTTCCAATCGGATGCGAACAACATGCTTCAATGGTGCAGTACCGGATGATGACATTTTCCCGTGGTTTCAGATGAAGGGGAGGGTTTCGTGAATACTGGTATGCGAGGGTATCAATGGAAACGTTGGGGAATTCTTTCGCGACAGCATCGGCAATAGCATTGACAAACTGAAGAATCGGTCCGCTCTCCGTTCCTTCCCTGACTGTTATTTCACGGCATTTTTCACATTCACAGGGCCCGGAGCCGTCCATCTGCGAGACGCTGATGATATTTGCATCGGGATTTTTGCGAAGGACCTCTTTCACCCCGGTAATAGCTATTTTAAATACGTCGGGATTTGAGAGGCATAATTGACCGTTCTTTATACGTTTGCCGTTGACGAGAGAAAAATATTCCGGGTGCGTTTCAAAGTATTTTTCAGGCGGGACGAGAGAAAAAAAAGTATGCACAAAATAACCGGGAACATATATAATCTTACCGCCGTGTGCGGCATCCAGTTTGGGAACCGAGCCGTTTATTCTGTTGCGGGCAGCCCAGTCAGGGGTTTCCGCCTCAACATAATATGCTTCGCGGTATTCCAGGGGCGGGATAACGGTTCTGTGAATGTCAGGGAGGACAATGGTCTCTTTCTTCGGAACCCGGCTTTCCTTGTCGGAGAACCACCTGCAGCCGAGATAATCCTCAAGAAATTGGTAAACACCGTAGAGAGTTCCCCTTGGACTTCCTCCGGCAATGATTATTTTGTCCAGCGATGTCTCTATGCAGAATCCATCAGCGCCCAGTTTTGTACGGTCAATCTTCAGAGGAGAATTCCTTATATTACCAAGAAGGATTGCCTGTGAAGGTATCCGTCCGGTATCATTGACAATAGGCAGTTCCGTACCGCTTATTTCCTTAAGGTAACGTTGTAGTTCCTGTGCGGCACGGATTTCGGCAGGTTGAGCATTCTCCGGAATGACGATCGTATATTCGGAGATGTGTTTTGTGACCAACGTAACTTCGGCATGCGATATTGCGCAGGAAACAACAAACATTACTATAACTGAAATATATTTCATGCGATGCCGCCAATATTTCAGGAAAACCGCATGGCACTAATTACTGGGGACCGGCGTACCACAGAGAGTTTGTATTGCTCCTGAAATTATTAATATTGACCCAGTTCACATGCCCGTCTGCAAAGAGCGCGTTACAGCCGTTGCTGTGCCTCGGCGAAAGTCCCCCATAGAGATATCCTGCTCCCATATCATTCGCATCCCATGCCCAGGTGTATATGTTGAAAATGATTCCCACGTTACTATCGGCCACAAGGAAGCAATTCGTATTTACATTATCCAACTTCCTTGAACCGGGTATAGTATCCGTTCCAAATGCGAAGGGTGCGTAGGAAAGCGTATCCCCCATATTGACACCATAGGTCCACGTGTCCGCACGACCGCTGGGACATCTGAAATACTCCCGGCCAAAACAATCAGAGGAAATTGCTTTACCCAGATAGGGACTTACCGACTGATACCAGGGAAAGGTGCTGGGATGACTACCCACCGGCAGGTAACCGTCGTTATCCTGCGAATACATAAAGAAAGCGAGCCCCAATTGCTTCAGGTTGTTCGTGCAATTTGCCGCTCTTGCTTTCTCCCGTGCCTGGTTGAGTGCCGGCAGTAACATCGCCGCCAGGATGGCGATGATGGCGATTACCACTAAAAGCTCGATTAAAGTGAATCCAATTCTGTATCTGGACCACACATCTTGCCGCTTTTTGGGATTAACCATCCGTTTCAGTATTTTCTTAACCATTTTTCTCCTTTCCTCCTTACTAAGGAGTTTTCCCGACCGATATTCTATTACCCTTCACCGCCGGCAGGGCGTCGGTTTACCAGCGCCTCTCTGAGCGCTTCAAGATACCCGCAGCCGTATGTCTGTTCCGGGAGCAGGAACGTCCCTTCCGTCCACTCGTTCCAAGCATTGATGAAAACCGCTTCGGGTTCGTTGGTGCTCTTTTGCACACGTTCAATCGCCAGTTTGCACAATTTCCCGAATTGTTCCGGGGTGTTTCCTTCTATGATCGGCTCATAGGAAAGATTCCGGAAATCCATCGGCAGTTTCACTCCCTTGTGCCACCGTGGTGTCACGTCAAGGCCGGACGTCACTACCGGATGATGAACAAGCCCTCCTTCGTCAATTTTCTGCCAGGCATACTGGTGCGACCGTATGACGTCCTCATAGCGCACGACCGGCTTTTCTTCCGGCAGTGTTTCATATTCCGGCGTGCGGACGATATTGTAGGCAAAAACGCTCTGGAAGCCCATATCTTTTGCCTGTGGTACCCGGCCCCACCCGCAGCAATAGATGTTGTCCTCGCAGCAGCCGATATTGGCGGTGAAGTAAAGGCCGGGGAACCCGTGTTTTTGTGCTCTTCCGTTCATGCGCTCAAGAACACGTTTCGTTGTCTCCACACCGCCAAGTTGTTTTGTAAATTGAGCGATATCGTAAATGATAAAATTCGGCTTACCGTCAATTTTCCGGTAATTCGGTTGCGCAAAATAGTGTTCACTGCAGTAATCTATAACTCTTTCACAGTCTTCCTGCCAATGTCTTATGGGCAGCCATGTACCGCTTTTTCCCATACCGGGGATTCCGGTCACCGCAGGCCAGGAGTCCCAGTTATGGTTTGCCCACATCACGGTGAACTTCAGCCTGTTCCGGTTCTGCGCTTTGAGGAATCCCTTTTCCAGCGCCTCCTCCATGATGCGGACGCCGCTGTACCAGTACCAGTCAAACATGAAACATGTTACACCATGGTCGGCGGCAAGGTCTATTTCGCGGGATGCCCATTCGGGGTCGCTCTCATCAAAATATCCCCAGACGGGAACTTTCGGCTGGCGATGGCCCGGATAGAGAGGCTGTGCGGTTTTGACCAGTTCCCATTCGGAAAACCCTTTGCCATACCAAGCCTGGTAATGGTCGTTTGCATGCCAACTGGGGAAATAGATGGCGACGACCTCCGGCTTGAGGGGAAAGCATGCATTCATCTGTTTGCTATAATACCATAAAGGGCAGAGCAAAAGAAGCCCTTTTTTTCAGGAGGGCAGTACTTTTTTTCGGTATTCGGAAGGCGAGGTCTGAAAGGTATTCCGGAAGACGCGCTTGAAATGCTGGTAAGTATTGAACCCGCATCGGCGGGCCACGGCCTCGATTTTCAATTCCGTTGTCGCCAGCAGGCGGGCGGCTTCTTGTATTCTCAAGGTATTTAGATAACGCGAGAATGTCGTTCCGGCAAATTTATGAAAGAGTTCCGAGAAATAGTTCGGGTTAAAACAGGCTATTGATGCAACTTTGCCGAGGCTGATTTCCGAACTATAGTTCTGTTTCATAAAATCGAGCGCTTGCTCAAATTTCCTCCGATAGTACCCGATTTGCTCCCGGACATCCAAAGATTGCACTTTCTGGAGAGCGTACTCCCGACTGACTATAATGAGAAAGTCGACCATGTCCCGCTCAATCCTTTCCCGGTAGCCGCCCGGTTTTTTTTGAAACTCGGCCGCCATCGTCTCAATCAGTTCACGTACTCTGAGAGCACTCATACCCACCAGGTGGAGGTGCCACATACTACTCTGCATGAGAGGCGAGAGAAATGCGAAACCGAAGAGAGGATAATCCGTTTTCTTCCGCCCCACCGACTGCCGAAAAAACCCGCTTCCCAACAACGAAGGTGCAAAGAGGATGTTAACCAACTGGAGGTTATCTACATGCTCATAACCATGGTGGTCATGCATGCTGATGAAAAAAATGTCTCCTGCCTCCACGGGAATCCGCTTACGGTTGATGTGGTGAACGGCGGTTCCCCGCCACACGTACACCATCTCAAGAAATTCATGGTGGTGGAAAGAAGTGTACCCCTGATCCACCTTAGATATGAAGAAAGGAAACTCTCTGGACAGGAGAAACTCGCCTTTTCGGAAGAATATGCGTTCTTCCCAAGGGATGAAAGTTCTTGCTTCCCTTTTCGGCGACGACGCAAACGAAGAACGAATGTTTCCCATTGTTTCTCTACCCCTTCTCCGATTCACCGAAATTACAAGACAGAGTTGGCGTAGACCCGATCAATTAGTTGCATCGTTTTGAGAGCGTTCTCCAGGCAACCCCGGGGATTCTTCCCTTTTTTGACGCAATCGATAAAATCTCTGGCCTGGGCAAAGAAGCCTAAGACCCGGTGGGGCTTGTCGCTTCCGGCCGCTTCCTGGGCGGTTACGGTAATGCCTTTCTCAAAAAGGACCAGCGCATTATACTTTACGTTATTATCCACATAAGAATTCCTTACTACGCTCGTTACTTTAACCGGGTCACTGCCGCCTAACCAGAGCATCGCATCCAACATGTGGCTGGCATCAGGAGTAAGGATATCTATGGCGCCGCCGTAATAAGCCATGGGTGTTTTACCCATACTCTTGTGAAAGGCAACGGTAAACTGGTCTATTGGACCGCATTTCTCCACTAATTCCCGCATCCTGGTAACCAGGGGGACATACTTGCGCTGGTAACCGATCTGGGTAATGTTTTTTCTTTTTGATAATTTCCACCAGCACCGCAGTCTGGACGGATAGTGGAAAGTACTTGCCATTCCACCACAGCCAATTCCGCAAACCTTAACTTTTCCCTTCACTTGAACCTCCGTATTCGGGTTGTCACCCTGAGTAAATACGAAGGGTCTAAGGGAGAGATTCTTCGCTGCGCTCAGAATGACAAACGACAGTTATTTTTAACGGGCGAGCATCTTGGAGATTGTAACCAACGAGATACCGGCGGATTCCATCTCCGGTAACATTTCTTTGATGGCGATGAACGTCTCAGGGTGGGGGTGACCGATACCGATCGCCCGGCCGTTAATCTGCGCCTTTCTAATCAGTTGCCTAATCTGTCCCTTAATATATTCTCTGTCCGGATTATTATCCAGGAAGACATCCCTTCGGGCTACCGGGATCCCAAGTTCCCGGCCTACTTTAAAAGCAACCGTTTTCTGAGAAGTAACGCTGTCCACAAAGAAAAGGTCCCGGCTTTTTATGTCTGAAAGAACCATCTCCATCAACACAGTATCAGCGGTGGCTGAGGAACCCATATGGTTGTTGACTCCGGAGACCGGACCTACCGAAGCCAGGTCGGTCTCTATCTGTTGTCGTATCGCCTCTTTATCCATCCCGAAGGCAATGGTCCCCTTCTCCAATATTTTTTTCTCTCTTGGTGCCAGCGGCAGGTGGAGTAAAACCTCATAGCCCGCCGCCCGGGCGAAGTCCGCGGTTCTTCGGGAGGAAGGTAAATTTGGTAGGACCGAGATGGTTACGGGAATGTATAACTGGTGCAGCGAGTTGAACTCGTCAAAATTATATCCAAAGTCATCAATGATGATGGCAACCTGTGGCTTTCCGGGTCTGGGAAGAGGTGGTGGAGGAATTTTATTCAGTTTCGCTAGAGTTGGACCTGCGGGAGGGACTTGACTTGTGGCCGTCTCCTGTTTTCGGATGGGTTTTTCCGCCTTATTTTCGGGATAAAAAGTTTTGATTACCTCCGGGTGCTTTAAGATAATAACGACTGCCCAGAGAATAATCGCAATTAATATTAGAAACGGAAGGGGGTTACGTTCAGTTTTCATTAAGTAGGGGTCGGATTCATCCGACCCGCGGGTTCGATGAATCGAACCCCTACAGGGGTTCCTTAGGGCTGGAAGACCGAAATACCTTTTAGAAGGTCAACCGCACGCTGTAACTGAGTGTCTTTGACCAGGTCCACCTTACCTTCCGAAAGGAGGTCTTTCTCTTTCTGTTCTACCGCGATATCCGGTGTCAGACCTTTCCCTTCAATTACCCTGCCCTTAGGCGTATAATAACGGGCAATGGTCAGTTTGAGCGCCGCCTTATCCGGCAGGGGAACCACCGTTTGAACCGAACCCTTGCCGAAGCTCTTTTCACCCAACAGGACCGCCCGTTTCCAGTCAGAGAGAGCGCCGGAGAGAATCTCCGAAGCGCTGGCGCTGCCGCCGTTAATCAGAATGACCATCGGTATCGTGGAAGGTATGGTTTCGTTATTGCGGGTCTTGTACTCAATGCGGTCTTCCGGTTTCCGTCCCTGGGTATAGACGACAAGCCGGTCCAGAGGCAGAAAGAGGTTGCTGACATTGACGGCGCTATCTAACAGACCACCAGGGTTACTCCTTAAGTCAAGAACCAATCCCTCCATACCCTGTTTCATAAGGTCTTCCAGCGCTGCTTTAAGGTCCTTATAGGTATCTTTCTGGAATTCCGCCAGACGGATATAGGCAATCTTGGAATCGGGTAAAATCTGCACCCTTTTTACCGATTTCAATTTAATCGTTTCCCGGGTTAAAGTGAGTTTGACCAGTTCTGAAGCGTTCTCGTGGAAAATTTCAACTTCCACCTTGGTACCCGGTTCACCCCGCAGCAATTTGGCTGCTTCCGCACTGTTCATCCCCCGGGTCATCTTACCGTCAATTCGGATAATCTTATCGTTTGGTCTGATTCCGGAGCGAAAGGCAGGGGTATCTTCTATGGGTGAGATAACGGTGATCAGGTCATCTTTTGAGGTGATGGTCATGCCCACACCCCCGAACTTCCCTTCGGTCTCTATCTCCAATTCCTGGTAAAGTTCCTGGTCTAAAAACTGGCTGTAAGGGTCCAGGGAAGCGAGCATTCCCTTGAGGGCACCGTAGATTAATTTTCTGGAATCAACCTCTTCCACATAGTTGGTCTGGACCACCGAGAGGACATCGCTGAACAGTTGCAGGTTTTGATAGAGTGCCTCCTCGGACTTCCGTGCCTGACTGCGGGCAACGTTTTCACCTAAAAAGAGGGGAAGACTTAGAAGTAAGAATACGAGAATAACGCCCCAGAATTTCCTTGTTTTCTGTCGAGTAGACATTTCACCCTCACTTGGTTATCTGATGCCTTCTTTCTAATCCCTCTTACTTCCCCCTTTGCAAAAGGGGGATTGAGGGGGATTTCATTGTTTCTCTAACAGATTCAGCAGGATTTCCTGTACCAACTTCGGATTGGCTTTTCCTTTTGTCTGGCGCATCACCGAGCCAATCAAAAACGCCAGGGCATTTTTCTTACCGTTTCGGTAGTCTTCAACCGATTTCGGGTTAGCGGTTAAAGCCTCCCCAGCCAACCTGGTGATGACTTCGGTATCCGAAATCTGGCTTAACCCCTTTTCCGCTACAACCTCTGCGGGTTTTTTCCCGGTCTTCAGGGAGAGCCGCAGAACCTCTTTGCCGGTCGCAGAAGTAATTTTCGCCGAAGAAACCAGTCTGATTACTTCTGCCAGAGACTCGGCGGATAACCCCAATTCTTTAATATCCTTACTCTCCTCCTTTAAAATAGAGAGGACCTCGGTCATGAGCCAGTTTGAAACCGTTTTGGGTTCCGGACCCAGGCGGATGACCGTTTCAAAAAAATCAGCCAGGTACCTGGAGGCAGTAATTACACCCGCGTCATAAGCCGGAATCTGGTATTCTTTCCGGAATCTTCCGGCTTTTTCGGCCGGCAATTCCATTATACCACACCTTACCCGTTGAATAAAATCGTCAGAAAGTTTCAGCGGTAAAAGGTCCGGCTCAGGGAAGTACCGGTAGTCCTGTGCTTCTTCCTTGGTCCGCATCGGAAAGGTCGCACCTTCCTTTTCGTTCCAGAGCCGGGTTTCCTGTACCAGATCGTCCTTCCGGGGAGAAGAAATAAGGTTAGATTGCCTTTCCGCTTCGTACTTCAGCGCTAAACGTACCGCCCGGAAGGAGTTCATATTCTTCACTTCAACCTTGGTGCCCAATTCCGGATGACCGGAAGGTCTTAAGGAGATATTGGCGTCACACCGCAGGGAACCCTCTTCCATATTGCAGTCACTCACCTCTAAATACTGAAGGATGGTCTTGAGACTGTTTAAGAATTCAAAAGCCTGGTCCGGCGAATTGATGTCCGGTTCCGTAACGATTTCCAGGAGGGGAACCCCGGCCCGATTGAAGTCAACCAGACTATAGGATTCGTTTTCCGGATGTATGAGTTTACCCACATCTTCTTCCAGGTGTACCCGGCGGATGTGGATTTTCTTTTCACCCCCGGCGGATATCATCAGGGAACCATTAACCGCTAAAGGTTCTTCGTACTGAGAAATCTGGTAGTTCTTGGGCATGTCCGGATAGAAATAATTTTTCCGGGCAAAAAGGTTATCGGGGTTAATCCGGCACTCCAGGGCAAGGGCGGTCTTAAGAGCTAATTCTATCGCTTTTTCGTTGATGACCGGCAGTGTTCCGGGGAAGCCCAGGCAGACCGGACAGGCAAGGCTGTTGGGTTCCGCACCGAACCGGTTGGCGCAGCCGCAGAACATCTTGGAGGCGGTCAAAAGTTCCGTGTGCACCTCCAGCCCGATTACTATTTCATACTCCATTTTTCATATATTATATTCTATTTTGGATGGTGTGGTAAAATTGGGTAGAGTGAAAAAAATCGATTTTGAGAGCCAGTTGAACCCGGAGCAGTACCGGGTGGTCACCGAAGGCGAGGGGCCCTGCCTGGCCCTGGCCGGCCCGGGCAGCGGTAAAACACGCACCCTGGTCTACCGGGTCGCCTACCTTTTAAGTGAGGGTATCCTCCCTTCGGAAATTCTCCTTTTGACCTTTACCAATAAGGCGGCCCGGGAGATGCTCCGCCGGGTGGAACTGCTCTGTGGCCGCTATCCGGCCGGGTTAGTCGGCGGGACCTTCCACCACGTGGGAAATGTCACCCTGCGGCGTTACGCAGATGACCTGGGTTATACCAAAAGTTTCAGTATTCTGGACCGTTCCGACAGTAAAGACCTGCTTTCCCAGACGGTAGAAGGTTTAAAATTAGAAAAAGACCGGCTCTTTCCCAAGGCGGACATAATATCAGACATCATCAGTTTTGCGGTAAACAGTTGCCGGAATATAGGGTCGGTTATCCAGAGCCAGTATTTTTATTTAGAACGCTTTTCCCCGGAAATAGAACGGGTGGCAAATACCTATCGGCAAAAGAAAAAGACCGCCAACGTAATGGATTACGACGACCTTTTAAACAATTGGCTCCTGCTTTTGAAGGAAAACTCATCGGCGCTAAACTTTTACCAGGATAAGTTCCGCTACATCCTGGTCGATGAGTATCAGGATACCAACCGGCTCCAGTTTGAAATTATCAAACTCCTGGCCGAGAAACATCAGAATATTATGGCGGTTGGCGATGACGCCCAGTCCATTTACTCCTTCCGGGCGGCAGACCTGAAGAACGTCCTGGAGTTTCCGAAAGTCTTTCCCGGAAACAAAATATTCCGTTTAGAGACCAACTACCGGAGCATCCCGGAAATTATCCGGTTGGCTAACGACTCCATCAAAAATAACCAGAACCAGTTTCCTAAAACTTTAAGAAGCATCCGGAAGCCCGGTCCCAAACCCCTGCTCATCTCAACCCGGAGCGGATTCAGCGAAGCCCGGTTCGTTACCCGGCGTATTTTAGACTTACGTTCTGAGGGGATGAGCCTTTCCGAAATTGCGGTTCTCTTCCGGGCGCGGTACCAGGCAACCGAATTGGAGATGGAATTGACCCGCCAGGGTATCCCTTATTTGATTAGAGGGGGGGTGCGTTTTTACGAACAGGCACACATCAAAGATATCCTGTCTTACCTGAAAATTCTGGTAAACGACCGGGACGAACTTGCCTGGCGCAGAATTTTCCTTCAGGTAGAAGGGATTGGCAATGGTTACTTTGGACGAATCTGGAAAGTTCTCAGCGGTGAGACCGCTCTCAGCGGCGGCAAGGCCGCTCTCAGCGGTGAGAGCGACCGGCCCCTTACTTCTTTTTTGAAATCCGGAACGCTGACCGGTCTGCCTCAACGGAGCCAGCCAGGCTTGAATAATCTGCAGAAACTGCTCCGGAAACTGATTCAGCCGGAGATGGCAAACCACCCGGCAAGCCAGATTAAGACTGTTCTTAACAGTGAATACCGGGATTACTGTTTGTCTACCTATCCGGATGGTCCGGAAAGGCTCCTGGAGATTGAGGAATTAACCAAGATAGCGGTTAACTTTAATTCTACCGAGCAGTTTCTTTCCGAAACGATCATGGGTGAGGAGTACCGGGGCGAAACAGTGGGACCGTTCTCAACGGTTATCTCTGAGGCGGAAAAAGAGACCGACGTCCTGGCGCTCTCCACCATTCACCAGGCAAAAGGTTTGGAATGGAAAGCGGTCTTCATTATCAGTCTGGCGGACGGCCGTTTCCCGCACGCCAAATCCGCAGATAATCCGGAGAGGTTGGAAGAGGAACGCCGGCTCTTCTACGTGGCGGTAACCCGGGCAAAGAGCCTCCTCTATCTGGTACAGCCAATCATTGAGTTGCCCGGTAAGGTTGAGTACGGCTGGAAATCAAGACTTGACCGCCTGCGTCGGGGGAAGCCGGCTTCCCATCCTGAAGATGGAGTCCCCGCGACGGACCCGGTCAGCAGGTTTGTCCAGGAACTCTCTTCAAAGTCTTATCAAGAAACTTTGACCCCAGACCCAAAACAAACGTAATCAGTATATTCAACCAAGGAGATTGTCATGCCTGTGGATAGTAAACAGGCATCCAGGTTTCGGATTGCAGATTTTGCCACCCGTTTTTATATTGTGGTTTGCAAAACAAGGAAATACCCGTTGAAATGATGCTTGATTTTAAAAATATCAAACTCCTTCAGTTCCTGTTCCGAAAATACAAAACTCATCTTGTTGTGGATATCTTTTTCTTGGTTTTCGTCGTGACAGGGTAAAACAAGATTTAGTGTGTCGTCTTTTATTTCAGGATATTTGTTCGAATTGAGGATATTCCCCTCTGTTTTCACCTCGGTCATTATTCTGAACCTGAGTTTCACCGATGCTTTTTCTACCGTGCGTACCTTCCTGAAACTTTCCCAGCTTTTTCCATCTGCTGTTTGATGGTGCCGTTTTCTCCTGCAATGATTTCACCAATGTTTTTGCTCCGGGTAGGAATTGTGGAATTAAAGGATGAAACCGCGTAAGAATTACTATCTTTAAGTTCAATAAGTTCTCCGCCGGTAAATATTTTCCTGTTTTTATTAAGACGAATCGCCAAGTCGGGAAAAACCCCAACATTTTGGCAAGACAGTAATTTTTTCCCAAACGGAAATTGGTCTAACCGTTTAACTTTCCGGAAGTAATCTTTTTGAACGACTACAGAGTGGAAAAAATGGTAGATGGAATACATTTGTCCTCAAATAGATTTGGAGGTTCACTTTTTTTGAGTAACGAGTGATTAAAACCGATATCCCAAATTTTTTGTATGTTTTCTGTATGAATATAATCCTTGTAAAATTTACGCAAGTCGTCTCCGTTACTGATTTTATGCAAGCGTTTTTTTATACTTTTTACGTTCTCATCGTCAATTTCTATTCCGATTGACTTTCTCCCGGTCTGCTCAGCCACAACCAATGTTGTTCCGGTTCCGGCAAACGGGTCAAATACAGTATCACCAATTTTCGTAGATGAGAGGATTATTCTTAAGAGAAGCAAGAGGGGAGATTGCTGTTTATGGAGACGCTCTCCGTTTTCTTTTCTGAGGGCTTCATCGCCCGCAAAATAACCGGAGGTTAATTCTCTGATGTCATCCCACACATCCGTCACAAAAATCCCGTTATCTCTTTCATGTTTATAATTGGGTGGTAAAGGTGGGGAAATTCTCAGACGGTTAAATACCCGCGGCGTTGAGCCTTTGGTAGCAAAAACAATGATTTGAAAATGTTTGCCAAACTTGTTGGAACAAGGAACAGCAGAGGTTTTTTTCTTCCAGATGATAAGATTCTGGAATGTCCAGCCCGTTTCACGAAGACACTGCAAAACAAACTCTGTATTTTTCTCCCTTTGCATAAAATATATAGCGCCGCCTTTACTGGTAATTCCAAAAACCTCCCGGCATACCTCGTTCATCATTTGCCAGTATTGATGTTCAGGCAGGTTGTCATTCCACGAATTATATTCTTTATCCTGATTGAAGGGTGGGTCTAAAAAAGTCAAATCAACCTTTTGAGGGATTTTTTTCTCTGAAAGGTGTTTCAGGCAATCTCCGCATATAATTTGGCAGTTGCTCATAGTTAAAATATACCATACCAAGAGGCCATCAGTAAAATTCTACAACCCCCGGAACCGGCGGGTAAACCATCCAAACCACTGGTCCGGGTCAGACCGAACCCATCGTTCAATTACCTGATTAAAAAGAATAGTATTCTGCCGGATATCCTCTTCTGGATTATCGGTGCGAACAAGATTGAACGGTGGTTCTATCCTGATTACGTGTTTTTTATCACGGCGTACGATAGAGACTGGCAGAACCGCGCAGTCCAACCGCCGGGCAAAAACCACCGGCCCGGTAGGTGTCCGTACATTATGATTGAAGAACGGAACAGCGATACCGTGGGAAGTATGCTGGTCCGCAGGCAAAGAGAGAATGTTGCCTTCTTTCAGCCACCTCAAAGATTCTCTGGTTGAAACGGTAAGCGGATTTTTAGGAATGTGGACAATTTTGGCTTTCCTTCTTACTTTTTCGAAGTAACGTGCTAAGTAAGGGTTGTCCGGGTCCCGGCCAATGTTCCGTATCGGGTAACCGTACATCCGCAAATAAGCCAGAATCAAAGTGAAACTGCCTAAGTGGGCAGAGAGAACTACCACCCCTTTTTTCTGTTTCAGGGCTTCATCCAGATATGCAAGCCCTTCTACTGTTACCACCTTTTTCAACCAGGCAGCGCGGTAGAGGTGACCGCTTTCGTAAGTGCTGATGACGGTTTGCCAGAGAACCTTCTTAAGCAAGTCTTTCTTCTTTTTGCGGTCCATTTCCGGAAAGACGATTCCCAGATTATTCCGGATACGCTGAATTATGCTCAACCTTTCCGTTAACCAACCGGAAGAGATTAGAGATATTATGGGTAATGCCATTATCCGGTAGCACCAGCCGGGTGGCGCAATCAGCAGCCGGATAAAAACATAAAGGATGAAATCACTTCCCCGCCTTTTCTTTCTATGCTTCATTTACGCTGTCATTCCCGCATGCTTTAAGCGGGAATCCAGGATTTGGATTCCTGTTTACTATCCACAGGAATGACAATTACTGTCAACGGAACCTGCGGGTAAACCAGCCGAACCACTGGTCCGGGGCAGTCCGTACCCACCTTTCAATCACCTGATTGAAGAGAATCGTATTCTGCCGGATATCCTCTTCGGCTCTATCGGTACGAACCAGATTTAAAGGTGGTTCTATTTTAATCAGATACTTTGGTCCCTGGCGTACGATAGATACAGGCAAAACAACACAGTCTAAACGCCGGCTAAAGACCGCCGGTGTGGTAGAGGTGCCGACCGGGTAGCCAAAGAACGGAACCGGGATGCCTTTTTTACGGTGCTCATCAGCCAGGAGAAAGAGCGCCTTGCCGGCTTTTAGCCAGTGTAGACTTTCGCTGACCGCCTGGTCTGCCGGTCTTCTGGGTATTTCCGAGATACCGGCTAAACGCCGGATTTCCATAATCTTTCTGGCAAAGTATGGATTCTTAGGGTTATTGACCACAGCCTTGAACGGATACCTCCGACTCAGATAGGAGAGAAGAAGGGCAAAGTTGCTCAGGTGAGCCGAAAGCGCTATGATACCTTTTCTTTGTGCCATTGCCCCGTCAAGGTGTTCTAATCCTTCCACTTTTACCATTTGTTTTACCCGGAACCGGGAGACCATCTGATAACTGTGGTAGAGATTAATGCCGGCTTCCCGGAGAATCCGACGCAACAGCCTTCTTTTTTCCTCCGGGTTCTTCCGGGGAAAGACGAGGCTGATGTTCCGTAAAACGGTTTTCTTAACGCCGGTATTATTGGCGATGATTAAAGAAACAGCGATTGCCACGACCACCTTAAAAAGCCAGAAAGGCAGGCTAAAGATAGGCCGGACGATAAGGTAACTTAAAAAGTCAGACTGTTTTTCCCATCGCTTCATAACGCCCTTTGCCATAATAAGAACGAATTAAATGATTTAACGTAGGGGTCGGATTTATCCGACCCGCGGGCTTGATAAATCAAGCCCCTACACTCCGGATTACCCTTTGCCATTTGGACTTTATAAGTAGTATACTTTAAGCCAGCTTCACTTATCAAACGAAAATGGTAATCGTTACCAGAAGTCCGGAAGAGACGAAAAAGTTAGCCAGCCGGATAGCGCGGAAACTTAAGGGCGGAGAAATTATCGCTCTGGCCGGTCC
Source organism: Candidatus Omnitrophota bacterium (assembly GCA_043797665.1). Taxonomy (GTDB): domain Bacteria; phylum Ratteibacteria; class UBA8468; order MWAK01; family MWAK01; genus CAZVUE01. The sequence goes on from JAZDPL010000057.1 coordinate 70,055, forward strand.
TTTAGGTGCCGGCAAGACCGTCTTTGTGAAAGGGTTAGCCAAATGGTTGGGAATTAAAGAAAAATTAGTCCGGAGCCCTTCTTTCGTTTTGCTGGCTGAGTATCGCCAGGGACGTCTACCGCTGTTTCACTTTGATTTCTACCGAATCAATAACCCTGAGGAGATTGAAACCACGCCTTTTGCGGACCGACTGAAAGAAAACGGCATAATTGCGATTGAATGGCCCGAAAGGATAGCCGAGTACCTGCCTCCCCGGACAAGATGGGTAGAGATAGAAGTTTTAGGTTGCAAAACCCGGCGGATTAAAATAAACTAATACGAATGCGGAAAATCTTTTAATGTAGGGGGCGGATTTATCCGCCCCGCGGGCTTGATGAATCAAGCCCCTACGGTTATTGATGTAAATTAACTTATTATGTTTGTATTAGAGACTGGACAGATTTTTTAATATCGTTAGATCGAAAGAGGTAGGTGCCCACTACCAGAATGGTTACCCCTGCCTCACGGCAAAGCCTTCCGGTTTCCGCATTGACGCCGCCATCCACCTCAATCTCAAATTTCAAACCTCTTTTCCGGCGTTCATCGGAAAGCGCCTTAATTTTATCTAAAGAATTAGCGATGAACTTCTGTCCGCCAAAACCCGGGTTTACCGACATTACCAGGACCTGGTCAACCAATTCCAGGAAAGGGAAGATCTTCTCTGCCGGGGTCTCCGGGTTTACCACCAGACCAGCTTTAACTCCGCATTTTTTGATTTTTTCCAGTAACGAAACCGGCTGGGGCGTCGTCTCAATATGGAAAAGGACCAGGTTGCTTCCGGCTTTTATAAATTCGGAAAAAAATTCCTCCGGATGGGTAATCATCAGGTGGGCTTCAAAGGGCAAGGTGGTATAAGGTCTGAGGCTTTTGACTATCTGGGGTCCCATGGTCAGGTTGGGCACGAAATGGCCGTCCATAATATCCAGGTGAACCAGTTCCACGCCGGCTTCTTCGGCCCGCCCCACCTCGTCTGCTAAGTGGCCGGAGTCCGCATTTAAAATTGACGCTGCAACCTTAACCATAAATACGGTATAATGATATAATTATAAACTATGGACCGTAAAAAAGCGAGAGAGCCGGCTATATACAACCGGAGGGCAAAGCATGACTACCAGATACTGGAGACTTTCTCGGCGGGTATCTCTCTGGAGGGACCCGAGGTGAAGTCTATCCGGACCGGTAATGCCTCGCTTGCGGAATCCTTTGGCAAGGTTGACAAAAACGAGGTCTTTCTGTATAATATGTATATAACGCCTTATCGGTACAGCCGGGATGTCGGTGACCCCCGGCGGCGCCGGAAACTGCTCCTTCACAATAAGGAAATTCAGCATCTTTCCGCGGCGGTAAGCCAGAAAGGCTTGACCCTGGTGCCCTTGCGGTTGTACTTCCGCCGGGGCTGGGCAAAGGTGGAATTAGCGATCGCCAAAGGCAAGAGAGAATTTGACAAACGCGAATCCATCAAGCGCCGGGAAGCGGAAAGAGCCATGCGAAGCCAGCGATAGAGTTAATCC
>JAZDPL010000015.1:0-16651 GCA_043797665.1 Candidatus Omnitrophota bacterium
CTTCATAAGCCAGTCCCTTCTTGAAGAGCTGCATAAAAATCCACTGCGTCCACCGGTAATAATCCGGATCGGTCGTATTGACTTCGCGGTCCCAGTCGTAACTGAACCCCATGCGCCGGATTTGGCGTTTGAAATTCCGGACGTTCTTCGCGGTGGTTTCGCGGGGATGCGTTCCCGTATCGAGGGCGTGCTGCTCGGCAGGAAGTCCGAAGGCGTCCCAGCCCATCGGATGGAGGACATTGAATCCTCTCATTCTCTTGTACCGGGCAATGATGTCCGTCGCCGTATATCCTTCCAGGTGCCCCACGTGAAGGCCGGAGGCGGAAGGATAGGGAAACATGTCTAAGATATAAAACTTGGGCTTGGAGGGGTGGCCGGCCTCGCCGGAATCGGGATCGACGGCCCGGAAGGTCTTATGCTGTTCCCAATAGGCCTGCCACCGGACTTCGATTTCGTCGAAAGGATAAGCTTTAATCCCGCTTGCCATAAGGAATCACGTGGAATTCGGATTGCTTGAAAGAACAAGGGGATGGTTTTACTATCTCACCATCCCCTTATCGCAACATCTTTGCGGAGGGAGAGAGTCGAACTCTCACAGCCTCGCGGCCACCGGATTTTGAGTCCGGCGCGTCTGCCAGTTCCACCACTCCGGCGTTAAATAACTAAGGAATTGTCAATCAATCGTTTCTGCAATTTAATTCAAAATTGTAACACCCTCTTTTTCCCCACGGTATGACAGGGGTATGACGTAAATCACCCTCTTTTTATATTTTATCACATAAGCGATAAATTTTCGTAACGGCGTACAGTTTTCGGGGGGAATCCGGTTGTAATCAGCCAAATACCTGAAGTGGCTGGCTACCCAGCTGTACGGCTGGAGATTGGTGGGTCCGGAAGTCAGTGAGGTTTTTCGGTTTCCTTATGAAGAAAAACATTGTAGTTGTTTTTACTTTTGTTAATCTTGAAAAAGAATCGGATTTCGGATATAATTCCATTTGAATCAATATGAAGGAAATTGCGAATTAGGGAGGAGAGATGACAAGTAGGGAGAGGATTAAGTTGGTCCTGGACCACAAGGAGCCGGACCGGGTACCCATTCAGGATTCACCCTGGGGTTCCACCATTGCCCGCTGGCACAAGGAGGGTCTGCCGGAAGAGATTCCGTTGGAAGAGTACTTCGGTTTTGAATTAGTAAGTATGGGTGCAGACTTTTCGGCGCGGTTTCCCACCCAGATTTTAGAGAAGAATGAAACCTACATCCTGGCTACTACGTCAGACGGCGGAAAACGTAAAAACTTCCGGGATCACTCTACCACACCCGAGGTGGTAGATTCGCCGATTAAGACCAAAGACGACTGGTTTAAGATTAAGGACCGGCTCAAACCGGACTTCAAGCGTATTGACTGGGCTTCCTTTTATAACAATTACCACCAGAAAAGGGCAGAAGCTAAGTTCATCTGTTTCGGTGGCGCAACCGGTTATGACCGGTTCCAGTCGTTGATGAACACCGAACGACTGCTCTGCCTTATGGTGGAAGACCCGGAGACCGCCAGGGATATGTTTGACACCGTGGCTAACCTTGTGGTTGAAACCTGCAAAATGCTTTTGAAAGAAGGGTATGAATTTGACGCTGCCTTTCTTTACAACGATATGGGCTACCGGAACAGTTCCCTCTTCTCGCCCAAAACCTATAAGGAACTAATCTTTCCCGGGGACAAGTATATGTTTGATTTCTTTCATAAGAACGGTATGAAGACGCTCCTCCATTCCTGCGGTAACGTTAAACCCCTGCTTCCTCATCTGATTGAAGCGGGTTTGGACTGTATTCAGCCGTTAGAGGTTAAAGCCGGGATGGACCTGGCTGAATTGAAGAAACTCTACGGTGACAAACTCAGCTTTATGGGCGGAATAGACGTGCGCAAGATGGTTGGTGCCGGTAAAGACCCGACCGCAATTGAAGAAGAGATTAAGACCAAATTTGCGGTGGCTAAAAAGGGAGGCGGCTATATCTACCATTCAGACCATTCCATACCCAAGGATATCAGTTTTCAGGATTATTTGAAGGTGATGGAGTTAGTGGCGAAGTACGGAAAATATTAACAAGGAATTATTTCCGCACCTTTTCCAGATATTTCTTCAACGGGACGTTTGATTTCCCCAGCGTGAAAATCGGCACTCGACGGAACTTCGTCTCTCTTCCGCCTCTGGCGGAAACCGTGCCCGTTCCTTGTTCCGACGCCCGTTTCAGAAAATATCTGGCGGTGCGAAAAAGTAGCGGTCGCATTTATGCGACTTTTAAGGGGGTTAAAATGAAGTTAGGGGTGTTGTTGGTGCTTTTTGGGGACAAGGATTTGGAAGGCGCGCTGGACTACGTCAGGGAAAGCGGGATTGAGGCGGTTGAGATTGGTACCGGCAACTATCCCGGGAACAAGCACTGTGACTTGAAGGAGATTTTATCCGGTCCGGCAAAAATTAAAGGGTTTAAGGACGCGATTGAGAGCAGAGGTCTGACCCTTTCCGCACTCTCCTGCCACGGCAACCCTTTACATCCGGATAAGGCGATTGCAGAAAGCCACCGGGAAATCCAGCGCAAGACGATTCTTTTAGCGGAAAAGTTAGGTCTGAAGACAGTGATTACCTTCTCCGGTTGTCCCGGCGGCGGACCTAAGGACAGCACACCCAACTGGGTTACCTGTCCCTGGCCGGACGATTTCAGCAAGACCGTTGCCTGGCAGTGGGAGGAGAAGGTGATTCCCTACTGGAAGGAAGAGGCAAAGTTTGCTTCCGACCACGGTGTTACCCGGATTGCCTTAGAGATGCACCCGGGTTTTGTGGTCTACAATCCGGAGACCCTTTTGAAGTTACGGAAGGCGGCCGGTAAAGTAATCGGTGCCAATTTTGACCCCAGCCACCTCTTCTGGCAGGGAATCGACCCGGTTCTGGCGGTACGCAACCTGGGTGAAGCCATCTTTCACTGCCACGCCAAAGATACCAAAGTTGACCCGTATAACGCTAACCTCAACGGTGTTCTGGATACCAAGCCTTACTCGGACGAGGCAAACCGCAGTTGGCTCTTCCGCACGGTTGGGTATGGTCACGGATACAGTTTCTGGAAGGATTTGGTCAGTGCGCTTCGTCTGGTGGGTTACGACGGAGTTCTCTCTATTGAGCACGAAGACAGCCTCCTTTCCGGCCGGGAAGGGTTTCATAAGGCGGTCGCCTTCCTGAAAGAGGTTATCCTTTCTGAACCCAAAGGCGCCATCTGGTGGGCGTAGGGGGATAGCCTACATTCAATGTCATCCTGAGCGAAAGCGAAGGATCTCAAAGAGAGATTCTTCAGCACACCACGCTTCAGAATGACACTTAGCCATCACCTTACTTTTTTAGCAGGTTTTTTCCAGCCGTTTGATTTCGTTGACCCGGCGCAGGTGCCGTCCGCCGGCAAAAGAGGTCTCCAGGAAAGTTTTAACAATCGCCCAGGCTAAGTCCGGTCCCAGGATTCTGCCGCCCAGGCAGAGCACGTTGGCGTTGTTGTGACTCCGGGCCATCTGGGCGGAGAAGATGTCGTTGCAGGTTACCGCTCGGATTCCTCTGACCTTATTAGCCATAATTGCCATTCCCAGGCCGGTTCCGCAGACCAGGACGGCGAAATCCGCCTCTTTTTTTACCACTGCTTCCGCACCGGCCATGCCGTATTCAGGATAGTCGACGGATTTTTTTATATCAACACCTAAATCAACGATGTGATAACCTTCGCTCTTTAAATTTTCTTTGAGAACTATCCTGAGGTCAAATCCCGCGTGGTCACTGGCGATCGCTATCTTCATTCTTCCTCCGTTCACATTCTTTAGTCATTCCTGCATGTTTTTAGCAGGAATCCACTGGATTCCCACTTACGACATGTGGGAATGACAGTTTTAAAGTTTGGTTTCTATGGTCGTATTACCTTCGGTTTCGGACCGGTACAGTCATAGATGGCGGACGGCTTTCCGGAAGTCTTACCACCGTCAATGACCAGGTCCGCGTTTAGTTTAAGACTCTCTGAAATCCCGGAGATTTCACCGGCCGGTTTTTCTCCGGCCCGGTTGGCGCTGGTTCCGATGATGGGCCGGCCTACTTTTTTGAGCGCCGTCCGCAGAAAGGGATGGTCCGGAATTCTTAAACCGACCGTACCATTTTTAGATACCAAAGGAGACAGGGGCCTGCCCCTGCATGTTTTAGGCAGGGGTCTGCGTGATTTCAAGATGAGCGTAACCGGCCCGGGCCAGAACTTTTCCGCCATTTTTTTTGCCGACTCAGAAAAGTGCGCCAATCGTAAAGCGGTCTTTAAGTCCGCTACCAGAAGTGGAAACGGTTTGTCCGGTTTACGTCCCTTGAGTTCAAAAATTTTCTTTATCGTTTCCGGGGCGGAGAGAATACAGCCCAGTCCATAGACCGTATCGGTCGGAAAGATGACTACCTTGCCTGCCTTTAAATCTTCCACAAACTCGGTCAGAGCAATTGGCTCGTTTACTTTCAAAGTCCGCACTAATTCAATTATAATCTCTGCGGATGTTTTTTGACAAGCGCCAACGAATTCAATTATAATAATTGTTTACGAAAAAAGTTGTCATTCCGGCATGTTTGTGGCCGGAATCCATACGGTTACTTATTTAGGAGATTAAGATATGGAACGAAGTTGGTACTTAATCGATGCGGAAAAGCAGGTGTTAGGCAGGTTGGCGACCAGAATTGCCGGCCTTTTGATGGGGAAAGGCAAACTGGAGTATAAGCGAAATCAGGATTGCGGGGATTTTGTGGTGGTGATTAACGCCGGCAAGATAAGGGTGACCGGCAAAAAGTTGACGGACAAGATATACCGCAAACATACCGGATATTTAGGCGGCTTGAAGGAAATTACCCTGAAGAACTTACTGGCAAAAAAGCCGGAAAAGGTGATTGAATTTGCGGTCCGGGGGATGTTGCCGAAGAATCGCTTAGCGGAGAAAATGTTCCTGAAGATGAAGGTTTATGCCGGTGCCGAGCATCCCCACGCCAGCCAGAACCCAAAGGCTATATAGGGAGAAAGATGCCCAAGATTTACCTGCTTGACGTTACCAACCGGGATGGAGTGCAGACTTCACGGTTGGGTCTGGCAAAACTCCAGAAGACTCTTATCAACGTCTTTCTCAATAGGATGGGGGTCTACCAGAGCGAGATGGGTTTTCCGGTGACCCGGCACGAAATCAATTATCTGAAAGCCAACCTTGCCCTGGCGAAGAAAGGGGTTCTTACTCCTATCATCCTCTCCGGATGGATGCGGGCGACCAAAGGCGACGTGGAGGAAGCGGTTAAAAATGTGCCCATTGAGTATATCAACATATCTATTTCCACTTCTGACCAGATGATTACGGGGAAATTCCTGGGCAAACTTACCCGCCAGGATGTGACCAAAAGTATGGTAGACGCATTAAAGACCGCCAGGTCTGCCGGGATAAAAACGGTTGGTGTCAATGCGGAAGACGCTTCCCGGACAGAACTGGATTACTTGGTGGAATTTGCTCTGGCAGCCAAAGAGAACGGTGCGGACCGCATTCGTTACTGCGACACCGTAGGTTGTGACAGCCCCTGTACCATTTATGACCGGATTACCTATCTGGCGGAAAAGATAAAGATGCCTGTTGAACTCCATTGCCATAATGACTTAGGTATGGGCGTGGCGGTAAGTGTAATGGGTGCCAAGGCTGCGGTGGATGCCGGTGTTGACGGTTACATCAATACCACGGTCAACGGTATGGGCGAACGCTGCGGTAACGCGGACCTGGTTTCGGTTATCATTGCCCTGAAGAAAGGCGAGGGTCTGTCGGGTAAATACGTTTTAGATGAGGCGGTGGACTTGAGGATGGCGTGGAAGTTAGCAAAATATGCTTCTTATGCTTTCGGAGTTCCCATTCCCATCAATCAGGTGGGCGTTGGCGCCAATGCGTTTGCCCACGAGTCCGGCATCCATGTAGACGGCGCGCTGAAAGATTACCGGAACTACGAACTCTATCATTATGAAGAATTGGGCCGGGGCGAGCCGGAGGTGATCGAGACCGGCCGGATGATTACCGTGGGTGAGTACAGCGGTATCAAAGGTTTCCGGAACGTTTACGGGAAGTTGGAGATTGAGTTTAAGAACGAGAAAGATGCCCGGGAAATTTTAGAGTTGGTCCGGTACGCCAATGTCCATACCCAGAAGCCCCTGGTTGAGGATGAACTTCTCTTTATTGCTCAGCATCCGGAAGAAGCCCGCCTTCTGATGACCATGAGTCCCTAGGGGTTGTTAAACAATAAAGTTGACTATTTGCCAGAGGCGATTTTGGAGCGAGACAAGGAGCGAAGAAGATGGCGTACCCCCTGTGGTACGGAAGCGATGAGCGACGCAGTCGCAGCCCAAAAGCGGCCTGGCCCTTCGGGGAGTCCCATCTTTGGGTCATTGCGTCGTTGCTCCTCGGTTATGTGCCACAGTGGGCACAGAACCTTCGTCGCGCCTTGCACTAACCTCAAATCCGGGACTCCAAATAGTCAACTTTATTGTTTAACAACCCCTTAACCTTATGGGTCAAACGATTGCGGAAAAGATTTTAAGCGCCAAGAGCAATCAGAAAGTTACGGCCGGTGAAATCTGCCTGGCAAAAGTTGATTTTGCTTTTGCCCAGGATGGCACCGCACCTTTAGCGATAGAAGCCTTTAAGAATCTGGGCGGTGAGAAGGTGTTATTTCCGGAAAGGTCCGCCCTCTTTATCGACCACAGCGCACCCAGTCCCAATCTGGGCGTCTCCAACCTGCACCAGATGATGCGGCGGTTTGCCGCCGAACAGGGTGTCAGGCTCTACGAGGCGGGCAGCGGTGTCTGCCATATCCTAATTTCGGAAGAGGGTTTTGTCCGCTGTGGAGGTCTGCTGGTGGGTGCGGACAGCCATACACCGACCAGCGGTGCGCTCAACAATTTTGCCACCGGTGTTGGTTCCACCGATTTGGCGGCCGCACTCATTACCGGACAGTTGTGGTTTAAGGTCCCGGAGACGATAAGAATTACGCTTAATGGTAAATTGCGGGACAGGGTTTATGCCAAAGACGCAGCGCTGTTTATGATAAAAGAGTTGACCGCCGGCGGTGCTAATTATAAGAGTTTAGAACCAACCGGTCCGGTGGTCTCAGGTTTTTCCATAGAGAGCCGGTTTACGATTGCGAACCTGGCGATGGAGGCGGGTGCCAAAACCTGCCTCTTTGAACCGGACGAAAAAACTTTTGCCTGGCTGGAAGAGCATAATGTGGAGAAGAAAGATGGTCAGCCGGTCTTCTCTGACCCGGATGCGGAGCGTAAAGAGATGGTCTTTGACCTTTCCGAATTGGAACCCCAGGTGTCCGCTCCCCATCAGGTTGATAATGTCTATCCGGTAACCGGAAAAGCCGGAATAAAAATTGACCAGGCTTTTATTGGAACCTGTACCAACGGAAGGTTGGAGGACCTGCGTGTCGCCAACCAGATTATAGGCAAACGCAAGATTTACCCGAAATGCCGGCTGATAATTGCACCGGGCAGCCGCAGGATTCTGATGTCTGCCCTCAGGGAGGGGATTCTTCAGAACCTTATGGACTCTGGTGCGATACTGGTTACGCCGGGCTGTGGTCCCTGTGTGGGTACGCACAACGGCGTTCCGGCTGATGGCGAAAGGGTGCTCTCTACCGCCAACCGTAATTTCCGGGGCAGAATGGGTAATCCCGCCGCGGAGATTTATCTGGCATCACCGGCTACCGTGGCAGCCAGCGCGGTTGCCGGCGAAATTACCGACCCGCGGGAAATATAGTAGACAGTATATAGGGATAATAACTTCAGTGAATCACGTATGTCATTCCGGCGTGCCTGTAGCCGGAATCCAGTTGTTAAATACGAGATTCCCGCTAAGGACATGCGGGAATGACAACGAGAGGGACAGAGATGACCGGTGCGCAGATAGTAATTGAGGCTTTAAAGAAGGAAGGGGTGGAGTTTCTGCCGGGAATTCCCGGCGGTGTGGTCCTGCCTTTTTTTGATGCTTTTTACCACCAGAAAGATATCAGGTTTATTCTTGTCCGGCACGAACAGGCCGCGGCCCATATCGCCGATGGTTATGCCCGGGCGACCGGAAAGGTCGGTGTCTGTATCGCCACCAGCGGTCCGGGGGCTACCAACCTGGTTACCGGTTTAGCCACCGCCTATATGGATTCAATTCCTATGGTCGCGATAACCGGCCAGGCAGCCACCCCGTTAATCGGGAACGATGCCTTTCAGGAGGTTGATACCACCGGCATCACCCGTCCCATCACCAAAAATAATTATCTGGTAAAGGACGTCCGTAATTTAGCCGATACAATCAAAGAGGCTTTTTATGTTGCCTCTTCCGGCCGGCCGGGTCCGGTACTCATTGACCTGCCCAGCGATGTCCAGCGGGCTGAGGCCGAATTTTCTTATCCGGAGAAGATTGAGATGCGGACCTACAAGCCTATCCGGGAGGGCCATCCTTTGCAGATTAAAAAGGCAGCCGAACTGCTTTCTTCTTCCGTGCGTCCGGTAATCTTTGCCGGCGGGGGTGTGGCGCGGAGCCAGGCGAGTGCAGAACTGGTTGCCCTGGCACACAAGACCCAAATACCGGTGGTCCTTACCCTGATGGGATTGGGAACGTTTCCGGCCGACGACCCGCTCTTTACCGGGATGGTGGGTATGCATGGGCCCAAGTATGCCAATTACACCATAATGGAGTCAGACCTAATTCTGGCGATTGGCGTCCGTTTTGACGACCGGGTAACCGGAAAGGTAAATGCTTTTGCGCCCCACGCCAAGATTATCCATATAGATGTTGACCCGGCCTCCATCAGTAAAAATGTCCCGGTTGACGTGCCGATTGTGGGTGACGTGAAAGCGGTGCTTTCCCAGATGCTCCCTCTGATTACTCCACCCGACTGCGAAAAGTGGCGGGAAAGGATAGAATCCTGGAAGAATAAGTATCCGCTTACCTATCAGAAGGACGATAAACTCCGTCCCCAGTTTGTCATTGAAGAGGTTCACCGTCTTACCAAAGGTGAGGCAATCATCGCTACCGAAGTAGGACAGAATCAGATGTGGGTCGCCCAGTTTTACCGGTTTAACCACCCGAATTCCCTGCTCAGTTCCGGAGGTTTGGGCACGATGGGTTATGGGTTCCCGGCCGCCATCGGCGCCAAATTGGGTTGCCCGGACCGCATCGTCTTTGACATCGCGGGTGACGGAAGTTTCCAGATGAACATCCAGGAGTTGACGACCGCGACCATTAACCACATTCCGGTTAAGGTGGCGATTCTTAATAACGGTTACCTGGGTATGGTACGGCAGTGGCAGGAACTGTTCTACGGCAAACGGTACTCCGGGACCTACTTAGGTCCCTGCCCGGACTTTGCCCGGATTGCGGAAGCCTTTGGCGCCAAGGGTAAAAAGGTGACTAAACCGGAAGAGGTGGAGCCCGCTTTGAAAGAAGCGCTTAAGGAGAAGGAAGTTCCTTTTGTTCTTGACTTCCGGATTGAGCAGGAGGAGAACGTTTTTCCGATTGTGCCGGCCGGAGCATCTCTGGACGAAATGATTGCCGGTCTGGCGTGATGAAATCCCCCTCAATCCCCCTTTTGCAAAAGGGGAGAAGGGGGATTAGAGGGTTATGGAAGAGCATTTAGTCACTCTGACGGTGGAGAACCGGTTTGGAATGTTAGCCCGGATAGCCGGTCTTTTTTCTGCCCGCGGTTACAACATCAATAGTCTGGTGGTGGCACCGACCGAAGATTCCGTGGTAAGCCGGATGGTTCTTACGGTTACCGGTGATGAGCGGATTATTGAACAAATCATCAAGCAACTGAACAAACTGATTGGCGTCATCAAAGTGGTTGATTTATGCGAAGGGAAATACCTGGAACGGGAGTTGCTTCTGACCAAGGTGAGCCTTAGTAACCAGAACCGTTTTGAGGTTCTGCATTTAACCGAACTTTTTGGCGGGAAGGTGTCTGACCTTTCCAAAAAGGAGTTGACCGTGGAACTGGTCGGTGAAAGCCAGAAGGTGGATGGATTTCTGGAACTGATGCGTTCTTACGGTGTGAAAGAAATGGTGCGCACCGGCAAGGTCGCCCTCAGCCGGGAATAACCATACATAAGTTAAAGATGTCATTCCTGTATGTAGTAAACAGGAATCCAGACGTTGTCCCTGCATGTTTTAGGCAGGGATTCCCGCTTGAAACATGCGGGAATGACAAAATGGGAGGAGAGATGGCGAGGATATTTTACGATAAGGATGCGGATTTAAAGGTTGTGAAGAGCAAAAAGGTGGCGATTATCGGCTACGGAATTCAGGGCCGGGCGCACAGCCTGAACCTGCGGGATTCCGGAGTTAAGGTTGTGGCAGCAGAACTGCCGGGAACCCCAAATTACGAAAAGGCGACCGAGGACGGGTTTAAGCCAATTTCCGCGAAAGAGGCAACTTCTGTTGCGGATATTATTATGATGCTGGTTCAGGATAATCTTCAGCCGGATGTCTATCGGTCTGAGGTTCTGCCCGGCTTGAAAAAAGGTAAGGCTTTAGGTTTTGCCCACGGTTTCTCCATCGTCTTCCACCAGATTGTTCCACCCAAAGATGTAGACGTCTTTATGGTGGCGCCAAAGGGTCCCGGCGGTCTGGTCCGGGATATGTTTGTCCAGGGCAAAGGCGTGCCCTGTCTGGTAGCGGTGGAGGAGGAGTTTACCGGACAGGCTTTGAAGATAGCCCTCTCTTACGCCAAAGCGATCGGCGGCAGCAGGTCCGGTATTATTGAAACGACCTTTAAAGAAGAGACCGAGACCGACCTTTTTGGAGAACAGACCGTATTGTGCGGTGGGGTGTCCGCGCTCATCAAAGCCGGCTTTGAAACGCTGGTGGAGGCAGGATACCAGCCGGAGGTTGCTTACTACGAGACCTGCCACGAACTGAAGTTAATCGTAGACTTGATTAACGAACGGGGCATCACCGGCATGCGCAAAGGGGTCAGTGACACTGCAGAATACGGGGACATAACCCGTGGTCCCCGGGTGATTGACCAGCATGTAAAGGACCAGATGCGCAAAATACTGACTGAGATTCAGACCGGCGAGTTTGCCCGGGAATGGATTTTGGAGAATAAGGTAGGACGGCCGGTCTATCATGCCGTAGGTAAAAAGGACGAAGTCCATCAGATTGAAATTGTGGGCAAGAAACTGCGGGGAATGATGGCCTGGTTGAAGAAGGGGGATTAGAAAAGAGGTGGGGGGTGATGCGGTTATTCTTCAGTATCGCGGTTCCGGAAAGTATTGGCCGGGAGATTGCCGCCGAACAGTCAAAATCCTGCCCCGGCATGCCTAAAGCCGGGGTTAACGAACCTTCTCTTCATTGGGTCACTCCGGAGAACCAGCACTTTACCCTCCGGTTTCTAGGTGATGTGGAGGAAGCCAGACACAGTCTGTTGATTAACGCAGGTCAAAAGGCGGCAGAAAAACATAGTCCATTTTCAGTACAGATTTCTGATTCAGGTTTCTTTCCCGGGAAGGGCGACCCCCGGGTCTTCTGGATTGGGGTGACAGAGGGAGCCGATAGTCTGACCGTTTTATCCCGGGTTTTGTCAGATGTTCTGAAAGAAGCCGGTTTCCCTCCGGAAGAGAGGCCCTTTATACCCCATCTTACCATAGCCCGGATTAAACAAAAACTTCCGGAAGAGAGACTGCAGAGGTTGGTGGCTGCCTGGAAAGAGAAAGTTTTCGTTCCTTTTACGGTGACGGAATTCTTTCTGATGGAGTCAAAACTACTTCCGGCCGGTCTGATTTACCGGAAAATAGAAGCATTTCCCCTGTTATCATGTCATTCCCGCATGCCCTAAGCGGGAATCTATGGAGGTATTTATGGATGAGAAAACTAAAGGTGGTTTAGCCGAAGCGATAAAAGAGATTGAAAAGACGTTCGGCAAAGGTGCGATTATGCGATTAGGGGAGCGTGTCCACGAAAAGATTGCGGTAATTTCTACCGGGGCTTTAACCCTGGACTATGCGTTAGGTGTAGGTGGTATTCCCCGGGGCAGGGTTAGCGAAATCTTTGGCCCGGAATCTTCCGGAAAGACCACCTTAGCCCTCCATATTGTTGCGGAAGCCCAGAGGACGGGTGGCCAGGCGGCCTTTATTGACGCCGAGCATGCCCTGGACCCGGACTATGCCAAAAAATTAGGGGTGAATACCGAAGAATTACTTCTCTCCCAGCCTGACTCCGGAGAGCAGGCGCTGGAGATTGCGGACCGGCTGATTCGGAGTAACGAGATTGATGTGGTGGTAATCGATTCCGTGGCGGCCCTGGTTCCCCGGGCAGAATTGGAAGGTGCGATGGGTGACAGCGTGATGGGTCTGCAGGCACGGTTGATGAGTCAGGCTTTAAGAAAACTGACCGGTGTCATTAACCGCACCAAGACCTCAGCCATTTTCCTTAACCAGTTGCGCGAAAAGATCGGCGTTTTCTTCGGAAATCCGGAGACCACCCCCGGCGGCCGGGCGCTTAAGTTCTACACCAGCGTTCGTCTTGATATCCGGAGAATCGGTGCCATTGAGGGCGAAAAAAATACCAAAGGCGACAAAAACCTGATCGGTAACCATACCCGGGTAAAAGTAGTCAAAAATAAAGTAGCCCCTCCGTTCAAAGAGGCGCTCTTTGACATCTACTATAACGAAGGAATTTCAAAAGAGAACTGCATTCTGGACCTGGGACTGGAAAATAAATTTTTAGAGAAGAAAGGCAATTCCTTATACTACGGCACCCAGAATATCGGGGTGGGCCGGGACCAGGCGCGCGCCTACCTGAAAGAAAATCCGGAAGTAAGGAATAAAATCGAAGCCGATTTGAGGGCCCAACTATTCACATGAGTAGCGGTGCGATTTATCGCACCTGTAGGGCAAGGCTTTAGCCTTGCAAAAAATTGTAGGGGTCGGATTTATCCGACCCGAAAAAGTAGCCTGCCTCAGGAGGTTTTTATGGACAAAAAGCGGATTGGCTGGAGAATCGGTTTAGCGATTTTAGCGGTGGCGGTCTTGTCTTTCTGGGGAGGCAAGGCCTTAGCCCAGAAACAGTCTGAAAAAAGCAAAGGCTCTGTTCCTCTTACCCTAAGCCCGGAGGTTACTTCTTTAGAAGAGGCGTTTATCCGGGTGGCCGAAACGGTAAAGCCGGCGGTGGTTAACATCAGTACCACCCAGAAGGTAGCGATGCGCAGTCCGTTCGAGGACTTTTTTGACGACCCGTTCTTCAAAAGGTTCTTTGGCGATAACCAGCCGGAACGTCCCCGCGAGTACCTTCAGCAGTCTTTGGGAAGCGGAGTGATTGTTTCCGCTGACGGGTATATTCTCACCAATAATCATGTGGTAAAAGACGCGGCGGAAGTTAAAGTTAAACTTCTTGACGGCCGGGAGTTGAAGGCAAAGGTTAAGGGCCAGGATTCCAAGACCGATTTGGCTCTTCTGAAGATAGATGCAGACAACCTGCCCTACGCGGTCTTCGGGGACTCTGCGCAAATTAAGGTCGGTCAGTCGGTAATGGCGATCGGTAACCCCTTTGGCCTGGAGGGTACGGTTACGGTGGGTGTCGTCAGCGCCAAAGGAAGACATCTGGGAATGAACCCGATTGAGAGTTTTATTCAGACCGACGCTTCCATCAATCCCGGTAACAGCGGCGGTCCTCTGGTTACTTTGCGGGGAGAGGTAATCGGTATCAATACCGCAATCGTAGCCAGCGGGCAGGGAATCGGGTTTGCCATACCTTCAAATATGGCGCGCAACGTCTTTGAGCAAATTCAGACCACCGGTAAAGTAGTACGGGGCTGGTTGGGCGTTTCCGTTCAGCCCATTGACCCGGAGATGGCAAAACAGTTCGGATTAAAGGAGACGGCCGGTGTTCTGGTTGCCAACGTCTTCGAGAAAACACCCGCGGAGAAGGCCGGTTTGAAGCCGGGTGATATAATTACCGGTGTAGATGATACTCCGGTTCAGACCACCGATGAACTGCAGAACAAGATTGGCAGTATTAAACCCGGCCAGACCGTTACCCTGACGGTCATCCGCGACAATAAACAGATATCAATTAAGGTCCAGTTAAGTGAACAGCCGGCCAGGTTGACCGAAGAGGGTTTACCCTCCGGCGAAGAGAAAGAATGGCGGGGGATTAAGGTCACCGAGGTAACTCCGGAGATGGCAAAAGAAATAGGGCTTCCTTTCGCAATCGGCGTGATTGTTATCGAAGTCAGTCCTGAGAGCCCGGCTGCCGGGAAGATAATGCCCAAAAGTGTGCTTGTTGAGGTTAACCGGCAAGCCATAAATAACCTTGCCGAATTTTCCCAGGTTGTTGAGTCTATATCTGACGAGAGCCCGGCGATGGTCCGGGTTTACATCCAGCGCGGATATTTCTACTTCATCATCCCCGGCGTCAGTAAATAGGTTGTCATTCTGAGCGCAGCGAAGAATCTAATCTTTGAGATTCTTCACGTTGTTCAGAATGACAGATAGGTGGTAGCCGCAGGCTTCAGCCTGCGTTTAAAACTCAATCTGGTTCCTTAACCTTACGCACCGGTAAAGATTGATTGCTTCATGCATTGTCTGGAGGGTATTTTTCAGTACCAGTTTTATCCCCACCGCGTAGACCGTATCGCCACCTGAAGCCAGGACAGTACCTTCGGGATTTTTGTAGTAATAAAAGTTAGTGTCGGCTGATATAGACTCCCGGAATACTTCCAACCGTTTATCACTTGCCCATCCTGGTTTCAGGTCAAAACCACTGTTATTGATGGGAGGAATAATTTTTGCATACCCGATAGAACCATTCCCGGCGCCGGAGATGTAATAATATGTAATGTTTAAGTCTCCATTTTTACTTTGAAAAATTAAGGTATCAGGAGTAGTGTTAGCATTTAAAGTAAAAGGTTTTGCGCAGATCAGCCCTTCCTCCCGATTATTACCCGGTCCGTAAACGATAGTATTCATAAGGTACATCCCAAAATTCGTGGCGTCACCGCCCCCGCGCACCAACTTATGGATGGTGGTCGCCCGGCCAAAGATAATCGCTAAAAGGGAGAAGATAAAAACCATTATCGCGGATGCGGTCAGCATCTCCACCAGCGTAAACCCCTGCTTAAAACATGCAGGGGCAGGCCCCCCTCTGTCATTCATCGGTTTTCCCTGTCTGCTATTATACTGTCTGTTGAAATGGTAGTCGCAGGCTTTAGCCTGCGTGATGTCGTTGCGAGCGACCAAAGTAGTCGCAGGCTTTAGCCTGCGTTTAAAACGCAACCTAAAGGTTGCGACTACCTTAATAGTATCCATTCCTTGTTTTATACGTCATTGTCTGCAGAATCGATCTGCTCCCCTTTTTTACCGTCACCGTAATCTGAAACAGGTTTCGGTACCCCAACATAGAATCAGCGTTGGTTGAATCGTAATATTCAGTAGTACCAGTAACAGTACCGACTATACTTCTATTAGGCACCCCGTCTGTTGTTATGCTGGGGTCATAACCCCAAATCTTGGTGTCATAAGTATAGGTAGTATTAGATAAAGTTAAACTCCCACTGTTAGTGGAGTTTGTAAGGTCGCCGTAATAACTGGTGGGCGGAAACCGCTGGTCCCGCACCTTATCCATCGCGTACTGGCTTACCATTACCGCATTGGCGATGTCAAAGGCATCTCCGCGGCTTCCGGTATAGGCGGTCATCTTACTCATAATGACCAGAGTAGCCGCCACCGCTATCGTGGTCACCACCACCGCGAATACCACTTCAATCAGCGTATACCCCTGCCTCCTGTCATTCTGAGCGATAGCGAAGAATCCCGTTTTCAAGCGAGATCCTTCGGCATAAAACGCCTCAGGATGACAGACTTTGTCTGTCACTTCAGTCCCCATACTCTCCATACCGGCACGTATACCCTTCTGCCGTCGGAAAACCCCGGATAAAAATCACCGCTGGGGTTAGTGTTCTGGTATATAGAGTTATCAAAAGTTAGTTTACCGCCGAGAAAATCAACCACACCTGTGGCCCGGTTAGCCGGGTCGATGACGGTTCCACCGGCGACCAGGAGTCCGGAAATGGTGTCGGTCGCAGTCAAAGTATTAGCCAAAGTAATGGTGGCGGTGTTGGATGAGTTCCCTCCGCTTCCGCAGTAGATTCCACCGGTGACATCGGTAAGTGCAGTATTGACCGTAACCGAAGCATTGCCACTGGAGGAATAGGCAACCACCGCCGGTCGTGGTTTGCCGTTGTAATCGGGCTGGAAGTCAGCGCTGATAGTTACAGTGGTGTTGCCGGAACCCAAAGCGAAGGCAGTTATTGCCGCCCGCTGTTCTGAGGTATCAGTACTAAGGGTAAATGGTGAAGTTGGAGGTTTTAGTGGCACAGAAATAGTAACGATTGCGTCTGTGGTTCCAGAAGAAGAGACCACTAAAGCCGAATCGCTGTTGGTGGCATCAATGGTTACCGCATTATCCCGCAACTCTATTTCTGAACCCGAGGCAACCCCTCCGTAGATAGTGCCGCCCCGTATGGTAACCTTGCCGTTTGCAATCATCCCGGTGGGTGTACCTACCTGCCCCACCGTATTGCCATT
>JAZDPL010000045.1:0-43622 GCA_043797665.1 Candidatus Omnitrophota bacterium
GGCTTGATTCATCAAGCCCGCGGGTCGGATAAATCCGACCCCTACAATTCACTGTATCATTATGGTCTGGTGGCAAAGGAAGAAACAAACGGCTGTCCCGCCCAGGAAGAAGGTTGAGGTCAAGGGCGAGAATTGGGTCAAGTGCCAGGGGTGCGGCACTAACCTGTACCAGAAGAGACTCCAGGAAAATTTGTGGGTCTGTCCCCGGTGTCAGCACCACCACCGCCTGACCGCCCGACAGCGTATTGCTCTCACCCTGGACGAGGGCTCTTTTGTTGAATTAGACGCCCACCTTAAACCCGGCGACCCGCTGTCCTTTTCAGGAGTGAAGCCGTATGCGGAGAAACTCAAGGAAGAGCAGAGCAAAACCGGTTTGAACGATGCTGCGGTTGCCGGCAAAGGAACAATCGGCTGTTATCCGGTAGAGTTGGTGGTAACCGACAGCAATTTTATGATGGGAAGTATGGGCTCGGTGGTGGGTGAGAAAGTCTTGAGGTCAGCCGAAAGAGCCAGGCTTTCCCACACGCCCCTTTTAATCGCTTCAGCCAGCGGTGGCGGTGCCAGGATGTACGAAGGGATGTACTCGCTCCTCCAGATGGCTAAGACCTCTGCCGCCCTCGGACGGTTAGCCGAAGAAGGGGTTCTTTACGTCTCCCTTCTGACCGACCCGACGATGGCTGGCGTAGCCGCCAGTTTTGCTTTCCTTGGAGATATCATTATCGCCGAACCCGGCGCGCTCATCGGTTTCACCGGACCCCGGGTAATTGAACAGACGATAAGAACGAAACTGCCCCCGGGGTTTCAGCGAAGCGAATTCCTGCTGAAGAAAGGCGCGCTTGATGCGGTTTTACCCCGCCGGGAAATTCAGACCTTCCTGGTCCGGCTTCTCTCGCTCTTTCAGCCCTGAATGTAGGGGTCGGATTTATCCGACCCGCGGGCTTGATGAATCAAGCCCCGACTAACGGTGTTCATGGATAAACCTGCCTGGATAAAAAAAAGGTTTTTAGTTAACGCCGATGTTTTAGAAACAGAAGGGGTGGTCGAGCAGTTAGGACTCCACACCGTATGTTCTTCGGCTCGTTGTCCCAACCGGAACGAATGTTTCAGCCGGAAGACCGCCGCCTTTATGATTCTGGGAAATATCTGCACCCGGAGATGCGGGTTCTGCGGCGTTGCCAAAGGGAAACCCCGGCCGCCGGACCCGGACGAACCTGACCGGGTTGCCCGGGCAGCGGTCCAGATGGGGTTAAAGTACGTCGTGATTACCTCGGTCAGCCGGGACGACTTACCCGACCAGGGTGCAAACACCTTTGCCGAAACGATAACCGCTGTCCGCAGGCTTCTACCGGAAGCCAGAACAGAGGTTTTGACGCCGGACTTCGGCGGCAGGAAAGACCTTTTGTCCCTGGTATTAAACGCAAAGCCGCTGGTCTTCAACCACAACCTGGAAACCGTCCCATCCCTTTATCCGAAAGTAAGGCCTCAGGCGGATTACCGGAGGAGTTTAAACCTCCTGGCGATGGCTAAAGAATCAGGCGCGGATTTCACCAAGAGCGGTTTGATGTTGGGTCTAGGCGAGGAGAAGGCAGAGGTTTTAGAGGTTATGGCGGACTTGCGCCGGGCTGGTTGTGACATCCTGACCCTGGGTCAGTATCTGCGGCCCGGCAGGGATAACCTCCCAGTCCAGAGATACGTCCCGCCGGAAGAGTTTGCGGAGTACCGGCAAACCGCCGAACAGCTGGGATTTAAAGCGGTCGCCGCCGGTCCTTTTGTCCGCAGTTCCTACTTTGCCGCCGAACTCTTCCAGCACATCTATACTATTTAGGCTTACCGCAACCCCTTTCAAGTTCATATTTTCTGTGCTATAATTTCCCTGTTCCGACCACCTAAATAATAATGAAAAAATTAAAGGAACAAACAATTACCTGGGACCATCCTGGCGGCAAACTCAAAACGGGGGGGGGACCCCATATGAAAAATCCCGAACCACAAATTGTTATCTATAAAACCGAGGATGGACAGACAAAGCTTCGGGTAAAAATTGAAGATGAAACAGTCTGGCTCACTCAAGACCAGATGGCCGAGCTCTTCGACAAAGGCCGGACCACTATTATCGAGCATATCCATAATGCTTTTAAAGAAGGTGAACTTGATGAAAAAGCAGTATGTCGGGAATTCCGACGAACTGGATCTGACAGCAAAGAGTACGCCGTAAAACATTACAACCTCGATGTAATCATTTCGGTCGGGTACCGGGTGAAGTCGTTGCGGGGGACGCAATTTCGCATTTGGGCGACGCAAAGACTGCGGGAGTATATTATCAAAGGATTTACGCTGGACGATGAACGGCTCAAACAGGGCGGAGGCAGGGCGCGGTACTTTGAAGAGCTCCTGCAGCGAATCCGGGATATCCGAAGCAGTGAGCGCAATTTTTATCAAAAAGTCACCGATATTTATGCCACCAGCATCGATTATCGAACGGACGACAAACTCACCAAAGAATTTTTCGCGACGGTGCAAAACAAGATACACTACGCTGTGCACGGCCACACCGCGGCCGAGATCGTAGATAAGAGCGCGGACAGCCGAAAGCCTTTGATGGGGCTGACCAATCTCAAAGGCAATTACATTACCGCGCAGGACGTAACTATAGCCAAAAACTACCTGTCGGAATCTGAATTAAAACAACTGAATCTTATTGTTTCTTTGTATCTGGATTTTGCCGAACTGCAGGCCACCAACGGCAGACTGATGGAAATGAAGGATTGGATAGAAAAGCTCGATCAATTTTTAAAAATCAGCGAAAAAGAACTACTTACTCATGCGGGCAAAATTAGCGCCGAACAGGCCGAAGAAAAAGCACATCACGAATTTGATAAATACAGAAAAGATCAGGACAAGAAGCATGTCTCCGATTTTGACCGCGAGGTAAAAAAGTATTTAGCGGACGCAAAAAAAGCCGCAAAACTCTCTCCAAAAAAGACTAAAGAATTTTTCCAAAAGAACGGAGAAGTAAAACCATGATAATAAACCTACAGGATGATCAGGAAATTTATGCTGTTGCCGTTAATGATTTGCAAAATGAAGCCATTAACAGAATAGGCAGAAAATTAAGTGAAGACGAAATGTACACGGCTAAGAAATGTGTTGAATGTGGATTATCGTCGTGCATAGATATAACATTGAGAGCCGCAATTGACGAAGCCGTGAGGTTAAACTATCAGAAAAGTCTGCCAAAAAGGAAAAATACGGGAAGTAAAACTTAATATTAAAACAGCGGAAATCATCCCCAGTGGGGTTAACTCACTGGCCACCTCCGGGTTACGACCCGGAGGTTTTTTTATGCATAGAAATAGTTGTTTGATTGACGGCTTTAATGTCTACAATAAAAACAGAAATATCTCCAGTCAAAGAACAGAGGGTACATTGACAGAAGGATGGGATGGGAATATAATATAAGGCGATGTTAGGATAACTTTACAGATGTTAAGTTGATATTACAAAGATGGCCATAGAAAAGAGACTGGATAATATAGTCAATTCAAGATCTAAAATTGCGATTATTCGGTTATTTGTCTCTAAGACCGCTGATTTCAGGGCTTCGGGTAGAGAAATAGCAAAGTTGGTGCATCTATCCGCACCGGCGGCGCATGCCGCCTTAAAGGAACTTTATAATCAAAGCGTTCTTAAGTTGGATATCATTGGAAAACAACACATCTATAGCCTGGATAGCAAAAATATAATTGTCAAAAAAATATTAAGACCTATGTTTAAAGAAGAGGCTTCAATTAAAGACGAAGTCAGGGATTATTTAATTAAACAAATCAAGCATGCAGATATAAAGAATAAAATCGCATCTTGTATATTATATGGAAGTTTTCAAAAGGACCTAACCAGAGACAGAAGCGATGTGGATATCGCGGTTATAGTCAAAGATAAAAAAAGCAAAAATGAAGTTGAAGATAAATTTCTAAATAATATATCAGTTAAATTTAATGAATATTTCAGGATCCACTTGGATGCTTATATCAAGACGAGAGATGAATTTCGCCTTAGACTTAAGAAGAATCGTCCTCCGGTTTCAACCCTTATGAAATCTTATTCTGTAATTTGGGGAAGAGAACCTTTGGATATTTAATATTGTATGACGCCACGGATAATTAAAACAAAGCAAGAAGACCGTTTTGTTGCCAAAGACTACCTGAAGAAAGCAACTGACAACTACGAACAGATGCTTTTGGCTATCCGGGTAAATAATTTTAATGCCGCAGCTACCCTGGCTCTCCAGTGTGCCATTTCTTCAGCCGACGCCATTTGCGTTTTTGAAAAAGGAATGCGTTCTATTTCGCAAGATCACTTTGATGCTTGCGACTTAGTTGATTCTTTACCTGTGCAGGAGGCTAAAGATAAAAGTAAATTACTCAGAAAAATCATTGCCAAAAAGAACCTGATTCAATATGAAAGGCGCAATATCTATCAAAAGGAAGCATTGGAAATAGTAAAAACAGCCACAAGATTCTATCAATGGGTAAAGGGGTGTTTAGAAGAAGAGCAAGAACTGATTGACCGCAGAATATCAGGTGTGTTTTAATATAAGGTAATAAGGAGGAGGATGGAGGTAAAGTTACCGAATTTAGGGGAAGGGATTGAAGGAGCCAGCGTTTCGTTCTGGTACAAGAAGGTCGGTGAGTCGGTGAAGGAAGGCGAAGACCTGGTGGAGATGACTACGGAAAAAGCCAGTTTTAATCTGCCGGCGCCGGGCTCCGGTAAGGTGACCAGGGTAAACTTCGGCGAGGGAGATGCGGTAAAGGTGGATGAAGTCCTGGCAATCATTGAATAAAGCGCCGGGAGCGCAAGGCATAAGAGATGAAGGAATGGGAATCAAGCCGTATCGCTAATTTGCCGCCGTACCTTTTTGAGCGTATCAATCGCCAGAAAATTCAGGCGCGCAGCGAGGGCCGGGATGTGATTGATTTGGGTATGGGGAATCCGGACCTCCCTACGCCGGCGCACATCATTGCCAAGCTGAAAGAAGTTGCGGATGACCCGAAGGCGCATCGCTACTCTGCCTCCAAAGGCATCAAGGGATTGCGGAAGGCAATCGTAGATTGGTACCGGAAACGGTTTAACGTTGACCTTGATGCAGATAAAGAAGTCGTTGCGGTCATCGGCAGCAAAGAAGGTTTGTGCCATTTTGCCCTGGCTGCGTTCAATCCGGGTGATGCGGTTCTGGTGCCAAATCCTTCCTATCCCGCCCATTACTTCCCTTTTGCCATTGTAGGCATTAAGACGGTAGAGATACCACTGCTGCCGGAGAATGATTTCCTGCCTGATTTCCGGAAGATTAAGGTCGGCATTCACCACCGGCCCAAGGCGCTCCTCCTTTCTTATCCTCACAACCCCACCACAGGGGTGGCTAACCTTGACATAATGGAGGAGGCGGTTGACTTCTGTCGGCAAAAAGGGCTCTTTCTGATTCACGACCTTGCCTACGGAGAGCTGGTTTTTGACGGACATTCCGCACCCAGTATTCTTCAGGTCCCGGGCGCCAAGGAGATAGCGATAGAGTTCTATTCCCTCTCCAAGACTTACAGCATGGCTGGCTGGCGGGTCGGCTTTGCGGTTGGTAACGAGAAATTAGTCGGCGCGTTGATAAAACTGAAGAGTTACTATGACTACGGGATTTTTACGCCAATTCAGGTGGCGGCGGTTTCTGCGCTCAACGGACCGCAGGACTGCGTTGTCCTCCACCGGGAGACCTACCGGAAGCGCCGGGACGTAATGGTGTCCGGACTCCAACGCATCGGATGGGACGTGCCGATACCTCCGGCCACGATGTATATCTGGGCACCCTTGCCCCATAAGTACGCCTCTATGGGTTCCCTGGATTTCGCCTCTTTTCTTTTAGAGAAAGCCAACGTTGCGGTTTCTCCGGGTGTCGGGTTTGGTTCTTACGGCGAGGGTTATGTTCGAATCGCTCTGGTAGAAAACGAGCAGAGACTGCGGCAGGCGGTACGTAATATCGGTCGGGTTTTGTAAGTGGGGGGTAAAGGAAAAAATTGGGAATAGAACTCTCGGAGCGGGTAAATAAATTAGCGCCTTCAGCCACTCTGGCGGTTGGCCGGAAGGCAAAGGAATTGCAGGCGAAAGGTATAAAAGTGCTCAACCTTTCGGTGGGTGAGCCGGACCTTCCGCCGCCGCAGGAGGCAAAGGATGCGGTTATCTCCGCGGTCAACGCCAACCTTTCCCGGTATACTGACAGCCGCGGCACCATAGACCTGCGTGAGGCTATCTGTCGGAGGACAAAGGAGGATTTAAATCTCACCTATTCACCCAACCAGGTCGTGGTCTCCTGCGGTTCCAAGCACAGCCTATACAACCTCTTCCAGGCGCTCTTAGACTCCGGCGATGAGGTCTTGATTCCAATACCGTACTGGACCAGTTATCCGGAGATGGTCCGTCTAGCCGGAGGTATCCCGGTCTTTGTGCCGGCAAAATCCGGATACCGGGTAACCCCGGAAGATTTAGAACCGTTCATCACGCCAAAGACAAAAGCCTTAATCTTGAACAGTCCCAATAACCCTTCCGGCGCGGTCTACGAGAAAGAAGAGGTATCCGCAATCTATGATTGTCTGCTCAAACATAAAGAAGTCCTGGTCATCTCTGACGACGCCTACCAGCATTTCCTTTACGACGATAAAATCTTCTGCAGTATCGCCACTTTTCCCGGAATGGGGGAGCGGACGATAATAGTAGGTGCTGCTTCCAAGACCTACGCGATGACCGGCTGGCGGATAGGCTGGTTTTTGGGTCCGCAGGAACTCGCGGACGCGGTCGCCAAACTTCAGGACCAGTCAACTTCAAATCCGGCGTCTTTAAGCCAGGAGGCAGCCCGCTCTGCTCTTTCCGGCAACCAGGAGAGCGTCAGAAAAATGCGGGAAGAGTTTGAACGCCGACGCAGACTTCTCCTGGAACGGATGGCTCCGGTAAACGGTCTGACTTACTGTTATCCTGCCGGCGCCTTTTACTTCTTCTTCACCCACCCGACCATCGGAAATTCCCTGGAATTCTCCGGCAGACTTTTAGAAGAGGCAAAGGTAGCGCTGGTTCCGGGAATCGCCTTCGGTATGGAAGGATATTTACGGCTTTCTTATGCGGTCTCAGAAGAAGTTCTTTCGGAAGCAATCAGCCGAATAATTAAGGTACTTGTTTAAGATGGAAGGGAGGAAAAGACACGGAGTGTCATTCTGAGTGAAACGAAGAATCCGTTTTTGAGATCCTTCGCTGGCGCTCAGGATGACAGAAGACGGCATTTTGAATTTTAAGGAGGAGGGTATGATGGGGACAAAGATTGGAGCGCAGTTATATACTTTACGGGACTATCTGAAGACACCGGCAGATATCGCCAGGACGCTTTCAAAGGTGAGAAAGATTGGGTACCAGGCAGTTCAGGTTTCTGCTTTGGGTCCGATTGCACCCAAAGAGTTGCGCAAAATTTTGGATAACGAAGGGCTTTATGCCTGTGCCACTCATATCGGTATAGACGTTCTGACCAAAGAGACCCGGAAGGTCATTGAAGAACACAAAATTCTGGGCGCAAAGTACGTGGTCTGTCCCGGCTTACCGGCGGAACTGCATAATGCCAAGGGTTATAAGAAGGTAGCCAAAGAACTTTCCCGGGTCGGCAGGGTATTGGCTAAAAGCGGCCTGGTTCTGGCTTACCACAACCACGCAACCGAGTTTGAGAAGTACGGAGACCGGTTAGGTTTAGAGATACTATTTGAAGAGAGCGACCCGAAATACCTGCAGGCGGAAATAGACACCTACTGGGTTGCCTATGGCGGCGGGGACCCGGCAGAATGGTGTTTAAGGTGTTCCGGCCGCTTGCCGGTGGTCCACCTTAAAGATATGGGAATCCGGAAGAGCCAGCCGATTATGATGGAGATAGGCGAAGGGAACCTGAACTGGAAGGCGATTCTCTCTGCCTGTAAGAAGGCAGGTACCCTCTGGTATCTGGTGGAGCAGGATACCTGTCAGCGCCATCCGCTGGAGAGCCTGAAGATAAGTCTGGATAATTTGCATAAGATGGGGCTAAAATAAAAAATCAAAAGTCAAAAATGCCACAAAGTGTCATTCTGAGCGAAGCGAAGAATCTCGCTCAGGGCAAGGCGAGGTATCCGTTTTTGAGATTCTTCGGCAAAATATGCCTCAGAATGACATCAAAAAGAGTCTTTTATGAAATATAAAGAATCTGGGGTAGATATTGATGCCAGCCAGAGCCTGGTTGAGGGAATAAAAAGGTTGGCAAAAAAAACAAAAACCCCCCGGGTTTTGGGAGAGGTGGGCCTCTTTGCCGGGTGCCTCTCTTTTCCGGTTAAAGAATACCAGGAGCCGGTTCTGGTCTCCGGAACCGACGGTGTGGGCACCAAGATTCTCCTGGCGGAGTTGTTAGGCAGATATGACACCATCGGCATTGATTTGGTGGCAATGTCGGTCAACGACATTCTGACTTGCGGGGCAAGACCCCTGTTCTTTTTGGATTATTTGGCGGT
Source organism: Candidatus Omnitrophota bacterium (assembly GCA_043797665.1). Lineage (GTDB taxonomy): Bacteria > Ratteibacteria > UBA8468 > MWAK01 > MWAK01 > CAZVUE01. The sequence continues at coordinate 8,553 of JAZDPL010000045.1, forward strand.
CGGTCGGATAAAGAGAGAACGGGAAATGGCGATTATAAGGGGTGTTGTACAGGGCTGTCGCCAGGCAGGCTGTGCCCTTTTAGGCGGTGAGACTGCGCAGATGGCTGACGTCTACGGCCGGAAAGGTTTTGACCTGGCCGGCTTTGCGGTCGGCGCGGTGGAAAGGTCAAAGATTATCGACGGCAAAAAAATTAAGAAGGGCGACATCGTCCTGGGTCTGCCTGGCAGCGGGCTGCACAGCAACGGATTCTCTCTGGTGCGGAAGATCTTTACCAAAAAAGAAATTCTATCTGATAGGAAAGGTTTGGGTGCGGAACTACTCAAACCGACCCGGATTTATGTTAAAATAATTCTGGAGACAATAGCGCGGTTTGAAGTGAAAGGCTTAGCGCACATTACCGGCGGCGGTCTGGTAGAAAATATCCCCAGGATATTGCCGAAAGGGACAAAGATAGTCCTGGACCGGAAGAAATGGAAGATGCCGGGTATCTTTCAGATGGTTCAGGAAAAGGGCAAGGTGAGTGATGCGGAGATGTCCCGGACGTTTAACCTGGGTATCGGTATGGTAATGGTGGCATCTCCTTTTGAAGCGGAAAAGATTAGCCGGTTTTTAGAGAAAAAGGAAGAGAGATTCTATCAGATAGGCCGGGTGGAGAAGAGTGCAACCGCTCCCGGCTGTGACATTAAACCATAATTCACAAAAATGTCATTCTGAGTTCTTCACTTCATGTCATTCTGAACAGAGTGAAGAATCCAAGATAGATCCTTCGCTGACGCTCAGGATGACAAATAAACTTATCCATGAAGACCTGTTTGGATTCTGACTGGAAGTTTCATTTAGGCGACATTCCGGTTGTTCTGCCGGTGATTAAAACCTACGGGTTTGTCAAAGCGGGTGCGGCGTTAGGCGCGTCTGACCCGAAGTTTGACGACCAGAACTGGCGCCGGTTAGATTTGCCTCACGACTGGGTCGTGGAAGGACAGATTACCCCGGAGGGCAACCGGGACCAGGGGTTTTTGCCCCGGGGTATTGCCTGGTACCGGAAAGTCTTTACCTTGAACCTACGGGAATTTATACCCCCCACCTCTCCTCCCCCGAAAGGCGGGGACCCCAATGTCAAATTGGGGGGGAGGATGAAGGAGGGGGTGAACTTGGTTCCTGAGGCTGAAGGCAAGAAAGTTTACCTTGAGTTTGAAGGCGTAAGCCGGAACGCTACGGTTTGGCTGAACGGTTTTCGCCTGGGCAACCACCCCAGCGGATACACCGGTTTCTTCTATGACGTCAGTGACGTTGTCTCTCCGGAAGGAGGGGAAAACACTTTAGTGGTCAAGGTAGACGGTACGGAGATGGAGGGCTGGTGGTACGAAGGCTGTGGTATCTACCGCCACGTCTGGCTCATTGTCAAAGAGAGGGTTCATCTTGAGCACTGGGGAGTTTTTGTAAGCACGCCAAAGGTCTCGCGAAAAAAGGCGCAGGTTCTAATTCAAACCGAGGTGCGGAACGAGGAGGACACCGAGCAGGAGGTTGAACTAAAACAAACGATTAAATATTTTGACGTAGGGGTCGGATCCCTGTTTACTACACACAGGGACAGGTTTATCCGACCCGCGGGCTTGATAAATCAAGCCCCTACTGGGGGCGCAAAAGTTGCCGAAGAGACTATGTCTCTAAAACTGAAAGCGGGTGAGTCTAAAAAGGTTAAACAGAAGATAGTTTTAGAAAACCCAAAACTCTGGTCTCCGGATAGCCCGCACCTTTACCGGGTCCAAACCCAATTAAGTCAGGGTGTCAGGGTATTGGACAGCGAAGACTCGCCTCTGGGTATCCGCCGGTTTAAGTTTACTCCGAACCGCGGGTTCCTGCTCAACGGTAAACCCGTGAAAATAAAAGGTACCTGCAACCACCAGGATTTTGCCGGAGTTGGTGTTGCCTTACCGGACTGCCTGCATTACAAGAAGATAGAACATTTAAAAGAGATGGGTAGCAACGGTTACCGGTGCAGTCATAACCCACCGGCTCCAGCCTTGCTGGATGCCTGCGACCGGTTAGGTATGCTGGTGATGGATGAGAACCGCAAATTGGACAGTTCCGAGGAAGGCATCAGAGACTTACGGAGTCTGGTGCGCCGGGACCGCAACCACCCCTCTATCATCCTGTGGAGTTTGGAGAACGAGGAGACCCTGGAAGGTACCGGGGTGGGAACTAAAATCCTGAGAAGCCTTTACAACGTTGTTAAAGAAGAAGACCCGACCCGTCCGATAACCGCAGCCGTCTCCCACGACTGGAACGAAGCCGGTTACGCCGACGTTCTGGACGTAGTCGGCTACAACTACTCACCCCAGAGGTATCTTGAAGACCACCAGAAGTACCCGGAGCGCAAGATGGTCGGCAGCGAGACTACCTCTGCGGTGGAGACCCGGGGTGTCTACGAAACCAATGACGGCTACTGCACCTGTTACGATAAGGAAACCCCTGCCTGGGGGAGTACCCATCAGGCAGCCTGGAAGGCGGTGGCGGAAAACAAGTTTATGGCCGGCGGTTTTGTCTGGACCGGTTTTGATTACCGGGGCGAGCCATCACCCTACGACTGGCCGGATATCTCCTCCCATTTCGGGATAATGGACACCTGCGGTTTTCCCAAAGACGCCTATTACTATTACCTTTCGGTCTGGACCGATAAACCGATGGTCCACATCCTCCCGCACTGGAACTGGCCGGGCAAAGAAGGGCAGGCTATTCCGGTCTGGTGCTACAGTAACTGCGACTACGTGGAACTCTTCCTTAACGATAAAAGTTTAGGCAAAAAGAAGTCTGTACCCGGAGGATACGTAGAATGGCCGGTATCTTACCAGCCGGGTGAACTACGAGTTCTTGGCTATAAAGAGGGGAAGGAAGCCTGTTCTAAATCCGTCAAGACCGCCGGGACACCGTCCCGGATAAGCCTTGAACCAAACCGGCAGATGCTGGACGCAGACGGATGTGACGTTGCCCTGATTAAATCTGCGGTCCTGGACAAAGACGGAATTCTGGTGCCGACCGCAGGCAACAAGATTACCTTTAAGGTTGAAGGCAGCGGGAGATTGCTTGGTTTAGGCAACGGTGACCCGAAAGACCACCAAGGCGACAAAGAGGACAACCGCCGGGTCTTCAACGGATTGTGCCTGGCTCTGGTGCAGGCGGGAAAAGAGCCCGGGGCTCTGACCCTTACCGCAGAGGCTGAGGGACTTCAGTCCGCCAAGATTAAATTGGAGGTGATAACATCGTCGTCATCCTGAGTGTAGGGGTCGGATTTATCCGACCCGCGGGTTTGATAAATCAAACCCCTACGAACCCTAAAAAGGCAAGGAACTATGGCAAAGGATAATAGAATGTGGGGCGGCCGGTTCAGCCGGAAGCCAACGGAAAAAGTCGAAAAGTTTTCAACTTCCCTGTCCGTTGATTACCGCCTGGCTTTGTACGATATTGCCGGCAGTATTGCTCACGCTAAGATGCTGGCAAAGGTTGGCATTATCAAAGAAGCAGAGGCGGAGAAGATTATCGCCGGCCTTTCCGAAATCAAGGCAGAGATAGAGGGCAGCCGGTTTTCAACCGAGCCGTCCGATGAGGATGTCCACACCGCCATAGAGCGAAGGCTCTACGAAAAAATAGGCGAACAAGCAGGAAAACTCCACACCGGACGCAGCCGCAACGACCAGATTGCCCTGGACGAAAGGCTCTACGTAAAAGACTTAACCGGGCATCTGGACCGGAGACTGAAGAGTCTTCAGCAGGCTTTCCTTCTTTGGCTGCAAAAGTATCCCAAGGTCATTATGCCCGCTTTCACCCACCTTCAGCACAGCCAGGTAATTCTCTTCAGCCATTGGGTTCTGGCTTACGTAGAGATGTTCCAGCGGGACCGGGAGCGTCTGAGAGACGCCCTGAACAGGGTTGATGTCTCGCCTTTGGGCGCCGGCGCGGGTGGAGGCTCCTCCTTACCGCTGGACCCGGAATATTCCGCCAAACTACTTGGGTTTGGAAAGGTCTTTACCAACAGTTTAGATGCGGTCAGCGACCGGGACTTTCTGGTTGAGGTTCTGGCAGATTTAAGTTTGATTGCGGTCCACCTCTCCCGGCTTTGCGAAGAATTAGTACTCTGGAGTACCATAGAGTTTAACTATATTGAGATAGACCAGCGCTACTGTACCGGAAGCAGCGCTTTGCCCCAGAAGAAGAACCCGGACATCCCGGAATTAGTCAGGGGTAAGGCCGGCCTGGTCTTCGGAAGCCTGATGAGCCTTTTGACCACTCTTAAAGGTTTGCCTTTATCCTACAACCGGGACCTTCAGGAGGACAAGGCGGGGTTCTTTTCGGCCGCGGATACAGTTTTAGATTCCCTGACAATCATCTCTGAAATGATTCCTAAAATCAAGGTGAATACCGGAGCGATGGAAAAGGCGGCCGAGAAAGGGTACACCACCGCGATAGACTTAGCCGAGTATCTGGTAAAAAAAGGGGTATCCTTTCGGGAAGCGCACCGGATTGTCGGTGCGGTAATCAAGTACTGCGATGAGAAAAATAAAGGGTTTTCAACCGGCAAAGGGCTCTCAGTCCTCTCTCTTCCGGAGATGAAGAAGTTCAGCCGGCTCTTCAGCCGGGACGTAAGAAAAGTTCTTTCGACGAAAGACTCAATCGGTAACCGGTGTACCTTAGGGTCCACCAACCCAAAACTGGTTACCGCCCGGATTCAAAACTGGACCGAGGTCCTTAAATAAAATTCTCCTCAATCCCCCTTTCCGATTCAACGGAAAGGGAACCCGCCTTTTGCAAAGGCGGGTGCACTTGCCATAGGATTGGCAAGGGGGAAGAAAGGGGGATTAGGGAGCTAAAGAAAATGTAGGGGCGCGATTTATCGCGCCCGAGAAAAATGGCAAACGAATATTTTACTTACCAGGAGAGCGAAGGGTTTATTGAGGGGTGCCGGATAAGGGACTTAGCCGAGAGGTTTGGGACACCCCTTTACCTTTACAGCGAAAATGCCATCCGGGAAAGAGTAGCCTGTTTTCAAAAAGCCTTTGCGGAAATCTCGCCGATAATCCGGTACAGTTGCAAAGCAAACTCCAATCCCCACCTGCTAAAAATATTGAAAGAATCCGGGTGTGGTGCGGACGTTATCTCACCCGGAGAACTGAGTCTTGCCCTCTACGCCGGGTTTACCCCCGGAGAGATTATTATGGGCGGGGTGGGCAAGCGGGGCGATGAAATTACCTTTGCCCTGAAACAAGGGGTTACCTTATTTAGCGTGGAATCTCTTTCCGAACTGCAGGTTTTGAGTCAGAAGGCGAGCGAACAGGGTAGAGTGGCGACCGCTCTCCTCCGGCTCAATCCGGATATTCCCGCGGGCGGGCACCACTACATCTCAACCGGCAGGAAAGAGAACAAGTTTGGTTTGACCGAAGAAGAAGTCATTAGCGTATTCAAAGACCTGAAGAATTATCCGAGGGTCAGAATTGGCGGCCTTCATCTCCACCTGGGTTCCCAGATCGCCAATCCGGAACCGTACCTGCAGGCGATTTCCGAAGCCAATCGTCTCCACAAAATCTACTCCTTTGAATGTCTTGACCTGGGCGGAGGGTTCCCGGTAACGTACGAAAGCGACGTTGCGGACATTGAGGTCTTCAGTGAAGCGATGTGTAAGGTAATAATGGAGTGGAAATTAGCTTCACCGCCAGGCTTGCCTTTCCCGGAAACAGAAGCCGGGTGTAGCGGGCTGAAAGTAATCTTTGAACCGGGCAGGTTCTTTGTTGCCGGGGCGGGTTTTCTCCTTACCCGGGTAACCTACCGGAAGGACCGGCCCCACAAGAAGTTTTTAATAGTTGATGCGGGTATGAACGATTTAATCCGGCCGGCGCTCTACGAGGCTTACCACCACATCTGGCCGGTCCGGCAGACCGAAGGTAAGGAAGTCCATTTTGAGGTGGTGGGTCCGGTCTGTGAATCCGGGGATTTTTTGGCTAAGGACCGGCCTTTACCGGAAGGCATCAAAGAAAACGACTTACTTCTGGTCGGAGAGGCCGGCGCTTACGGTTTTGCGATGTCTTCCAATTACAACGGACGGCTCCGGCCAGCGGAGGTAATGCTCTCCGGAGAAAAAGCCCGGCTCATCCGTGCCAGGGAAACCCTGGAAGACCTGTATCTGAAAAAACCATAAATAAAAATCAATTTGGTAGCAGCGGAGAGCCTTCCAGTTGTCATTCCGGTATGCTTGTAGCCGGAATCTAATGGATTCCCGCTTACTACCCCTGTTTACTACACACAGGGGCAGGCCACGCGGGAATGACATTAATTGGTAGCCTGCGGGTGAGAGGAGAAGAAATGGGTACAAATAAATTAAAGTTGGGGGTAATAACCTCGTTAGCAGAAGGGGTAAAGGGGTTGGAGAAGGTCAAAAACTTAGGGCTGGAGACCTGCCAGTTAGCCGGCTGGGACCCGGGGTTATATACGGAAGAGAACGCCCGCTTAGTGAAAGAGACTACAAAAAAGTTAGGGGTGGAAATTACCTTACTTTGGGCTGGCTGGCCTGGTCCCGCAATCTGGAACTTTGTGGAAGGTCCGATTACCCTGGGTTTGGTTCCGCCGGAGTACCGGGCAATGCGGATTGACGCGTTAAAGAAAGGCTCTGACTTTGCCAAAATGATTGGGGTGGTTAACGTTGCCACCCACGCCGGATTCATTCCGGAGAGTCCTAATGACCCGCTTTATCCGGGTCTGGTAGTTGCCTTGCGCGACGTAGCCAGCCACTGCGAAAATAACGGGCAGAACTTCTGTTTTGAGACCGGTCAGGAGACCCCGGTTACGTTATTGCGGGTATTTACCGACATCGGTCTGTCCAACCTGGGAATTAACCTTGACCCGGCAAACCTGTTGCTTTACGGTAAGGCAAACCCGGTTGATGCTCTGGACGTCATCGGAAAGTTTGTCCGGGGTGTCCACGCCAAGGACGGCGAGTATCCTACGGACGGTTACAATTTAGGCAAAGAAAAGCCTTTGGGTGAAGGCCGGGTAGACTTTCCCCGGCTGGTTCCGAAGTTGAAGGGTTTCGGGTACCGCGGTGCCCTGACCATAGAACGGGAAATCTCCGGCGAGCAGCAGATAAAGGATATCCTGAAAGCCCGGGATTTTTTAACCCCGTTATTGTAGTTCAAAAATGATTAAAGTGGCGGTAATCGGCGGCGGCTATATGGGTACCGGCCACGTCCGCGCCTATACCAGGAAGAAGGGAGTGGAGCTGATTGCGGTCTGCGACCCGAACGAAGTTCGGGGCAGGGTTCTGGCAAAAGAATATAATGTCAGGTGGCTCCCGGATTACCAGGCCGTTCTGGAAGAAGGAGTTGATGCGGTAAGCGTTGCGGTGCCGACCGACCTGCACTGCCGGGTGGCGGCGGACTTTCTGGCTGATGGTATTCCGGTTCTCTTAGAGAAACCGATCGCGGCTACCGTAGAAGAAGGGGAGGCATTGGTCCGGTTAAGCCGTAAGAAGGCAGTGCCTTTGCAGATTGGTCACATTGAGCGGTTTAACCCGGCGGTCCGGAAATTATCTTCGGAATTGAGAACCCCGAAATATCTGGAGATTCATCGTTTAGGACCATTTAAAGGCAGGGGGATTGAAGTAAGCGTTGTGGCCGACCTGATGATTCACGACATTGACCTGGTCCTGGACCTGGTTAACTCAGAGATGCCGGGCACCATAGAGATAGAAGAGATAACCGCGCTGGGTCTTTCCGCATTTACCGAGACTGCGGATATCGCTACCGCCAGGATTACCTTTGACAACGGGGTGGTGGCTAACCTTACCGCCAGCCGGATCAGCGACAAGAGCATGCGCAAGGTAAGGGTCTTTGAGACAGACCGGTACTGGTCCCTGGACTGCGAACACCAGGAACTAATTTCCTATCATAAGAATCCGGAGGATTCCTGGCGGAAGAAGGAGAGGCCTAATTTAGAGGACCTGCTTGTGCGTCAGGCAATACCAATAGAGAAGGCAGAGCCGTTGAGTTTAGAAATCGACTCCTTTCTCAGCGCAATCAAGAGCGGAGAAGAACCTGAGGTTTCCGGAGAGGATGGGGTGCGCGCCTTAAAGGTCGCCTTTCAGATAGAAGAGCGGATAAAACAATCACCGTGTCATTCTGAGCAAAGCGAAGAATCTATCCTTTAGACCCTTCGTATTTACTCAGGGTGACAACCAAAAGGAGGAGGGAGAAGAGATGATATACCAGGCCCGGTTGGAGATGTTGGCAGAAGGCAGATCTTTGAAAGATTGTTTCACCGCCCGGAGAATCTTTTTGACCCGCGGAGTAGGCAAGGACCGAGAGAAATTGACCAGTTTAGAGCGTGCGTTTCGTGATGCGGGCATCGCACCGTTTAACTTAGTCCACATCAGCAGTATCTTTCCGCCCCACGCCAAGTTAGTCAGCCGGGAAAAGGGCCTCCAACTTCTTACGCCCGGCCAAATCGTCTTTTGCGTATTGAGCCAGAACTCCACCAACGAACCCCACCGGCTCATAACCTCCTCAATCGGCCTGGCTTTACCCAAAAACCCGGAACACCACGGGTACCTTTCCGAATACGACGGGTTTGGTTTAACCGACGAAAAAGCCGGTGACTACGCCGAGGATTTAGCCGCCACGATGTTAGCCACCATTTTAGGCGTCCCTTTTGACCCGGACAGCAGTTATGACGAAAAAAAACAGGTCTGGCGGCTGAGTAAGGAGATTGTCAAGACGACCAACATCACCCAGTCAGCCATCGGCGACAAAAACGGCCAGTGGACGACCGTGGTTGCGGCGGCGGTCTTTATCCTGTAACCCTCCATGGAAATTCCCTATACTTTTGCCGGCGTTCCTCCGATAGGGTTAGAGCAGGCAAAGGTTGCCATCCTTCCGGTAGCCTACGACAGTACCATCTCCTACCATCCCGGCACCCGTTTCGGTCCCCAGGAGATAATTTTAGCCTCCCGTTTTTTGGAACTATACGACGAAGCCTTAGGCTTTGAGCCGTCAGACCTGGGAATCGCCACCTTGCCGGAACTCTGGCCAGACTTATCTTCTCCCGAGGCAGCGCTGCGGGAAGTGGAAAGTTACGTATCCGGGATAATCAAAAAAGGGGTTTTTCCGGTAGTCTTAGGCGGGGAACATTCCATTACCTTTGGTGCAGTAAAAGCCTGCCAGGCAAAAAGACCGCATTTTGCAGAGAGGTCTCACCTTACAGAGAGGTCGCACCTCACAGAGAGGTCTCACCTCTCCGTGCTGGTTTTAGATGCGCACGCAGACCTGCGGGAAAGTTACCAGGGCACCCGATACAACCACGCCTGCGTCAGCCGAAGGATATTAGAATTAGGTCTTCCGGTAAACATCATCGGCGTCCGCAGTCTTCCTTCGGAAGACCTGCCCCTTATCTTACCTCCAGTCACTACCCGCCAGTCACAAACTGTAGGGGTCGGATTTATCCGACCCGCCTCGGGCTTGATAAATCAAGCCCCTACAGGTAAGAAAGGGGTAAAGAATCTTAAAGTTATCTTTGCGGACCAACTGAAGAGAAAGAAAGACTGGCTTTCCCTGGTGGCGGAGAACCTGACCGAAAAGGTTTACCTTTCCATTGACCTGGACTTCTTTGACCCGGCGTTTGTGCCGGCGGTGGGTACTCCGGAGCCGGGCGGTTTCGGGTGGGATGAAGCCAACCGGTTCTTTCAGCAATTAGCGAAGAAGCACCAGATTATCGGATTTGACGTAGTGGAACTCAACGGAAGTCTGCACCACACCCCTTCCGCCTACTTTGCCGGCCGTCTTGCCTACCGCCTCCTCGGCCTCTTCCTTAAACCAGCACAAATGAATTAAATAATGGGGGTATCCATTTGACTCAACCTGCATCCATGGGAATGGGCCTCGTGAACTTCCGTAACCATAATTAATACACACGCATGAACTTCTTTGTCATTCCCGCATGTTTTAAGCGGGAATCTAATGAATTAGACAATGGATTCCGGCTTACTATCCGCCGGAATGACAACTCGTTTAAGATGTTTGTATTAGTCTGTGGTTAGTTGAGTCAAATGGATACCCCCATATTAAATAATTTGACGTAGGGGTCGGATTTATCCGACCCGCATATCTTTCGGGCTCAATAAATTGAGCCCCTACATTTTTGTGCCTGAGATAACGTACTTCACTGAGTATTTACCAGTTTCCGAAGGGCTACTTATTATAAGTAAAGCCGCGGGAAGTCTTGGATGGTTTTTCGCAGGACTTCGGCCTGTCTTTCCGCTTCGCCGGGCTCCCAGTAGTTGGTCTTAAACTGGAGCATCCTTTTCTGGAGGTATTCGGCGGTGGGGCATAGCTTGCCGTGGTACTTCTGCCGGATGCCGGGGTAGTTCCGGACTTCGTTTAAGAAAAGGGGTTCCTGATAGGTCATCTTCCAGGCAGCGTAGATGCCGTCGCCTTTGTTTTTGACAAACAGGTCACGGAACCGGTACCACTTCGTTTCCGGATTTTTTACTTCAAGGACAACACTGTAAGCCCAATAGGAATTCCGGTAGCCGTTTGGTTCGGCCTGGGGAACAAGCCAGTCAACTTCCCGGACGATTTTATCAAAGGTTTTGGCGGCATTTATCCTTACGGCGACAAGTTCTTCTGCCCTTTCAATCTGACCCAGGGCGCAGGCGGACTGGAGTTCCGAAATCCGGTAGTTATAACCCAATATTGCGTGGCGGTCAAAATTCGGGTCCTGGATATCCTGCCTGGACACCCTTCCTTTTTTGGCGGATATATTTGCGTAACCCAGACTGGCAAAGCGCCTGGCCCGGTCCGCGAATTCTTCTATGTCGGTAACCAGCATCCCTCCTTCTCCGGAGGTGATGTGTTTTGATGCCTGGAAACTGAAACTGGCAAAATCTCCGAATTCTCCGACCAATTTCCCTTTGTATTTGCTTAAGAATGCCTGGGCGTTGTCTTCAATAAGAAAGAGATTCCTTTCCTTACAGATTTTAAGGATTTTATCGTAATCAGGAGCAAGACCGTAGAGGGCGACGGTGATTACTGCCCGGGTTTTTTTGGTGATATTGGCAAATATTGACTCCGGAGAGATGTTAAAGGTCTTCCGGTCTACGTCGGCAAAGACGGGAATGGAGCGGTTATGAAGGACGGCAATGGCCGGGCTGGACATCGTAAGCGGCGGGACAATTACTTCATCGCCGGGTTTAACACCCAACGCCGCCAGGGCCGTATGCATGGTGGCGGTGCCGTTGCAGAAAGAGAGGGCAAATTTCCGGTTGAACATCCGGGCAAACCCTTCCTCCAGCCGTCCGGTAAAGACATTATTCCTGGAAGAACGGAATCCGTTCTCAAGTACTTCTAAAACGTACTTTTTCTCTAAGTCTGAAAATCTTTCCATTTTAAAAGTATACTACTTCCTTCCTTTGTTAATCAAAATAAAGGAATTCGTTTTCTTGACGCAGGACAACGGGAAGTTTATAATTAAAAAAGATATGGCACTTCTTACGGTACGGAACCTGAGCAAAAAGTTCGGGGAAGAAGCGGTTCTGGATAAGGTAGAGTTTCAATTGGAAGAGAGAAAGTTCGTCTCGATTGTTGGACCCAGTCGGGGTGGAAAAACCGTCTTGTTGAAGATTATTGCCGGTTTGGAAAAACCGGATGAGGGAGAGGTTCTTCTGGAGGGCAGACCCGTGGCAGAGGTTGTTGCCCGGGAACCAAAGACCGTCGCCATCTTTCAGGATTACCCGCCGTATCGGAGAGAGGTTGCCGGTAAGAAATTGCCTTACTTTATTATGTTTCGGAGATGGCGCCGGCAGGTGATGGAAGAACGGGTAGAGGTCATCTCTGATTTGATGGAGATTGCCCGGAAGACTCTCCTGGGAATGCGGTCCCACCCTCAATCCCGGGGACAGGAACAGAGGCTGGATCTGGCGCGATATCTTTTGGCAATAAAGAGAGTTGCCCTCCTGGACAACCCGTTGCTTAATTTGGATATTGTCTGGAAAAAAAAGATTCTGGATAACCTGAAGGTAACTTTAGAAAGGCTGAACCTTGCAGCCATCTATGCCACTCACGATAAGACGGAAGCCCAGATTTTTACGCAGAAGGTTTTCGTTCTTGAAAAGGGCAAAGTTATTCCTGGTTAATACCATAAAAAAGGGATATAACCCGTCGGTTATATCCCTTTTCCCAACACTTTTACTCGCTGATCTTCTTCAGGGCAGCCTTTGCCTGGGCAACCAGGTCCTTGTCTTTGGAACTGGAGATAAGCTGACTGCACAGTTTAAGAAGATGCCGGCGCGCAAGTCCTTTTTCGGTTGGCGTCTTGGCTGACTCGTAGACGGCGTCCCACAGAATGAGCGCATCTTCGTAAGAACCGACCTCGGATGAGACTTTGGCTAAAAGGCGCTTAATAAACTCAGGACATTCCGGAGCCGAGAGAGCCGCTTTCAGGTAACGAATCGTCTCCGGGCGATCCTTCAGGTGGAAGTAAGAGATTATTCCGGCGTAAAACGGAATTTCCCATGACTGTCCTAAATTGTTCTCCAGCCCTTTGTTAAGAAATTTTACCGCTAAGTCAGGTCTGGCGTCGCTCAGGGTCAGACCGCCGACGCGGTACGCCATCACGAAATTAGGGTCAAGGTCGGTTATTCGTTCCATCCTGGCGTACAGGACATCGGCAACTTCAGGGGTGATTTTTCGTGCCTCACCCATAAAGACATCGCCCAAGTACTGAATCGTCTCTATCCAGAGGATGTCCGCCGTCACGTTGTTAAAACCTATCCCGGTCTGCTCAGAAAAATTCGCCTTCACCCTGGCTTTCTCGGTTCCCACCGATACCAGCACCAGCACGATGAAAAGGCAGATGAGGATGAGCAGAGAGGTCTTTTTTCCTTTTATTATCTTTTCCATTTCTCTCCTCCCTTTTCTACGTTTACGAAAAATCCTTGCTCTTGAAAACCAGGTTTGAGGCGATTACCATAATCGCCGCATAAAGAAGACCGTAGACAATCGCGCCAAAGATTACCGAGCCGGGAACGTTCAGATTGTAGGCTACCGGTCCCCTGATGTTGAAATACTGTAGGTTTGGCAAGGCAAAGTAGAGGAGATTGCCGAAAAATTTAACGATGAAATTCCCGGCTTTTGCCACCAGGAATGGTAACTGGTAGGTCAGATGTCCAAAGATGAAGACCATGATGGTAAGGATGGAAGCCGCCATCCCCGACGTAAAAGTTGAGAAGAAGACCGCGACCGAAGCCAGTACCAGTGCTTCAAAGAAGGTCAGAAGCACTCCGTTGACCAGCGACGCGGAAGCGATCCCTCTGGCGGCAACGATGATGAGAAACCCTATTCCCATAATCGCCACCAGCACCAGAACCGTCAGAGCCGCAGCCAGTAATTCCCCCAACAAAAACTCGTGTTTCTTAACCGGTTTTGCCAGAAGAATCTGGATGGTCTTAGATTCCACTTCCTTAGCCACTACGGTGGAACCAACCATAATCGCAATCAACACCGCGAAGATGGCGATTCCGGCCAGCCCGACGTCCCGCATTAACTTTCCCTCCTGGCCGATGGTCAGTGTCCCGTACAGCGCGGCGTAGCCTATCGAGACAAGACAGAAGACCACCATCACCGGCAGGAGTTTACCACGCATAAGCCGCTTAAAACTATTCACTCCGATCTTCCAGATGATCATTTTCCCCCCTTATACTCTTTTTTGCCGATAGTCTTAAGGAAGAACTCCTCAAGAGACTCTTGTTTGGGTACTATCGAGAGATGTTTACCACCGGATTGTTCAATGATATGTACCACCTCATCCGCTAAAGATTCATTCGTTACGTTAAATATTGTCCGTCCGCCCTCCTTTCGGAAGTCTTTAACCTTCCCTTCCAATTTTGCGAAGATTTCTCCGCTTAGTCCCTCAGCGGAAATTTCTGTTTCCGTGGTAGCCAGCAATTCATCCAGACGACCGGTTGTGATTAACTTCCCTTCGCAAAGAATACCGATGTGGTCACAGATTAGTTCCACGTCAGAGAGGTCATGGGAGGAGAAGAAGATAGTCTTTCCCTCCTCGCGTACCCGCAGAATAATATCGCGGATTTCTTTTTGACCCACCGGGTCAAGTCCGGTAATCGGCTCGTCGAGGAAGAGCAGTTGCGGGTCATTAATCAGCGCCTGGGCGATACCGATACGCTGGAGCATGCCCCGGGAGAACTGGCGCAGGCGCTGCTTGCGATTCTTGGTTAAGCCGACCAGCTCAAGGAGAAGTTCAATCTTTTTTACTCTTTCCCGGCCCGGAATATTAAATATTCCGCCGAAGAAATCAAGAAATTCAAAGGCAGAGAGGTCTTCATAAAAATAAGGGCTTTCCGGCAGAAATCCCACGTCTTTCCTCCCGGACGTGTCACTGATATCTTTTCCTAAAACCCAGGCTCTTCCCGAAGTAGGAGCAATCAGATTGAGAAGAAGTTTAATCGTGGTGGTTTTCCCGGCAGCGTTGGGTCCCAGAAATCCGAAGATCTGGTTGACCGGAACTTCCAGGTTGAGGGTATCAAGGGCTTTAACCTCTTTGCCGTCAGAGCTATTATATATCTTGGTCAGACCCTCAATTTTAATGGCTAAATCCATACGGGGTTGCTTTCCATCGTAGCACAGAAAAGGTACTCCTGTCAAGTGTTTGTTTCTTTGGCTACTTGAGAATGGTCGCCCCCATGATACCGAAAACCAGGTCGTTGGCAATGGCTTCTAATTCAACCGATGCCAATTTCACATCCGGCCTCAATTCAACCGGAACCAGGTGTGCTTCGGTATCCACAGGAAACCATTTCATCCGGTCCGGCACCTGGGCCGAACCGGCCGGACCATACCGGCCGCCAATATTCTCAAATCCATAGGAGGGAACCGGTTTCCGTGGGTGATACTTGTGGTTTGGAAAACACCAGGAATTCTTTCCGTCCGGTTCGAAAAAACGGAAATAACGGACCCAGCAATCGCTCATATCAAACGGATTAACCAGGTCTCTCCGGTCGCATTTGCCATCGGCATACTGGAGCGTTACCCGGAGATTGACCACATGGCTTTGCATTTGCCAGGTTATTCCGCTAAGCATCAGGTAGAGCGCCTTACCCTGAACATTAACCGGAAACTTGACCGCTGACGGAAAGCCGCCTGTCAGGGTCACCACGGCGATATTGGGTCCCTCTTTGGACGACTTAAAAGGAATGCCGTCGGTCGTCCAGGCAATTTGGTTGGAACCGACCTTTTTTCGCCAGGCAGCATCCGAAGGGCGTTCACTCTTGAGAAGAGACCAGTATTCGGTCAGGTGTATTTTCCAATAGCGAAAACCGATTGTGCTGGCCGGCGGTTTTGGTTCCTGAGCATCGGCAACGGCACCGACGCGGTCAATCACCTCCGTAAACGCGGCATTGTACACCTGGTTCAGGTCAAGCAAAGTCCAGTATTGCAGGTCATTGGCTGGGTGATCGGGTGCTTTCCAAACTTTGGGTTGGACCGGCGTTTTTGGTTCAATCTTAATTCGCAGGGGAAGCCAGGCCGGACAGTTTCGGGAACCTGATGACAAAAATAATAATGCCGGACCCGGTTCTCCCTTGATGACCGCCTTCAAAATACCGTCCTCTACGTAAGCATTGTCCAGAATGTTCTGCGGATTGAGAAAATCGGTTGCCGAAGACTGAGCCAGGTCCAGGCGCAGGAAATCGCCTTGCTTAACGACCATCTCCGCGGGTGGCGCAGGACGGGCCGGAACAAATGAAACATCAAAAATTCCGCTTGTTCCTGTCGGCAAAGAAGCCGTCAGCCAGGTAAGTCCAATTCCCGCTTCCACGTTATATTCAAGTGGTTTGCCGTCAACAGCAACTGAACGAATTTCCGTTGCCCGGAGCGGAAGTCGTATCTTTACATTTATTTCTTCCGGCGCCTTCCATTTAATTGTGACGCTATTTTCTTCCTTCTTCCAGTCATAGGAAAAATAGGTGGATTGAATAGAAGCCTGTTTCCAGCCGTCGGGAAACTGGGGGGTCACTTCAACGAGGTGTTGGGGTTTGTTAATTTTGATTCCAAACAGGCCCTCAAAAACAGCCCGGCCCCACATGCTGTTGGCGTCGGCGTATTCATCATTATGTTGAGCCGGACCCGAAGGCAGTCCGCCCGGAGTCGGGCCGCGGTAAATGCCCTGCAGGACTCCGCGGAGAAAAGCATAGGCGTCATCCGCCCTACCGCCCAGGTAGTTAGTCGAAGCATAATTGATATTTTCATGGTAAAAAGGTTCCCAAACACTGTGAACAGGAAGCCAATTTACGTTCCAGACCAGCCTTCCCCCACCCACAGTATTTATGTGTTCCAGGTTATTATCAACCCAATGGAGCATCTGATAAATCTGTATCTCATCGGCGGCTCCGAACTCAGCCGAGTGATAAATTGCCGGAAGCGACGGGAACGGATGCAAAAGCCGATGCCCGCGTGTATCAAGATATTCGGCAAACACCCCTTGCCGCGGTATCCAAAGTTTACGCTGCATGGCGGCGCGGATAAGGCGCGCTTGTGCCCGAAAAGGCACGGCGTTTTCACCCAGGGAATCAGCTAAATCCGCCAGAAATCTGTGTGCCTGGAGCATATAGGCCGAGGCAATCGTACACTGCCCCCGTATGTACCAGTGGGAATCGCTGGGGTCCACGTCTAAACTGCTTTCGTAGAGATACTCGTTTTCGGGCTGGAGCCGGCGGTTTTCCCATTCCACGATGCCCTGAATGACGGGAAAGATTTCCCGCATCAGTTCCAGGTCGTTGGTATACTCCACATAATGCCGGACCTGGTCAATAAAAACCTCGTTCATATTGTAAAGAAATCCAAAACCCTCACCGAAGATCTCCAGGTCGAACAATGAACCGAGCGCACCCTTGTCGGGGCCTTCCTTTCGGACCCCAAATCGAACATGGCTCTGAATGGATTTGCGAATCCGGTCCGTCCAGCCGTAACAGGTCGGACCATACCAAATGCGCCAACCCGGATGCGGTATCCGCCAGGACCATCCGCCGTGGACAATCGCCACGTCGCCCCAGGTACCCTCGGTAGTGAATGCCACCGTAGTCATCGCGGAATCAAGGTATGGGTCGGGAGTGTGGGTGGCTATCCGGTTGGCAATGGACCGGTTTCGTTCTAAAGCGGCTTTATAGGCGGCGTCTTGATCGGTCAGAACCTGTTCAATGTTGCCCCCGATGCCAAAGACGATGCTGCCTGCGTCTTCACCCGGACCAAGCGGGACCCTTTGAACTACCACTCCGTTTGATTTTTCCGGCACGGTCCATTCGGTTGCATCAAGCAATCCGGCGGGTGATTCCAATACCCGGTTAGGGTCGCCGATTCCCATCACGCCTTGTTTCGGACCGCCGCCTCGAATTGTAATCTGCCAGTCCGGCAGGGCATCCGCCATTGGAAAGAGCATCTTTTGTTGAACAAAACTGTCGGACTGGTCAAAAGCCCGAGCGAGGCGGAATGTACCGTTTTCAATTAAAATGCGGTCCTTGGCACATTGTTCCGGCGCAAAGAAAAACTCTTTGGCTTTGAAATCATAATTCGTGACAAAGGCCGATGCGCCGCCATAACTCCAAACCAAAAAGGCCGGTTTGGATAATCCCCGCACCGCATACTTGACTATCATGCCAATCGAATCGGCCAGTACAGTCGCTGTCAGGAAAATTGTCACACTCGGAAAGTCAGGGTCAGCCAAGGTGTATTCCATCCGGCCGTCAATGTAGCCAACCTCCAGATCCGACCATTGATGGAACCATTTGCTTTTTCCTCCTTCCAGTGCCAGTCCGATAAAAAGATGTCCCGCGAGACCGCCGGCGCTATACAGGTCCAGAAGAAAGCGGGGAGTGTTGTAAGCAAGTACGATGGGACGAAACGGACAACGTTCAATTTTTTTGAGTTGGTCTTTGTTCCAGAGCATGGACTTTTCAGCAGGAGGATAGAGCGGTCTGCGGTGGAAGCGGGGATTACCTTCGGCTGTTCCAATCTGTGATTCCGGAGTAGGGCGTATCGTTCCCTTGTCACCGGTTATCCTGATGCGCCAACCGCCTTTGACGGGTTCATAACAATTTACAAGACGTGATATATTTGCCATTTCATTGTTATTTTACCTTGAATATCCTTTCGGTCTTTATTCCCGTCGCCACATCCGTAACTATAATCCTCCATTCGCCGGCGGGGTCGTTCAAGGCAAGGGAGAAAGAACCCTCTCCTTTTCCGCTCGGCAGAGAAAGGTTCCGGCCATACTCTTTGTAGGGCCGTCCGCCCGGAGCGGTTACCTCAACATGGGCCACCTGCGGGATAAGGACGGCCGGTAACGTTGCCGCGCGGATAGAGTATTTCACTTCCATCCCGGGCGTATATTCCTTCTCAATGTTTTCTAAGGTGAGCCCGTTCACCTTGCACGGCAGCAGCGCATACAGCTTCGCCACGGCCGGCAAGATGACAGTATCAATCTTATTGACAAACCCCAGATAGTGGTTGTCGCGGACAGAATAGACGTGATATGTTCCGGGAAGTTGGACGGTGACTGCTTGCGGTGTGTGGTCTTCGTTTGCCTTCTTCAGGTACTCCCGCCCCTGAAGGATTCCCAGGTAGATAGCCGGGCCGTTCTTGAACTCAACGATTTCACAGCCGGTAAGTTCTTTGTTATTTTTCGGTGTGATGGTAACCTTTGGTTTTACTCCGGACTTACCCAGGAGCGTACTTATCTCCCCGCGATACCGACTGCCTGTTTCTCCATTTTTGACCTCACGGTACTTCCAGATAGGGTTGGCGATTTTGATAACATTTACACCGGCAAGCATATTTGTCTTGACATATTTGCAATGTTCGTCCATGACCCCGGCTTCCCCGTCGGCCAGGATAAGACCGCCTTTGGCGGCGAACGCTTTCATGGCGGCGGCTTCTTCCTGCCTGATGGCGCGGGAGTAGGGCAGGATAAGGACGCGGTAATCGGCCAGTTTTCCCTGCTGCATCTGCTCTTTGGAAATGAAATCATACTGAAGACCAAGGTCC
The DNA here is from genome assembly GCA_043797665.1 of Candidatus Omnitrophota bacterium. Classification (GTDB taxonomy): domain Bacteria; phylum Ratteibacteria; class UBA8468; order MWAK01; family MWAK01; genus CAZVUE01. The sequence goes on from JAZDPL010000045.1 coordinate 27,642, forward strand.
TCAAGGAGATTGCAGAAAGCCCGGGGAGATTCCACCCGTTCCCGGCCGCCCAGAATCGTTTCGGCGTGGAAACTGGCCGGGGAGTAATGGATGGCGATGCCGTTATTTTCGCGCCGGCACTCCAGAAGCAACTTACCGGCACCGCATTTTATTTCTCCGATTGTCTCTACAATATTTTTTGCCCAGGGCGTAAACCTCAAATCGCAGGAGTAAAACCCGTACCATTGCGTATCCATCGCGTCCCAGTAATGAACTGAATTCATCCCGTGAAAAAGGTCATACCAGGGTATAAACCGGTCGGTCTGGTCGCTCCGCCAGGTATCTTCGTAGTAGCCCTTAGGGTAGTCTTCAAATGGATTGGTGAAGGTTTGAAGAACCGTATTGGGTAATGCAAAAGAACGTAAGAATTCCATTTGAGGGGGATTGTACTGAAAGTAAACACCCCAATAATTTCCCTGAGGAATAACCTTGCCGAAATCATATCCGTAAAAACTATCCTCGCCGTTATTCTTGTACATCGTGGTTGAGGTGGGACTCGTAGTACCCACCCTGGCACCTGGGTCTTCTTTGCGAATGATGTCCCGGCTTTCTCTAATCAGGTTTGCGAACATATCCTCCATCGCCGTGCGAAGGTCAGTCCAGGGAGCGAAATTCCCGTGCGCCTTCGCTTCCGCCAGCGTCATACACTTTACCTGGTCCCAGAAATCAAAATTCGTGCCCCACGCTTCGTTCAATTTTCCGAGGTCTCCGTAAATGGATTTCAAATAATTCCTGGTGTATTCCAGGCAGGTCGGCGAAAAACAGAAATCCTGCTGAGCCAGGCCAATTCCTACTTCATCTCCCAAACTATAAGCAATAATGGGGTAATCCCGTGCCACTGATGCCTGGTCCTGCAGTACATGAAAGAAGTAGTCCCGGAATTGCTTGCTGGTAAGGCACCGGGGACGGACGGTGTCAGCCACATCATACCCCCCGCCCGAACAAGCCAACTCTCCGGAGATGACTAGAGCCGGTACAAGATTAGGTTTGACCTCGTTAGAGAGAATGCCGGCGACCTGTTCATGAGATATGAACTGGGGTTTCTGTGCATATGCGACGTCAAATCCCCGGTTATATAAATCCGTGAGCATATATCTGCTCAGAAAATCATTGTTATTGACCAACATATTTGCCCAGAACCAGAACTGGAAATCATCCAATTTCTGGGGTATTTTATATATAACATCCGCGGTCTTTTCAGAGATAATGCCATTGCCTTCAATCAGGTCGGCTTTCACTGTGTGATAGATGGCAACCGGATTCCGGAAGGGAAGTTGGAATGTAACTTCTTTCTTGCCGGAGGCGGTAATCACCTTTTCTTCCATGATGCGGCCAAAACCGTCGCTGAATTGAATCTTTACCTTGATTGAATCAGATAATTCTTTGTTAAAACTTACTTTTCCGGTTACTGCCTCTCCCGGATTGTAGGAAAACTTATCGGTTGTGACTGCGGTGATTTCATGGTCAGATACGGTCTGGAAATAGGTACTGCCCCAGACCAGGGTCTTTCCGTCTTTCTTCAGCCAGAAGTCTGCAAAGTGAGGTCCGGATTTGAGTCGGCCGATTTGCTGGCCGAGGTCTGCGGTTTCTGCGGGAAGGCTGACCTTCTTTTCATACTTTGCTTCAACGTTTCCATCGGGATCGCGTACCACGATTTCTGCAATCGCTTCTTGAGTGATGCCACTGTTTGTTATCCTTACCTTAAGATTATTATTGAGGTCCCAGTTAATGCCGGTAATCTGGAAATCGCCTTCTTTCCGGGCTGCCCAGAGGACCAGTTTTGCCAGCAGGGATTGATAGTAGTCATAGTAAAGAGGTTTTGCGCGGTAGTCATGCGTAACGTCCGGAGTAAACGGAGAACTTTTGCCTCTAAACCACGTTTTCTCTGATTCAAAAGTACCGAATTTCTCATTCTGGTAATCAACGATGACAACTCTTCCTTTGCCGCAGGCATAACACTTAAGCCATTGCTGACCTTTCACATCAAGGTCAAGAACGGTGAGACCTGGAAATGGTATCCCAATGGAAATAAATAATGGCTGTTCAAGCGGTTTTTCGGTAAACTGGTCAAGTTTGGTCTCTTTGGAAGGTCTGATGAAAACTAAACCTGTACCCTGTTTTACTTTTTCCAGCATGTTGTCCTTCAACGACTGCGGCAGCGCCTGCCAGTTGCAAGTGCCGATGAGGATGACTTCCGGGTTCCTATCAAGCAACCCCTTTAATTCAATCAGGGATGCCGTCTGTCCTCGTCCGCGGGGAGCGTAGTAGAGGGTATCCATAACCGAATAGCCGGGTGTTTCGTCTTCACTGGTGTACCGGCTCCAGGCGGTGTAGTCAATGCTTAACCTCTGGGCAAGTTCCACCACTTCCCTGTGTCTGGGTATGGCCAGGATTCTAATTGGCTGGATTGCATAAGGAATTGCCCAGGTGATGTGGGGAGTTACGACCTCTCCGGTAAGCCGGGTGTATGGCGTTTCATCAATATTGGCGGTAAGCTGTGCGGTTGAAAGATTTATCTCCCGGAGGCTGAAATCATCCCACCACGCCTGGCCGGAAGAACGCCAGATTTCTCCCTTTATCTGGGCTTCTTCCGTATCATCCTTTGAGGTAAATTCTATTGCGTATTCCTTCCAGTCCTCTGATGTTATGGAAATCATGTGGAGGGCGGTGCGGACTCCGCCTGCCTTGTATTCATTGAGAACCAGTAACGCTGTGTCGGTTCCTTTGCTTTTCGCCCAACAGGTGAGTTTATATAATGATTTGGGTTTCATCGTAATCCGCTCTGCCCAGCCGCCGATTTCATCCTTCCCGGCAGGGATATTAACCTGGATTGAGTGAGAACCGCTGTGGGCGTCATCGGAAACCAGGCAGGCGGCGGTATCTCCGAACCGCTGGTACTCAGAAACATCAAGCGGCAGGGGTGCCTCCGGGCTCCTCTTCCAGGGAGGCGGGATGCCGTTGTTGTCAATCTTCTCAAATCCGCCGTTGGCAATCAGTTCGGAATCGCCGGAGGTTTTTACATCCGCTTTCGGCGTTCCTTTAAGGTCAGGAATACGAAAATAGTCAATCTCAATGGTCCGTTGCTCTTCCGGGATGGGCCATTTGCAGTAAATCGGGTGGAAACGCATCCGGAGGACATTGCCTTTCCAGAAGGGGTTTTTGGACATGTCAATCTCATAGACGTGGAATTCGCCATCTGAGGAAGGTTGGAATGTCACTACCATGTTGTCGTTAAAATTCGGATTCTGGTCAGTTACAAACAGAATTTGAGCACCGGAAACAAGACCCTTGCCTATCCGCATGCGGAAGACAACAATGGGCTGGTTTGCCGCATCCACTTCCATGGTGGGGGTAAACATCCAGGGCGTGCCGTTCTTGGCTACCAACTTCCAAACACCGTCAACGATTCCCTTGCTTTCAGAGCCATCCTGCCACATTTCCCAACCGTCCAGGGATTCTGCGGTGTTAAACTCCCACTGGGAAATTGTCTTTGGTAATTCGCTCTGGCTGACTATATGCATATAAGCAATTTCTATGGCGCGCTGGTCTTCCGGGATGGGCCAGTTGACATAGAACGGATGGAAACGCAATTTTAAAACCGTACCTTTCCATAGGGGATTTTTTCCCATATCAACCTTGTAGGTGTGAAATTCACCGTCAGGTATCGGCTGGAAGGAAACGACGGTAGGGACATCCATCGCCGCCGTGTCGGTGGCAAAGATGAAGTTGCCGCCGGGGGTAATGTCTTTGGCAATCTTCATCTGGAAAACAATGTATTGACAGGCGGCGGCATCTACCTTCAGGTCCGGGGTGTAAATCTGGGGAGCGTTACCGGTTGCAGCCAGTTTCCACACCCCATTCGAGACGCCGATGCTTTCAAGGTTAACCGGGACCCAGCCCTTGACGGCTTCCGCATTATTGAAGTCCCAACTGTTTTCCCCGGCCAACGCCTTGCAATTAAAGAATACGGATAACCATATTCCGAACACCAGCACTGACAAAACCAAACTCTTCATAACATCCTCCGCAAGAAACCATATCCTCTATTCCCAAAGTGGAGTAGGGTAGGTGAGTAAAACCTGAAAGGTACCAAAAACCTGGTCCGTTGATTCGGAAAGTTTCGTAAAATGACAAATGCCTGCTGTTTTTTCATCTTACATCACCACGGCCACCAGAACGGGTCGCTTTGCGACGTTGGAATGGATGATGCGGCGCGCCATTCAACATGGCCGTCACAGAAAAGACAGTTTGCGCCGCCGCTGTGTCTATTATCTATTATTCCGTAACCTCCGCCATCAACATGATAGATGCGATGACTAGCTGCTCCATAAAGGTCCGCTGGCTGATCAGGGTCTATCGAATCGGCCACCAGAACTGTCTGGGTGGGGTGGCTGAACCTGGAAGTCTTTATTGTCCCACCGTAGACCAAAGCTTCAAATTCATAACTCATACCGTAAAAATAACCCCCCGGAGATTTATTTTCTACCGTGGGACACTTCCATACAGTACCTCCGGTAGTGGTATAACCTTTCTGCATATACGGGGCCAGCAAATTTATCCAGATGTAATCCGGAGCAGGCGGACTGGTTATGGGAAAAAGGTCCTCATTATCCTGGGCATACATATAGAAAGCGAGTCCGATCTGTTTCAGATTACTGATACATTTCGTCTGCCTGGCTTTCTCCCTTGCCTGATTTAAAGCCGGCAACAACATCGCCGCCAGAAGTGCGATGATGGCAATGACGACCAGAAGTTCTATGAGGGTAAAGCTTCGCAAAGCCTTGACTGGCATTTGTCTCCCCAATCTGACATTGGGGTCCCCGCGCTTTATCCCATAGACCACACCGGACGTTGAGTTTTCCCCAATCCGGCTTTCCCCCTGAAGTTCTTCAGTCTGCATTCGGTTACCCCCGATATATGAGTGACGGAACATAGTACAGTTCCCTTTCTGTTTAAAACCACACGATTCACGAATAATTAATTTTGGTTTAATGGAAATTCTTGTCATTGAATTATCCTTTCCTCTGATTTTATTCAAGAGAATTTTGATTGCTTGTTTACCCATTCCCTCTCCAAATAGCTCCACCGTGGTCAAAGGTGGCTGAAAGTATTCTGTAAGTTTAAAGTTTCCGGTACCTACCACCGCCATCTCCTGAGGTACCTGGCACCCTTTTTCTTTTAGGTGATTTATTACTTCAAACGCCATCAAATCACTGGCGCAGTATATGGCGGTCGGAAAGGCGGATTTCCACCCCTTTTTTTTAAGATTATACAATGATTGGCAAACCATTTTCCAATCTGAGTAAGGCCAATTAATCTGTAAGCGAGGATTAAATTCCAGTCCTGTTTCCTGAAGTGCTTTTTGGTAACCAGCCAATCTTTCTTTCTCAATAGGATATTTTTCTCCGTAACCTCCGAGATAAAGAATATTCTGATGTCCCAACCCAATAAGGTGTTTAGTGGCGAGATAAGAAACCTGGAAGAAATCAGGGCAGATGAAACTGAAATTTTGTTCGGGCCAGAAACAATTAGCCAAAACAAAGGGGATTTTGTAGTTCTGGAGGTTAATGAGTTCGTGCTCGTTGACTTGCGAGGCGGTGATAAAAAATCCAACAAGATGTTTCTTTTTTGCCAGAGAAAGAAGATAATGGTTTTTTTGTTTTCTTCGGTTCTCGTCAAAGAATATCAGTAAAATATGGTAATTGGTATTCTTTAGGGATAAATTTATTCCCTGAATGATACCGCTGAAGAAGGAGAACGCAAAGTTTTCTGAAGAGTGCAGTACTATGCCGATGTTGTAAGAATTGCCAAATTGTAAAGGGTTGGCAATAAAAGTTCCGCTTCCTTGAATGCGTGTAAGCAACCCTTCTTGTACTAAGGCAAATATCGATTCTCGAGCTGTTGAAGGTGAAATATCATAATATTTAGCCAGTTCATTCTGCGAATAAAACCGTGCCCCCTGAAGGTATTTACCAGAAAGCAATTCTTTTTCAAGGAGGTTTCGTAGCTGCTCGCACTTTGTTTTTGTGATTAATGCCGGCATAAGAAGGAGGTTACAAAAGTTATTTGCTTACCCAATAACTTTTAATAGATTATCACAACCCCACCGACTCTGTCAATAAAAAAAGGGCCACACCGTTTTACCGATGATGCCCCCGTTTTAAAAATTGGGAATTTTCTAGATACGCAGGCTAAAGCCTGCACGGGTTCCCTTGCCCTAGGATGGGCAAGGGCTACCAAATCTTTATTCTATTCAGATATGATGAACCGGACGAACCTTACCTTTCTGGAGCGCCAGTAGGAACCGGTTTCCGCTGCCAGTTCTCCGCAGGATTTTATCGTCAGCCTGTCCGCGCTGATGCCTTCTTTGCTAATGAGATAGTCTTTAACCGAGGTTGCCCTCTTTTCCGATAGACGCAGGTTATATGCTGAAGGACCTTCCGGCGAGGCATAACCTTCCAGGGTAACTTTCAGCGCCGGATTTGCTTTTAATATCCCGACGTTTTTCCGAACAGCCTCTTTAGCTTTCCGGGTCAACATAGCGCTGTCAAATTTAAAGAAAACCTCCTGAAGTTCAGACTCTTCCCGGCTCTGAATTAGAGCGGAAGCGCTTTCTTTAGAAGTTTCCGCCGCGGATATGGATTCAGATTTTTCAACTTCTTTACCCGCTGATCTGACTTCCTTTTTGATTGCGCCGATTTTACCGCGGGGTTTTTCCGATTCGGTTCCCTTTTTGATTGCGCCGATTTTACCGGAAGGCTTTTCCGGTGACATCTTCAGATAGACATAACCCCGGTTTCCCCAGGCAGTATTTTCCTTCCCTTTGGAAGGTTTGTCAGGCCACCACCATTCTCCTCCGCGGGAGGCATCTTTTACCGGTGAAGGCTGTGCGCCTGACTTTCCCCACCAGGAGAAGTCTTTTGGTGAGGTTTTTGACTGGCACAAAGATGTTCTGGCGCATCCATTAAGTAAAAAGGAAACAATCAGAACTGTCAATATCCCGGCGCCAGTGTTTTTCATTTCAGTTTTTCACCTCTTTCCAAATGAACGCTGTCAGACTTTAGCATATCTATGCTGTTAGTGTCAATAATAATAGGCAAAAGAGAATTCGGCAAGTTGACAGGGAGGGAAGGTAAGGAGTAGGATATTCGTTTGTAGAGAATTAAGGATTTTTTAGGAAAGAATGGCGGGGCAGGACAAGAAGATACCGGTAATTCTGGATACGGATATCGGAGGCGATATCGACGATACCTGGGCGCTTGCTCTGTTGCTTAAGTCTCCGGAACTGGACCTGAAATTGGTGGTGACCGAAACCGGAAATACGACCTACCGGGCAAAGATTGTTGCCAAAATGCTCCAGCTCGCAAACCGTACCGATGTACCGGTTGGTATCGGTATCCATTTAAAGAAAGAAACCGGCCCCCAGGCTCCCTGGGTGGAAGGGTACGGTCTTTCGGCCTATCCGGGAACGGTCTATCCGGATGGCGTTACCGCTTTGATTGACACGATTATGAGTTCTCCGGAGCCGATTACCTTAATCGCCATCGGGCCGGTTCCCAACCTGCGTGTAGCTTTAGAACAGGAGCCACGGATTGCGGAGAAAGTTCGGTTCGTAGGCATGCACGGAAGTCTCCGTAAGGGACATAACGGAAGCGAGGGGGTCTCCGCTGAATATAATGTTAAAGCATATCCTGAAGATTGCCGGAAGGTTTTTACCGCTGCCTGGGATATGACCATAACACCTCTTGATACCTGCGGGCTGGTAAAACTCAGGGGTGACAAGTATGTTAAAGTCAGAGACTCTCAGGACATAATTACCCGGGCGGTAATGGAGAATTACCGAATCTGGGCAGAAGATAAAACGGTAACCGGAAGGGAAAGTTCCATCCTTTTCGACACAGTTGCGGTCTACCTTGCTTTTTCCGAAGAATTACTGGTGATGGAAAAGTTAGGTGTACGGATTACCGATGATGGGTATACCCTTATTGACGATAAGGCAAAGATAATCAACTGCGCTGCCGGATGGAAAAACATTTCTGCTTTTGAAAATCTTCTCGTGGAACGGTTGGGGTAGTTCTATTCCAGATAAATAGAATAAAATATAAAGATGCTGAGCGAAATCAAGGATATTCGCTCCCTGAGAAAAGGACTCCGTTTTTTACGCCGGGAGTGGCAAGACGAACTCAAAAATTTCCGGGGTACAAGCAGTGATTTAGCCCTGGCTTTTTCAGCCGGGCTTTCCATAAAAGTTTTTTAGCCGCCTTTATCGGTAGTTCCACGGTTACCGGAATTCCCTGGCTCATCCCTACCGGTTCTTTTTCTTCCTGCATGTGGTCATTCTTCTTTCCTTTCTTTTTTTCGGCACTATGGAAGTATTCTATTTCTCCGGTGGGAACCTCGCCCTCAAATAGCATAATTAATTATCATAAACAACTTATGTTATAATAAGGCGTATGATAGATAGGAAAAGGAAGGTTCTTCCAATACTCCTCCTCTCCCTCCTGTAGGGGTCGGATTTATCCGACCCGCGGGCTTGATGAATCAAGCCCTACACTTTAGCCCGGCGTAAGCAGGGCCTGTCCGCCGTAGCCCGCCTGCGCTAAAGTTTACTCGCCGAAACTTCAGTGTAGGCGAACTCCGACGGGTAAACCTTGGGCGTAGGCGGGCCGCGCTAATTTTTTAATAAGGGGCGAATTTTTTAGGAGAGTTCCAGATAGTTTTGTTTATAATTGACAGGGGTACAAATTTGGGCTAAAATATCATATCAAGTTTTTTTATCTCTAATCTATACGCAGGCTAAAGCCTGCGGCTACCAAAGTGTGAAAAGGAGGAGGAGGGATGGCGGATTTACAGAAAATTGCGGACAGCGTGATTAATGGCAAGGCGGCTGACGTAAAAAGTCTGGTCGACGCCGCGATAAAAGAAGGTGCACCGGTGGCAGACATCCTCAATAAGGGGCTGATTGCCGGGATGGACGTGGTCGGTGCCAAGTTCCGGGCGAATGAGTTCTATGTGCCGGAGGTACTGATTGCGGCCCGGGCGATGAACGTGGGGATGGAGATACTGAAGCCGTTGCTTGCCGAAAGCGGTGTTAAACCGCTGGCAAAGGTAGCGGTTGGTACGGTGAAGGGTGACCTCCACGACATCGGCAAGAACTTAGTGGTAATGATGTTGAAGGGCGGTGGGTTTGAGGTAATGGATTTAGGGATTGACGTATCGGACGATAAGTTCGTTCAGGCGGTAAAGGACGGCGCGCAGGTTGTGGGTCTTTCCGCTCTGCTTACCACCACGATGCCGGGGATGAAGACGGTCATCGAAGCCCTGAAGACCGCCGGTATCCGCAATAAGACCAAGGTTATGATTGGCGGTGCACCCATCACCCAGTCGTATGCGGACGAGATCGGTGCGGATGCCTATGGTGAAGATGCAGCCACTGCGGTCATTATAGCCAAGGAACTTGTTGGCATAGCATAACCGGCAAACAAAATTGGACCTGGGAGCGGTCTGGTTATTGGCGGGCGGTTATCTCTTGGGCTCCATTCCCGTTGGCTATCTGGTTGGCCGGCTGTTTGGAGTCGACATTCGCCGGCAAGGAAGCGGTAACATCGGCGCCACCAATGTCCTGCGCACCATAGGGAAAGGCCCGGCAGTCGCCACCCTGATACTTGATATCGGAAAAGGTTTTCTGCCGGTAATCTTAGCGCGCAGGTTTTTTCCCCTAACACCAGGCTGGACCATTGCGGTTGGGTTGACCGCGGTTATCGGGCATACGTTTTCCATCTTTTTGCGGTTTAAGGGCGGTAAAGGGGTAGCGACCGGTTTTGGTGTTTTGACCGGTTTTTCTCCCTTGACCGCCCTTTACATTTTTGGTATCTGGTTAGTGGTCTTTGCCGTTAGCCGTATCGTATCCCTTGCTTCGCTGAGCGCTGCGGTCGCTCTACCCATTCTCATCTGGCATCTGACCGGGCAGGAAGTTGCCTATTTGGGGTTCGGCTGCCTGGTTACTTTTCTGGTTTTTGTTACTCATCGGACAAATATCCGGCGGCTTCTTTCCGGGAAAGAGCCAAAGATTCAATGGAAGAGATAGCGGTGATTGGAGCCGGTGCCTGGGGAACAACTTTAGCGATACTCCTCTTTCAGAAAGGGAAGAGGGTTATCCTCTACGAAAAGTTCCCGGACTATGGAAGAATTTTAGAGGAGAAGCGAGAGAATCCAAAATTCCTGCCCGGGTTTTATATCCCGGAAGGGCTCAAGATCACCTCTTCTTTAGAAGAGACGAAATCAGCCGGCGCATTTATTCTGGTAACGCCTTCCTTCGTCTTCCGGGAGACCGGGGCCAGCCTTAAGGAGGCAGGGATTAGGGGACCCTTCTTAATTGCCACCAAAGGGCTGGAGGAAGGGACCGGCTGCCGGATGAGTGAGATTTTACTTTCTGAAGCGGGTGAGGAAGTTCCTTTTGCCGTTCTTTCCGGGCCCACGATTGCCCGGGAAATTGCCAGCGGCTTACCGGCAAGTGCGGTATGCGCCGGAAAAGACATAGCCCTGGTGCAGATGTTTCAGGAGATGGTAAGTTCGGAAAAATTCCGCATCTACACCACTTCCGACCCGCCTGGGGTGGAATTGGGGGGTGCGCTTAAAAACCCTTTGGCGATTGCAGCCGGTATTGCCGAGGGTTTGGGTTTTGGCGAAAACACCAGGGCAGCGCTTTTGTGCCGGGGTCTGACAGAGATGGCACGGTTAGCAAAGGCATTAGGTGCCCGGGAGCGAACCATCTTTGGTCTTTCCGGTTTGGGTGATCTCATCGTCACCGCCAGCAGTCCCTTTTCCCGGAACCACCGGTTTGGATTAGCGGTTGGACAGGGTGAGGACCCGTCTGTCCTGATCGCCCGGAGCGAATCGGTGGTGGAAGGTTACTACACAGTACGGCCGGCACTGATGCTGGCAGAGAAAAATTCCCTGGAAATGCCGATAATGGCAGAAGTTTCGGAAATTCTCTTTGACGGTAAGAACCCGGAGCAGGCGGTCCAGGACTTAATGTCCCGGCCCTTAAAAAGCGAATAAGTGAAAGGTGGTACTTTCTTCAGTCATTCCCGCGGATAATAAGCGGGAATCCGCTGGATTCCTGCCTAAAACATGCAGGAATGACAGAGGGCTATAAAAAGATGGAATCCTCAAAGATTTATTACAAAATTGGCGAAGTCAGCCATAAACTCGGCGTTGCCAGCCACACCCTTCGGTACTGGGAGGAGGAGTTTTCCTCTTTTTTGAAACCCAAACGGAACGGCCGTGGTCAGCGTCTCTATACCGATAAAGAGGTGGAGATAATCAGCCGGATAAGGGAACTACTCTATCAACAGGGCTACCGGGTCTCTGCAGCCAAAAGGTTTTTGAGGGGCACCGCCTCTTCTCTAAGAGGCATTGCCTCTTTGACTAAAAGAAAAGAGACGGTCTCCTTTCCGCGGACGCTTCTGTCAGAACTGAACCGTCTTGACCGGCTCCTGGCCCGCATCTCCAGAATCTAAAGTAGGGGTCGGATTTATCCGACCCGCGGGCTTGATAAATCAAGCCCCTACAGTAATTTACTAAGAAGGCAATGATGAAAATCGGGGTGTTACTTTCCGGGAGCGGTTCTAACCTGCAGGCGATTATTGATGCGGTGAAGGATGGCTCTTTGCCGGTAAAGATTGGGCTGGTTCTTTCGGACAGACCGGATGCCTTCGGCTTGAAACGGGCAGAAAAGGCCGGTGTTAAGGCGCGGTATATCCCGCCCGGTCCTTACCGGACCATTCTTTCCAGAGAAGCCGAGAAAGAATACGTAAAGGCTTTAAAGGAAGCGGGTGTGGAACTGGTCTGTCTGGCAGGTTTTATGCGGGTGATTAAGGAAGGATTACTTTCTGCCTTTCCGGGGCGCATCCTTAATCTGCATCCTTCCCTTTTACCCTCGTTTCCCGGGTTAGAAGCCTGGAAGCAGGCTTTTGACTACGGCGTCCGGTTTACCGGTTGTACGGTGCATTTTGTAGAAAAAGGTGTGGACGCCGGACCGATTATCAGCCAGGCGGTGGTACCAATACTTCCTGACGATACACCGGAGGCGCTTCTGAACCGGATCCACCAGAAGGAGCACCTCATCTATCCTCTGGCAATCAAACTCGTTGCGGAAGGCCGGGTAAAAATTGTCGGCCGGAAAGTTTTTATTGAAGAAGAAAGAACCGGTGTCATTCTGAGGGAGCGCCAGCGACCGAAGAATCTGGACAAGAGGGCCTAATGAAATATTTTATTGATTTAGAGCGGGTCAGTCGGGAATTGCGGGCCGGGATGAAGGAATTGGAAGCAGAGTATCCTTTGACTTTTAAAAAGCAAGCTGGCACAGCAGGGATTTCGTTTTTGCCGGTTGACAAAGGTGAAGAGGCTGGTAAGTTCCAGATATTGAACACATCTGAGGGGGTCAGGGTAAATTATGTCCGGGCCGTTGACGCCTTCCGGGCCTTAGGCCATATCTTCGGAGGAAGCACGGCCGGTAAAAGAGGACAAGGTTATACCGAATCAACCGGATTTAAAATGTTAGGTGTGATGCTGGAATCTTCCCGTAATGGTGTCTTGACCGTAGTTAATGTTAAGTCTTTGTTGCGCAAGTTCAGCCTGATGGGAATCAACGCGGTGATGATGTACACCGAAGACACCTACGAGGTACCGGGACAGCCCTTCTTTGGTTATCTGCGCGGTGGTTATACCCAGGATGAACTGAAGGAACTGGACAGTTACGCGGCAAAGTTTGGTATTGAGATGTTCCCCTGTATCCAGACCTTAGCCCACCTGAAACAGATTTTGCAGTGGCCGATAGCCTATCATGACGTTACCGATACCGAAGAGATTCTTTTAGTTGGCGAGGACAAGACTTACCAACTTCTGGAAAAGATGATTACCTCTGCCAGCAAGCCCTACCAATCAAAACGGCTCCACATCGGTATGGATGAAGCCCACGGTTTGGGAACCGGGGAGTACAGGCGCAGGCATGGAGAACGCCGGACATTTGACATTATGAATGAGCACCTTGCCAGGGTCTGCGAAATCTGCACTCGTTTAGGATTACGACCGATGATCTGGAGCGATATGTATTTTCGCATCGGCTCTAAAAAGAACGACTACTATGACTTAGATACCCGGATTCCGGAAGATGTGGTTAAAAATATCCCGAAAAATGTAGACCTGGTCTACTGGGACTATTACCATTTGGATTATGACTTCTATACCCGGTTCATAGATTTACACCGGAGTTTAGGCAAGGAGCCGGTTATGGCGCCTGGTGCCTGGAACTGGGGCCGGTTCTGGGCAGACCTGCCGTATGCTTATCTGGCTGTTGAATCCTGCATGCGTGCCTGCCGTGACAAAAGCGTGAAAGAGGCCTTCATCACCACCTGGGGCGACGACGGAATGGAGAACGATATCTATTCCGCCCTGCCGGCGGTTCAGTTCTTTACCGAGATGGCTTACGCCGGTAAGGTTGAACTAAAAGTACTGAAAGTAAACTTTCAGGGAACCTGTGGAACAGATATAGATGCCTATACCTTAGCCAGCCGGATTGACACCATACCCTGCCGGAAAGATTACCGGAAGAGTCTTATCAACGCGGCCAAATGGCTGTTATGGGACGACCCGCTGATTGGATTGTGTGAGCCTCTTCAGGAAGGGAGGTCTTTTCGGAAAGAGTATGCTAAATTAGCGCAACAACTGGAAAAGGCGATTACGAAAGATGCTTTATCAAAGAGCCCGAGGCTCACAAAGAGCCCCCGGCTCTCAGAGAGGTTATGCCTGCCAGCGCAGATAGCAAAAGTAATAGCGATTAAGTGTGATTGCCGGAAGAACCTGGTCTCCGCGTACCGGGCGAAGGACAAAAAGAGGATGAGGTGTATTTTGAACCAGGAAGTGGTACCTTTGACCAGAGAGGTCCGTACCCTCTGGAAAATACACCGCGGAATGTGGTTAAATACATATAAACCTTTTGGTCTGGAGGTTTTAGAGATACGGTACGGGGGCCTGATTGCCCGGTTGGAGAGTTTGCAAGAGCGCCTGAAAGAATACCTGGACGGTAAAGTTACCAGTATTCCGGAATTTGAGACCAAACTACTCAAGTTTCAGGAAGGTTCGGCGGAAGAATCGTACGGAGTAGGGAGTTACCGCCGCATCGCCACACCCAGCGCCATCTTTTAATCTGTCATTCCTGTGTGTATCTGGCAGGAATCCATAAATTATGAAGATACGAAGAGCAAAGTTGGCTGATGCCGACAAGATTCACTGCCTGATTAACCGGAGCGCGGAGAAGGGAGATATCATTCCCCGGTCCTTATCCGAGATTTACGAGTCCCTGAGGGACTTTACCGTGGCGGAAGAGGGAGGCAGGATGGTTGGCTGTTGCGCCCTCCACATATCCTGGGAGAACTTGGCCGAGGTTCGTTCCCTGGTGGTTATTCCGGAAAGGCAGGGGAAAGGATTGGGAGGCACACTGTTGAGGACCGTTTTGCGGGAAGCAAAGCGATTGACCGTTCCCAGGGTCTTTGCGCTTACCAATAAGCCCCTTTTTTTCCGGAAATACGGTTTTGAACCGGTAAATAAAGAACGTCTTCCCCACAAAATCTGGGGCGACTGTCTGAAATGCCCGAAATTCCCCAAATGCGATGAGGTGGCTCTATGGAAAAAGTTGTCTTAGCCTATTCCGGCGGTCTGGATACCTCGGTCATCATTCCCTACCTTAAAGAAAAGTACGGATTAGCGGTCATCGCCTACACCGCAAACCTGGGCCAGAAGATTGACCCGGATTTCTTGCGCAAAAAGGCGCTCAAGAGCGGGGCAATAAAGTTCTACTTTGACGACCTGCGGGTTATGTTTGTAGAAGATTATATCTTTCCCGCCCTGGCAGCCAATGCGCTCTATCAGGGGAAATATCCTTTAGCCACCAGCCTCTCCCGGCCTATCATCGCCCGGAAAGTGGCGGAATTAGCCAAAAAAGAAGGGGCGAAATTTGTCAGCCACGGCTGCACCGGAAAGGGTAACGACCAGGTTCGTTTTGAACTGACCTGGAAGGCTTTGGCGCCGGACTTAAAGATAATTGCGCCTTTGCGGGAATGGAAGTTTAAGACCCGGGAAGAAGAGATTGAGTTTGCAAAAAAGAAGGGGATTCCGGTTCCGGTCACCAAAAAAAATCCCTATTCGGTTGACGCCAACCTCTGGGGTATCTCCATTGAGTGCGGTGTTTTAGAGGACCCTGCAGTTGAGCCGCCGGAAGACGCTTACCAGATTACCGTTGCGCCGGAAAAGGCTCCCGGGGAGCCTAAGTATCTGAAGATTGGGTTTGAAAAAGGTAAGCCGATCAGCCTTGACAAAAAGAGGTTGGGCGGGGTTGAATTGATTGACCGGTTGAACCAAATCGGCGCCGCGTATGGGGTGGGCAGGATAGATATGGTTGAGGACCGGACCGTAGGTTTAAAGAGTCGGGAAATCTACGAGGCACCCGCGGCGACCATCCTTATTACCGGCCATCAGGAATTAGAGAAAATGGTCCTTTCCCGAAACCTCTGGGAACTGAAAGAATCCTTGAGTACCCGTTACGCCAACCTCATCTACCAGGGCACCTGGTTCTCGGAAGAGAAAGAGGCGTTGGACGTCTTCTTCCAGTCTACCCAGCGCTACGTCTCCGGACTGGTCCGGGTAAAACTGTACAAAGGGAAAGCCACCGTGGTAGGGCGTTCTTCCCCTTATTCCCTCTACTCGGAAGAATTGGCAACCTACGGCGCCAAGGATATCTTTGACCGCTTTTCCGCAGAAGGGTTTATCAACCTTACCGGCCTCCCGCTCCTTTTAGAAGGCCTCCGCCGAAAAAAGTAGCGGTGCGATTCATCGCACATAAGGGGTAGGGGTCGGATTCATCCGACCCGCGGGCTTGATAAA
>JAZDPL010000014.1:0-6194 GCA_043797665.1 Candidatus Omnitrophota bacterium
TCGCACCCTGAAATACAACTGGGTCTTTGAAGATTTCGGTCAGTTTAAACTGGCGGTAAACCATTGAAACACAAGGTCTTTGAGAGTAGAGAAATTTGACTGTTATCATAGGAGGTTCTAACGTCGTCCCGTATGCCACCCCATCGTGCACGAATAGAGGTTAGAGCCTCTTGAGAACCTTGTCCCGCAACGGTTTCCGCCAGATATAAAAGAAAAAAGCGAACTCCAGATGAATCTTTTTTAACAGGGGGATACCAATCGGTAGGGAGAAGGAGATGTTGGGTTCTCAATGATGCACACTCATTTATTTCTTCCCGATGCCTTACGGAGTTCTTCAATAAATGCCGGATTGATGTGGAAACCTAAACTTTGTACCTTATGGACATCCTCCCATGATTTATCATAGTTTTTTCCAATGAAATACGCCACCCCCCGGTTGAAATAAGCATCTGCGTAATTCGGGTTAAGACTTATTGCCTGATCGAAGTCAACAATCGCTTTATCGGAATCACTCTTGTTCCAGTACACCATTCCCCGGTTATAATAAGCATCTGCGTAGTTCGGGTTAAGACTTATTGCCTGATTGAAGTCAGCGAGCGCTTTGTCGGAAGCGCCTTTATTCGAGTACGCCACCCCCCGGTTGTTATAAGCATCTGCGTAGTTCGGGTTAATACTTATTGCCTGATTGAAGTCAGCGAGCGCTTTGTCGTAGTCACCTTTACTGCCATACGCTATTCCACGGTTCTTGTAAGCGTTGTCAAAGTTCGGGTTAAGACTTATTGCCTGATTGTAGTCGGCAATCGCTTTATCGGAATCACCCTTGTTCCAGTACGCCTCCCCCCGGTTGTTATAAGCATTGAAGTAGTTCGGGTTAATACTTAATGCCTGATTGTAGTCGGCAATCGCTTTATCGGAATCACCCTTGTTCCAGTACGCCTCCCCCCGGTTGTTATAGACTTCTGCGTAGTTCGGGTTAATACTTATTGCCTGATTAAAATCAGCGAGCGCTTTGTCGAAAGCGCCTTTATTCAAGTACGCCACCCCCCGGTTGTTATACGGTCTGGCTTTATGGGGTGATTTTTGAACCGTATCGTTCCAGAGGGTCAATTTATCTTTCCAGACTCTATTCCTGGCGTATGCCAGAGCCGAATATCCGCTAACCATAATAATCAGAATAGTCACAACTGTTCGCAGCCGTTTTTCGCCAAAAAGATAATAGAGGGTAGTGGGCAAAAAAATACAGTAGCCGACCATCGGTAAATAAAGCCGGTGTTCAAAGATAACGTCTTTAATGGGTATGATACTCGATTCCAGGGCGAGGGCAAGGAAGAACCAGAAAATACTAAAAGAGATTAAGCGGTTTTTGCGGAAAAGAGAGATACCAAGAGCCAGGATAAGGAGCAAAAGTAAAAGACTTGCGAAGACCGGTAATGTAAATAAGGTTTTAGCAGTCGGGTAATCATAATCAATATTCTGATTAACAGGAATCAACAGCAGTCTCAGGTAAGTGATTATTACCCGAAACTGCGTCAAAAGATACTGGCTGCGGGCAATCGTTATTGTTTCTCTGGTAAAACTTCTGATGCCGAAGTTTATGGAATTAAGCGACTTGGCAAAAAACATCAGGGGAATCGTCATAAAAAAGGGAACCGGATATTTCCAATAAGACTTTTTTCCTTCTTTCAAAAAAATAACTTCGTATAACATAATCATCAGCGGTAAAGTGATCGTTATTTCTTTAGTGAAGATAGCGAGAACCGCTGTCAACAGAGAACCGCCGTAATACCTTTTCCATCCGCCGGTTTTTTTCGACGTTTCATTTTTCAGCAATCGAGCTTTGATATATAGACATAGGGAAGCCAGATAGAAAAAAGCAGCTAGAGAAGCGGCACGCTGGTAAATATAGGTTACGGCTGAAGTCTGTACCGGGTGTGTCACGAAGAGTAAACCGCCAAACAAAGCGATCAAATCATGTTCCCGGTAGTTTTTCTGGTTTGCCATAACCGGCGTGGAAAAGGTCAAAAGGATGAACCACCGTACTAATATTGCCGTACTGATATGGATAACCAGGTTGACCAGATGATAGCCGCTGACATGCAGTTGGTGAAAATGATAGTTTAAGGCAAACGAGAGGTAAGTGATAAAACGGGTAGGGGCAAAATTCCAGATATCTTTGATATTCCAAAGATTCTGGATAGCAGAGTTATGCAGGATAAAAAGTTCCTCATCAAACTGGAATGGGCTCTGAAAAGTGTTTGAATAAATAAGAAAACCCAAAAAAAAGATGAATATTATGGCGAGAGGAGTTGAGGAATAGAACTTTAACCCTCTTGAGACAAATCCACCTGATTTTATATTGTGTTTTGACATCAGTCCAAAATATAATCGTATTTTAATTAACAGGTCTGCTTTTCTACATCTTATCACCTTGCTGGGGGCAAGTCAAAACTTGACAAGAATGAATGTTCTATAATACTATGATAATAGAATATAGAATGAATACTGACAGAAAAATGCCGACACAGGGTCTGGACCTGGATTCCGAAAAACCACTCTTCCTTCAATTGAAGGAAAGACTGATTGAAGACCTGATTTCTCCGCCAAACGCTGAAGGGAAGTTTCCAACCTTCAAGGAGATTGCCGAGAAGTATGGCGTAAGCGTGGGAACCGCGGTTAAAACGGTGGAGAAACTAAAAAGCGAAGGTTTAATCTACACAAAGCGAAGTAAGGGCATCTACCTGAAGGGCGACCAAAAAACTTCCAAAGCCATAAGAATAGCCGTCACAATTCTTGATATCGGCAACATCTCCGGTCCGTTTCTTTCCGAAATGATCAAGGGTGTCAGCCGGGAAGGAAACGAGGCGAATTTTCACCTGGAATTGTACACCACACCGCACAAAGACCTGGACAAAGAGAAACATCCGTTATTCTGGAACGGCATCAGGAAAAGGGAGATTGACGGTTTAGTCATTGACGGCCGCATGCCGACCAGGGATGTTGCATCCCTCTTGCACGAAGGAATTCCCTTTGTCTGGCTCCAGAGCGACCTGCCGAACGAAAAAATCTACACCGTACTTACCGACAAGTTCCAATCCCTCAACCTGATTATAACCCACCTGGTAAAGCTCAGATACCGGAAGATTGCCCTTCTGGTTGCCGAAGAAGACCAGGCCTTCCGGTCCGTCTTTGACATCCTATGCGTCAACTATGGTCTGGAGGGCAGATACTACATAAAAGAGGCGCCGGAAAAAGAAGCCGGTTACTCGCTGGCAAAAGAATCCCTCTCTAAAAACAGGCCTGAGGTGTTAATAACCCTTGGGTCGGAACTGACCATGTCGATTCTCGCGTTTATTTCCAAATCAAACCTTTCCTTCCCGAAAGATGTGGCTTTAGTCGGTATCGTCAGCAATCCGGACGGTTATTTCTCCGCTCAAAAGATAACAACCCTGCTGATTCCGGTATCCGTAATGGCGCGGAAAGCAATCCAGATGCTCCAGGCGGCCTTGAACGGGGAACCGGTTCCCGAAAAGAGGTTGATTATCCCGACCCGGCTTATCGTACGCGGTTCCTGCGGTTTTCCGATGAAAGAAAAAGAGGAGATTGTCGTCTCCGACCTTGATGGACTGAATGCTCTTTCTTATCCAAAAAGAAAAGGTGATTAACCCGGGAGGTGTAAATGCTAACATAAAAATGTACCACTTTTGGGCAAAACGTGACTACAAACAGGGAGGTTCATTATGAAAAAGTTTCTTCTTTACGCCGCGACGGGTTTAATTGTTTTCGCCGGATGCAATTTATCAACAACAAAGAGCACCGTCTGGTCCGCAACCACAGCGGGCGATAAAAACCATTATTGTTTTTGGATGGTACGCCTTGCACCATATTTGGGGTACACTGATACCACCGGTTTACTCCCGTATGGGGGTGAAGAGAATTCGGTAGACAATAGGATGAAAGTTCTTCAATGTCCAACCACCTGGAGGCTGGTGCCTTTGAGTTGGCCGGGCCATTCTTATGGCATGAACCGTTATTTTGTTTCCGACCAAAATACCGGAACATACAGAACTCCGGCGAAGCTTACCAGTGTATCAGCAAATATTACCCAATTCTATGTAGCGAGCGACTGCGTCCGTTATTCTCCCCTGTGTGACGGGGAGTCCGTTTACCATAGTTATTATTTCACGGCCACGTTAAATAACACCGGTGGCCATAGCCTCGGGCTGAATTTTCTGATGGGCGACGGGCACGTGGAGTACCACAAAAAGACCGAAGGTTTTAGAGTTCTCTGGGCTCCAGGGGGGGTAGAGCCAGACCTGTGGACTACCTGGGATGAAGGACATGACTAAATCTAATTTTCGGTAGGAACATAGATTCCGGAAAAATAGAACTGCCTTGATGGAATACTTTAATCCGGTTATCAGACAGGGTACTGGAGCGGACCTGAACTGCGTATCAGGAATTGTGAAAAAAATATGGGACATGGGCGGGGACAGTTTGATGGAACAAAGGTTCGGGCTTATCGGAAATAAACCATGGCAGGAATGGACCAGCGCCGACATTCTGAACTACATCAAGGCGAAAATGGAGTTTTTCTTGATTGCCGAATTTGAAAATCGGGTAGTTGGATTTGCATCCTACCGTCTGGACAACAGGCGGAAGATGGGTACCATCGGTTATAATGGGGTTGACCCGGACTACGGGGGAAGGGGAATCGGAACAAAGTTGATTGGAAAAGCGCTGGGCCTGATGCGCAAGAACGGAATGGTTTACGCGCTGGTTATCACCGGTCTTAATAAAGGGCACCAACCTGCCAGAAAAATGTACGAAAAAGCGGGATTCAAACCGTTATTGAAGACTATTACATACGCCATGAAGTTATAACAAAGGAGAAAATTTTATGAAGTCGAAGATTATAATGCACGTTAACTACTGCGAACAGGGCCAGACCATTCCGGAGATTTGTCGTAAGGCAGTGGATTGGGGTTTTGACGGCGTTGAGTTCCGACGGAAACGCGGCGGAGTTAAGGAAAGCGCCGAGGAATACCTTGACGGCATTGCCGGAGCCGCAGTGAAATCAAAAATGAAATGCGTGATTTTCGGCGCGCCGGGACCAAACCTGTTGGCGACCGATGCTGACGAACGCCGGAGGGAAACAGAAGAAGTGGTTGAATTTTATCGGCTTGCCTCCGAACGCTTTAAACTTTCCGTCTGCAACACTACTGCCGGCGCTCTTTTCAACCCCGATAAGAACGTGCCGTATGAAAAATATGAAATGCACGGGTCGCAAGCGGCCACCAAAGAGCAATGGGATTGGACCGTTTCCGGATTCAAGGTCCTCGGCGGCCTTGCCGAAAAACTTGGATTCCAGCTGGCTTTCGAAACCCATATGCACTACCTGCACGACCGGCCTCAGGCGGCGAAAAAACTGGCTGACCTGATAGACAGCCCGGCGGTCGGCGTAAATCTTGATTACGAAAATTACCTGAACTTCCCGGACCATCTTTCCATAAGAGAGACCGTAGAAGCGATGGGTGACCGGCTATACTATGTGCATCTCAAGAATTCCATACCGGGCGGGAAAGGCGTCCGTTTCCGGTCCGGCCTGGAGGAAGGTGAAATTAATAACCGGGAGTTTCTCCGAATACTGAAGGAGAAAGATTACCAGGGACATATCTGCATCGAGGCGCCGCGGCCGGGAGACCGCGAGCATTATGCACAGCAGGACATCGCATACCTGAAATCGGTAATCAGGGATATAAAATAGACCTGACAATGAATCCAAAAGAGAGATTTGAAGCGGTTTTATTAAAGAAAAAAACCGACAAAATCCCGGTTAATCATCGCGGATTTTCTTCCAAAGCGGCTTCCTATATTCTTGGACGGGAAGCGTATGTTGGCGGCGGTATCCAGCAATGGCGGGAGTCGAAATCGCTCTTTGAAGGACGGCACGAGGAGTTTCTGGGACGCTCGTTCCGGGATGCCATTGATGTGTCCCTGGCAACCCACCAGGACATGATAAGACCGGGGTATTGGCGCCTGCCGAAGAAACCAACCGGAAAGATTGATGAGAATACCTATCTCTACGAGTACGGAGAAGAAAAGGACTGGGAGGTCCTCCGCTTCGACCCGGAGAGCGAACAGGCGAATACTTTTCCATACCTGCCCCGCGAAATGACGCTTGACGATTTGAAGAA
>JAZDPL010000091.1:0-39644 GCA_043797665.1 Candidatus Omnitrophota bacterium
AGGGGTAAAAAGGGTAAAAGGTTAAAAAACACCTTTGGAAACCCGCACTACACAATGGTTTTGAAGGTGGAGGGCAGATCAAAAGTAGGTGTCTCTGGAAACCGTTGGTACATAAGGGTTTCCGAGTTTCGTGAAGGGCACGCTGTTTTTGCTGGTGGGAGTCCATCCTCTATAATATTTACACGTTTAAATACCCCCCCAGCCATACCTACCGAACTGACTGCCACTGCCTCCGGTTTAACCGTAGTCCTTACCTGGACGGATAACTCTACCGACGAGACCGGGTTTAAGATTAGTCGGAAGGATACCCTGGAAGGCGAGTTTGCGGAAATCGGCACTACCTCTGCGGATACCACAACGTACACCGACACCCTGACCCAATCCGGCACCTACTGGTACCGGGTTATGGCAACCAACGCCAACGGAGATTCCTTAGGCAGCAACGAGGCGATGGTAACGGTAAGTGAGTAATACAAACGACTGGATTCCCGCTTACGGCATGCGGGAATGACAACTTATTTATGTTACAGAACGCTGGAAGCCGGATGAAGGCGATACCTGTTATACTCCTTGTCTTATCCGTCTGTCTCCTTGTCTCCTGCGATGATGGGGGAGATGATTCTGGTGGTAGTACCGCTGGTTTTCCTGCTGCCGTAACCGGTTCAGCTACCGCTGTCGGGTCTTCCTCCGCAACCTTAACCGGCACGGTAAACCCCGATGGTTTGGTTACCACCTATTACTTCCAGTACGGTTTAGTATCCGGCGGAGGAACTCAGGATATGGTAACCAGGAGTGTGAATGCAGGGACAGGAACGGACGCTGTTTCCGTCAATGCGCAGATTTTCAGTCTTTCTCCCGGCACTAATTATTACTACTACGTTGTGGGTATGAGCAGTGCGGGAGTAAGTTACGGAGACGCCCAATTCTTTACCACCGAGAGCACTCCGCAAATGGGTAAAGAGCCTTTCGGCGGCAGTACCCTGCAGTAAATTACACCGAAGAATAGTGTGTGGTATATTTGTCCAGTAGTTCACGTATCATCTTCTGATACTTTGTGTGGTGCCGCTCCGCATGATTTTTGAAAAATTCAACACTGGACTTTTTCAGAGAAATGGTAACTTTTACAGTTTTTTCATCAGGTAGAACCAGTCTCCCTGGCGGTGGTAGAAAGTCCTTAACCCTAAACATTTTTCCTACCGGTTCATTCGGGTCCCGCATCTCCTTTGCCATAATATTCTTCTCCTTTTCGCCAATATCCGGCGCCAAATATCCTAATCTTGCCACCGCGGTAAGTAAATCTAACCGTTAAAATTCTGTCAGCCACCTTTCCGACGCAGAAAAATCTTTTTTCTCTCTCGCTATGCTCGGAATCCACATAAATCTTTCTTCCGGTATCTTTAAAAACCTTTGCAGCAGTTACAAAGTCAACTCCGTGTTTCTTAATATTGGCTGATTCTTTTCCGGAGTTCCAGATAAAACCGGATTTTTCATCCATCCAAACCAATTCTATCACAAAGACAATAATTTGTCAATATAATAGTATGTATTATTATACATAAGAAGATGGAAAGGGCGGTACCGATGTTTTCCACAATCACAATCTGCTATCACAGAAATGTAAAAAAGGTTGAGTTACCCTTCAGGAACATGGTATCATTTTAGAGAAATCCTCGGTCGGAATTTTGTAATTTTCTCTTAAAATCAGGTATAATTGGTTTTAGATGATGAAGATTGGCAAGGTAGAAATTCGGGCGGAGAAACCGGCTCTGGTAGGAGTGGTGGCGGACAAAGAATGGGAAAGCGTCGGCTGGAAGATGGCGGACATTCTTGAAGTCCGGCTTGACCATCTTCCGGGGGGTGACGTTGGGTCTGAAACCGCAAACGCATTTCTTCAGGAAATAACGGAAAAAACCAAAAAACCGATAATTCTGACGATTCGCAGGCCAGAGGAAAGCGAACCGGGTCAAGAGGCGTTTTTACCGGATAAGGCACGTCTTTGCCTTTTTTCAAGCCTGATGCCGTTAGCGGATGCGGTTGACATTGAAGTTGATTCTGTAATTGCCGCCAGGGTGGTGCAATCGGCTAAAAAAAACAGGAGAACCAGGGTTATCGGTTCCTATCATAACTTCCGGCGCGTGCCGCCGGACCGGGTCCTTTACGAGAAGATGCGGCGTGCCGGCAATCTGGGTGCGGATATTTTCAAATTAGCCTGTTGCACCGAAGAGAGAGAAGAGATAGTGCGCCTGTTCAATTTCTGCCATATCTTCAGCAAGAAACAGGTTGTTTGCGTTATTGCAATGGGCAAGAGGAATAAACTTTTCCGGATGGTGGCTCCGCTCTTCGGTTCAGCCCTGGTTTATGTTTCTTTAACCGCGAAGACCGCACCCGGTCAGCCGGAAATAAAGGATTTTGCGGAAGACTTCCGCCGGTTTTATCCTTGAACTAATACAAACGCAATATAGTTTTTGATATTTGAAATGTAGGGGCTCAATTTATTGAGCCCGAAAATGGACGGGTTTGATGAATCAAACCCCTACAAAAATATGTAATATTATAACTTATGCTGCTGAGTATTTCGGGCCTGTATAAAGATTTCCGGGTACGGCCCGCTTTGGGAAAACCAATGGTCCGGGTTCCGGTACTCCGGGGAGTTGAATTAGAAATAAGCAAAGGTGAAATCGTGGGGATTCTGGGTGACAGCGGTTCCGGGAAGAGCACGCTGGCTAAGATTATCCTCCGGTTACTGGAACCTTCCGGAGGAATGGTCTGCTACGAGGGGAAGGATATTTTTGCCTTTTCCCCGAAAGAAGTCTTAAACTGGCGAAAGAGGGTACAGATTGTTTTCCAGAACCCTTTCCGTTCCCTGCCCCCGCGTAGAAAAGTAGGGGCAATTTTAAGGGAAGTAGTCCGTTACCACCGGATGGTCGAGCCGGGTGAGGAATGCGGTTATATCCACAATTTATTACGTTTAGTGGGACTTTCACCGGAAGATGCGGAGAGATTTCCGTTCCAGTTTTCCGGCGGAGAACGCCAGCGGATTGCAATTGCCCGCAGTTTAGCGGTCCAACCCGAATTTTTAATTCTGGATGAACCAACCAGTAACCTGGACCTTTCCATCCAGGCACAGGTAATCAATTTTCTCGATGAATTACGGAAGCGTCTTGGACTTACCTATCTCTTTATTACCCATGACCGTCAATTGGCCGGGTACTTCTGTGACCGGCTTCTGGAACTGAAAGAGGGGATTCTTTGTGAAGGTTAGTATTTATTCACTGTCTGCACCTGATAGAACGCCGGAACAGGTGGTGGAATTGGCTAAGAAGTACGGTTGTGACGGTATTGAATGGTGGTGCCGGGAGAAAGGGCATATTGATACCGGGGATTTAGAATCTTCCGCAAAACGGATAGTTCAGGCTATGCGCGATTCCGGTCTGGAAGTGGCCGGAATGGCGCCTTATTTTAAATTTTCCGAAACAGAGGAGGAAATTAAGAGGATATTTGGTGCGGCCAGAATTATCGGCGCCAGGAATATCCGGTGTCACAGTTATGGTTTTACCGGAGAGACGCCGGTCGCGGAACTGATGAGAAAACAACGCTTCTGGCTGGCAGAGACGGTCCTTCCGGTGGTGGAGCGGTTTGGGGTCAGGGTGGTTATTGAACAGCATCACCAACAGATTTGTTGTACTCCGAATGCCTGCCGGCAATTGGTGGAAGGGCTCCCGGTGGAAATGGTCGGGGTTATCTGGAACCCGGGCAATTCCCTTTTTGAGGGCTATACCCGTCCGGAATATGCCCTGAGTGTTTTGGGCGAATATCTTGCCCACGTCCATATCAAATCCGCCAAACCGGTTTCTGAAGGTGAGGGTATTCCGGCCGGCAGAAAGTATCCGATGTTCTGGGGAAAGTTAGCCGACGGTGACCTGGACTGGGACGGGATAATAACCGCCCTGTACAAGGTTGGATACCAGGGTTTTTTGTCTCTGGAAGATTTGGACCAGCGGCCGTCGGAGACCAAGATTATAGAGGATATCCCGTACCTGCGCAGTATCATCAGAAAATACAGCGGTTAACGCTGTAGGGGCTTGATTCATCAAGCCCGCGGGTCGGATAAATCCGACCCCTACAATTCATCTGGTAGGAGATCGCCAAAGTCGAACGATTTGACATGAAAACGATAAGTCTACCCTTACAGGGCGCTGATTTACAGAGTCTTTCCGCGGGAGACGAGGTCCTCCTTTCCGGTATCGTATACACTGCCCGGGACAGGGTTCATAAAATACTGGGGACGGAAATTGAAGAGGCCAAAAAAGAAAAAAGAAGACCGAGGTTCCCTTTTCCGATTTCCGGGCAAACCATCTATTATGTTGGTCCCACTCCGGCGCCACCCGGAGCCGTTATCGGTTCTGCCGGACCCACTACCAGTTCCCGGATGGACCCGTACACGCCGGCTCTTTTAGAATGTGGTTTGAAAGTGATGCTCGGTAAGGGAGGACGCAGTGAAGAAGTCCGGAAAGCGATGATTCGGTTTTCTGCCGTTTACTTTGTTACCTACGGGGGCTGTGGTGCCCTTTTGTCCAGCCATATTAAAGAGGCGAAGATAAAGGCATTTCCCCATCTGGGCCCGGAAGCGGTCTGGCGTCTGGTTATTATTGATTTTCCGGCGGTGGTTGGTATTGATAGCAGAGGGAAGCGTTATGGTACTTAACGATTTGATTATTAAAAGCGGCCGGAATTTTCCGCGTAAGCCCGCGATAATCTACGGAAAAGAGGTGATTGCTTACCGGGAATTAGTACGGAAGGTGGACCGGATGGCTGCCGGCTTACTCAGTCTGGAGGTCAAGTCTGGCGACCGGGTTGCGCTCTACCTGCGTAACCGGCCGGAATTTGTGATTACCTATTTTGCCGCCCTCAAAGTGGGTGCCATCCCGGTTCCGTTCAATTACTTCTGGAAAGAGGAGGAGTTGAGATTTGTTTTGACCGACAGCGGAGCCAAAATTCTTGTTACCGAACCGGGATTTCTGGAAATCAGCCGGAGTCTTCAGAGCCGTGTTGGGACACTGAAGAAGGTTGTTCTCCTCGCAAAAGACGTTCCACCACCTACCCCGGAAGGTCTTTTACCGTACGACAGCCTCTTTCAGGAACCCAAAAGACCTTTTCCGATTATCGCCGGTTCTGACGTGGCGGTGTTAATTTACACCTCCGGCACCACCGGATTTCCCAAGGGCGTAATGCTTACTCACGAAAATTTGCTTTCCAACGTGGAAAGTTGCCGGGAGACGGTGCGGATTCACTCCAAGGACCGGTTCATCTGCCTCTTGCCGATGTTTCACACCTTTGCCTTTACCGTTTGCATTCTGGTTCCTTTGTCTTTGGCTTCACCTATTTTTATTATGCCCGCGGGAACTCCGTTTCGTAATACGTTCAGAGAGATTATTAAACGCCGTATCACTATCTTTGTGGGAATACCGGATTTTTATCGCCTTCTTTCGGAGATAAAACTTTCCTGGTGGGCGCAAGTCTTACTCCGGTTTTTGAATCCCATCAGGTTGGCGATTTCCGGCGCGGCGGCGCTTCCTCCGGAAACACTCACCGCTTTCGAGAGGCGTTTTCGTATTCCCCTTCTGGAGGGCTACGGTTTAACCGAAGCGTCGCCGGTAGTCACGCTCAACCCGTTAAAAAAAAGGAAGACCGGTTCGATCGGATTACCCGTTGCCGGCGTGGAAGTAAAAGTCTTTTCTCCGGAAGGGAAAGAGGTCCCGGTTAACCAGGTGGGTGAGTTGGTGGTCCGGGGCAAGAACGTGATGGCCGGATACTATAACCGGCTTCAGGAGACCGATGAGACGCTCCGGGAGGGTTGGCTTTATACCGGTGACCTGGCGAGAAAAGACGAAGAGGGGTATCTTTTTCTGGTTGACCGCAAGAAAGATATGATTAACTTCCGTGGATTGAGTATTTATCCCAGGGAGGTAGAGGCGGTTCTCTGCCGGCATGATGCGGTAAAAGAAACCGCCGTGGTGGGCGTACCCGGCGCCGGTGGGGAGATACCGGTTGCTTACGTTGTCTTGAAGGACGAACAGCCGGCAAGTGCGGAGGACATCCTGCACTTTTTACGGCAACACTTAGCCGGATATAAAGTACCCCGCCGGATTATCTTCAGGGACGGTCTGCCTCACACCGCCACGGGCAAGGTTGCCAAAAAAGAATTAAAAGGGGATTAGAGAGGTCACAGTGTCTACTCAACATAAAGGTGACGTTGAATCTTATTTGAATAAGGAAAAAGAACGGATTGACCATTATCTGAAAACGGTCTTACCGTCAGAGAGAGGGTCTCCGGAACAACTGGTTTCCAGTTTCCATTATGCGGTATTTTCCGGGGGGAAGAGGATTCGGCCCATCCTTTTTCTTCACTTGCACCGTTTGTGCGCGGGTGAAGAGAGTAGAGCGCTGCCTGCCGCGGCCGCGCTGGAATTAATTCATACCTTTTCCCTTATCCAGGATGACCTTCCCGCCATGGATAATGACGACTTCCGTCGGGAAAAGCCCTCCCTCCATCGCGCCTACGATGAGTTTACCGCGCTCCTGGCATCTGACTACCTGCTTATTCTGGCTTTTCATCTCCTGGCTAAAAATTATCCGGCGAAAATTTCCCTTGAGGTGAGTGAAGGGATTGGGATGAACGGATTGGTGGCCGGACAGTTTTTAGACCTTTTTTACCGGAGGGAAAAGCCGCCCCGGCGCATAATTGAGGAAATTCGGTTGAAGAAGACCGCGGCCCTTTTTGAACTCACCTTTAAACTGGCCGGACTCATCTCCGGTACCTCAATCTTGCGCGTGAGACTTCTGGCAGATTATGGTCGTAAATTCGGTCTGGCTTTCCAGATTCGTGACGACATAACCGATGCCCCTGCCCAAAAAAGGGAGGCGGAAGATAAAATGGAAAGACGTATTAAACTATTGGTCAGCCAGATGCAGAAGATTGAATTACGGCTGGAGATTTCTTCCCCGGTACTTAGATATTTTCAACGTCTCCTCCTTTGTGATATAATGTAATTTTTTATGGTTAAGGTACTTATTCTGCGGACTGCGGGGACAAACTGTGATCTGGAGACCGAATATGGATTCCGTCTGGCGGGTACCGTTCCGGAACGGGTACATATTAATCGGCTCCTGGAAGGTTCGGTTTCTTTTGTTGATTACGCCATGCTGGTTATTCCCGGGGGGTTTTCGTACGGTGATGACCTTTCCGCGGGAAAGGTATTAGCCAACGAGTTGCGGTTCAAATTGAGAGAGAAGGTTTATGCCTTTGCCGAAACCGGACGTCCCATCATAGGTATCTGCAACGGTTTTCAGGTTCTGGTAAAGACCGGTCTGCTCCCTTTTTTCCAAACGCCCCAAAAGGGTTCTTGCACCACGCTTACTTTTAATGACTCCGGAAAGTTTGAGGACCGGTGGGTTTCTTTGCGTTGTGCGGGAAACTCACCCCTGCTGGCTGGTTTATCCGATAAGGTTATCTCTTTGCCGGTAGCGCATGGGGAGGGTAAATTTCTGGTCAAAGGGGAGGAAGAATTCATCTGGTTGAAAGAAAAAGGGCAGGTCGCTTTTCAATACGCGGACCCGGATGGGACACCGGCCGAAAAATATCCGGATAATCCTAACGGTTCTCAGGGTGCAATTGCCGGCGTTACCAACGAACAGGGAAATGTCCTGGGTATGATGCCGCACCCGGAGCGGTTTCTTTATTCCTATCTTCATCCCCGGTGGACCAGGGGAGAAGGGGGAAATGCGGACGGTCTGAACTTATTGAAGTCATTTGTTCATTACGTAAAGTGAAGAGAGGGCTGACCTCTTGAAGGGAAAATGGAAGAAGCAACTAAGAAAGCCCAGGTGTTGGTTGAAGCGTTACCGTATATTCTGAATTTTCAGGGTAAGTTCTCGGTAGTTAAATATGGCGGTTCGATTATGAGAGAACCACGGCTTTCCCGGGTGGTTCTGGAAGATATCGTTTTTATGTCTGCGGTGGGAATGAAGGTGGTTCTGGTTCACGGCGGTGGCAACCGGATTTCGGAGGCGCTTTCTAAGAAGGGTTTAAAGTCGTACTTCGTGAAAGGCCTGCGTTATACCGATGCGGAAATGATTGCGGTAATCAAAGACGTTCTTCTGTCGACAAGTCAGGAACTGGCTTCGCTTATCGGAGAACTTGGGGGGAAAGCAAAGATAGTTTTTCCGGAGGAGAAGGTCGTAAAGGCGATCAGGTTTACTTTACCGGAAGCGGATTTAGGTCTGGTAGGAGAAATAAAAGAGGTGGACCGGGCTTATTTTGAGGATATCTGCCAGGACTCTGTTATCCCGATTGTTCCGCCGGTGGCTTATGGTGCGGATGGGCTTTTTTATAACATAAATGCCGACAGTGCGGCCAGTAAAATTGCCACAAGCCTTTCTGCGGTGAAACTGGTTTTTTTAACGGATACACAGGGGATTATGCGTGACAAAAGCAAATCGGAAGGTTTAATATCCGTACTCCGGCCCTTTCAGGCAAAGTCATTGATCGAAGAAGGGGTTATTACGTCCGGGATGATTCCTAAAGTTCTAGCCGGTCTTTCCGCAATGGAATCCGGGGTGGCGAAGGTCCATTTGGTGAGTGGTCATGTTCCCCACGCACTTCTTCTGGAAATTTTTACGAACCAGGGAGTAGGCACGGAAATCGTTCCCGAATAGAGGGGTTGCTAAATGACTGAGGCAGAGGTTTATCGCTTGTACCGGGATTATATTATTCCGTCATATCAACGGGTTCCTCTCTGTCTGGTAAAAGGAAACGGCGCCTGGGTAACCGATATTAAAGGCAGACGATATCTTGATTTTTTTCCGGGATGGGCAGTGAGCGGATTGGGGCACTGCCATTCCAGGGTGGTAGGAGCGATTGTTAACCAGGCGAAATTAGCGCTCCATTTTTCCAATAACTTTTACCAGCCTTATCAGGCGAAATTAGCCCGGACGGTTGTGGAAGCAAGTTTTCCGGGTAAATGTTTCTTTGCCAACAGCGGCGCTGAAGTTAATGAGGCAGCCATTAAATTAGCGCGTATTTATGGGCAGGGTACCGGCGGCCGGTATCAGATCATCTCTTTTGACCGTTCTTTCCACGGCCGGACCTTAGCCACCATAGCGTTGACCGGCCAGTCCAAGGTTAAAAGAGGTTTTGCACCGCTGCCCCCGGGTTTCCGTAAGGCTAAGTTTAATGATTTGGAAAGTGTTAAAAAATCCGTTAATCCGAAGACATCCGCCATCTTTGTGGAACCCATCCAGGGTGAGGGCGGCGTAAGACCGGCCAGCCGGGAATTCTTGGAAGGTTTACGAAAGATATGTGATGACAACCGGATTATGCTTATCTTTGATGAGGTTCAGACCGGAATGGGACGGACCGGCAAGTTCTTTGCCTATCAGAACTATGGGGTTACTCCGGATGCCATGACGCTGGCGAAGACTTTAGGGGGCGGTATTCCGATTGGTGCGCTGGTGGCACGGAAGAAATTTGCCGACCTTTTCCAGCCGGGGACACACGCCTCCACCTTTGGGGGCAGCCCGTTGGCTTGTTCCGCAGCCCTGGCGGTTTTTGAGGCAATCGAAAAAGAGAACCTTCTGGATAATGCACTCAGAATGGGTGCGTATCTTAAAGAAAGTCTGGAAGGAATTTCACCTCTGGTAAGAGAAGTTCGCGGAGCAGGACTGATGTTAGGTTTGGAATTGAAGAAGGAAGGGGCGGAAATTGTGGCTGAAGCCCGAAAGAACGGGCTCCTGATTAATTGTACCCAGGAAACAGTTTTGCGGATTATGCCGCCCCTGACCATTACCCGAAAAGAGATTGATTTGGGGATTTCTATATTACAAAAATGTTTAAACTGAAAAAGAAGGATTTTCTGCAGGTAGCGGACCTGAGTGCGGACGAAATCTGGCATCTTTTCGAATTGACCAAAGACCTTAAAACCAGGCGAAAACGCGGTGAGAAAATAATCCCGATTTTACGCGGGCAGGTATTGGGGATGTTCTTTGCCAAACCGTCTACCCGCACCAGGACGTCTTTTGAAGTCGCGATGCTGGAATTGGGTGGGTACGCGATAAATCTTGATGCCGAAGGTCTTCAGATTGTAAGAGGCGAAACGTTTGCCGATACCGGCCGGTGCCTTTCCCGGTATCTTAACGGTATTATGATTCGCACCTACAAACAGGAAGATGTGGAGGTGCTGGCAAAGAGCAGCACTATTCCGGTTATCAATGGTTTGACCGATTTACACCATCCCTGCCAGGCTCTGGCTGACTTCTACACCATCTGGGAAAAAAGGGGCAGTTTTAAAAGGGTGAAGTTGGCTTTCTTCGGTGACGGCAACAACGTTTGCCACTCTTTGATGCAGGCCGCAGTGCTTTTAAACGTTGAGATGCAGGTAGTGACACCGCCGGGTTGCCAGCCGCAGAAGACGGTTCTGGCTAATTTGAAGAATAACCACAGGAAGATTACAACTACTACCAATCCGAAGTTGGACCTTTCCAACGTTGACTTTATTTATACCGATGTCTGGGTAAGTATGGGGGAAGAGAAGAAAAGGAAGAGAAAAGACGTATTCCAGCCGTATCAGGTCAATGAAAAAATTCTCAAAAAAACCTCCTCCAAAGTAATGGTAATGCACTGTCTTCCCGCCCATCGGGGAGAGGAGATAACCGATGAGGTAATCGATGGCCCCCATTCCATTGTCTGGGACCAGGTGGAAAACAGGCTGCACTTCCAGAAAGCCCTCCTGGCCGCTTTACTCTGAAAAAACCCTGTCGTTGCGACTGAAAAACCTCCGTCAGCAGATGGAGTCTGAAGAACTCTCCGGTTTTATTTTATCTCTCCCGGAGAATATCGGATACTTTACCGGACTCTTTCTGGAAGGGACCTGCTGCCTGGTCACATCCCAAGATATCTTTTTATTTGTTCAGATTTTAATTTACGAAGAAGCGTCTTATTATCTTTCCGAAAGTAAACGGCCGTATTTTCTCAAGCCCTATAAATTTGCTGCCCTCTGGGAGAAAAAATCAGTCCTGGCAAATTTGAAAAGGGTGGGTCTGGAACCGGAAAGTTCAGCCAGCCTGCTTTTAAGATTGCAAAAGGCATTTCCGAAGGTTCATTTTTTGGCAAGCCAGATACCGTTAGAGGTCCGTTCCATCAAGGATAATTCCGAGGTTGCTTTCATTCGGGAAGCCGGCGGAATTACCCGAAAGATATATCCGCGGATAAAAGGAAGAATCAGGCCGGGAATAAGCGAAGAGGAAGTAAGCCGGATTTTACGCGGGTATTTACGGGGAAGCGGTGTCCAGGAAGCCTTCCCGGCTATTACCGCTGTCCGCCAGGGCAGCCTCTTCCCGCACGCGGTGCCTACCCCGAAGGAATTCGGCTCACATGACTGGATGATTTTGGACTTTGGCGCCAGATATTACGGATACTGCAGCGATTTTACCCGGGTCGTCTTTTCTGGTAAAATAGAGAAGGATGTCAGCCGGGTTTATAATGCACTTGAGGAAGCGAAAGAGAAGGCGGAAGAAAGTGTAATGCCCGGAATTTCGGCAAGGGCTGTTGATTTCGCCGGACGCAATGTCCTGAAAAAAAGGGGTCTGGCGCGTTATTTCATCCACGGTATCGGACACGGTGTGGGTCTTTCCGTGCACGAAAAACCGGTTTTGGGACTTCAGAGTACCGACGTCTTAAAAGAAGGAATGGTCATTACCCTGGAGCCGGCGGTCTATATTCCGGGCTGGGGTGGTATGCGGATTGAAGATACTTATCTGGT
Organism: Candidatus Omnitrophota bacterium; assembly: GCA_043797665.1. Taxonomy (GTDB): domain Bacteria; phylum Ratteibacteria; class UBA8468; order MWAK01; family MWAK01; genus CAZVUE01. The sequence goes on from JAZDPL010000091.1 coordinate 11,817, forward strand.
TACCAGAAACGGTTTAGAGAACCTCACCGCATAATAATATGGGTACGCACCTTTCCAGACAGCTTTTCTTCGCGGGACGTTTGGACGGCCCAGCGTGCCGTCCTGTACTTGACGTTCAGCCGCGCTCTTCCGGCTTTGCCGGAAACCATGCCCGCTTGGCTTCACGACACCCGCTCAGAAAACTGTCTGGCGGTGCGTAAAATAGAAGACCAGAATATGGACGAAAAAACTCTACGGAGTCTCCTGGAAGGATTTAAAACCGGGAATGGGACCCTTTCAGGGTCGCCTGTAGGGGTTCGATTCATCGAACCCGAATGTACCTGTGTCATTCTGAGCCCTTCGCTTCGCTCCAGGGCAGGCTCCGCGAAGAATCTATGAGGATAGTATGGCGATGAGCGCGAATTCTGTTTTCCATTTTACCAATTCATTAGATAATCTTCTCGGTATTTTGAAAAATGAGTTTTGCATTAGATACAGTCTTGAAGAGACCATCTATATAGAAGAACAGGCTATACCAATGGTGTGTTTCTGCGATATACCATTGGCCCAAACCAAAAATCATATGGACACCTATGGTACTTATGGTTTAGGGGTGTCGAAAAAGTGGGCGAAGGAAAAAGGCTTAAACCCTGTGTTGTACCTTCAACATTATTCTTTGCTCCATAAGAATCTCAAATATGTCTCTCGGCATGCAGCAAAAAAGATCGTTGAACAGTGGGAGTCCAAAGAACCCCAAGAGAAAGAGATAGCCTGGGCAACAGTTCTGAATTGGGCAACAATTCTGAATATTGTTAGATATGTGAAGATTTCGGAGGGTACCTTATTCAAAGATCCACCAAAAGAAGGGGTAAAATTCTACGAAGAAAGAAAGTGGAGATACATACCAAATGTTTTTGTATCTTCATCAAGAATGTCTGCATTGCCTTCATTGCCTTTTCTTACTAAGGCTAATTTCGAAGACGAACCGACGAGGCATATTGAAGAAAAGAAACTTGAGAATTATAAATTAACCTTCGTGCCAAATGATATGAAGTATGTGATAGTCAACAATGAAGATGAAATTAGTGAAATAATCAAGCAACTCCGAACTATAAAAGGAAAATTTCCCCCCGAAAGTGTAGATATTTTGTGTTCTCGAATTTTGACCTCGGAACAGATTAAAAAAGATTTTTAGTATCTGCATCATGGAAAAATAGGGGGTTGTCCCTGATGAAAATTAAATTCGGTTAGAGAACCATGAAAATCACAACGCAAGTAATTCAAGGTGATTGTGCAAAGGAACTTAAAAAATTAGGAGAGAATTCCATCTGTTAAAGCCGAAGAAGGAGCATCAATGAGTTATGAGGGCAAAATGTTTGCGCAGTTTGCCATGCCAAATAGAAAACAAGTCGAGAAAACTTTGCTTCGAGTGCTACTGAAACATGAAGGAGTCATTAGGGAATTTGGCGCTGGACAGGAAATCGTCGGTGAAATAGCTGATGAGTTTGGGTTGAATGAACGTCAACGCTCTGCCGTCTTGGAGACCGTATATCGCAAAGAAAATCGTGTCAAGAAATCGTTTATCTGGCATCGCTTGCTCTTTCGGGCTGCAGATTCTCTTGCAAAAGCGAACATGGTTTCACGCCCAACGCAAACACTTCAACTTACCAAAAGAAAAGAATGGATGCTGACGGAGAAAGGCTTCGATGAAGCACTGAAAATTTGCAATATCCCAACCGCAAGAAAGGATTTTTTACCAACCAAGTCTTATGAAGTTCAGAAGATTGTGAAGAAGCTCATCGAAGCTCCAATGTCTAAGAACTACGACCCATTTGATGAAAACAAGAAGATTACCAAAACGACAAGAAAATCTGCCTTGCGAACTCGAGGCTTTCGTCAAGCGGTTATTGAAGCATACAGTTGCAGTTGCGCTGTTTGTGGGCTGAAAATCAAATCACCCGACTCATTAACATGGGAAGTGGAAGCTGCACATATTGTTCCCAATCGTTCTCTGGGGCGAGACGATATTTGCAATGGGATAGCGTTATGCCATCTTCATCATTGGGCATTTGACGTTGGTTGGTTCACATTGTTAGATGATTACAAGATTCAAGTTTCACCACAGGTTTATTGTTTACCATCAGACTTCGGGAAAATTGGGAACTATGAATTCGTTCTAGTCCTTGCAGATAAAAAGGCGAGGATACGTTTGCCGAACAGAGACGAAATCCAGCCGCATCACAATGCAATTCGTTGGCATCGTAAAAACATTTTCCACCAACAAATGTGATTTGTAAGGAGAATGACTATGAAGGATGACCGTGGCGAAGAGATTATCTACGGGATAAATGTTAATGATCTTCAAGAGGTCTCTGATCAAGTGCTTGAACGCCGCCTGACCAGGAAAGAAATAGCTTTGGTTCAAGAGTCAGTTGGTGATTACGTTGATTGGGTTCAAGCAATTGAGAATGCGATCCGCAAACACGTTCATGAATGATTCGGAGGTTTGTTAACCTTGTTATGATATATTGGTTAAGCGCCCGCGGGCTCGATGAATCGAGCCCCTACAAATGATTACCGTTAAAAAATTTATTGATTGTGATTTATGGACGAGAAACACCTGCGCAAATTACTGGAAGAGTTTAAGGCGGGACGGAAGAATGCAGAGACGGTCCTGGCGGAACTGAAGTCCCTGCCGTACCAGGACCTGGGGTTTGCCAGATTGGATACCCACCGGGAATTACGCTTCGGGTTTCCGGAGGTTATTTACGCACCGGGCAAGACCGTGCAACAGATTTTAGTCCTGTTGAAGAAATTAACCGAAAGGTGTCCCGGCCGGAAAAGAGTTCTGGTTACCCGGATTACCGGAGAGCAAGCCGCTTTTTTGCAGAAGAGAATTTCCGGTTTGAAATACTTTCCGGAAGGCCGAATCCTTACCGGAAAAATTCCGGAACCTGCCACCGCCGGTTATATAATGATAATAAGTGCCGGTACCGCTGACCTGCCGGTAGCAAAAGAGGCGGAAGTTACGGCGATGGTTCTGGGCAGTCGTATAAAAACCCTCTACGATGTTGGTGTCGCCGGCATCCACCGTCTATTGGATTCGGTGAAGATGATTCAGGAGGCTGCCTGTCTGGTGGTGGTGGCCGGAATGGAAGGTGCGCTTCCTTCCGTGGTGGCCGGTATTTCCGGGAAGCCGGTGGTCGGTGTTCCTACCTCCGTGGGGTACGGCGCTTCCCTGGCAGGATTTACCCCTCTTCTGACGATGCTTAATTCCTGTAGCCCGAACGTAGTGGTGGTAAATATTGACAACGGGTTCGGCGCCGGGTTCTTTGCCCACTTAATCAACAGGTCATCCTGAGCGGTAGCGAAGGATCTATGCATTGGTAGCCGCAGGCTTTAGCCTGCGTATAAGGTAAGGAGAGAAATTTATGGAATTGGTATTGAAACGAATCGGAAAAGAAGTAAAGGCAAGTTTAGACCACAAAGACCGGATGCGGGAAAAGGTGATGCCGGCCTGCCGCGAGGTCGTCCGGATGGCCTCCGAAATTATCAAGGAAGTACACCGGCACCACTGGGAGAATGCAAAGAAGTACCTTGAAAAAGCAACCAGGGCGATAAAGGATATCCAGAGACTGCTGGCGAAGGAACCGGACCTGCGCTTTGCCGGTTTTGTAACCATGGCTGAGAAAGAATATGCGGAAGCCGCCATCACCTTTTCGGTCCTGGGAGAAAAGAGACTTCCCACTCTGGCGGAATTAGCGGTTGCCGCGCCGGAATATCTCAACGGAATGGCCGAGACGATTGGGGAACTGAGGCGGCATCTGCTTGACCGCCTGCGCAAGCATGAGTACCAGGAGGCGGAGCGGCTCTTGAACGTAATGGACAGTTTTTATTCCTTCCTTTTTTCTCTGGATTACCCGGATGCCATTTTACGCGGTTTACGCCGGATGGTTGACAATGACCGCAGTATCATTGAACGTACCCGGGGTGATCTGACAACCGCTTTGATTCAGGAAAACCTCCGTCAGGAAATACTGCGGATGGAGAAGTTAATGAGAGGGGGGAGAGATGTCAAACAAAACAAAGAGTGAAAAAGCTTTAGAACAAGGTAAGGGAATCCTGCGTCTGTTACCAACCTGGGTACCGCGTTCTTTCTGCATCCCGGGGCGAAGAATTAAACTCCATCCGGATGATTACTACGCGTTGGGTGGAGCGCGGGGCGGTATCGATGAACGTTGGTTTGCCTCCACCACGCCTGCGGACAATGGTCCGCTGACCTCGCCCAACGAAGGCTTAAGTTTTGTCGTCTTTGAGGACGGGAACAAAACAGAACGCATCCTCCTACGCGATGCCATTGAAGAATTGAAAGGCGAATTGTTGGGTGAACGACTCTGGAATGCGTATCATTCCTGGCCGCTGTACGCCAAGTTCTTTGATAACCAGGGAGCCCTGCCCCACCATATTCATCACCGGGATAAACATGCGGCCCTGGTAGGGCAGTTGGGCAAGCCGGAGGCATACTATTTCCCTTTCCAGATGAATAACCACGGCGGGGACTTTCCCTATACCTTTTTCGGATTTGAACCCGGTACGACCAAAGAACAGGTTAAGGAATGCCTGATGAACTTCACCAAGGGTGACAACAAAATCACCAACCTTTCCCGTGCCTACCGGTTAGAGCCGGGAACGGGTTGGGACGTGCCGCCGGGAGTACTGCACGCACCCGGGAGTCTCTGTACCTATGAACCCCAGAAAGCATCGGACGTTTTTGCGATGTACCAGTCTCTGGTTGGCGACCAGGTCATACCGGTGGATCTGCTCTGGAAAACCGCACCGCCCGATAGGAAAGGGGATTACGATTACCTGATGGAAGTGCTTGACTGGGAGATGAACGTGGACCCTGAGTTTATGGCACATCGTCTGATGCGGCCCAAGCCGGTCAGAGCGAAAGAAGAGATGGAGGCTGAAGGCTATTCTGAAAACTGGATTTGTTATAAGTCAAGCGATTTCAGCGCCAGGGAACTGACCGTACTGCCGGGCAAGACCGTTACCGTTCGCGACAGCGCTGCCTATGGAATGATTATGGTTCAGGGTCACGGCAAGATGGCTGGATGGGAGATTGAGACACCCACCCTGATTCGGTACGGCCATCTGACCAGTGACGAATTCTTTGTCAGTGAATCTGCCGGAAGGCAGGGTGTTACCATTACCAACTATTCCCGGACCGAGCCGATTGTAATGCTGAAACACTTTGGTCCGGAGAACCCGGATTTAAAATTAACGTAACTATTTGATTCCAGATGTCAGCCAAAAAACATTCTTCAACCATGATTTTAGATGCGTTGAGTAAGGTCAGCAACGCTATTACCTCAGACCTTTATTTAGAAGATATTTTGCGTCTGGTCGTTACCGTGACCGCGGGTGTAATGAACTCCAAAATCTGTTCGTTGATGCTTTTGAATGACAAAAACGAATTAGAGATTAAGGCGACCCAGTCTATCAATCCCGAGTATATCCGTAAACCGAACCTGAAACTTGGTGAAGGAATAGCCGGAAAGGTAGCGGTGGAAGACCGGCCGATTGTCGTTTATGACGTCCAGTCTGACAAAGAATACAAGCATAAAGACCTGGCAAAGAGGGAAGGCCTGGCTTCTCTTCTTTCCGTACCCCTTGCGGTTCGAGGTAAAGTAATCGGCGTTCTCAACACCTATACTTCCCAGCCGCATCGTTTTACCCGGGAGGAGATTGAAGTCCTTCAGACCGTAGCCAACCAGGCAGCGGTGGCGATTGAAAATACCCACCTGATGGTCAGGACCCGGGTTATTGAAGAGGAGTTGGAGAGCCGGAAGGCGGTGGAGAGGGCAAAAGGAATTTTAATGCGCAAGAAGAATTTAAGCGAAGAAGAAGCCTTCCGTTTAATTCAGAAAGAGAGTATGAACCGTCGTATTTCAATGCGCCAGGTTGCGGAAGCCATCATCCTCAGCGTCCAATTGTAAGGCCCCTACTATGGACATCTGGGTGGTGGATTACGGATTGGGAAACCTGCGCAGTGTTAGTAAGGCGCTGGAGAAGGTTGGTGTCCGGGTATCGGTGAGTTCTGATTACAGAATGTTGAATGAAGCGAAGGCGGTGGTTCTGCCCGGAGTGGGCGCCTTTGACTCTGCGGTTAAAAACTTAAAAGAATTATGCCTTTACCAGCCACTGCTTGATTATTTAAAAGAAGATAGACCTTTTTTAGGCATCTGCTTGGGGTTTCAACTCCTCTTTGCAGGAAGTGAAGAAGGAAAGGAACGGGGTTTCGGAGTGCTCCCGGGTAAAACCCTGCGATTTCCGGAAAGCGTAAAGATTCCCCAGATTGGCTGGAACAAGGTTGCCTATACTAAGAGGGCAACCCCTCAAGAAAGTCCGCTCTTTACCGGCATCCAAAATGGTTCTTATTTCTATTTTGTCCACTCCTATTACGGAAAGAGCGAAACGGAAATTGGTCAGGCAGAATACGGTGTTCCGTTTACCGCGGCGCTCCAGAAGGGCAATATCTTTGCTACCCAGTTCCATCCGGAAAAGAGCGGAGATGTGGGTTTGAAACTTCTGTCTAATTTCTGTGAATATTGCATAAGACATTAAAAGTCCTGTGGTTATTATTCTTGATTTCGGTTCCCAGTATACCCAGTTAATCGCCCGCCGGATACGGGAATCCATGGTTTACTGCGAAATATTGCCCTATAACGTTGCCCTCTCCGAAATTCAGAAACGTAAGCCTAAAGCGATTATCATTTCCGGCAGTCCGGCCAGTGTCTCGGAAGAGGGGCATCCTTCCTGTGACCCGGCACTTTTTACTTTGAAAATTCCCATCCTGGGTATCTGTTACGGTATGCATCTAATGGCGCAGAGTTTAGGCGGTGAAGTTAAATCTGTGGGAAAAAGGGAATATGGCCGGACACTCTTTTCCGTCTGCCGCCGGGACGAATTGTTTGCCGGTCTGCCGAACCGGTTCATTACCTGGATGAGCCACGGTGACTACGTCAGTAAGATGCCGCCTTCCTTTGAAATTATAGGTACCACCGGGAATTGCCCGGTGGCTGCCTTCCGGCATACCAACCGGAAGCTATTCGGTGTTCAGTTTCACCCTGAGGTCAGCCATACCCCTAAAGGTCCGGAAATCTTTAATAATTTTCTTTTCCGGATAGCCGGCTGTTCTCCGGACTGGACTATGGCTTCCTTTATTAAAGAGTCGGTGACGGAAATCAGGAAGAAGGTGGAAAATTCCAGACTGGTCAGCGCCCTTTCCGGCGGAGTGGATTCTTCGGTCCTGGCGGTTTTGCTGCATCGGGCTATCGGTGATCGGCTCCACTGTATTTTTGTCGACAATGGCCTTTTACGGGCCGGTGAGCGCGAAGGCGTTGAAAATACTTTCCGGAAACATTTCCACATCAGATTGCGGGTGATAGATGCGGGAGAACGATTTTTGACAAAATTGTCCGGGGTCACTGAGCCGGAAAAAAAGAGGAAGATAATCGGAGAAGAATTTATCCGGGTCTTTGAAGAAGAGGCAAAAAAGATTGGAGGGGTTAAGTTCCTTGCCCAGGGAACCCTCTATCCGGACATGATTGAGAGTCAATCAGTCTTTGGCGGTCCGTCCTCACGTATCAAGAGCCACCACAACGTGGCGGGTTTACCGGAAAAGATGGAACTGGATTTGGTGGAACCCTTAAAATACCTTTTTAAGGATGAGGTGCGTCAGTTAGGAAAGGAATTGGGTTTGCTTCACGAGATAACCGGACGCCACCCTTTCCCCGGTCCGGGTCTGGCGGTGCGTGTCCTGGGAGAAATTACCCGGGAGCGGTTGGAAATCCTGCGGCAGGCTGACCGGATCTTCATTTCCGAGATTAAATCCGCCGGCTGGTACGACCGTATCTGGCAGGCTTTTGCCATACTTTTGCCGGTGAAGACCGTGGGTGTGATGGGTGACGAGCGTACCTACGAAAACGTAATTGTCCTCCGGGCGGTCTGCAGTGTTGACGGGATGACCGCAGACTATACCGCCATTCCGCATCCCTTGCTGGGAAAGATTGCCAATCGCATCATCAATGAAGTGAAGGGCGTAAACCGGGTAGCCTACGACGTCAGTTCCAAACCCCCTGCCACCATCGAGTGGGAATAATTTTTTGATGCTAACGCACTTGACGAATTTCATTCCAGAATTCTGCAGGCCGTATAATCTTGACCCCGTCAACTTTCTTCAACGAAAGCAAGTCTTTATCCCCGGTAATTAAAAGATCCGCTTTTACGAACAACGCCAAAGCAATAACCGGATTGTCTTTCTTGTCTCTGGAAAAATCTGCTACTTCAAAAGATGACTCAACTACCTCAGTATTCTGGTATAGGAAGGTACGTACCTCCTGTGATTCACTTTTGGAAAAACCTAATTTATGGCATAATTTTTCGCAGACTTCGTTGATAATGTACTCTGAAGTTATGACCCGGTACCTTTCTCCGCAGTAAAGAAAAACATCTTTGGTAGGACCAGTGGTAGTGATAAAAGCAGAGATTATTACGTTAGAATCAAAAACTATGGTCATTTCAACCTTTTAGCCACATCTTCATCGGTATAAATTCCCTTTGCCCTTACTTTTGAGGTAAACCTTTCCCTTATTTCTAAAAACTGATCTCGAAAAAGATAGTTTTGCAGGGCAATCTTGACAACCGTACTTTTATTTAATCTTCTCTTTTGGACAAACTGGAGCAATTCTTTGCCCAAATCTTCCGGCAAACTCACCGTAATTGCCATCCGCATTTTTTTCCTCCTGTTATATTACATTGTAACACAAAGAGGGGAATAAAGTAAACACCTACACTGATTACGATCTCCATGTTTGTGTTTTTTTATAAATCCGCATATATTAATGTAAACGTAAATAAGCTGTCATTCCTGCGGATAGTAAGCAGGAATCTATCGTCTGATTCATTGGATTCCCGTTTAATGCATACGGGAATGACAAATTGCTTTCTGCGTTTGTATCAGAGCGATTTCAGACGGGTTTTCAGGATTTCTGCCATATTCTTGTTCAGGAAGTATCGACCCACTACCCCCACTTCTCCTTTTCGGAGATGTCCTTGCTTATTCGATTTTCCTATTTCCATCTCTTCTGCCAGGCTCTTTTTCTGTACCTGAAAGTCCGGTTCCGAAAGGGAGCGTGCCCGGTCAAAGACATCCAGAACTTTATTACTAAAAGCCTCTTTTTCTTCCGGATAGAGGATAAACACTTTTTCTTCAAAACGGTCACGCAGACGTTGGAGTATCTTTTCCTTATTTCTTTCGTACCCCTGAGGCGATAACTTCCTGACTTTGGTGAGCAGATTTTCTTGAGCCTGAGTGTCGTTCTTTGCCTGACCGATACGGGTGGGATTGGTAGTTTTCTGCGGCGGGATAAGGCAGGGTTTAAAATCATCTATGAGGTAACGTTGTTGTTCGGTAAGGATTCCGGCTACTTCTTTTTCTAACGCCACCAGGCGTTCCCCGGCATCTTCCTTGATTTGTTTAATCTGGTGATTCAAACCGCTGGCCCGCTCTTTTATTTTCGCAGGTGTCTCCTGATTCTTCTCTAATTCTTTTTTTAGGTCCTGGAAGGCTTTATCTGTAGCGGGCTTGAGTTCCAGGATTGCCTGTTTTGCGGATTCGCGAATCGCGGTCGCTTCGTCAATAATAGGCAACAGGGATTCAATCTGCTCTTTGGTAAGGTAAATGCCATTAGCCAGATTGAGCAGACTGATATCCTGGCGTAATTCCAAGATAGATTCATCCTCGCTCTCTTTTTCACCTGCAACTAACCCTGTGGCCCAGCCAATTGCCAGAATGCTTATCAATACCATCCCCAAAAGCACTTTCTTTTTCATACCGCCTCCATTTTTGCATTCCCCTTTTTCAAAAGGGGTGGCAACGAAGTTGACGGGGTATTTGCAAACTGTTAGATAACAAATTTATTAAAAACGTTTAAAAGGCTATTTTCCTAAACAGAAACGGCTGAAGATTCTGTCCAGCACTTCTTCGGTTACGCGATGACCGGAGAGCCGAGCCAGGGATTCAATTGCCCGTTTCAAGTCTCCGGCTACAAATTCCAGCGGCATCCTGTTCTTCAAAGCGCTTATCGCCCGGTCTAAACTTTTACCGGCTTCTTCCAGGCTGGACTTCTGTTCTAAGGCTAAAAAGATGGGGTCTACTCCTTCCCGGAAGACCTTACCTTCCTGAATAAACTCCGCGATTCTTTTTTTAAGTTCTTCAATTCCCCGGTCTTTGAGGGCTGACGTCTGGAGATAAGAGAAACCGTTCAACAGACTTACTGACTCTGATTCTTTTGTAAGTCTGTCCGGAAGGTCGGACTTATTGATAACCAGAATCGTTTTTTCTTTCGGCACTTGCGTAATAAGGTCTTTATCTTCCGGTTGTAAGGGTTCGCTTTGGTCCAGGACCAAAAGGATTAGTTCCGCAGTCCTGATTAGAGTACGGCTTTTCTTTACCCCGGCCTCTTCGATTTTATCCCTGGGGGGACGGATGCCGGCGGTATCGATGATTTTAAGAGGAAACCCGGCGATGGATATAATTTCGGAAATCTGGTCCCGGGTAGTCCCGGGTATTTCGGTAACGATGGCGCGCTCTTCCGAAAGGAGGCTGTTGAGGAGACTGCTCTTTCCCACGTTCGGCCGGCCCAGGATGGCTACTTTCAGACCCTCGGAAAGGACTTTGCCGTTTTCTGCTCCGTCTAAAATCTCTTTGGCAGCCCGGGCAGATTCCTCTAATCTTTCCCGGTAATCAGTCCGGTTATCTTTTTGAAACGGCAGATCTTCGGGAAATTCGATCTCCGCTTCTATTTCAGTTAGAATTTCCAGGGCTCTATTTTTCAGTCCCCCGATCTTTCGAGATAATCCGCCCTGCAACTGGTTAATTGCGGCAGAAGAAGCCTGTTCCGTCTTGCTGTTGATGACCGCTAAAACCGCTTCTGCCTGTGCTAAGTCAATCCGGCCGGAGAGGAAGGCTCTTTTGGTAAACTCCCCTGGTTCCGCTAACCGGCAGCCGGCGGAGATAAGCGTTTGAAGGACGGATTTCAGGGGAATGAATCCGCCGTGGCAGCCAATTTCAGCCATATCCTGGCGGGTGTAACTTTTAGGAGCCCGCATTATCGTAAGGAGAACCTCATCTTGGACTTTTTCCTGGGCCGTGATGAAACCGTATTTTACCGTATGGGAAGGAAGTTCACTTACTTTTACCGGCCGGCCGTGTTTATCTTTAAAGAGACGGTCCAGGATTGGACAGGCTTGAGGTCCGGAGATGCGAATAATTCCAATACCGCTGTAGCCTGCGGGACTGGAAATGGCGCAGATGGTGTCATCCATCCGGAGAAACGATGACGGTTATTTGGCGTTCCGGGACAAAATATCTTTCCATGAATTTTTGAATATCTCCCGGTGTGACTTCGCTTATTATCTTATCCAGTTTTGGGGGGAAATCATAACCCAGACCGTAGAGTTGCGAAAGACCACAGTCTAATGCCTGGCTAGCCAGAGTCTGCCGTCCTATTTTTTTATTGCCCAACACCTTTTCTTTGCTCTTTATCAGGTCCGGTTCGGAAACAGTCTCTTTGGTCAATTGAGTGATTATCCGGGTAACGATTTGTTGGACCCGTTCGGTCTTGTCCGGCTGGCACTCAGCGTAAAAAGAGAGGGTTCCTGGTTGCAGACCTAAAAAATAACTAAAACCGGTGCTGTAAACCAGGGGTTCTTTTTCCCTTAAATTCTGAAAGAGTAAACCTTCCTGCCCGTTGAGTATCTCCGCGAGAATCTCCAGTATTGCCCGGTTTTTTTCTTCCTGAAGCGAAATTCCGGGAAATCCGATTAACACCGCAGATTCCTTTTTGTTAGACGGTTCTTTTTTAGTTACCGGGCTTTTAAGAACCGGAGACGGAACTGCCGGCTCAGTAATTCTTACCGGTTTAATCCGGTTGAACAGACTTTCTGCCGTATCCTTTACCTGTGGTCCGGCAATATCTCCAAAGACCGTGATAACCAGATTGTTGCTGCCAAAGACTCTCTGGTAGGTTTTAAGTACGATGCTCCGGTCTATTTTCCCGATACTTTCTTCCGTACCTCCCTCCGGAAGGCCGTAAGGATGAGATCCAAAGATGGTCTGTCGTAGAATTTGGTCAGCCTTGGTCAGCGGTCTTTCATCCCGGCTGATAATACCGCCAAGGATTTCCTTTTTCTCCCGGGAGAGTTCATTCTCCGGGAATCCGGCTTCCTGCAGAATTTCCGCGATAAGTAAAATCCCCTCTTTCCAATATTCCGCCGGGATATCAAGCAGTAAGCCGAAACTATTATTACCGCTGTAAGTGGAAAGGGAACCTCCCCATCCGGCAACCTCCCGGGCGATGTTTTCCGCGCTTTTTCTCATCGTACCGGCGGTCAAAAGTTCTGCCAGTAGGGGAAAAGTTCCGTTAGCGGTACTGTTTTCAAAGAGTAAGCCTCCCTTGAGTAAAACCGCAAAATGGACAATGGGCAGATCAGGGTCTTCTTTAACCAACAACGGGATATTGTTTTTGAGGTGGTAGCACCACGGGAGTTCCGCCTTTGATACGGTTTCCGGTTCCACAGGAGCCGCTGCGAGCAGGCTGGCTGGTCCCACCATGGATACGCTCAGATTATCCTGGCGCAGATACTTTTGGGCTACGCGGATTACACCCTCTTTTTCAACCTTGGCGCTGGACCTTAAGTAAATCCGGGAGTAGAGCGGATTACCGGTTAAAAAACAACTGGTGGACAGGTCAGAGGTCCTTCCTTCCATTGTTTGTAAATTAAAAAGTAATTGACTTTGTATTTCTTTCTGGGCGATAAATATTTCTTTGGCAGAGGCACCATTTGTGATTTTTTCCACTTCCTGTCGGATTGCTTCTTGTACCTCATCCAATTTTTCTACGGCACAAATACAGGAGATAGTAAAGAGACCCGGATACCGTGGTGTGTAACTGGAAGCATCGATGGAATAGGCTAATCCCTTTTTGATTATGCCCTGGTAAAGCCGGGAAGTTTTCCCGTAACCCAGGATGTTGGCTAAAATGTCCAGGGCAGGGGTGTCGGGACTGTTTAATCCGGGAATGTGGTACGCCAGGTTAAGGTAGACCAACCGGGTGGGAAAAGGTACTTTCTTTTCCCGGTATCCTACCTGGATGGGTTCTTCCGGTGGAACCGGGGTAAACGGGAATTGCCGGAGAATAGTTTTAGAGAGTTCCATGCTTAATTCCTTGATTTTCTCGGGTAGAACCGGTCCGGCTACTGCCAGAATGGCATTGTCGGGCGAATAGGAGATTTGGTGGTAAGAGCGGACGTCCTCGTATTGCAGTTGGTTTAAAAGGTCCGGATGCCCGCTGATGGGAAAGCGGTAGGGATGAACTGAATATGCGGTCTGCCACAGATTGCGATTTGCCTGGTAGGCCGGTTCGTCTTCGTTCCGGGCAATTTCACGTAGAACCACCTCCCGTTCCTTCCGTAAATCGTCCGGAGTAAAGGAAGGTTCAAAAACCGAGCGGAGAAGTGCCGGCAGGACTGAGGACCACTTATCGCCGGGTATTGTTACGGTAAAGAGTGTGTAGTCATGAGTGGTATAGGCATTGGTATAACCGCCTGCGTTTTCCACCACGGCCGCCAGCCTGTTTTTTTCGTCTCCTTTAAAGATAAGATGTTCCAGAAGGTGGGTGATACCGGTACCGGTGTATCTTCCTTCCGTAGCCGAACCGGTCTTAATCAGAAGCGAGAAGTTGACCACCTCAGCATTAGGGACAGATTCACAGATAAGCGTAAGCCCATTCTCCAGATAAAATTCGCTTACCTTACGGTTTGGGATGTCTACCGCAGAGGAGACGGAGAACAGCAGGGTATAGATGGGGAAAAAAAGATAAAGAAATTTCTTTAAGAAACCCGTATTCATTTTAATGAATAATTTAACGTAGGGGCGCCATTCATGGCGCCCGCGGGCTTGATGAATCAAGCCCCTACTCTTTTTGCTCTTTTTTGTTCTGGATACAGAACTTTGTGAAGGCATCGTCCATTGCCCGCACCTCCGGTTGGAGCAGCGGAATATGTCCGTAGATGAAAGAGAGTTGTCGCCGGGCGGTTTTTTTGGGGTAACCTTCAAAATAATACAGGTAAATTGCCGATGCCAGACCGGTACGGTTAGCACCCCCTTCGCAATGGACAAGCAGGGGCTTGGGTGATTTTTCAAGAATTTCCAGTAAATCCCGGAATTGTTCGGAGGTGGGTTCTCTTTTGGAAGAAAGGCTTAAGTCATAGTACTTTACATCTAACAGAACACAGGCGCTTACCTCTTTTTTCCACCATTCGGAATTTTCGTTACGACCACGGAGGTTCAGTACGCTTTTGATTTTATAATCCTGGATATATTGAATCAATTTTCCCTGTCTTACCTGTCCGGAGCGGTAGACCTTGTTCGGGCTGACCACGTGAAAGTTCCCCTGTTGTTCTATGCAGAACCACCCCGTCCCGGCAAGGGCGAGAAAGACAACGGCAATAATAATCGCCTTTTTGCCCTTGGTCAAAATCCTCTTATTCTTCATAATGTCATTCTGAACCAGTTATGTTAGGCAAGAGATGTAGGGGTTCAATTTATTGAACCCGAGAAATACGCGGGTCGGATGAATCCGACCCCTACACTAACGGTGTTTACTGAGGGTTTAGCGTCTTTCCAAAACTTCTTTTGACAGGCCTTCTTCCGGTACGACCGGATAGGAACCGTTGAAGCAGGCGGTGCAGAACTCTTCCGCCGGCAGGGGCATTCCTGACATCATCCCTTCATAACTCAGGTAATGAAGACTATCCAGGTTCAGGTATTTTTTTATTTCTTCCGTTGTATACCGGTTGGCAGCCAGTTCCTTAGGCGTCGGAAAGTCAATGCCGTAGTAACAGGGAAATCGGTGCGGCGGACAACTGACGCGCATGTGAACCTCTTGGGCGCCGAAGTTACGCAGGGTTCTTACCCGGCTCTGGCTGGTGGTACCCCTCACGATAGAATCTTCCACCAGAATTATCCGTTTGCCGTCAATCAATTCCCGGACCGGATTAAGTTTGATTTTGACACCCAGGTCTCGTACCTTCTGAACCGGCTGGATAAAAGTACGGCCCACATAATGGTTGCGGACAAAAGCCATTTCAAAAGGAAGCCCGGTTTCTGCACTGAACCCTAAAGCCGCGTAAGTCCCGGAATCCGGCACCGGCATTACAAAGTCACCGGCAACCGGTGCTTCCTGAGCCAGTTTTTGTCCTAAGCGTTTTCTGGTTAAATAGACGCTGTGACCAAATATCTTACTATCCGGCCGGGCAAAGTAGATATATTCAAAGATACAGAAGGCGTGTTTCCGGTTGGGGAAAGGCTTAAAAGATTCCAGACCCTTTTCACTGAGGACTACAATCTCGCCCGGTTCTACCTCTCTCAGGTATTCGGCTTCCACGATATCCAGAGCAGAAGTTTCGGAAGCGACTGCGTATCCTCCGTTGATTGTACCCAGGCACAAGGGTCGGAAACCAGAAGGGTCCCGGGCCGCGATCAGTTTATCCTTCATTAAGATAAGCAGGCAATAGGCACCTTCAATCTGCCCCAGGGCTTCAATTAGATTTTCCGGGAAAGTTTTGGTACTGCTGTGGCTGATAAGGTGAATAACTAATTCACTATCAGTAGTAGAATGGAAGAGTGCGCCTCTGTTTTCCAGACGTTCCCGGAGCGTACGGGTATTGGTTAAATTACCGTTATGTCCTACCGCAATCACCCCGTCGTAGTAATTTGCCAGAAAAGGCTGGGCGTTTTTAAGGTTGGAACCGCCGGTGGTGGAATACCGGGTATGGCCCACCGCAATGTGTCCGGAAAGGTTTTTCAGAATATCCGGAGAGAAGACCTTGGAGACTTCGCCCATTCCTAAATGAGACCGTATTTCTTTCCCGTCTGAAACTACGATGCCGGCACTCTCCTGTCCCCGGTGCTGAAGGGCATAGAGACCCAGGAAAGTCAGACTGGCTGCCTCCTTAGTGCCAAACATCCCGAAAAGACCGCATTTTTCCTTACATTCCATGGTTGGATAGTATACCTGAAAAAGAGCGCAAAAATCAACCTCCTTGCACCTACGAAAATTTATACATCTATTTTTTTCCTCTCCCATCTGGGGAGAGTGGGGCACCCACGAAGGGCGGATTCCCTTCCATCGGAAAGGGGTCGTGGTGAGGGCGAAATCCTTGACAAATCCTGGTGGAGATAATAGAATATCAGTTGAGAAAACTCCTTAAAAAGAGAAAGGAGAAATATGAATAAGAAAATGCTAAAGCGGATGCTTAATCCCTTCCGGATGGGATTAAGGGTAGGTAGGAGGGGTATTGACCCCTTTGAAGCACGCTTTTTGCCACCCCGACGGCGGAAATATGTGTCTCCCTTACACAAAAATAGTTTTACTTTAATAGAACTGCTGGTCGTAATCGCTATCATTGCCATCCTGGCGGCGATGTTACTACCGGCGCTCTCTAAAGCAAGAGAGAAAGCCAGGCAGTCACAATGCCTAAATAACCTGAAGCAGATCGGTTTGGTGACGTTCATGTATGCCAACGATTACGAAGACTGGCTTCCGGGATTTTCTGATGCAGCGCAGTTTCCGAGGGACGGGATTCTCAGTAACTACCTTGACAAAAACTCAAGAATTTGGTGGTGTCCTACCACCTGGCCAGTGATGAAGAACCTCTGCGCAACCTACCCCGCCGTGCAAGCTTCCTATGATGCCTTTCTGTACAGCAGCTATTCCCGGAATTTAACTTGTATGGGCATAGTGGTAAGTTACGGCGATCATATACAGGTCAAGATAGGAAAGGTTGTGCGACCGAGCATAACGGTAATGTGGGCAGATGCCCTCTGGGGTGCCGGCATTTGCCCGTATCACTCATGTCCACTTTCTTTCGTCCACAGTGGGGGAGCGAATATCTGCTACTGCGATGGTCACGTGGCGTGGGTCAGTGAATTAGATGCGGTAGCACCCAATCCATACACTTCTTCCTCTACAATCTCCTACGTCCCTGATTAGGTTTGGTGGGTAGTTTCTTCAGAACCCCACTTTTTGAACCATATACGAAATTCAACGAATAGATTCCCTACCATCAGGAGGAAAAAAAATTATGACGACTAAAAAAAAGATAATGCCGTATGACCAAACGGCATTTCGGATTTCGGAAAATTATCTTATGCCCGACCAGAAGGTAGGTGGTATCTCTCGAAAAGAATTTGAGAATACCCTGGCGAGATGCGGGGTTGATGCACGCTGGATCGGAGTTTACGACCATGGCGGCCCGCGTTTCAAATCAAAGTATATCCCGATTTCAAAGCGCGTCCCGGGCGATCTGACCGTCAAACTTAAAAAATGGGTAGATATTGTCCACGAAGCGGGGATGAATGCGATAACCTGGTGTTCGCCGGCCCATTGTGAAGCGGGCTGGGCAGAACATCCGGAATGGCGTTTTGTCTGTATCGATGGAACGTATCACGATAAGTTCTCCTGTTGTATCAACACTTCTTATGGAGATGCTCTTATCGGGATGGTGCTGGAATTTTTTGAAAAGTTTGGTTTGGACGGTATCTGGTTTGATGGCGCTGATTTTGCCAGCCGTTCGCCGGTCCGACAAATTCCGGGGTGTATCTGTCCTGACTGCCAGAACAAATTCCGGGAAGAGACCGGTTATGAAATTCCAACCGCAGTAAAATTTAAAGACAGTACCTTCAGGACATGGGTTAAATGGCGTTTCAAGATGTATGCGGCTTATCTTAAAAAACTGGTGGATACTATCCACGCCCACTATCCAGGAAAAGTTATTACGATAAACCATTACCATCGGTACGAGCCCCTTTCCTGGCATACCGCCTGTCCGTTAGACCTCTTTGAGTGCGATATCGTTACCGGTTCCGAAGCAGGAGGCCGGCTGGATCTTGCCTTTTTTTCCTCAAAACTGGCTGCGGCTTACGGCCGCAAGTTTGATGTCTGGACAGCAGCCTTCCGCTGGGGAGTGGGGACAAACTGGTTATTTCATGAACCAAACGCCCTGATGCATCACGCCGCCGCCTGTATAACCTTTGGAGGTTATCCTGCCTTCGGCTTTGAAAACAATGTTCCCGAAGGTTCAATACCGGCAATTGCCGAATCTTTTTTAAAACCCGCCGCCGAATTTCTGCGAAAACGCGTTCCATATATTGAACATGAAAGCGCCAATCCGGTGGCTCTCCACATCTCCCAGCAGACGGAAACATTCTTCTTCGGCCGCGGCTGTTGCGAAACACCCGGATTCGGCTGGTACTGGAACAGTGCGTTAGGATGGGATACGATGCTGAATGAAGCCGGTCTGGGTACAGACCTCATCTTTGATAAACACCTGAACCTGGAACGGCTCAACCGGTATAAGGTGGTCGTTCTCCCTTTGTCGCTGGGACTTTCAGCCGAACAGGGAGACGTCCTCAAAAAATATGTAAGTAACGGTGGTGTGCTGGTACTGGGACCATGGTCGGGCCGGTTGGATACGGAAGGAGAACCGCTTCCCGGAGGCGGAGTTTTAGCCGAGTTGCGCTCCGTAGAAGAGGACGATGTTCCGGAACCGGATAAGTTTAAGCTAATTGAAATGTACCTGAAGAACGTGGGATTAGGATTGCCTGACTTGCATGGTTTCGGTGTTTATGCCATGGGGGCAGAACAAAGAGCAAAAAAAGGTGCTCAAACATTAATGAGTAGAGAAAAAGCGACTAAGGACTCAGAAGTCTCTTATGACATGGGTATATATGAACAGAAACTACCCAAGATTAACCTGACGGAACTATCTGCCGTGGTAAAACACCGTTACGAAAAAGGTTATATCGTTGACCTGGGGCTCGATTTTGGCGCCTCCTTCTATTATGCGCCGAGTTCACCCATGCGCCGATTTTTCTTATTTCTCCTGGAAGATGTGACTGATTTCCCAATTCTTGTCAGGGCACCCGCTTGTGTTTTCATGGCTTTAAGACGGGAAAAAGACGGAAATTACCTGATTCACCTGAACAATTTTGCGACTACGATACACCACAGCGGAGCATGTTACGTTCCTGCACCTGCTTTTTGGTCCCAGCCTCTCTATTCACCTATCACACCCAGAGACATAATACCAATATGCGGCCTCAAGATTGAAATCCGGGGATTAAAAGTTACGAAAGCGGAGAGGCTGGTCGAACTCCCTAAACCTCTAACCGTGGAGAAAGAAGGGGAATTGTCGGTTATCCGGTTAGAAAGGCTGGAGTTGCATGAAATCATAAGGATATCCTTAGAAGAATAATGTCAAAACCAGAGGTTTTGTCTTACGAAAAACGGACGGCCTGGTTCCACCAGGCACGTTTTGGAATGTTCATCCACTGGGGGTTGTATTCCCTTTTGGGCCGGGGGGAGTGTGTAGTGTGGGCAGAGCGCATCCCGGCGGAAGAGTATGCTAAACTGGCCGACCAATTCAAACCCGCCAAGTTTGACGTTGACCGCTGGGTGTCTCTGGCCAAAGAATCCGGGATGAAGTACGCGGTGTTCACCGCCCGACACCACGACGGCTTCTGTCTCTATAACAGCAAGGTGAGCGGATTCACTTCAGTCAAAACCGCGGCCAAAAAAGACTTTGTGGCCGAATACGTAAAGTCCTGCCGCAAATACGGTCTGAAAGTCGGTCTTTACTACTCTCTTCCGAACTGGTATTTTCCGGGATATTTCAACCTAAAAAAATATCCGGACAGTTTTCAGACGATGGTAAAGCAGGTGCACGACCAGGTCAGAGAACTGATGACCAACTACGGCAAAATTGACTACCTCTGGTACGACGATTTTTGCGACCGATTATGGATACCGGACGGGGAGTCGACATCCAGCACCATGGAAGCAGGCGGAAGTCCGGAGATTCCCAGACTCTGGCGCTCGAAGGAACTTAACCGGATGGCAAGAAGTCTCCAGCCGCAAATCATTATCAACGACCGCTCCGGCCTGGAAGAGGATGTGGATACGCCTGAGCAGGCGGTAATTCCCTCAAAGCCAGGACGGGCATGGGAATCCTGTATGACCATGGGCGACTTCTGCGGTTGGGGCTACATTGAAAACAACCCCAATTTCAAAACAACCACCCAACTGATTCAGAATCTGGTAATCGCGGCCAGCGGCGCCGGAAACTACCTCCTTAACATCGGGCCGAAACCAGACGGAACCGTAAGGAAAGAAGAAGTAGTGCGACTGAAAGAGATAGGAAAGTGGATGAGAGTCAACGGCGAATCAATCTATGGTTCGGAGCGGCTGCCAGCCGGATGGGGTGGAGCATGGGGATGTGGAATGCTGGGCACCGCAACCGCCAGGGGCAATAACGCTTATCTGCATATCTTCCGCTGGCCCGGAGAAACGGCGGTTGTCGCCGGAATTAAAAATAAGGTCATTTCAGCCTGCATTTTGGCCTCGGGCCGGAAAGCGAAAGTGGAGCAGACTGTGGACGGCCGGCTTGTTTTGAAGGGTCTACCGGAAGAATCGCCGGACCGGAGCGATGCGGTTATAAAACTGGAACTGGATGGCAAACCGAAGGTTTTTAACTACAGCGGTATGCCGTTGTTTAAATTCAGAAAGAACGCAAATAGGGAGGAGGAACAATGAAGGGTATCAACATCCGTAGGTTTGTGTCCATGTACGCGACCGTCATCGGGTTCTTAATGATTAACATCGGGTGTGGGGCGGCCACCCCAGACACGCAGCAAAGCATGACATTGGTCCAGGACGGTCAGCCGGTTGCCACGATCGTGCTGGCGAAGGAACCGACCCGTGCCGCCGCGCTGGCCGCCGCCGAACTCCAGGAGCATATCCGCAAGATCACCGGCGCGAAGGTGCCCGTCGTCACCGACGATAGCACCCCATCGGGAATCCGCATCCTGGTCGGCGAGAGTGCTGCCACCCGCGAACTCGGCCTGAAGAGCGCTGATTTCAAATCCCAAGAGTACCTGATTCGAGCCTACCCGGACACGCTCGTGTTGATGGGCCGGGACAAGCCGGACCTGGTTCTATCCGGTGATACCGTTGCCGTATCCGGCAAACCGCAATGGGTGGAAGGGAAGTTCGGCAAAGCACTCGCATTTGACGGCACCAATGACGCGCTGGCGGTCAAGGATTCCGGCTTCACCGATGATAAGGGTACGATGGATGCCTGGGTCAACTTCGCGGCCGCGGCCAACGATGGGGGCACCATCTTCCGCCTGGACGGTGAACCCTGGACATATCATATCGTCCACCGCCAGGGAAACAGCATTAACTACATTTCCTACGAGAGCAAGAATGGGACCAGCGGCAATGTAATGTCCGCTCCTCTTACTGAGGGCTGGCATCATGTGGTGGCCACGCACGATGCCAAAGCAGGAAAGATGGAGCTATTTATTGATGGCAGGAGCCAGGGCACGGCCAATTATGTGCAGACCACCTGTCGCAACCGCACGCTATGGATTGGCGGAGGCGCCGCTGCCATCGGCGAGAAGATCGGCAATGCTTTCGCCGGTCTCATCGACGAAGTGCGCGTATCTGCCGCCGTCATCGCCCCGGCGAGCGGATGGGCTGTAACGCCGTGCGCCGTTGACGACAATATTGTTGCTCTATTGCGGTTCAACGCCGGCAAAGGACTGCCCAAGCGCGACAAGACACTCCAGCAGGTGTTGCGGGAGCCTCCGCTCCCCAATTTTTACGATGAACAGGCGACCTGCTACGCGGTTTACGATTTCCTCGAACGCTTCTGCAGCGTCCGCTGGTTTAACCCGACGGACAGCGGCACAATCTGCCCCCAGACCAAGACCCTGACCGTTAATGTCTCCACCGTGCGCCGCGCCCCGGCCTTTGCCATGCGCATATATAACATGACCTACGGCGACTACGAAATCAGGGACGCCTCAATGGGCACGCTCTGGCCCCGGGGCACCGACGGGTACAATGCCTGGGAGACCGCCGCGTGGGCGGAGACGCACAAACGCTTCCCGGACGCCGGCCAGTACGCCGGCCCGTATGCCTTAGCCAAACGCCGCGCCATTGAACTTTTCATGCACCGGATGCGCCGCGGAGGCGAAATGAATTATTGCGGCCATTCGTTCTACGGCTACTACGACCGCTTCTGGCGCGACGGTGCGAACAAGTCGAAGTTCTTCGTGGAGAAGCGGCCCGACTACTTTGCCAAGGGCTACGAGGGGGCAGGTGAACCGCCCCAGCTCTGTTACACCAACCGCGGCCTGATTGAGCAGGTGGCCGCGGATGCCCGCGCCTACTACGACGGAAAAGGCGCCGAAATCGGCCTCACCAGGCAACTGCCCAATATGTTTGAAGTAGAGCCGATGGATAATACACAGTTCTGCAAGTGCCCGGAGTGCCAGAAGTGGCTCAACGCGGACGAGGAGAAATCGGTCTTCTTCTCGAACGGCCGGCACAGCGATTACTTCTTCAATTTTGTCAATGAGGTTGCCCGCGAACTTCACAAGACGCATCCGGACAAGTACGTCAGCACTCTGGCCTACATGAGCCATGCCGCGACGCCGGAGAGCGTCAAGATGGAACACAACGTGTCCGTGCAGTTCTGCTTTGCCTGCAACCGGCTGGTCTATGACCGGCCGTCGTATGAACACGAGCTCAATCTTCTGGAGGCCTGGGGCAAGGAGACCGGGACGCGTCCGGTTTATCTCTGGCTCTACCCCCTCTTCCCATGGTCTAACGCGCAGGGCGGCAATTACCATTGTTTCCCCGGTTTCTTTGCGCACGCGATTGGCGAGCAGTTTAAGCTTTTCTACCGCTATGGCTATCGTGGCATGTATTCCGACGGCTACGGCCAGGAAGTCGAGGCGTACCTCACCGACAAGATGATGGATGACCCCACGCTGGAGGTGGACCGGATTCTCAACGATTACTTCCAGGGCCTTTATGGTGCGGCGGCAACGCCGATGAAACAGATCTACCTCAACATCGAGAAGATTTACAGCGACCCGAAAAACTACCCGCCGGAGATTGCCACCGGTAAGATTGAAGGGCACCACCACCAGACCGAGGAGATCGCCTGGGGTTGGCTTGGCACCGAGGAACATATGAAAGAATTGGGCGGATTGATGGAACAGGCCCGCGCGGCGGCGAGTACCGAAATAGAGAAACAGAGGGTGGCACTTTTTGATAAGGGCGTGTGGCAATACATGCTGGCCGGCCGCACCAACTATATTGAAAAACGCGATGAGATTACGCTTGAAAATTCACAAAAACTACCCGACGCATGGAAAATAATGATCGACCCTTCTAAAGAAGGGATAAAAAGCAAATGGTTTGATGTCAGTTTTGATGATAGTTTATGGAAGGAAGCCTCAATCCTGGAATGCCTTGAAAAACAGGGGTACAAGGATTATAAATACGCCTGGTATCGCATCAACGCATCAGTGCCCAAAGAATGGGAGGGGGAAAAAATCATATTGTATCTCGGCGCCGTAGATGAAACCTGCTGGTTGTGGATAAACGGCAGTTCGGCCGGAGAATTTATCTATAATGCAACCTTAGATCCCGGCAGCTGGGAAAAACCCCTGCGCTTTGATATTACAAAATTTGTCAGATTGGGAGGAAATAATCAAATAACGGTTCTTGTCCAAAATGATGCTGGCGCAGGAGGTATCTGGAAACCATCCTATATTTTGTACAAACCACATGATTGGAATCCGGGTGCGTTTAAAGTAATTTCACAACCATAACATTGTTTTTGAACCGCTAACGAATGAAAGGATTACCTGAATTTGTCTCAAGTGTCCCGAAATATACCTTTTCTGATGCGCTTCAGGAGCAGGAAGCACAACTGAAAGAGAACCCTATGATGCAGCGGTTTGCCGTATCGAGACAAAAGATGTCTGGAGATCCATACCGCCCTATCTATCACTTCGTTAGCCCGGAAAGCACTATGAACGATCCGAACGGACTGTGTTTCTGGCAGGGCCGCTGGCACCTGTTCTACCAGGGGTATCCGCCGGAAGACACGCGCCAGCACTGGGGACACGCCGTCAGCGACGATCTGACACACTGGCGAGACCTGCCCTACGCAATTTATCCCAGTCCGGAAAAGTGTTGCTATTCCGGTGCGACTCTTGTCGAAGAAGATCGCGTAATTGCGATGTATCACGGAACGCGGGCAGGCAACATGGTGGCGGTATCAGGAGATCCGCTGCTGCTGAACTGGAAGAAAGTAACCGGCAAGCCCGTCATCTCCATGGCTACTCACAGTGATGAGTGGGCAGCAAAAGGACAGGGGCTGGACGGGGAGCCCCTGCCTTACTTTATATTTGACCCGTGTATCTGGAAGAAAGACGGGGTTTACTTCTCCCTTTCGGGCGGTCCTTTTCCGGAAAACCCCGCCGGTAAGCGAATTCGGACCAACTTCCTGTTTCGCTCGGAAGACCTGGCGAACTGGAAGTATCTGCACCCTTTCGTTGAGGGTGACCGGTTTACATTGTTAGGAGATGACGGCGCGTGTCCGTATTTCTGGCCGATCGGCGACCGGCACATCCTGCTGTTTTGCAGTCACATGAGCGGCGGACAATATTTGTTGGGCGACTATGATAAAAGCCGAGATAAGTTCGTAGTCACATCTCACGGCAAATTCAATTTCGGCCCGTTGACCCCTGCCGGCGTACATGCGCCTTCTGCCACACCTGACGGCAAGGGTGGGCTCATAACGATCTTCAACATGAACCCGGGCAAGCCCACCGAAGGATGGGATCAGGTAATGACGCTGCCGCGGCGCCTGACATTGACCGGAAAGGACGATTTGGAAATTGAGCCGGCCGGAAACGTCAAATCGTTGCGCTACAATCACCAACATGTCGATGCGATGAATCTTCCGGCGAATCAGGAGCTCATCCTCGATAACATACGCGGTAAAACAATGGAAATTGTGGCTGAAATCGATCCGAATAATGCACCGATGGTTGAAATGAACGTTTTGCGTTCACCGAACAGGGAAGAGTATACGCGCATCGCGTTTTTCTCTAAAAGGGGTTACGGTTACATAAACAGGGATTGCAACCATCATTACAGCTTGATTAGTATTGATTCTTCCTATTCTTCGCTGCTGCCGGATGTGCTTTCGCGCGCTCCGGAAACAGCGCCGGTTTTCCTCAAACCGGATGAGCCGCTCAAACTGCGCGTGTTCATCGACAAGAGCGTCATCGAGGTATTCGCCAATGGCAGGCAATGCGCCGCTATTCGCGTCTATCCTGGGCGCGAAGACAGCATCGGCGTATCGTTGCGTTCCCAGGGCAGGGACGCCGAACTCAGATTACTCGACGCCTGGCAGATGACAAATATCTAATATATTATCAGAAAGGGCAAAATGACTTCCAAGGAAAGAATGTTAATCGCTCTTGGCAAAGGCAAGCCAGATCGTTTGCCGGTAACCGTGCATCAATGGCAGAAGTACCATCTCGACTTTTGCTTGAACGGCATTAGCGATCTGGAAGCATTCAAGGTATTTGATATGGACGCTTCCATACAGTATTTTCAGGACATGGGACAGTTCTGGTTACCGGACGCTGATTTTGCGAAATTTTCAACTCCACAATGGAAAGAAGAAATCAAAGTGCTTAGCAATGAACCCGACAATCGTATTTATTATCATGAAATCCAGACACCCGAAGGTATTTTGACTTACAAGACTTCCGGCAACAGAAAAACCACCTGGATTACGGACTATTTGATCAAGCGGGATGAAGACATTTACCTCATAGAAAAGTATATGCCGGTTCCTAGGTTAGACCCAAAATCAGTAAGCGAATTGCATGACAAAATCGGTGATAGAGGAATCCTTCGCGGTTTCGTATGGGGTGACCAGGCCGGTTGCTGGCAGCACGCCTGCTGTCTTATGGACATCAATGAATTAATTCTCCGATGTTATGATACTCCGGACTGGGTTCATGAATTACTTCGAATATTGCTTTCCAAAAAACTACAATTTATTGAAACCATAAAAGGGACTAAGTTTGATTTGATTGAAACCGGCGGAGGAGCTGCTTCTTCAACCGTGATATCTCCCAGAATTTATGAGGAATTTTGTCTGTTGTATGACCGGAAAATCCATGATGCGCTTCATTCCCTTGGTTTTATGATTACCTACCACACCTGCGGGGGTACGAAAGGAATCGAAGAATTAATCGTTGCCAACGGTGCGGACGCTTCCGAAACCCTCGCTCCCATGAGTATCGGCGGTAACCAGGAACCCTGGGAATTCAAAGCCAAGATTGGTAACCGCCTGGTTCTAATAGGAGGAATGGACCAGTTTAATGTTTTGAGTAGTGGAACTCCGGAGGAAATTCGGTCCATGGTCTTCACCCTTTTTCAGAAGGTGGGGTATCAGGGAGGTTATATTCTGTCCTGTGCTGACCACTTCTTTGACGTCGCGGCGGATAAACTTAAAACCTATGCAAAGGCGGCCAGGGAATGCGTCTACTAAATAACCAGACTCTTTTTTTACCTCGTCACCGACAAATAGTTCACCGGCAGCCACGAAACTACGTATTTACCAGGATATTTATCTACCAACTCTTCAAAATGTTGCCGAATCCATTCATTATACCATAAACCCTCATTAAAATGGAAGGAGAAAGATGGAGACTGAGGCGGACGGCATCCTGGTCAGTTCGGGTATGGTAAAATATGTAAGATGAAAAAGATAGACGTTGTTGGTTTAGGTTTTTGTGCCGCAGACTTTTTGTTGGTTCTGCTCCGTTATCCGGATTCAGGTGAGCGGATACAGGCAAGGGGAATGAGCCGGCAGGGCGGCGGGGAAGTGGCGACCGCTCTGGTAGCCCTTGCCCGTTTAGGCAGCCGGACGTCATTTATCGGCAAGATTGGTTCCGATGATTTGGGTAAATTCATCGTTTCGGAGTTTCAGAAGGAAGGTGTTGATACCAAAGGGATGGTGGTTGAAGAAGGGAAGAGTTCCCTTTTTGCCCTCTGTGCGGTGGAAGAGAAGACCGGTCAAAGAACCATCTTTTTTTACCACGATGCCTCCCTTCTTAAACCGGAGGAACTGAACAAAAAATTGATTACCTCCAGCCGGGTTCTTCATTTAGACCAGTATGAAACTGAAGCCGGACTTGTCGCGATAGAATGGGCAAAGGAGGCCGGTGTTTTGACCACGTTGGACGTGGATGACCTGAACGAACGGACCGAGGGTCTGGTAAAGAAAGCAGACTTTGTAATCGGCTCGGAAAAATTCAGCCGGTATTTTGCCGGTGAACCCGGAAAAGCCTGCGCTCAAATTTTGAGATTCGGGCCAAAGGCAGTGGTAATAACTTTAGGTGATAAGGGCTGTTTGGTAAAAACCACCGATGAGGAATTTATAACGCCATCATTTAAGGTGAAGGTGGTGGACACCACCGGTGCGGGGGATGTCTTCCACGGTGCCTTTATCTACGGACTGTTGCAGAACTGGCCCCTGAAAAAAACCGCTTCTTTTGCCAATGCGTCTGCGGCTCTCAAGTGTACGAAGTTAGGCGGCCGGGCCGGTATTCCCACCCGAAAAGAAGTTGAAAACTTCCTCCATACCATTCCCGCCTCGTAATTCTACTTGAATTTAGATATAATAATTAGGTATCACCTGAAAAAAGCGTGAAAAATGATATTTCCTTTAACAATAAATAGCCGGATTAGCTTGTAACTACTATGAAAATTGCATATAATATTAGCGACAAAACCCCTCTGGCAGAACCCTACTTAAAAAGTAGCATTGTGCCCG
>JAZDPL010000093.1:0-13905 GCA_043797665.1 Candidatus Omnitrophota bacterium
ACTCCATATATTCCGCTTGTATACTATTTTATTTACTATTAGGATTTTAACATAAATAAAAACCTGTGTCAAGTTTGGAGGGAGGATGCGATATAATATAAGACAGGGATTAGCCTTTCGGCTTAATCAGAAATTATTGGGTTTTTGATGTTTTTGATTATCTCCTGATTACTGAACCCCCGGTAACCAGTTGAGGCGGGAGCAATATATGCCTGGGTGCCGTACCCGGTTTCCGTATCATGTGAATTAAGCCGCGCACCGCGAGCTTACCCATCTTTTCCTTCGGGACGTCCATGGTGGCCAACGGCGGTTTTGAATATCTGCCGTCTGCGATACCGTCAAATCCGATAACGCTTATTTCCCCGGGAACTTTAATCTTTTGCTCCTGCAGTGCCTTCATAACTCCAAGGGCGGCGCCGTCACTCACCGCAAAGATCGCGGTTATCCCGGCCTTTTCTTTTAAGAGTTTGCGGCACACCTCGTATCCCAGTCTTTCCGCCTCCCTGGTTCCTCTTCCCATAACTTTTACCTCGTCCGGCGAAAATACGGAAACGTCCCGGATATGCAAAACTTCCAATGCCTGCCGGTACCCCTCGACCCGAAGCGGGTAACTGTTTCCAAAACAGGGAATTGTCACGCATGCAATCTTCCGGTGTCCGAGGGAAATCAGATATTGAACGGCTTCGAACGCACCGCCGACATTATCGCTCGCCACCGAAGAAAAATTATCGTCGGCGTAGTCTATGAGCATAACCGGAACCGTTTCGTGCAAATCCAGAAGCGCATCCAGGTCCACCTCGTGTGTTACGTCTACCGCAAGCACCCCGGAAATTCTTTTGGGGTCGATAGAGTCAACCAGTTCTTTCTTATGCTTCAAGTAACGGGAATGCGTTGTGAAGATAAGATTATATCCGAAGAGGTTTGCCTCTTCGTCCATTCCTTTCCACACGCTTCCGAAAAATTCATCATAAAAAAAGGTCTTGACGGAAAGAGGCAGGAGCGCAAGGAATGTAAGAGACCCCGAGGGATAGCACCTTCTCTTAACGAGTACCCCTTTGCCGCGCTGCTGGATAAGAAGGTTTTCGCGGGCAAGTTCTGCTGTTGCCCGCCGTACGGTAATCCGGCTTACGGCGTATTTCTCACACAGCTGTTTTTCCGAAGGGAGGTACTCCTCTTCTTTAAAAACTCCGGTTTCGATATTCTTCCGGATATCATTTTTGACCTTTGCGTAGAGGTATCTGCTCATATCATACTTATTATAACATATCCTTGTGCTGCCAGCACATACTCTTGACCAATCTTCTGATAGGGTGGTAATATCATCGGGTGATGGAGCCCCTGATGACCGGATCGACAAAACGGATACTGGATGCGATTAACCAGCGGCAACAGGACCGTACGCCGCTCGAAGCATAAGCGCAGGCGCAATTTCAGGTCGCAAAATTTTTCGGGCTGGATATGGTCCGGCTCCATGGAGCTACTTCACGGGAGTATGGACGACCCCGGAAGCTCGCGGAGGGGCGTTGGTTACTGAACGGCGTGGAATACGTCCTCAATCCGCGGACCCGGTTGATTGAGCTGGCCCATCCCGGCGCGTTTCAAAAGCAAACTTGATTCGGCGCTTTTGGACGCCTAAAGAGAACCGACGGCTGCATCAAATTACAGACATGGAAGATTAACGGTACGCCTGAGAGGATTTGAACCTGCGGCACAACTTCGCATCCGGCGGATAGACCTGGGCAGTCTTGCGCTGCCAGGTCTGAACATCCGCCTAAAACGCTCCGTTCCAGAAAGGGGGCTTCCCTTTCTGGTATCTATCCCCGAACCGAAAATCGCAGGGGAAGACCTCTTCCCCTGCACCCCTTGCCGTGCCTTGCTTCAAATCCTGCCTTTCAGGAAGCTTACATGTGCGCCTGGCAGGATTTGAACCTGCGGCACAGGGATTAGGAATCCCTTGCTCTATCCGGGCTGAGCTACAGGCGCGGTAGACCTTTGAATTCATCGCTGTTCAGCCGGTCTTTTCGTACCATACAGAAATAAAGATGACATTTTCCGGAGCACCGCTCATTCCGGTCGGCGCCTGACCGAAGGTTTCGTTAATGAATTTTATATCGGTAATATTTTGCTCTTTAACCCATGCATTTATTTCATCCTCCACAAATTTCACGCCGCTCCGGGTCGTCCCGCCCATAAAATGTTTTACTTCCATCATCTTTCTCACCTCCTCCCGTGTATACTGCCGTTGGTATTATACCTTTTCTTTGGAAGAATTGACAGGGCGCCCCGGCTACGGTAAAATAGTAAATTGAGGGGAATATGACCGGAAAGACATTTTGCGTTTGTCTGGGCTTAACGTTGCTGATCGCTTACACGCCAAATCTTCAGCGCTGGAGCGTGGTGCCAGCCTTCGGCGAAGGCGGTGCCGACGGTTATCTGGTGGGCGGTCCTTCAGAAAATTTCCAGCCGGGTAACCTTGACCTGCAACGCGCTCCCCAGGGAACCTTTCCAGAGGATACGTCCAGCCCAAACCTCATACGTCAGCCGCGTAAGTCTAAACAAGCAGATACATCAGCGGTCATTAAATCCGTACCCACGGTAGCGGAACTGGATGCGGCCAAGGCAAAGGCGACCGCAGAGACCGCGATGGAGGTGAGTAAAAAGGCGGAAGAGGTTGCCAACCAGTCAAAGGAAGAGTCTGCCCAGTCTAAAACCACCAGCGAAAAGGCGATTGAATCTGCCAACAATGCCATCTCCAAGGCTAACGAATCCATTGACCAGGCTAACCGCTCTATTGACCGGGTCAACGAAGTTAACCAGCAGATGAACGAGGATTTGGCGCGCACCCGGTTTAACCTGGAAAAGAAAGACCAGCAGATAGAGAAAGACGTGACAACCCTGAAAGAAGAGGTGGAAAAACTGAAGATAAAACCGCCGGAGTTCTATCTGGTTAAGAAGGGTGACTTCTTGATTAAGATTGCCGGTAAAGAAGGGGTCTACGGAGAGAGCCAGGATTGGAAGAAGATTTACCGGGCAAACCGCGGGAAGATTAAGGACCCCAACTTCATCTATCCGGGTCAGAAATTAATTATTCCGAGAGAGCAAAAATAATTCCGAAGATTACAGAGAAGGGTAAATACTCAGTGATGGCCGTTTCCAGGTGTTTACTGAATATTTACCTTTTTTCATATGAAAAGGGTTTTGATTGTTGACCAGGAATTAGCACGCACCTTCTTTGGGCAGTTTGACCATAATATCCGGCAGTTGGAAAAGGAGTTCGGCGTAACCATTGCGGGCAGAGGGAATGAACTAATCATTAAGGGTGCCCGCAAAAAAGTGCTGATGACCCAGTCGGCGATAGAGGAACGGCTTGACCGCATCGTCAACAAAAAATCCCCGATTCTGGATATGCCGGACCGGCCGGAGGCTGAGGAAGAAGAGAGCATTTACATCGGCTCCAAGCGCCGGAATATCAACGCCAAGTCAGCCGGACAGAAGGCTTACGTAGATGCTGTCCGGCAGAGGGATATTGTGGTAGGAATCGGACCGGCGGGTACCGGAAAGACCTACTTAGCGGTCGCCTTAGCCATCGAAAGCCTGCGAAAACATCAGGTGGAACGAATCATCTTCTCCCGGCCCGCCATTGAAGCCGGAGAAAAGTTAGGCTTCCTTCCCGGCGACTTAGAGGAGAAGATTAAGCCTTACCTTCAGCCCATCTACGATGCCTTCTACGACTTAGTCTGGCCTGAGGAAATCCGGCGCCTGATGGACCACCACATCGTGGAGATTCTACCCCTGGCTTATATGCGGGGCAGGACCCTCTCGGAAGCCTTTGTCATCCTTGACGAAGCCCAGAACGCCACGCCGGACCAGATGAAGATGTTCCTGACACGGTTAGGTGTGGGGTCAAAAGCGGTTATCACCGGAGACGTAACCCAGTCCGACCTGCCGATGGAAGTAATCTCGGGACTTGAAGACATTGAGCGTTTTTTGAAGACCATCCCGGGAATTCAGTTTGTCTATTTCGGCGAAGAGGATGTGGTGCGTCACCCCTTAGTGCGCGAAATCATCCGCGCTTATGAAAATGAGAAGCGAAAAAGACGGGATTTACTTGCAAAACCTCCAGCGCAAGGTAAAGGTAGACGTAAAAAGTCTCCGTCAGAAGATAAAGAGAGCGCTTGAAGTATCCGGGCTTGAGTTCTGTAAGGGGTTGTCTGCGACAACCCCCAAGATCGGCATCATCCTGGTCAGTGATAAAAAGATTACTCTTTATAACCGGAAGTTTCTGGAAAGGGAGGGAAGTACCGACGTTATCAGTTTCCGGTTGGGACCGGGAGAAGGGGATATTTTAATCTCGGTGGAGAGGGCCAAATCCCAGGCAAAGGAATATCACCATCCCCTGGAAAAAGAGTTGTTAATATTAGCCGTCCACGGTTTTCTCCATCTGGCGGGTTACGATGACCGCACCGAAAAAAAGCGTCGGCGGATGTTTGCGGAAACCGAACGCATTGTAAGAGCAGCATACAGGGAATATGGACGAAAAGAGGCATAAGGAGTTCTCACTTCTGGATAGTTTTGATTCTGCTTTCCGGGGCTTGCTCTTCTGTGTCCGGCAGGAACGGAACTTCCGCATCCACCTGATAGTCGCTTTCTGCGTCCTCTTCGGCTCGTTCTTTCTGGACTTAAACCTGGTAGAATTCTACGCACTGCTCCTGGTGGTTACCGCAGTTCTGGTGGCGGAGATGGTCAATACCGCCATGGAAAAACTATCTGACCTAATAATCCCGGACCACAACCGAAGAATCCGGGAAATCAAGAACGTGGGTGCGGCCTGCGTTTTGATAACCGCGTTCGTTTCCCTCTTAATCGGTTACCTTATCCTGGGTACCCACCTGCCGGTAAAAGCGGAGATCGCCCTGACGGCAATTTCACGATGCCCCTGGTACCTTACGGTTATCGCCCTCTTAGGAACCATCGCCCTGGTCTTTGCCCTCAAGGTTATGCTCCACTCCAGGTCCCTCTTCCACGGCGGAATGCCCAGCGGACACGCTGCGCTCTCCTTTGCCCTGGTCTCTTCCATCTTCTTCGCCACCGGCAGCCCGCTGGTTACCGCCATGGCTTTACCCTTAGCCATACTGGTGGCACAGAGCCGGGTGCGCCGGGGTGTCCACACCTGGTTAGAGGTTGTTTACGGCGGTATCCTGGGCGCGGGCGTCGCCACCCTCATTTTCCAGGGCCTCCACCTCCCTTAACCCCTTCCCTGAAAACCTGTCATCCTGAGCCCCTTATGCATGCAGGGACGAAAGAATCTCAATCCTTTTCCGGTACTCTCAGGGTACGAACTTGACAAACTCGGCATTATTAGGGTATAACAATAGCAGAATGGAACAAATGGGATTGGATTTCCAGTCGGAAACACCGCTCTACCTGCAGGTGAAAGATGCTCTGGTCAAAGATTTCGTATCTCAACCCAAAAATGACCTTGGTAAACTACCTACCTTTTTAGAAATTGCAAATAAATACGGAGTAAGTGTAGTTACAGTAGTTAAAGCGGTAGAAAAATTGAAAAACGAGGGCGTGGTCTACAGCCGACCCGGCAAAGGTATTTACCTGAAAAACTGGCATAAACTGGTAGAAAATTATACCCGGCCCCAAACCAGAACTATCGGCGTGACCTTTTTAGATATGTACAACATCTCCAGTCCCTTCCTTTCCGAGGTAATCAAGGGCATCTCCCAGGAAAGCCATACCCTGAACTTTAACCTTCAATTATTTACCACGCCTTCCAGCAACCCCCACCTTGAAGAACACACCCTCTTCTGGAAAAACATTAAGAATAAAAAACTGGACGGTCTCATCTTGGCCAGTCGTATGCCCACCAGCGACATAATGCTTCTTAAAGAAACCGACATCCCTTTCGTTTGGATTAACTGTGACCTGCCGGGTGAGGACATCTGTTGTATTCTTACCGATAAGTTCTATTCCCTGAACTTAATACTGAAACATTTAGCAAACCTTGGCTACCGCAAAATCAGCCTTCTGAGCAGTGAAGAGGACTATGCGCTGGAATCAACCTTTAATATTTTATGTTCCAATTATAATCTCACCGGCAGTTATGTCTTCCAGAAAGTTTCCGAAAAAGAGGCCGGATACCTCCTGGCAAAAAACATTTTAACCGCCGATAAACCTGAAGTCTTACTCACCCGGGGTTCCCAACTGACCGCAGGGGCTTTGTCTTTAATCGCGGAAATGCGGCTCTCCCTGCCAAAAGATTTAGCCCTTATCGGCTATGTGAGCAGTGCCGGTGACCCGTTTTTGCCTCAGAACATTACGGTTCTGTATACACCAGTAGTTGAATTGGCTCAAAGGGCGGCGCGGATGTTATTCCGGACATTGAATGGAGAGGACGTTGGGGATAAAAAACCAACCATCCCAACTAAATTTCTCATCCGGGGCTCCTGTGGATTTCCCCTCGCAGAAAAAAAAGAAATCGTTATTTCCAAGATTGAGGAACTCAATACTCTTTCCTATCCTGAGAAGAACAATAGAAACGGATAAAAAATTGTGGAGGGTGTGATGGAACGGAGAAGAAAAATACGCGGACGGAAAAGTTTCACGTTGATAGAACTTCTGGTGGTCATCGCGATAATCGCGCTTTTGGCGGCAATGCTGCTACCGGCGCTCAGCCAGGCAAGAGAGAAAGCCAGGCAGGCAAGGTGCATCAACAACCTGAAGCAACTGGGATTGGTGTTTATGATGTATGCGCAGGATCACGAGGGATGGTCACCTGCCGCATGGAATGGCGCCGCAACCTGGAATGACGTGCTCATCAGCTCCGGATATATCGGCGCTCAAACTTCCGGCCGGTCAAGTTTGCTTGTCTGCCCGACCATAATGCCGAAAACATGGAATTCACATTGGTACACTTACGGAATGCGCGCAACCGGAAGCGGAGCTGCGGATTATTACCGTTTGGACGGCAACCCCATTATCTGCACCGACCCCGGCGACCCGGCCAGAAACGCATCCCAATTCCTCCTGCTTGCGGACAGCTTGGAGACAAACCCGGGTTACGGTGGTTATGGATGGCAGGTCTATGGTCTCCTGGGTTACTCCGAGCCGGCGGCGTATCAAGTATATGTAGCCCATAGCGGCTTGGCCAACGTCCTCTTCGGCGACGGACACGTTGAAAGTTGCACACCCTCGACGCTGAACAATCCTTATTCCTGGTGGAATATAGCAACGGGACTTTAAAAAATACGGGGTTGTAAAAAAACGGTTATTCCCGCTTTTACAAGGAGGAGCAATGGTGTCAAGAAGAACCGCCCCAGGGAACAGAACGGCCGTATCGCAAATACGACATGGCTTCACACGGACGGAACTGCTGGTGATAATCGCCGTCATCTTAATACCGGCGGGAATGCTGCTGCCGGCGCTCAGCCAGACAAGGGAGGAAGAAGAACAGGCGATGTGCATCAACAACCTGAAACAACTGGGACAGATATACAGGATATATGCGGAGGATTTCGACGGATGGTCGCCTTTTGGCGGGTATAACCCGGCTGATAAGACCACCTGGTCCGACGTCCTTATCAATGCCGGTTACGTCGGCGCTCAAAAGTCCGGCCAGCCAAGTGTTTTCGTCTGTCCAACCACAAAACCAAAGACGTGGTGGTCACACTGGAACACGTACGGGACACGGGCGTGCTTCAACAATCCAACCGGTAACCCGGTTTACTATCGCATCGGCAGCAACCCCATTGTGACCACTGACCCAACCAACGACGCCGGCGGGAATGCAGCCCAGTTTATTCTTATTGCAGACAGCATAATGACCAACACGGCCAATGCCGACTTCGGAAAACAGGAATACTACCTGGACAGCCCCAGGGAATCGGGGGGCAGCAGCAGAATATACCTGAATCACAACGGAATGGCCAACGTCCTCTTTGGTGATGGTCACGCGGAAAGTTGCACATACTCGACCCTGCACAATACCTATCACTGGCTGGACTTGCAGGCAACAGGACTCTAAAAAACGCATTGCGCTTGGTCGGCAAAACGGTAGAGAGGCAGATGATACGGAAGTCAAAAGGAATACTGCCTGCCTCTACCGTTTTTTGGCGCGTCAAGGAGGATTCGATGAAGACCAATAGCATGAAATTGCGGCTGATAAAAACAATCGCGGTCTGTATTTTCT
Organism: Candidatus Omnitrophota bacterium; assembly: GCA_043797665.1. GTDB lineage: Bacteria > Ratteibacteria > UBA8468 > MWAK01 > MWAK01 > CAZVUE01. The sequence goes on from JAZDPL010000093.1 coordinate 8,198, forward strand.
GTCTGCTGCCTGCCGGACACCTGGGAGCGGGACCATCTCTCTACGAACAAATAGGCAAAAAGGTCTACCTGATACACGACGACGATGGAAACACCCCCACAAACCGTGCCTGGTCCACCGGCATGGGCGAAACACACCAGAACGGTCCCGATTACTGGGCGAAAAAAGTCCTTGATTTATCCTCGCTGCCGGAAGACGTGTGGCAGGCAACCAAAGAAATACGGATATCTGCATTCTTTATGGTTTTGGACTATGGCGGTGACGGCCTGGACGAATCTTTTGAAGTAGAAGTCAACGGCAACGTCCATCGTTACCGGACAAATTCGGGAGCACCTGCCTTACCCAACGCAGGTGCCGGTCCCGTGTGGAACTGGTATGATTTTGTTATCCCGAAGCAGGAGTTCACAAAAGGGAACAACGAAATTATAATCAGGAAAGCGTCTTCTGCCGCAAACGATACCAAGCCGGATGACGATTACCTCTATCTTGGTATCGACAATTCCGTCCGCCGGGGCAACAGTTTCGTCAGTTTCAACGGCGGCGCAGGATGGACGCAGGACGAGTTGACAATACCGGGCGGCAACGGCGAGTACCTGGTGAGAATCTATCTTTTCACCGGAGACACTTCGACGGAAGCAAGGTGGCGGCCCGGTTCAAGTCAAGAGTTTTCCGACCCGGATAGCCTGATACTTTATGCCGGAAACCGCGACGGAACACGTACTGAAACCGGGCTGATTCTTAATCGGGGGGCGTCTGCCCGCATGGAATGGAGTCCCGGCCGGTTTGACCCGCTTCACCCGTTAACCGTCAGCGTGAAGACAAAAGGAGAAATTTCTTTCGCCTGGCTCAACAAAAAGGGCGACCTGAGCCAGACGACCACCGGCCCCTCCCCTCTCACTGCCGCGCTCCCGGCAAACCGGCCCTGGCAACCGGCGGGGCTTATCATATCCCCTGCAGGCGCATCGGCGGTCCTGCAGGAAGTTGTCGTCGATGCGGCCATTTCTTATCATCCCCAACCGGAACCACCGGTTGACATGTGTCCCCGTATATCACGGCCGGCCGGCTCTCCTGCTAACCGAACGCCTTCATGCCAAATAGAGAATAAGGTTATCTCGCTTCAAAATGCCGCCATCCGGTGCCGGTTCACCGCTGCGGAACACCTTAATCTTGTCTCACTTTACAATGAGTATGCCGCTTCCGAGATGATTCGCAACCCGGAAAAGATTAACCTGTTCGTGGTTGAGGTCGCCGGTGAACGGTATTCGGGCAGTTCTGACTTCCTCTGCCGGGAAATCATCCGGACTCCCAGAGGTTTCACGGCTGTCCTCACCCTGAAAGAGGCGCCGCTGGAAGTCCTCTTCACCGCTTCCGCGGAGACCGAGGACATTCGGTTCGGGTTGAAGGTCACAAACACCGGAACGGAGAATGTGGATTTTAAGGTCTCTTTTCCCAATCTTTCCGGTCTGGGCATCTCAAACGACCCCGCCGGAGATTACTATTTCTTTCCCTGGAAAGGCGGCGCAATCGCCGACCTGCCGGTTTTGGTCCGGAAAGGATACGGCAGTACCGGCGGCAACTTCCAATTACTGGACCTCTTCAGCCCGGAACGCGGGGCCGGATTGTACCTGCGGACCGATGATACCGACGGCGGATACAAAGTATTTTCCCTGAGGAAATGGATACCCGGACGAAAGGAAGGCGTTTTTGACGATGCCGCGGCGGACCCGGCGGTCAAAACCGACCTGAAGATGGCCAACCCCCTGGATACGGTCCCCGGGACCGGGATGAGCTGCGATTACATACAGCGGACCAGGCCGCCCGGAGGAAATTTCACGTTACCGGACGTCTTACTTGCAGCCCATGGCGGCGACTGGCATGAGGCAATGAAATCATATGCGGACTGGGCTCACCGGGTCTGGAAGTTCCGGCCGTATCCCTCTGCGCTGGAACCGGTGCTGACCATGGAGTGCGTCGGCTGGAGGAGCGCCAATGAGCTTTACCGCGACGGGAAATACCGTACCGACATCATTCCGCCTTTCTGCGACCTCCTGGAATTATGGTCGTGGTGGAACTGGACTACCCTGGGCCCGTGGGAACAACCGATTATTGCCGTTGATGAATCGCGCGGATTCGTTACCGACCCCGCAACCGGGCAGGTCATGTATACACTGGCCCGCGGTGATTACGACGGCTACAATGAACGCTGGGGTGGCTTGCCCGCTTTCCAAAAGGCAATTAAGACGTACCAGGACAAGGACGTGAAAGCACTCCTCTACACGTGCCCGGGTATCGCCGACGACAATACGAAAGTGGGGAAGAAATTAGGAAAGGAATTCGCCGTTATCATGCCTGACGGCGCGCCGCGCAAGGACTATGACTCCTGGAGGATGTGCCATGACATTCCTGACTACCGCCAGTTCGTCGCCGATACGGCCGGCCGCCTGATGAGGGAGACCGGCGCCGACGGCATTCGGTTCGACGAATACGGCGTTGCGGAAGCGTTCACCTGTTACAGCAAGGTACATAAACACACTTTTGCCGAAATACCGGGCTGGCCGGAGATGCGCGCCATTGCGGAAACCTGCAGATTGGCGCGCTCATCCATGAACGAAGCGAAACCGCAATCAATCCTGATGACGGAATTTCCCGGATATGATTTCATGTGGCAATTCCTCGACGGCACCCTCGCGTACGACATGAAATCCTACGATGCCACACCTCTGCGTCCGCTCGAGTGCAATCTCCAGCGCTTCTACTTCCCGGAATGCAAGGTGTACGAACTTGTTGAATCCATGGCCGGCGACCCAAAGTTCAACAAGCGCCTGTGGAACGCCGTCTCCGTATATGGATGGGACTCGGTTCCCGTCTACGGACAAAAGGAATACGCCCTTTTTCATGAAAACTCCGCCGTATTTGACAGCCGCGATTGCCAACCCCTTATTCCCACGCCGTCAAAGCGTATCTATGCCAACCGGTTCACCGGCGGAGGAAAGACCATTTACACTATCTTCAACGGCACCGGCCATTCCTTCGGCGGACCGGTCCTGAGGTTGGCGCTGAATCCCGGCGAGCATCTTTTCGACCTGACGAATTGCCGGTCCTGCGAACCCGAAAAAAAAGGAAACGAATACTCCGTGGCGCTTTATCTGGAACGGAACGAAACGGCCTGGATCGTCAGGTTGCCAAAACAAGTGTCAATTTCCGTTGAGAAGAACCTGGTTACGGTTCGCATGAAATCACCCGGGGAAAGTTACCGTGTGGCGCTGTGCGACAGTTCCGGCGGAGAGATTGCGAGCCAGCCGGCCTCCCCGGAGGGAAACTCTTTCGACCTCAGTCAGGGAACAAACCATCTTGCCGCCTGCGTAAAACTTTTCGATAACAAACAACTGGTGGACGTCGCGGCCCTACCCAGATAAGCCCTCTATAAACAAAAAAAGGAGCGCCTGCATGGAGAAAACCGGCAACGTGGAAAAAATCTCAAACGGTCTGTTGGAATTCTCGTTTGAGGCATCTTGCGGAGAACTCGTCAGCATCAGAAACTTGCGCACCGGGAACGAGTACTTGAACGAACCCGGCCGGCAGGGGAATCCATTTGCCGTTTATTACGATTTTTTCCAGGATTTTGAACTTACCTGCGACCGCGACGGATTTCGTTCTGGTTCCAACCCCGGGACAATTTCGCGCAAGACGTTTTCTCCCGGAGAATGTTCTATTATGCAGTTCCGCAGGGTAAAGACCCGCAATTCCCACCTCCTGAAGATTATCTACACGGAGAATACCGGCCTATGGAAAGCGGAGCTCTCAGTCCGCCTTAAATCGGGAAGCACACGCAGCGCATGGAACCTGACGATTACCAATACCGGAAAAACCCCCATGTCATGCATGGTTGCGTTTCCCTTCATCTGCGGACTTCGATTGGGAAATGGCCGGGATAACCTGATGGTGGCTAATGAACAGGCCGGCTACATCTTCCCCCTCTGGTCAAGAAGAGGTGGGATTTACGGTCATGGCTACCAGATGAGCATGCAGTGGGGATGTATATTTGATGAGAAAAGCCGGGACGCGTTCGGGTTTATCGTGCAAGACGGGGATTTTTCCAACAAGGAGATGCTCTACGACAAACCTTCCGTCGAAATCCGCTATTTCCCTCCGCAAACCCTGGAGCCGGGCGAATCAAGAACGCTGCCCCCTTCAGAAATACTGATATATGAGGGAGGGTGGAAAGAAACGGCTCTCGCTTATCATGCGTGGTTCGCCCGAGCGGCCAAACCCGTCCGGCATCCGGAATGGGTGAAAAAAATGGACAGCCACGTAGGACAGTGGTTTGTCAAAAAAGGACAGGATATGACCGGCTACCCGACTGAAGGGTTGGCAAATCCCATGGAAAGTTTCCGCGAATTGCCGGACGTTTACCGCCGGCTGCACGCAGATACCATTGAATTTGCCTTCTTCTGCCGGGGCTCCATGGGAAAAACCGCCTCCGGAAAAGAAATGACGCATACCGATGCGGATAATATTATCAGGGAAGACCTGGGGGGGAAAGCCCTTCTGAAAAAAGCGATAACGGAAGTTCACCGGATGGGTTCTCACTTCACCTTCTATATTGACGGATACGTGTGTCCCGCCGACAGCGACCTGGCGCTCAACAGAAGGGTGACCGACTGGGTTATCATGGAAAAGAACGGGACATGGCAGACGGATTATATTAATCATCCGGGCTGGATGCAGATGTGCCCGGGCGCCAGGGGCTGGCAGGACCATCTTGCCGGGACCGCGGCACGGCTTGTAAGGGAGACCGGCGCCGACGGCGTGAGAATCGATTCGTTCGGCGGGCAGGTTCGCGAATGCCACAACCCGCAGCACCGGCATAAAAACCCCTTTGATTTCAACCGGTGGACATGCGAACTCATGGAAAAAATCGCCCGCGCGGTCAAGAAAGTAAATCCCGGTTGTCTCCTGACCACCGAGACGCCCGTCGATTTTTACTGCCGTTATTTCAACGGCGCCCTGACCCAGTTGTGGCACGTATCGCCGCTGGCGGCGGTACGGGACGTTTCTCCGATGCGCGTAGCGGTTCCCGAATACTTTCTCATTGTGCACAATCCGTCCGGGCCGGTCGCGGCGTCCCTGACGGGATACCCCGGCGGCTTCGGCGGAAACACGCCGGGAGGATACTTCTCTGAATTGGATGAGAAATGGCGCAGGGCGCGGTTTCCGGTTGGCGATATCATAAGATGGGGAGATGCCTCCCACGAAAATCCAATCGTAAGCCGCACAGACGTGTTCTGCCGGCATTTCAGCGGACGCGGCCTGGACGTTATCATCGGCGCCCGGCCCCTCTTTGACGACATGCATAAACTGCAGGACATCCGGGATGTGGACCTTAAAAAAACAGTGGCCGCATTTGACGTAACGTTCCCGCATACGGGCAAACGCCCTGCCGCCGTCTATTTCTGTGATATCAGAAAAGGGTCATTGGAGGAAATCGCTTTCACAATAAAGGGGAAATGCGTTAAGGCGCGCATCGCAAGTAATTGGTTTATGCTCATTACGGCCAACACACAAAAAAAGTAAATTACCCCGTGCTTCCGCACGGGGCATTGGGACATTAAAAATGTTTGTATTCAACATTCAAGGTAGGGGCTTGATTTATCAAGCCCGCGGGTCGGATAAATCCGACCCCTACAATTTTGATTGCAAAACAACTC
>JAZDPL010000002.1:0-21571 GCA_043797665.1 Candidatus Omnitrophota bacterium
GACCTGGAACACCTGGCGCAGTCAGCCAGGGAAAAAGGGATATCCCTTTTAGGAACCGGCGACTTCACCCACCCCTTGTGGTTTGCCGAATTGAAAAATAAGTTACAGCCGGATGAACCCGGAATCTACACCTATGCCGGACTCAAATTCATCCTGACCACGGAGGTCTGTAATATCTTTGAACACAAAAGTGCGATGAAGCGAATCCATAATATCATCTTTTTGCCCAGCCTTGAGACGGCTTACCGGCTGACCTTGAAATTGGCCGCTTACGGTTCCATGGAATCGGACGGGCGCCCCATGCTTCAACTCTCGGCCGATAACCTGGTGGAGATGGTAAAAAAAGTGTCTTCGGAAGGGTTTGTCGTACCCGCGCACATCTGGACCCCCCACTTCTCTCTCTTCGGCTCCAACAGCGGGTTTAACCGGATGGAAGAATGTTTCCCCAAAAACCTTTCCGAAATCTTCGCTTTAGAGACCGGTCTTTCCAGCGACCCGGAGATGAACTGGCGTGTCTCCGCCCTGGACCGTTATTCCCTGATTTCCAACTCTGATGCCCATTCCCCGGCCAAAATCGGCCGGGAAGCCAACGTATTCAGTCAGCCTTTAAATTACCCCCAGATTCGGGAAGTCCTCCAAACTAAGGATAAAACCAGGTTTCTCTATACGGTGGAATACTTTCCGGAAGAGGGGAAATACCATTATGACGGACACCGCTTATGTAAATCGTCTCTGGCGCCGGAAGAAGCGAAGGTCAAACAGAACAAATGTCCGGTCTGCGGCCGGAAGGTAACCGTAGGCGTTCTCCATCGGGTAATAGACCTGGCGGACAAGCCTGACGGCCGGACGCCGGAAAACGCCATCCCTTTTAAACGGCTGGTGCCTCTGAACCAAATCATTGCCGTTGCCCTGAAGAAACCCGTGGATAGTCCAGCCGTTGTGGAGAAGTACCAGAAATTAACCCGGACCGTGGCACCGGAATTTGAGATTCTCCTTTCTCTTTCGGAAGACGAAATAACCAACAAAATAGATTCGGGAATCGCCGCCGCCATCCTGGCGGTCCGAAAGGGAAAGGTCAGGGTGGAACCCGGATACGACGGCGAGTTCGGCAAGGTGGAAATCCCGATGGAACCCGGCGCCAAGCAGGCAACCCTCTTTTAACAGTCATTTATGTTATCCGTACTAATACCTCTCTATTACTTAATCTCAGAAAGCCGGCGTCTGTTTTACCAGAAAGGCTTCTTAAAGCCGATAAAAGTTCCGGCTTATGTAATCAGCGTGGGCAACATTACCGTCGGCGGCACCGGCAAAACCACGCTGACCCGTTATTTAGCGAACTACTTTACAAAAAGAGGTAAAAAGGTAGTGGTAATCAGTCACGGTGTAAGCGGACGGCGTGACGGTCTGGTCGTTTCCAACGGCAAAAAAATTCTGGTTGATGTCCGGCAGGCCGGCGACGAAGCCTACCTTCTGGCGCAGGGCCTGCCCGGGATTCCGGTTTTGTCCGGACGACGCAGAGAAAAACAGGCCCGGATTGCTCTCACCCAATTTGCGGCGGAAGTCATTATCCTGGATGACGCCTTCCATTATCTGCGTCTGATTCGGGACCATAACATACTGGTATTCAATTGTTACTCCGGTTTAGGCAACGGCGCCCTTTTGCCGGCCGGCCCTTTAAGAGAACCTCTGCATAATTTAAAGCGGGCTGACGTTTTCTGGTTCAACCATACTGACCTGGTAACTCAACCGGACCTTCTTGGCTTTCAAAAAAAACTTTTACGATTTAACCCGGCCGCATCGGTGGTAACAAGTTATTATTCTTATCCAAACTTTTACTCCTTATCCGGAGAAACGATTCCTGCCCGGGACCTGACCGGAAAAAAAGTCTGGGTCTGTACCGGAATCGGTGAACCGGAAACATTTTTGAAAAAACTGGAAATCCTCGGGATTAAGGTAAAGGGCAAAACTCTCTTTCCCGACCATCACTTTTACCGGAAAGAAGAGATTCAAAAAATCCCCCTGGGAGAAGTTGATTTTATGCTTATCACCGAAAAAGACCGGGTGAAATTTCCCTCCGTTACCTTTTCAAAACCGGTCCTCTACCCGAAAGTGGAACTGGTAGTGGAAGGATTAGGGGCTGTCGTAGAATAAAATTGATTATTTGCCAGAGGCGATTTTGGAGCGAGACAAGGAGCGAAGAAGATGGCGTACCCCCTGTGGTACGCAAGCAATGAGCGACGCAGTCATAGCCCAAAAGCGGCCTGGCCCTTTATGGGGAGTCCCATCTTTGGGTCATTGCGGCGTTGCTCCTCGGTTATGTGCCACAGGGGGCACAAAACCTTTGTCGCGCCTTGCACTAACCTCAAAGCAGGGACTCCAAATAGTCAATTTTATTCTACGACAGCCCCTTAACCTATGTTAATCATTCCGGCCATTGATATTATCGGAAACCGTCTGGTCCGGCTAACCAGGGGTAATTACGGAGAGGTTACCGACTATAATTTAGAACCTCTCCGGATTCTCCGGGAATATGCGTCTGCCGGCGCTAAACGTATTCACCTGGTCTTCTTATCCGCAGCCCGGGAGGGAACCCGGGGGTCTGAAGAGACCACTCTCTTAAACCGGATACTGGACGAAAAGCGCAGCCTGAATATTGAAATTGAATTGGGCGGCGGCATCAGAACGATGAATGAGATAAAAAAGGTTCTGCAGCGGGGTACCGACTACGTTATCCTGGGAACATCAGCCATTCTGGATGCGCTCAAAATTCTTGAAGAACATACCGCCATGGGTTATACTAAATCATTGGCCTCTTTTTTAAACGAGGTCTCTCTCCCTTTTCCCAGCATTCTCCAGGAAATAGTACGGGAGAGGATTTCGGAAAAGACAATTATCAGTATTGACTGTAAAGAAGAAGCGGTCGCCGTAAGCGGCTGGGAAGTAACCCTGCCGCCGCAACCAATAGTCTTGTTTCAGGCGTTTCAGGCAATGGGATTCCGTCAGATTATTTATACATCCACCGACCGGGACGGCACCCTTTCCGGACCGGACGTTGACCGGATAAAAATGTTCGCAGACTCGGTCCCGGAAGTTTCGTTCCTGATGGCGGGTGGAATCGGAGGTATGAAAGATATCCGTACGCTCAACCGTCTTGGCATACCTAATCTCAAAGGAGTAATTATCGGTAAGGCGCTTTACGAAGGAAAGATAGACCTGCGTGAAACCATCAGTCAGTTTCAATAAATACCTAGTCAATATGTCATTCTGAGGAGCGAAGCGACGAAGAATCCATATAGATTCTTCACTTTGTTCAGAATGACAGGACGTTTTTGAATATTCACGATAAAAAAATGCTTGTTGGAATAGGTTTTGACGTACACCGTCTAGTCAAAAAACGGACTTTGGTTTTGGCCGGTGTCAAAATCCCTTTTGAAAAAGGTCCGTTAGGCCACAGCGACGGTGACGTGCTCTGCCACGCTCTCGCCGACGCCATCCTGGGCGCAGCCGCCTGCGGGGACATCGGGACCATTTTCCCGGACACCGACCCGAAATGGAAGGACGTACCGGGCTTGAAAATATTACGGGACGTGCTCAAGATAGTAAAGAAAAAAAGGCGGGCGGTAAAACAGGTGGATACGGTTGTTATCATAGAGAAACCGGCCCTCTCCCCTTTCCGGGAAGAAATCCGGACCAGACTGGCAAAAACGCTTAAGATTTCACCGGGAATGGTCGGCTTGAAGTTCAAGACTGCGGAAGGATTGGGCGCAATCGGGCAATCAAACGCCATCGCCTCCTTCGCCGTCGTTACCATAAAGTAGGGGTCGGATTTATCCGACCCGCGGGCTTGATAAATCAAGCCCCTACAGACCAAAAAGGAAATTCCTATATCCTTAAATTATGATGCGGATAAGGTTTGCACCCAGTCCTACGGGTTATCTTCACATCGGGAACGCCCGGACCGCGCTCTTTAACTATCTTCTGGCGCGCAAGGAACACGGTTCCTTTGTTTTGCGTATTGAGGACACCGACTTGGAACGAAGCCGGCCCGAATACGAAAAAATGATTTATGAGGATTTAGCCTGGTTGGGTCTGGACTGGGACGAAGGTCCGGATAAAGGCGGTCGGTACGGACCGTACCGGCAGTCAGAACGGCTCAGCTATTACCAGGAGGCGGCTCAGCGCCTCCTGAAAGAAGAGAAGGCTTATCTCTGTTACTGCAGTCCGGAAGAATTGGAATCAAGACGCCAGGAACAGATGAAGAAAAAAGAGAGCCCCAGATACGACAACCGCTGCCGCTCTCTCACCCCTGACCGGCAAGCCGCCTACGAAAAAGAAGGACGAAAACCGGTTATTCGTTTTAAACTGCTCGAAAGAAAGGTCTCCTTCTCTGACATTATCCGGGGTGAAATCACTTTTGACACCAGTCTGATGGGCGACCTCATCATTATGAAATCGGACGGAAAGCCCTCGTTCCATTTTGCAGTGGTCTGCGACGACATCACGATGAACATCACTCACGTCATCAGGGGCGAAGACCACATCTCCAACACCCCCCGCCACATTCTGCTCTTTGAAGCCCTGGGAAAAGAACCCCCCTTATTCGCCCATATGGCGATGACCTTGGGTCCGGACGGCAGCCGGCTTTCCAAAAGGCACGGCGCGACCTCTTTACGGGAATTGAAAAACCAGGGATTTTTGCCCGAGGCGGTCTTCAACTATCTGGCTCTTTTGGGCTGGGGAACTACCGAGGATAAAGAAGTATTCAGCCGGGAAGAGTTAATCGGGAAGTTCAGTTTGGACCGGTGTAAAGAAGGCTCCGCAATCTTTGATTTGGACAAACTCACCTGGTTCAACGGACTCTATCTCCAGAAAACCGATTTGAACCGGCTGGTAACTTTAAGCCTGCCTTTTCTACGGGATGCCGGTTTAATCTCCCTACCGGTTTCGGAAGAAGACTTAAAGTACCTCGGCGAAATTATCACTATCCTGGGGGAACGGGTTAAGAAACTCTCCGACATACCCGAGGCGGCCGGATTCTTTTTCCAAGAAGAGATCGTATACGACCCGGCTGCGATAGACAAGGTTTTACGGAAGGAAGGAGTAAACAAAACTCTACAGGACTTGTACGACCTTCTGGAGAAAGAAGACGAATTTTCAATCAGCCGCCTGGAAGCGGTAATCAGAGATTACTGTACCAGCCAGGGATTAAAAACTTCGGCGGTATTTCATCCCTTAAGGGTAGCCATTACCGGTAAGACCGTTGGTCCCGGCCTTTTTGAAACCCTCCGTCTTTTAGGCAAAGAAAAAGTCCTCCGCCGCCTAAAGGGGTTACTCAACAATAAATCCACCCTCTCCCTCTAAAAATAGCGGATGAAGAGATAGAGGGTGGAGAGAGTCATCCCCAGGAACCCTATCACCAAACCGATTTTTAACCAATCTAAAAATCTTATCTTAATATTAAACTTTCTTTCCAGGAGTCCCAGTGCCACAATGTTTGCCGTAGAGCCGATCATGGTAATATTACCACCATGACAGGCACCGAATAGGATTGCCCACCATACCGGATTCAGATTCCAGGAATGGAGAGCCGCGATATTTTTAACTATCGGAATATAGGTTGATACCACCACAACATTGTCAAGCATACTGGACAGGATACCACTGGAAAACAGGATAACACCGGAAAGAATTTTCGGGTTCTGTCCTACGGATTTGACAATCTTTTCGGCCATAATTCCAGCCACGCCGGAACTTTGCATAACCCCTGCCTCAGCAAACAAAAAGAGGAAGAACAGAAGCGAGTTCCACTCTACTTCATGTTCTACATAATACCGTGCCTTATCGCGACGATACAGCATAACTATACCAGCAGAAATCATCGGCAATATTATCAGTAAGGTATTTTTTTCCAAACCCAACAAAACTTCCAATTCCCCATGGAGAGCAATCAGTAATATGGTAATGCCAAAGATCAACATGCTGATTTTTGTTTTCCGGTCCGGGGGAATAGAAATAAGCAGGGAAAAAAAATCATTCCCGGCATAACCCTTAAGTTTTGAAGATAACTCTTTTATATACCGCCGGTACCAGAACAACAGTATAAAAATGGTAACAATAAGAATAATCAGGGAAACAGGCAAGGCATGAACAATAAAATCACCAAAAGTAAGTTTGCTTTTGGTAGCGATCAGGATTCCGATGGGATTTCCTAAAACGGTAGAAGTAGAACCGATGTTGGTTGCTAACACTGAAGATATCAATAACGGAACAGGAGAAATTTCGAGAAAAATACAGATATCAAAAATTGCGGTTGCGATTACGATAATAGAGGTAACCTCATCCATAAGTCCTGAAAGTAGCCAGGAAACTACCATTATTAAACCAAACATTTTTCTGCCATCTAAATTCTTTACCCGTAAAATAGAGGTGATAAACCAAAGAAAGAACCCGGCTTCTTTCATCATGCCCACCAGAATCATCATACTGATTAGAAAAAGTACTACCTCCAGCGAAGCAAACTTTATGAAGGTTTCTATGTCCACGGCATGAATCAAAAGGAGTAAACCGCTCCCAATAAATACAAGACTTAGACGAAACTCCCAGAAAAAAAGCGTGCCTAATATCGAAACCGAAAATATAGACATCACCATCGTCTGCCGAAAATCCAGCCCGAGAAAATGCCCGGTAATTCCAACCAATATGGTTAATAATATCAAAAATAAAGACTTCCTTTTCATAATCATTCTCATTATACCACGATCCCTTCTTTATGCTATAATATTTATGCGAAGAGTATGGTTATCATCTATCACTTTATGGCTTTCCTGGTTCTGAACCTGCCCAGGAGATTTGTACTTTTTTTAGTACAGGGGGTTGCCCGCATTTACTACTGGACCACACCGGCGAAAAGACACCGGGTCCAGGCTAACCTGAAGACGGTTCTGGGTAATGATGGCACCAGCAGAAAAAAGATTGAACGTCTGACAAAGGAGGTCTACCTTAACTTCGGCCGGTACCTCTATGAATTTTTTTTCATACCAAAAGTTGATAAAACATTTCTGGAACGACATCTGCAAGTCGAAGGTTTGGAACACCTTGATTCTGCTTTTAAAAAGGGAAAAGGGGTTATCAGCCTTACCGGACACATCGGCAACTGGGAACTGGGTGGCATCTTTACCGCCCTGTTGGGTTATCCCATCAGCGCCATCGCTCTTTCTCATAAGAGTACGGCTTTAAACCGTTTTTTCCTGCGACGCCGGCAGATGAAAGGCATTAAAGTCATACCTCTGGGAGCACAGACCAGGAAGATTATCTCCAGCCTGAAACGGAACGAATTGGTCGCACTTTTGGGTGACCGGCCCTTTGGTCCGCCCTACATAAAACCAAACTTCTTCGGTCAACCGGCTCTTTTACCCGCGGGACCGGCCCAGATTGCGGTAAAAATGGACAGTCCGCTGATACCAGGATTTCTGATTAGACAAGGTGAAAAGTACCTCCTCTCTTTTTACCCGGCACTGGAACATAATCGCGCCCTGGAACATCAACAAGCGGTTGAAGACCTGGCTCAACGGTCTATTCCGTATTTAGAAAAATATATCCGAAAATATCCCAGCCAGTGGCTGGTCTTTGACTATGTCTGGAATAATGGGGTGTCGCACCCCCTAAAGAATTACCATGAAGAAAATCTTGCTTTCCGGAAATGAGGCGGCCGGAGAAGCCGCGGTCAACGCCGGCTGTCGCTTCTACGCCGGCTATCCGATTACACCCCAGAACCAGTTGACCGAATATATGAGCCGCAGGATGCCGGAATCCAACGGTGTTTTCATTCAGGCGGAGAGTGAAGTGGCCGCCATCAATATGGTTTTTGGTGCCGCATCTGTCGGCTGTCGGGCAATGACCTCATCCTCCAGCCCGGGCATCAGCCTGAAACAGGAAGGTATCTCGTACTTAGCCGCCTGTGAGTTACCCGCGGTTATCATCAATATGAGCCGGGCCGGGCCGGGTTTAGGCGACGTTACGCCCAGCCAGGGAGACTACTTTCAATCCACCCGCGGCGGCGGCCACGGCGATTACCGCACCCTTACCTTTGGTCCCCAGAGTCTGCAGGAACTTTACGATTTGACCTATCAGGCGTTCGAATTGGCAGATAAGTACCGTAATCCGGTCTTAATCCTGGCGGACGGAATCTTAGCCCAGGTAATGGAGCCGGTTGCTTTAAAACCAATGAAGAAAAGATTTCCCGCTAAGCCCTGGGCGCTTACCGGTTGTGTCAGACGTTCACCCCAAAAAATTTCGTCCCTCTTCTTGAAACCCGGGGGCACGGAAAAACATAATTGGCATTTGGCGGAAAAGTATTGCCGGATAGAAAGAGCGGAACAACGCTGGGAAGACTTCCGGACTGAAGACGCCCGGGTTATCATCGCCGCGTTTGGTACCTCTGCCCGTATCAGCAAAGCCGCAGTATTGGCTGGCCGGGAAGAAGGTCTGCCGTTAGGCCTCTTCCGACCCATCTCTCTCTGGCCCTTCCCGTACCAGGCTTTACGCAGATTAGCCGGAAGCCGGAAGCGGAAATTTTTGGTGGTGGAGATGAACCTGGGTCAAATGGTGGAAGACGTACGTTTGGCAGTTGAAGGAAGATGCCCGGTATCCTTTTACGGCCGGCCTGGCGGAGGAGTCCCCACACCGGAAGAAATCCTGAAAGTAGCGCGAAAATTAATACAAACAAAGTAATCCCTTTGTCATTCCCGCATGTTTTTAGCGGGAATCCAATGAACCAGACAATGAATTCCGGCTTACTATCTGCCGGAATACGGGTTCTCTTTCCATAGGATTGGAAAGGGCAACTTAATTTTAAGACGCCTGTATTATTTAAGGTGAAACAGTAAATTACCCCGTGCTTCCGCACGGGGCATTGGGACATTAAAAATGTTTGTATTCAACATTCAAGGTAGGGGCTTGATTTATCAAGCCCGCGGGTCGGATAAATCCGACCCCTACAATTTTGATTGCAAAACAGATCCAAAAGGAAACCCTTTCCTCCCCGTGCTGCCGCACGGGGTATCCAGGGTTTATTTTTCATGAAAGATATTATTATCCTGGCTGTAATAATTTTCGCGGTAGCACCGGCAATTATCATCCTGCGTAAAGTCATCCCGGCCGGTATAAAATCCCGGAAAAGGTTAAAAGAAAGTTTTGACCAAATCGCGGTTAAGATTGGCGGAAGAACAAACACTTCTTTTTTCAGTTTACCGGGTGTGGAAGGTAATTACAAAGGGATACCGGTCAAAATTATTTATAACGGCGGCGGTGAAGATACCCTGCCATACTTTAAAATTACTTTTTCCAGGAAACCACCTTTCTGGCTTACCCTGTATGAAGAAAATTCTCTGACCACGTTTGGTAAAAAACTCAGATTAGTAAAAGAGGTTGTTCTAAACGTTCCGGACTTTGACGAAAAGTTTTTTATCCGGACCAACGACAAAATGCGCAGCATCGTATTTCTTTCGGATTCCCGGAATAGGGAGACTATTATGCACCTGCACCAGCAGGGCTGGCGATTAACTTTTGGCAAATCTGCGGTAGAAGTTCAAAAAGTGCTCAAAACTAAAACGACGGAAATAGCAGCTAATTGGTCAAAAGAGGGTACCTCTTCTCTGCTGCGCACATTTCTTCCTCAAGCAAATTCTCCCGGCTTTTTTCAGACTAATCTAATCACACCCGATGAGGTGGTATTCTTGCTGGAAAGCCTTTATCAGTTGAGATATTAGGAGTTGTCCCTTAGCGATGGAAAGGATAATCTTTGCACGTACGGAAGGACTAAAAGAAACCTTACCCAGTTTCTGCCCCGGCTGTGGTCACGGCATTCTGATGCGGGTAGTGGCTGAGGTTGTGGTGGAAATGGGCTTGAGGGAAAAAACCATCGGCATCGCTCCGGTAGGATGTGCGGTTACCGCCTACGACTACTGGAATTTTGACGTTACGGAAGCCGCGCACGGCCGGCCGCCCGCAGTCGCCACCGGAATCAAGCGGGTACTACCGGACCGACTGGTCTTTACCTACCAGGGAGACGGCGATTTGGCTGCGATCGGCACCGCGGAAATTATTCACGCGGCCAACCGGGGTGAAAATATCACCACCATCTTTGTCAACAATGCGGTCTACGGAATGACCCGGGGTCAGATGGCACCCACCACGATGTTAGGCCAGAAAACTACCACAACCATCTCCGGCCGTGACCCGAAAATCCACGGTTACCCAATCCGGGTCTGCGAACTGTTAGCGGTTCTGGAAGGAACCACCTATATCGAACGGATTGCCCTGATTGACCCCCCTTCGGTACAAAAAATAAAGCGGGCAATCCGCAAAGGATTTGAGTGCCAGTTAGCCGAAAAAGGATTTTCGCTGATTGAAGTCCTTTCTCCCTGTCCGGTAAACTGGGGTCTGGAACCAATAGAAGCGCTTAATTTCATTAAGGAAAAGATGGTGTCCACTTTCCCGCCCGGTGTAATTAAAGACAATTTTACTAAAAACAGTTAACTATGTTATACTAAATACTTCATGATTTTATAAATTCTCCAGTAAAGACGGTGTCATTCCTGTGGATAGTAAACAGGAATCCAGATTCTGTATAGATTCCCGCTTGAAACATGCGGGAATGACAGACAATTTTGCGGAGGAAAATATGGACCTAAATATGTTGGGATTGGCAATCGCAATTCTGGGAGGAGCCTTGGCGGTCGGCTTAGCCGGCAGCGGCTCAGCAATTGGCGTGGCTCTGGCTGGTTCAGCCGCCAGCGGACTCATCGCGGAAGACCCGGAAAAATTCGGGGCGACCTTACTCCTGGTTGCCCTGCCGGGTACTCAGGGGATATACGGTTTCCTGACGGGATTCCTGGTGATTATGAAATTAGGCCTCTTATCTGCCACGGTAATTAAACCCAGTCTATTTCAGGGAATCCAGATATTTGGAGCCTGTATGCCGATTGCCATCGCCGGTTTTATCTCTGCAGTACACCAGGGAAAAGTCTGTGCGGCCGGAATCGGGGTGGCCGCCAAAAAACCGGAGGCGGCGATGAAAGCGCTGGTCTACGGCGCTCTGGTTGAAACCTACGCCATCTTAGGTCTGGTTATGTCCATATTCTTTCTGCAGGGTATTAAACTCCAGTAGCCGATGGCCGTTGAAAAACTGCTGAGTAAAATCCAGGAGGACGTTCAGAAAGAAACCGAAGAACTTCTCTCTCAAACAGACCGTGAAATCCAAGAACTGGAAAAGCAATTCCAGGAAAAATCCGTTCAAAGAGCGCAAGACTTAATTGCCCGGGGGGAACTGAAACTCAGACAGACTGCCGAAAGGGAACTCACCGCGGAACGGCTTTCCTCCCGGCGAAACATTTTAGCGGAAAAACAGAAAATATTGGAAGAAATCTACCAAACTGTGCTTGCTCAGATAAAAAAAGACCCGGAAAAACTCCGGGGGTTTTTCAGTACCAATCTGGAACTTTTAGCCCCGGGCAAATACCACCTGAAGATAGCCAAAGACTTGAGTGCAGTTCTATCCTCGGAGTGGGTCACCAGCACCACCGAACGTTTACAAAAAACCGGACGGAAGGTTGAATCGGTCACCTATCAGGATGACCTTTCCGGCGAAATAGTTCTTACCTCCGGTAAGATAGAATTAGCCCTTTCTCCCGAGAAAATACTTTCTTTAAAACGGCCGGAGACAGAAAAGGAACTGGCAAAACTGCTATTCAGGGAAAACAATACAACCGAATAGAATGACAAACTATGCGTATGCGGTTGGCAGAATCAGGGCTCTGGAAGCAAAGATGCTGGGACCGGAGCGTCTGGACCGTCTGGCAAATTTACCGACGCTGGACAACCTTCTTTCCGAAATAGGCGGGTCCGGTTATCTTGTTCCCGAAAAAGGAGATTTAGACTTTACGCCGTGGTTTGAAGAAGAAACAGAAAAACTTATCCATCTGTGTAACGGATTGCTTTCAGAAACAAAGTACCCTTTTTTCTACCGGCTTCCGGCCGACTTTTCCAATCTTTCTCTTCGGGCAAGAAAGGAAACCGGTCTTCCGGCAAAGGAGGAAGGATTTAATTCCTGGGGCATCATCAGGCTCCCCGATTTAGATTCGGTGTGGTCGGAAAAAGGGCTCTTCCTTTTACCGGAATTTCTGACTAAGGGTTTGGTGGAAGCCAAAAAGAGATTGGCTGACGAAGGAATTGCCGGATTTGAATTCGTGCTGGGTACTGCCGTCTTTAATTTATTAAAAGAAGCGGCGGGGGAAAGTATCCTGCTTCAGAGATTAGTGTCATTCTTTGTTGACCGGACCAACATCCGGTCTTTTCTTGCCGGAGGCAAACGTTTTATAGCAGACGGGGGACTCATATCAACAGAAATTTTCCGGAAGAACCGGGATGCGGCTTTGATAACAATTGAATTTCATTATCCCCGGATGAAAGCTTACTTAAAACCCGGGTCATCTCAAGAGGACCCAAAAGCGGCTGGGACATTCGGATTGGAAGAAGGCTTCCGCGATGTACAGGAAAAGATTCTGGAAGAGAGCCGGTTTATCAGTTTAGGTCCGGAGCCGGTAATTGCGTACTATTATCGCAAATCACGGGAATTCGCTAACCTGCGCCGGATTCTCTCTTTAAAAATTAGGGGTTGTTAAACAACCCCATAGACTATGAGAATCGCATTTATCGGTGAAGAACTGGTATTTAAACCGTTCCTGGCGCTGGGACAGGAAGTCTACGGCGCTAAAGAGCCGGCAGAAGCAAGACAGGTTCTTGCTACACTCAACATCAAGGACTACGCTTTAATCGTTTTAACTCCGGAAGTGGCAGAGGTCCGGCAGGAATTTTCCGGTCCCATATTTCTGGTTCTCCCGGGTTTGAAAAACCAATCTTCCGGTCAGCAGAAATTAATCTCTGAGGCGATCCGACGCGCAACCGGCCGCGCGATTTAATAAGGGGTTGTCGCAGAATAAAACTAACTATTTGCCAGAGATGACCTTGGAGCGAGACAAGGAGCGAAGAAGATGGCGTACCCCCTGTGGTACGCAAGCGATGAGCGACGCAGTCGTAGCCCAAAAGCGACCTGGCCCTTTATGGGGAGTCCCATCTTTGGGTCATTGCGGCGTTGCTCCTTGGTTATGTGCCACAGTGGGCACAGCAACCTCCCTTGTCAATCCTATGACAAGGGGACCCGTGTCGCGCCTTGCACTAACCTCAACTCCACGACTCCAAATAGTCAGTTTTATTCTGCGACAACCCCTAAAAAGATGGAACAGGGAGAAGTAGTTAAGGTATCCGGACCGCTGGTAGAAGCGGTGAAGATGGAAACCGCCCGGATGTATGACGTTGTCTACGTGGGGACCGAACGCTTAGTGGGGGAAATAATCCGCCTTTACAAAGATAGAGCCTCCATCCAGGTTTATGAGGATACCTCCGGTATCGGTCCCGGGGACCCGGTCTTCCTGTCCGGAGGTCCCCTGATGGTGGAATTGGGTCCGGGATTACTTTCCGGTATCTTCGACGGGATTCAACGTCCTTTGAACATCATCGCGGAAGAGATTGGACCCTTTGTCCGCCGGGGCGTCAGCATCCCTTCCCTGCCCCGGAAAAAGCCCTGGGACTTTACCGCACTTGCCAAAAAAGGTGATTCGGTCCAGCCTGGAGATATCCTGGGTACGGTTCCGGAAACCTCGCTCATAACCCATAAAATACTGGTACCGCCGGACATCTCCGGAAAAATATCCGAGATTAAATCCGGCAGATTTACCATAGAAGATTCTCTCGGTGTCATTCAGACCTCCTCCGGAGTGAAAGAGATAAAGATGTACCAAACCTGGCCGGTACGACAAGCCAGACCATACCGGGAAAAAATAAGACCGGAGACACCCCTGGTAACCGGACAACGTGTGGTAGACACCCTTTTCCCCATTGCTAAAGGCGGTTCTGCCGCCATCCCCGGACCGTTTGGAGCCGGTAAGACCGTCTTCCTGCACCAGATTGCCAAATGGGCGAACAGCCAGATTATCGTCTATGTCGGCTGTGGAGAACGCGGCAACGAAATGGCTGACGTCCTTCTGGAATTTCCGGAATTGAAAGACCCCCAGAGCGGCCAGCCTTTAATGGAACGTACCATCCTCATCGCCAATACCTCCAATATGCCGGTCGCGGCGCGGGAAGCCAGTATCTATACCGGCATTACCCTGGCAGAATACTACCGGGATATGGGCTATGACGTAGCCTTAATGGCGGATTCAACCAGCCGCTGGGCTGAAGCCTTACGGGAAATCTCCGGCCGGATGGAGGAGATGCCGGGCGAAGAAGGTTATCCCGCTTACTTAGGCACCCGGGTCGCCGCATTCTACGAACGTAGCGGCCGGGTAATATGTCTGGGGAACGACTCCCGCTATGGTTCACTTACCGCAGTCGGAGCGGTCTCTCCACCCGGCGGTGACCTGAACGACCCGGTGGTCCAGATGACCCTGCGCACGGTCAAAGCCTTCTGGTCTTTAGACGACCAACTGGCTTATCAACGACACTTTCCAGCCATCAACTGGCTCTCCAGTTATTCCCTGTATCTGGAAAACCTGGACGGATTCTATCGCGGGGAGATTTCTTCCGAATTCCCCACCTTACGCAACTGGGCAATAGAAACCTTGAGCCGGGAAGCACAATTGCGTGAGATTGTCCGCTTAATCGGAACGGAAACTCTCTCTCTTTCGGAACGTCTAATTCTGGATACCGCCCGTTCTATTCGCGAAGACTTCCTGCACCAGTTCGCTTTTGACGAACGGGATGCCTATACCACCCTGACAAAACAGATGTTAATGCTTAAGGCAATTTACCTTTTCCACGAAAAGGCTGAAGAGGCAATCGCCGAAGGAATTCCCTTCAACAAAATTCTGGGAATGGCGGTCCGCGATGCCATCATCCAGGTCCGCTACGTGGCGGAAGAAGATTTAGCCTATTTTTCAAAATTAGAACAGGAAATCATTACCACGTTCGAATCTTTACGCAAATAGGAAACGGGCGTCATAAATGTCGCCCCTACATTTCAAATTTGTAGGGGTTTGATTTATCAAACCCGCGTATTATGGAAACGTTGCCCAAACAGTACCGGTCAGTGGTTGAAATCAGCGGTCCGCTTATTCTGGTGGAAAACGTCTCCGGAGTCAAGTTTAATGAAATCGCCGAGATAACTC
Source organism: Candidatus Omnitrophota bacterium (assembly GCA_043797665.1). Taxonomy (GTDB): domain Bacteria; phylum Ratteibacteria; class UBA8468; order MWAK01; family MWAK01; genus CAZVUE01. The sequence continues at coordinate 15,225 of JAZDPL010000002.1, forward strand.
TCCCGGACGGCTCCATCCGCCGGGGACAGGTCCTGGAATTGGACGGAGACAAGGCGCTCCTTCAGGTATTTGAAGGAACCACCGGCTTAAACCCTTTCCAGATAAAAGTCAGGTTTGAAGGCAAAGGACTGCAATTAGGAGTTTCACCGGATATTTTAGGCCGGGTCTTTGACGGCCTGGGCAGACCCATCGACAAAGGACCGGCCATATTGCCGGAAAAGTACCTGGATATTAACGGAAGCCCGATAAATCCCGTATCACGCGACTATCCGTCAGAATTTATACAAACCGGAATTTCCGCTATTGACGGGCTGAACAGCCTGGTCAGGGGCCAGAAACTTCCCATCTTCTCCGGAAGCGGATTACCCCACAACCGGCTGACCGCCCAGGTCTGCCGACAGAGTAAAGTTTTAGGAAAAGAAACAAAGTTTGGCATCGTCTTTGCGGCGATGGGCATCACCTTTGAAGAAGCCGATTTCTTCATCCAGGACTTCCGGAAGACCGGTGCGATTGAACGGAGCGTGCTCTTTGTCAACCTGGCTGACGACCCGGCAATCGAGCGCATCGCTACGCCCAGATTGGCTCTGACTACTGCCGAGTATCTGGCGTTTGAATTGGGAATGCATATCCTGGTGGTACTTACCGATTTAACCAACTACGCGGAAGCCTTACGGGAAATTTCCGCAGCCCGCAATGAGGTGCCGGGCAGACGCGGCTACCCCAGTTATCTTTACACTGATTTGGCAACCATCTTTGAGCGAGCCGGACGGATTAAAGGTAAGACCGGTTCCATTACCCAGATGCCCATCCTCTCAATGCCTGAGGACGACAAGACCCATCCTATCCCTGACCTTACCGGTTACATTACGGAAGGGCAGATTATCCTTTCCCGGACCCTTCACCAGAGCGGCATCTACCCGCCGGTTGACGTTCTGCCTTCGCTTTCCCGGCTCCGGGACAAAGGGATTGGAACCGATAGAACCAGGGAAGACCATCCCGCCTTAGCCAGTCAGTTGTTCGCCTCATACGCCCGAAGCCGGGAAGTCCGGGAATTAGCGATGGTGTTGGGCGAAGCGGCCCTTTCCGAAGAAGATAAACCCTACATAAATTTTGGAACCGCCTTTGAAAAAGAATTCTTAAATCAAAGCGAAAACGAAGACCGTTCCGTTATTCAAACGCTGGATACCGGGTGGAAATTGCTGGCTATGTTACCGCGTGCCGAACTGAAACGTATCCGCCGGCCCATCCTGGAAAAATACCTCCCCGCAGATAAAGGAGTGTCATTCTGAGTACGGGTACCCTTACAGTTGAATCTGTAAGGGAACGAAGAATCTAATCCTTCAGATCCTTCGCTGACGCTCAGGATGACAAGAATCTATGCTTAAGGTAAGTATGACCCGGATGGAGTTGCTGCGGCTCCGGCGCAGACTCGGCCTTGCCCGGCGCGGACACAAACTCCTCAAGGACAAGCAAGAACAACTCCTCACCCAGTTTTACCGTTTAGTAGAAGAAAGCAAGGGTTTTCGCGGGAACTTAGAGAAGTCGTTCCACGAGACAGCCCGGGATTTTCTGACTGCCCAGTCCGGTTATCTCGGTTCAGAAACATATCAGTTCCTGGTACCGCCGCGCTTTCAGTCAACCTTAGAATTCCATACCAGCCGCCTGCTCAACGTCGCCGTCCCCAGATTCCATTCTCAGTGGACCGAAACAAAGCCGGTTTTTTCCCGGATGCCCTTAGACCTCCTGGCAATTATCCACAAATACCGGACAACCTACGAAGAGATTCTTCGCCTGGCGGAATTGGAAACAATCCTCACCCTCTTTGCGGCTGAGATTGAAAAGACCCGGCGCCGGGTTAACAGTTTGGAGTACATCCTGATTCCGGAATTGGAACAGACTACCCGTTCCATAGAAATGCGCCTGGAAGAATCGGAACGGGAAAACTTCGTCCGCCTCCGCCACATCAAGCAGCAGGCCTGAGGGTAGGGGCTCAATTTATTACGGGTCCCCTTCCCATTGAATTGGGAAGGGTGCCCGAAAAATATGCGGGTCGGATGAATCCGACCCCTACTTTCCCATTGTGTGGTATAATTAAAAAAGGGGGACTGTTTTGTTTTTTTAGAACGAGTCCCTGAAGTTGTTCAGCAAAGGAGGGCAAGATGAAAGTTAAGGTGGATACGGATGTCTGTACCGGTTGCGGACTCTGTGTTGACGGTTGTCCGGATGTTTTTGTTCTGGAAAATGACATTGCCCGGGTAAAGGTCGACCCGGTTCCAGCCACGGCGGAAGAGTGTACCCGGCAGGCGATTCAGGACTGCCCGGTGACCGCAATCGAAGAGGCGGCATAATGAGACTTGCGGAAATGCGGGTTCACGCTCGGGCCGGTCAGGGTGCCATTACCACCGCGGCGCTTCTGGGAACTGCTCTCTTCTTAGAGGGCAAATACGCTTATGCCTTCCCCAGTTTTGGTGCCGCCCGGATGGGTGCACCTATGAACGCCTTCGTTCGTATCTCTGAGACACCAATCCGCCTGCGCAGTCAGATTTACAATCCGGATTACGTAATGGTGATTGATGCCACCCTTACCCGCAGTGTAGATGTTCTGGCCGGAGTAAAAGAAGAAGGTATCGTGGTGGTCAATTCGAAAGAAAAACTCAGCCTTGATTCGAAACAAAAAGGAGTTGAAATCTTTTATGTGCCGGCAAACGAAATTGCCCTGCGCCATTTGGGCCGGGCTCTGGGTAATACCGCCCTGTTGGGTGCATTTGCCGCGGCTTCCGGAACGGTAAAATTGGAAAGCCTGAAAGAGGCGATTAAAAAAAGGTTCCCGGAAGGTGTCGCGGAGAAAAATATCGCCTGCCTTTCTGAAGGATGGGAGGCTGTATGCAAGTGAAAATCACCGCCCAACCCGGGAGCGCCCGAAATAACAAAACCGGCTCCTGGCGGGTTGAAAATAAGCCGAAGTTCCTCCAGAAAAACTGCGTTGCCTGCAAACTCTGTATTTTGGTATGTCCGGAAGGAATCGTCTCCGGCAAGGAAAAGAATTCTTTCCTCACCGATTACCTCTACTGTAAAGGCTGCGGCTTGTGTGCCGCGGTCTGTCCGAAAAAAGACATTGAAATGATTCCGGAATGAAAGATTTTATTGTAGGTTCAGAAGCGGTAGCCAGAGCCGCCGCACTCTGCAAACCAGGGGTTATTTCCGCCTATCCGATTACCCCCCAGACCATCATTGTGGAATCCCTGGCCCAGATGGTTGCTGACGGCCGGCTCAAGAGTCAGTTTATCAACGTGGAGAGTGAACACTCTGCGGCGTCTGCGGTATTAGGCGCAGTGGCAGCCGGAGAACGGGTCTTTACCGCCAGTTCTTCCCAGGGACTCATCCTGATGAGCGAGGTCCTTTTTAACATCGCCGGAATGCGGATGCCGGTGGTCCTGGCTTGCGTCAACCGGGCTATTTCCGCACCCATCAACATCTGGAATGACCAGCAGGATTCCATGGCGGTAAGGGACAGCGGATGGCTCCAGTTCTATGCGGAAAACAACCAGGAGGCAGTGGACTTAATTATCCAGGCTTACCGGATAGGCGAAGACCCTGAGATTTGCTTGCCGGTAATGGTGTGCCTGGACGGCTACATCCTGAGCCACGGCTACGAAACGGTTGACCTTCCGGAAGAAAAGGCGGTCGCTTCATTTTTACCTCCCTTCGCTCCGGCGGAAAAATTAGACCCGGCTAATCCTAAGAGTTTCGGCCTGCTGGCCGGTCCGGACTATTATCTGGAAATCAGGCATGATTTACATCAGGCAAACAAAAAAACTCTTTCCCTCATTCCGGAGGTAGTTTCGGAATTCAAAAAGGTCTTCGGTCGCACCTCAGGCGGTCTGATAGAAACCTATCAACTGGACGATGCGGAATGTGCCATCGTGGCGGCCGGTTCGGTCTGCGGCACGATTAAGGAAACGATAGATGCACTCAGAAAAGAAGGAACAAAAGCCGGCTTATTGCGGCTCATCACTTACCGGCCGTTCCCCGGAGAGCAAATCTATGATGCTATGAAAAATGTCCCGGCGATTGCGGTCCTGGACAAAGCGATTTCCTTAGGAGCGACCGGTCCCGTCTATGCGGACATAAAAACCATTTTCCAGGGAAAAAAGGCGGTTCCTAAAATCAGCGGATTCATCGCCGGATTGGGGGGCCGGGACATTACGCCGGATACCGTCCGGGATGTCTTCAGGCGTCTGGCGGGTACGGAGGTAGACGACGGGTTTATCGGTCTGAAAGGAGTTAGCGATGGCTGAACATCTTCTCTCACCAGGGCATACCGCCTGCGCCGGCTGCGGTCAGTCTATGGCGGCCCGACTGGTCATTGACGCCGCCGGACCCAACACCATTGTGGTCAACAACACCGGATGTTTAGAGGTCTTTACTTCAGCCTATCCTGATTCAGCCTGGGAAGTCCCGTTTATCCATTCTCTCTTTGAAAACGCCGCGGCGGTCGCCTCCGGTGTGGAATCCGCCCTGAAACAACAGGGGAGATTAGGAGAAGTCAGGGTCATCGCTCAGGCCGGGGACGGCGGAACCGCAGATCTCGGTCTTCAGGCTCTTTCCGGGATGTGGGAACGGGTCATGACATCCCTTCTATCTGTTACGACAACGAAGCCTACCTGAACACCGGCATCCAGCTCAGCGGCATGACGCCAACCTACACTTCCACCACCACCAGTCCGGCCGGTAAGTCTTCCCTGGGAAACCCCCGGCCCAAGAAAAATATGTTAGAGATTGCGGTAGCGCACGGTATTCCTTACGCCGCCACCGCCTCGGCCGGTTTCCCGATGGATTTACAAAAGAAGGTAAAAAAGGCAATGGCTATCCGCGGTCCCAAGTATCTTCACATCCAGGTACCCTGTCCGTTGGGCTGGCGCCACGAATCAAGCCTTACCTACCAGATTGCCCGGTTAGCGGTTGAAACCGGACTCTTTCCTATGGTAGAATTTGAAAATGGGACCCTTTCCGGTGCCTATACGATTTCGCAGCCAAAACCGGTGGTAGAGTATCTGAAGCCCCAGGGAAGGTTCCGACACCTCTTCAAGCCCGGTGCGGAAGAAGCCCTGAAAGAGATACAGGAAATTGCCAATAAGAATATTGCACGCTACAATTTAATAAAGATATAACCCTATGTCATCCTGAGCGTAGCGAAGGATCTATCTTAGATTCTTCACTCTGTTCAGAATGACAGGAAGCGAAGGATTCAGGATGACACTAAAAAATGGAGGAGGACAAGATGGCGATTATGTTGTCAGCGTTTGAGGTAATTAACGTGGCGGTTGAGATTGAAAAGAACGGGTATCGTTTTTACACCGGAGCAGCCAAGACGACCAGAAACATTCCGGTTGCTGATACCTTTCGTTTCCTGGCGGACGAAGAAACCAACCACCAGAAGGTCTTTGAAGAACTCTTAAAAACTGCGCCCCATGCAGCCATCACCGAATCATATCCCGGGGAACTGAACCTTTACCTGAAGGCGCTGGCTGATGCGGTACTGTTTAAACAGGAAGAAGGAATCAAAAAGGTCATCGCCAAGACCGTTTCCGAGCGGGAAGCACTGGATATGGGAATTCAGGCAGAAAAGGATTCCATTCTCTATTACCAGGAAATTTCAAGGTTTGTCTCCGACAAGGAAAAGACTCTGGTGGAAAAGATTATTATCGAAGAGAAGAACCACCTGGTTAAATTAAACGGACTCTACGGACCTCTGGTCTGAATCTCACTCTGCTCTTCTTTCTGTGAGCAGTATCTTTTTGTCACACATCCACTTCACCGTCCGTTCGATGCTCTCTTCCAGGGAGATGCTTGCGCGGTAACCCAGATCTCTCTTCGCCTTGGAAATGTCACAGCACATATGTTCACAGAGAAATTTCAGGCCTCCGACGTCAAGAGCGGACTTTCCGGCAAATTGGCTTATCATCTCCTCCATCGGTAAATAGGCAACCGGTGGCTTTCGTTTCAGGATTTCACAGATTATACGGAGGTATTCATTCAAGGTCACGCTGTAATCAGAGGAGATATTGTATATCTGGCCGATGCTTTTTTTATTCTCCAGAGCAAGGGCAAACGCCTCCGCAATATCTTCTACGTAACAGGGCTGTAAAAGTGCCCGGCCATCGTTAGGTACGGTAATAGTCTCTTCCTTAATAATCCTCTGCAGGAATCCCGGGTTCCGCGCACCCCAGATATCAATGGGAGGGCTCCCCGGGCCCATAATATTCGTGGGACGAATGATTGTGGCGGGGAAACCGTCTCTGTGATAATATTCCAACGCTAATTTATCCGGCTCCACCTTGAACATA
>JAZDPL010000003.1:0-6007 GCA_043797665.1 Candidatus Omnitrophota bacterium
TTTTATGTTAAAATCATAACCAGTATAAAATATTGACAATTTATGAATAGGCAAATTTTGAGCAAAGACATAGTAAAACAACTTATTTCTAAACTACGCCAGGAAAGACATCTTCTGGAAACCCACCTTCTTAACGCCAGAGGGCAGATGCCGGTTTGGCTCTCCTTCCGGTATACCTACTGCCGAAAAGGCGGCTGCAAGTGCACCAAGGGAAACCCGCACGGTCCTTTTTACTACCTTTCTTTTAAGAAAAGAGGCGGGTCCGCCTACCGCTATCTGCCGGCAGCTAAGGTGACTCAGATTAAACCGTTGGCCGAATCTTACAAGGCCTACTGGGAAAGATTGGCCCGGCTCAATAAAATAAACAGAGAGATTGATACGCTGCTGCGTATTCACCAGAAGAACAATTTGGTTCCCATTCCTTTATGGCTGAAGAAGAAAAAGAGCCGGAAAAAAGATTAGCCTGGGATTACTACACCCGTAACGACGCTTTTGTCAAAGAGCGATTTTTAGCCAAAGACTATGACCGGGCCACCGCCTGCGGCCTGGGGAACTTTGACCGGCTCTTTGCGTTTTTCTGTCAGATGGATCTCTTTTCCCTCTTTGATTTTAGACCCAAGGCGCGCCAGAGAATAATGATTCCCACCGTCCTTCTGCTTTCCACCTACAGTGCCAAGATAATCTGCGAGATGAATTCTTTAAACCAGGTGGATATGCAACTTTTTAAAGACAGAGCCCTTTTGGAGATGATCGGTTTTACCGGCGTGCAGATAGAAGAGGGGTTTTCCAAAAGAAGCAAAGGCAGACACTTGCCCTTTAATATCTCCACCCTGGGCAAGTTAATGCCTGATTTCTCCCCGGCGGAGACAAACTCCCTTTTTTCCAATCAGTTTGCGCTTTTGGCCCAAAAGAATTTTGTCCCCTCCGGCATCTTTGCCGCCGATAGCACCCCTTTGTATGTTTCTTTCCATTCCAAATACCCGAATACCGGGATAATCAAAAAAGACGGCAAAAGGTACCGGGGCTACAAACTGATTACCCTGAAGTACGTCGGCTCTTTCTCCCAGAAAGCAAAACCCAAGCCGGAGATATTTGTCGCCGCCATCCTGGTCCCCTTAAACGAGAGCGAAAACAAATATCTTTTGCCCCTGCTGGAACAGGCCAGGAAGAATATCGGGCCGGACAAGATTAAGATGGTGGTAGTAGACCGCGGTTTCCTTTCCGGAGAAAATCTTTGGGAAGTGAAGCACAAATACGGGACAGACTTCTTAATCTACAGCAAGAGCAATATGGACGTAACCAAAGAACTGAATGTCCGCTTAAAAGATGCCCGGGACAGACAAAAAAGGGGTCTGCCGGAAGACGAAGACAAAAACCTTTTCTTCCAAAAGGACAACCAGCACACCGTCTACGGCTTTAATAACCTGCGCTGGTTTTGGACTTACGGAGACAAGGAACATCAGGTAGAGATGAAAAAGAAGCTCTACCAAAAAGAGAAACATTTCCAGACCAATCCCATTTCCGGCGCCATCATCACCCGGTACCAAGACAAAGAAGACAAGAACATCACCCTGCTTTCCTCAAGAAGATTTTCCCAGAGCTTCACTCCTCTGGATGCCATCACCTTTTACCACAAGCGCCAGCAGATAGAAAACGCCGGATTTCGGGAATTAAAACAGGGCTACAACATTGGTAATTTTCCCTCCCGGAAGTACAACGGCGTCTTCTTTCACGTTCTCTTCACCCTGCTTATTTTTAATTTCGTTACCGCCTTCAAAACAGAAACCGGCGGGAAGACTGCCACCCTGGGTTTGCGCAGACTGCACCGAACCACCTCTTTTGTCGGTCTCATCCTTCACGCTTGGCCGCACTTCGGTCTATTCCACCCGAATGAAGTATTCGGCTGGATAGGCTATGCCGGCAAGGGCTACCGGGCGCCGCCGTAAAAACTACTCCCCTTATTTCAAGCCAGACTTTTTTCTTAACCCCGCGCTTATCCTTCTTTGCGAGTGCACATAGGAGGTATTTTGCTTTTTTACTTCCATCGCCTCGTTCTTCAGTCCGATTCGCATCTTTCTTTTCTTATGAATTGGTAAACACCCCCTTTATTGTTAATACGACGCCTTTAATTAGGGTGTGACGGGGGTTAAAACACAGGGGCAGGGTACAAGGCTGTGCTTATGTCGGAATTTTAGAATATTTACGGTTTATGAGACAACCCCTTAAGAATGTGGTAAAATAAAGAGATGAGAGGGATAATTGGGAAAGCCGGGTTTGCTCTTACGGAAATTTTAGTGGTGGCTTCGCTGGTTACCGCAGTTCCGGTAATTACCTACCAAGCAGTTAAGAGGGGTAAAGGTTCGGTCTGTCTTAACAACTTAAAGCAGATCAGTCTTGTTCTGGAGATGTTTTCGGGTGACAACAACGGTCTTCCCAACGCGCGGTTCTTTCCTTCTTCCCTGGATGACCCGTATGGTATCCATAACATCCTTAAGTCTTATAATATTACACCACAACTCTTGCACTGTCCCTGTATTCCGGACCAGTTGAATAAGTACGGTACCAATTATATCTGGAACGACACCCTGAACGGCAAGAACAAAGATACGGTAGACAGTTCCACCTGGATAATGACCGAGATGACCGCAGTCAGTAAGGACGTCCCGCCGCCTCACGAGAACGGTTTTGCCGTCCTCTATGCAGACGGTCACGCGGCTATCGGACCGAAGGTCCAGTTCCCGGAGGTTAAGCCTTCGTCTCCGGAAGGAGAAACTTCACCTCCACCAGAAGATGAGATGCCTTTTAGTAATACCCCCCGTGAAGACGTACACACGGAATTCTATGCGCGTTTAATCTAATCCCCCTTTATGCTTTACCGGTTACTGTACCTGCTCAAGGATTACTGGTTTGGTTTCAACGTCTTCCGCTATCTGACCGTGCGGATGGTCTTGGCCGCATTTACCAGCCTTTTTTTAGTCCTTTTCTTTGGTCCCAGATTCATCAAACTTCTCCATCACCTGAAGCATCCGGATGTTTTAGAATTCCATTCTTCCAAATACGGTACCCCTACCATGGGCGGGCTCCTAATCATTGGTGCGATTCTGGCGGGAGTAGGCCTCTGGGCAGACCTTTCCAATAAGTACCTTCTTTTGACCCTCCTATCTTTAATCTGGTTGGGCGCCACCGGTTTTTATGATGATTACACCAAATATATCCGTAATCAGTCAAAGGGAGTGAGGCCCCTGGTGAAGATAGTGAGCCAGGTTAGTTTAGGACTGGTAATTGGTCTTCTTCTCTTCTTTGGACCGTTCCAGTTGGCTACCACGGTCTATCCGCCTTTCTTCAAAGGAATTCTGTGGGATTTGGGTGCCTGGTATTTGGTCTTCGTAATCCTGGTTTTGACTGCCAGTTCCAACGCGGTCAATATTACCGATGGTCTGGATGGTCTTGCCATAGGGGCTGTTTTGATGGTTGCCATAACGTTTACCTTCATCAGTTACGTGGTGGGCAACTATGTCTTTGCCAACTATCTGGGTATTTCCTTCATTCGGGGTGCCGGAGAACTTTCGGTCTTCTGCGCCAGTCTGATCGGTGCCAGTCTGGGATTTATGTGGTTCAACGCGTATCCGGCCGAAATCTTTATGGGCGATACCGGCAGCCTTGCTTTAGGCGGGAGTTTAGGAGTGGTGGCGATTCTGACCAAGCAGGAATTTGCGCTTCTTTTCGCCGGCGGTGTCTTTGTGATGGAAGCGCTTTCGGTGATTATTCAGGTGGTTTCCTTCAAGACCCGCGGGAAAAGGATATTTGCGATGACCCCGGTCCACCACCACTTTGAACTGCACGGCTGGCCCGAACCTAAAATAGTGGTACGTTTCTGGATTCTCTCCATTATCTTTGCTCTTTTTTCCTTAGTTACCCTGAAGATCCGGTGAGATTATTGACATCGGTAGTAAAAGAAGTGTAAAATAATATTGTGGAATATACAACCGGTTACCTTCTGGCACTCCTGGTGGTGGCGGTCGGTTTCTTAGGTATCATTCTGGCGTTGCTCGTTTTAGAGGTTAGCGTCTGGAAGTTCTTTGTTTCCCTTCTGCTTTCTCTGATTGCGGTTGGTTTGGGCGGCTATTACTACTACGTCGTATTTCAGACCGAAAAGGGTGTGATTAACCCCAACAAACTGAACGTTCTCCTGTCCCAGGTTATTCCGGCCCCCAAGCCTGTCATGCCTTTGCCCCTGCCTCAAGAGATACCCGGGGTTCAACCTCCGGTGGCCGCACCGCAGACGGCACCTTCAGCAGGCATACCGGCAAAGAAGGTTATCCCGCCGGCAGCCGAAAAGACAGGGGTGACCCCGCCGGCAAAACAGGTAGCGCCGGGCGGTACAAAAGCAACCGGAAAGGGAGCAGCCCCTCCCAAAAAATAAGATGTCTTCCCCTAAATTTTTGAGCATTCCGGAGAACCGCAAGAGATTCGCCTTGATTCTGGTGGCGGTAATTATACTTTTCTTTTTTATTCTAATCATTCGTTCCTGCCGCCGGCCGGAAAAGGCGAACACCAAAGATTATCTTCTTAAACTTTCCAGCCCGGTTCCGGAGGTCAGATTAGACGGCGCTTTGGGTTTGGAAAGGTTGGGAGTCAAATCAGCGGTACCGGAGATAGAAAAAGTCTTTTTAAATGATTCTGACGAAAGGGTACGCCGCGCTGCGGCTTATGCTATTTTGGTCCTGGACCAGGAAAAGTTCCTCTCTTTCCTTAAGTCTCCCACGGAAGAAGTAAAAATTATCGCTCTAGAGACGCTGGCGCGGAAAGATAAGGAGAAGGCTTATTCATATTTGGAACAGGCTTTGCTTGACCCCTCCCTTTCCATCCGCCGGAAAGGTTTAAGCCTTCTGATTCAGGTTTCCGCTAAAGAGGCGGTTGGTCCGGCTTTGTGTTTGGCGGAAAAGAGCGGTGAAGATACTCCCTTACGAATTGAGGCGCTTGAGTTCCTGGGAAGAGAGGCCGGACCGGAAATATTGCCTCGTCTGAAACCTGTTTTCACCGGTTGGGCAGAGGACCAGGCGGTGCGGAGGTCCGCCGGTGACGCCATAGATGCGATTAAAAAGAGAGAAGAAGAGTCTAAGAAGAGCCCGGTCTCGCAATAAACTAATACAAACGAAATAAATAATTTGACGTAGGGGTCGGATTTATCCGACCCGCGGGCTTGATAAATCAAGCCCCTACATTTCAAACGTCTCCTGTATTTCGTATGAATAGGCATAGTTTTACCTTAATTGAGATGCTGGTGGTTATTGCCATCATCAACATCTTAGCCAGCCAGTTGCTGCCCGCGCTCTCTACGGCCCGGGAGAAAGGACGCCAGGCAAACTGTATCAGTAACCTCAGGCAGTTTTCCCAGTCGGTGGAAATGTACCGCCAGGACTCCGACGACAATTTTCCGTATTGGCTCTCCAACCTCCAGCCCGCCTATTTAGGCAATAACCCTAAAGTCTTACAGTGTATGGCTGATATGAATTCCGGAGCCAGCGGACATGGATATACAGCCTGGGGCGCTTCTGGTCCTGGCTGGGGAGGTTGTGACGTCTACACCTCCACACCAGACAAAACTTATCGAAACGACGATTCACCTGGCGGTCCCAGCGCCAGTACCCCGCGTAACTGTTCCTTCCTCTATATGTTCAATCCGGATGAGGCTAATGCCGGTGAGGTAGCGGCGGCACCCGCCCCTGGGCCTACTGACACCAATGGCGATGCCATAATCTCCTGGCGGGAGTATTCCTATTATATGCTTAGGTCATCCCAGTACAAGGGTCACACGCCGCTGGTACGCTGCCTCTGGCACAAGAATAAGGGGATGGGTCCGGTTCTCAATATTGCCTCGGAAGAATACGGCACCTACCTTTCCGAATACAGCGACTGGGGTGCTTCCCAACGGTGATAAACCCTAATTTTCCTACCATGTCATTCTGAGTGAAACGAAGAATCTATTTCTTGGATCCTTCGCTAT
>JAZDPL010000010.1:0-20919 GCA_043797665.1 Candidatus Omnitrophota bacterium
GCAGGTATTTAAGATAAGATAGACCACTGAATGCTATTCCGGTATGCTGACGGAGTTCCACGAGTGATTCCGGGAAGGCTAATAAGAAATACGGGTTGGTGACAAAGAAAGCGAATAGGAAACCGGCAAATGATGTGATAATTTTATTCCACGCCCTTTCTCTTTTCAAAAAAGCGGAGAGAACCGGGATGACAAAAGAGACCACAAAAGGGATTTTATTGCCGGCGGCTAAACCAGTAAAGAGCCCTAACAAAAAATAAGATTTGTTACCAGGCTTTTTTTGTTCCGTTGAAAGGGATACGGCGTAATAAAGAGCTACGGTGACCCAAAAGAGACCCGGGATATCTACATACATATAATGAGTATTAATGAGTATTAAAGGGGAAATTGCAGTCAAAAGACCCGCGAATAAGCCAGCTCTTTCGTTTTTCCACAACTTTTTAGCGGTAAGATAGACAAACCAGACAATTCCGATTCCATAGAGAGCGGTAACCGTTCTGCCGACGAGGTAAAACTTAGCCATCTCCTCTGGATGCAAGAAATAGAAGCCGATATCTGAGGATAATAAGATTAGATTTAGTTTTGCCAGGAGAAAGATAAGTAAGGCAACCAAATAGAGATACGCACCGCCTACACCATACTGGTGTGGGTTAAAATCAAGATTTGCCGGGTCCATCGTGGAAATACTTTTTATGACGTAATATTCATCCGGATGGTAACTCCGGATAGGGTTATACCAGGAACGGGGTAATTTACGTCTGGCTTCTTCCGGGTGCTGAGCCAGATAGGCGCCCATCCCTTTGGAAGCCGTTTCTAAAGGGTATTTTTTAATTTCTTCCCCACGTTTTGCGGCCGCCTCTTTACTGCTAAAATAGAGCTGATTGGTCTGAACCGAAGGTAATCCCCACCGAATACCTGCAAAGTTCGTCCCGATTGCCAAAAAGATAATAAGTAAAACCCAGGGTTTGGTTTCAATCTTTTCTTTCATCTGAGACTCTTTCCCCGATGACCGCGATAGTAGGAGATAGTTCGGGAAGAAAATACAAAAAATAAGTAGTTAACCTTTTGAGAAATAATGGTGCCGGGATACCATCGAATCCTAAACCTCTAATCTTATAGGTCCACCCTTTTCTTTTTTTTAAAAAATCCTTCAATGACTTCACACTGTACCTTAAAATATGGTTCTTGTCCTTCCGGAAGTGGGGACTGAACGGGTTTGGCATGGTAATTACTATCTTTTTTTTACTGATTTTTTCCAGTTTCCGGATAATGTTTAGATCAGGCAAATGTTCTAAGATTTCTGAGGCCCATACATAATCAAAAGAATTGTCCGTAAACGGTAAATCCCCATTGACGTCCATCTTTTGAAGGCCGTCGTAAACCTTCAAGTTCTTTGCTATTTCCAATAAATAATCGTCTATATCTACTCCGAATAAAAAAGAACTTCTTTCTCTCAATTTCGGTCCATATTCTCCTGGACCACAACCCAGATCTAAACATTTACCTCTCTCTATTGTTTTTCCGATCAGCCATATCTTGCGCCATTCCGGGAGTTTTTTACTGTAATCCTTCATCGTTATTGAATATCCGCGACCCTTTTTAGTATTTCCATAAACCGGTGAGCAGATTCTTCCCAGGAAAATCTTTGTGCCCACAAAAGAGCCTTTTTTTCCATTACCCTTCTGCCTTTTTCATCGCTGATGAGGTTTTTTATCTTCTTGCTGAGTATCTGAAAATCTCCGTAGGGAAATAGTAGACCGGTATCCCCGTCAATAATAGAGTCTTTAATCCCTCCGACATTACTTCCAATTACGATGGTCCCGCAAGCATTGGCTTCAATATTGGTTATACTCCAACCTTCGACCATGCTCGGATTTACTACCAGCCACGCTCGTTGTAAGTACTCAATCTTCTCTTTTTCGGAAATGAAACCTTTGAATATCACCTTCTTTAGCTGTAAACGTCCCGCCATTTCTTTTAAACTCTTTCCCTCATCACCACTACCCAAAATATAAAAAGTTATGAGTTCATCTTTCAAGAGAGCGGCTGTTTTTAACAGAATATCGACACTTTTATATCTTTTCAACCGGCCAATAAAAACCACCTCTGGATTGCCACTCTTTTCTTTGGGGAAATATTTTTTCAAGTCAATCCCAGGGTAGATAATTTTCCCTTCTCGGCAGAACATTCGCTTGATATCTTCATTAGAACTTGGAGAAATGGTTACGATTGGTATATTCCGGTAAACAATCGGCATGGCCATCATTTCCAGAAAATAGCCGCACCAGGAGAAGGGAAATATCATTTCTTTACGCCAGACATTCTGGTGGATATGATAAATGAGGAGGACCTTTTTAGCCTTGGCAAAGAGCGGTGTGAAAAATGGTATTCCATTTTCAGCGTCAATGATCACCTCGGGCCTTTTTATTAAAAGATATTTCAAGGGCGCCAGCAGATACATGGTTACTCTATTGCCTATCCTGATTATTTCAATACCATCAACAATCTCCTTCTTTTGGAAACACCCCTTCCACCCGCTACAAATCCAAGTGACGTGATGACCGTTCTGAACCCAGATTTTTGCTTGTTCCTGAAGAAAGAACTCCGAACCTCCTGCTTGAGGATGTTTAAGGTCACGCCAATTAAAGATTAAGATACGCATACCTAATATTTAATCAAATATCTACCCTCGTATTTACCGAATTTTTCCTTTATGAATTCCACGGTTTTCTCAGGTGGCATCTCTAAAACAGATTCCATGTCCGAGTTCCATGGAAATTTTTTCTTTCGATCAACTTTATATCGATAGCCTTTGTCATAGGCTTCTTCAGGAGTAAGGGGTTTATTTTTATTGATTTCCTTTGGTATAAGAAAAGCATTGCAATAGTGGAGTTCCACCAAATCATATTCATATTTTTTGCAGAGTGAATATAACTGCGATATGCTTTGTCCATAAAAATGGTCCTTCGCCCAAATGTGATTGGGGTCATAAAATACTGTGAATTTTATCGGTGGGGGTATCTTTTCGTTAATTTCCACACAGATTAAAGAAGGCCTGTACTCGACCAATATAGCGTCCAAAACATAATAATCATAACTATCTATGTCCAAACTCAAAAGCGAGAAATCCAAAGGAGTAAAACAGCTTTTTAGAAGATACCTCACATTGTCTGGTGTTGCTTTGACTTTTAAAAGATTTACATTGGGGGAATTTTTGTATATTATGCTGAGTTTAGTAAATTTTTCATCAGTAAATTCAATTGCTGCTCCCCTCCAATTATTTCGGTATAGAAAGTAAGTATTGGACATTGTAACGCCATCAGAAGCTCCGATATCGACCACAAAATTATTTTTTAATGCCATTTGCTGCAAATATTTTTTGATTACCTCTTCTTCTAAAAAGCAGGAATACCAGGTTTTCTCGGATGTTATTCTAAAAACTTTTAGCACATAATGTTTTAAAATTCTTTTTATAGTTGATTTTGAATATTTATTCATATATTGCCTTATCGAATATTTATTCATAGAATAGATGAATGATCTGCCGGCCGTATGAGAAGAATGCGCGTCTAAATTTAAATTTGGAATGTCCTTTTATTCTACTCTTCCAGAGGGTTGGGACGTCAACAATCTTGTATCCTTTCTTCCAGAAATTTACTGCTAATTCAAGGGAGAGGGCAAACCCTTTTTCCCGGGGTTTCATCTTCAAGAGAATCTCCCGGCGATAAATCTTAAAAGCGTTGCTGGCGTCTGTCGTTGGGATACGAAAGAAAAGGTGTAAAAATTTGTTTATCACAAAGGAAAAGAATCCCTGCAATTTTGGTCCGCTGTCTTTTCCGCCTCCCGTGATATAACGTGAACCGCAGACAAGGTCATATCCCTCTTGAAATTCAGCGACCATTCCCGGAATGGTTGTCGGGTCGTCGCAGGCATCCGCCATTACCACTACCACTGCGTCTCCCCGGGCAGACTGAAATCCGGTCCAGAGCGCTGAGGCAAAACCCGGGTTATTAGTATTATCAATCAGTTTTACTGCCGGAAGAATACGAATTAAATCTTGTACTTTTTGAGAGGTACGGTCAGTGGAATGGTCATTAACCACGAGCGTTTCGTGAGGCAAATCGTTCAGGGTTTTCTCCAATTCGATTACAGTTGGAACGATGTTTTCTTCTTCATTCCGGGCTGGAATAACGATTGAAATCAGCATTTAGGGGAACCCCTTATAGGAGGCCCTTTTGGACCAGTTCGGCTTGTGCCTGAAGGAACTTATCTTCAGCCGGCGTGTCCATCGCCCAGGATATCAGATTTTTAATCCCTTCCTCAAACCTGACTTCCGGCCGCCAGCCTACTTTCTCTTTAATCTTGCCGATGTCGGCAAAGCAGTGCCGGACATCACCTTTCCGGAATTTTCCGGTTATCTGCGGTTCTATCCTTTTATTTAAACTGTGAGCCAGGGTTCGGGCGATATCCGCAATTTTTAAGGGACACCCGCTTCCGACATTGAAGATTTCGTAATTTGCGGCTTCTTTTTTTAAACACCGGGAAAGAGCCTGGCAGACATCAGAGACAAAGACAAAGTCCCGGGTCTGCCCGCCGTCTTCATAGATAATGGGAGGCTGGTCATTCTTGAGCCGGGAAAGGAAAATAGCCGCCACTCCGGTATACGGATTGGAAAGCGACTGGCGGGGTCCGTAGACATTAAAGAAACGGAGAACCACGGTTGGAATGCGATAGGTGTGGCCAAAGATTAAACTCATTTCTTCCTGAACTTTCTTGGTCAGGGCATAGATGGAGTTACTCTTCAAAGGTGTACTCTCCGGAGTAGGTAAAGGTTTTAAAGGCACTTTACATTTTGGGCAGGTCGGTTCCCATTTCTTGCCGGCCAACTGCTTTTCAGGACGCAGGTCCGGCTTAATTGGACCGCAACGCCGGCACCGGTACACTCCCTCCCCATAACCACTCATTGAGGCGGCCACGATTACCTTGGTAACCTGGTGTTTTTCGTTGGCCAAGATATCAAAAAGGTTGGCGGTTCCTCCGATATTGGTCTCAACATAGCGTTTAATCTGGTACTGTGACTGACCTACCCCTACCCGTGCGGCTAAATGAAAAATTGCCTCACAACCCTTAATGGATTTTTGTAACTGACCCCGGTTCCTCACGTCCCCGCGGAAGAATTCCGCCTTCCGGTTGAGATAATCCGGCTTTCTGCCTTGATGCACCTGGGATTCCAGATTATCCAGGATGCGTACGGTAAACCCCTCTTTTACCAGAAGGTCAACCAGATGGCTTCCGATAAAACCTGCCCCGCCGGTTACCAGAACCTTCATCTATTCTCCCTTGGGGTTGTTAAATAACCCCTCAACCACGAAAGGAGTTTTTGCAGGCCTTCTTCTTTCGGTACCAGAATCTGCCAGGCTAATTCTTTTTGTGCCTTTCTAATGTCGGAAATATAGACGTGCTGGTCTCCGGGCCGCCAGCCTGAGAATTTATACCGCACTTTTGTCTGGAGATGTTCTTCCAGCCAGGCAATCAATTCCAGGAGGGATAAAATATTGTCTTTTCCGCCGCCGACGTTGAAAACATTTTCCTTAACCGTATCGGCCTTTTTTCTCCCTGATTCAAACACTGAAATCAAATCGTCTACAAAGAGGATATCGCGCACCTGTTTGCCGTCGCCATAAATGGTGATTTCATCACTTTTGAGCGCACAGAGCATGATGTAGGCGACCCAACCCTGGTCTTCGTTGCCAAACTGGTGCGGACCATAGACGCAACTCTGACGGAAGACTATTGTCTTAAGACCATAGATACGGCTGTAGTCGCGCACGTACTGGTCGGCCGCCCCCTTGGAGCAACCGTAAGGAGAAAAGAAATCAAGGTTCATCGCCTCATTAATTCCCTCCGGCAAATCCGTTAGGAGATAACGGTTGGTTTTTTCAGACCGGGCAAGGTTTTGGAGACCTCCATAAACCTTGTTGGTGGAAGAAAAAATAAAGACCGCTTCCGGATTCTCTCTGCGCACTGCCTCTAAGAGATTCAGGGTGCCTCCGGCGTTAATCTCGAAATCGGTTATCGGGTCAACAACGCTGGTGGTAACCGCTACCTGAGCCGCCAAGTGATAGATGAGGTCTGTTTTCTTTACCGCAGAGACCACCGCTTTATAATTACGGATATCGGCCTGAATGAATTTGACATTCGGGTGTATTTTCTGCAGCCAGGCTAAATTCTTTTCACTGCCGGGCCGGGAAAGATTATCCAGGATGACGACATCATCCTTGTTCTGTTTTAAAAGGTGGTGGGCTAAATTGACCCCGATAAACCCGGCACCCCCGGTAATTAAGACTTTCATAGTATACTGTCATTCTTCACCCCTGTATGCTATACACAGGGGTGAAGAATCTCGAGATTCTTCGCTACGCTCAGAATGACACAAAGCGAAGGACTCAGGATGACCCCTAAAGGTCATCTGATTATTGTAGCCGATTCAGCCTTCTTTTGTAAAATGGTAAACTTCCATAAAATAGTACTGGGATTCGGGTTTCCCCCTGAGTCTGGCTAAAAAGGAATCGTTCCTGAGCATCTTTTTTTCAGTCATCTTCACCATTTTACCTTCCCTCTCCAATTTAAAGAAAAAGGATTTCATCTCTTCGTTCCATTCCCGGTTCGCACCATACCGGAGGAGCAGCCAGAAACCCTGATAATTACCTGTGATTTCGGTCAGCGTTCCGGTAAGGTCATTGGTTACAGCGGGATTTATTTCTTTCAAAGGAAGTCCCCCGCGATAATACCAGTCCCATCCCGAATAAGGAGGAAAGAATTGCGCAAAACGCCGGTCTCTGCTATCACCGGTAAAGAGAATTACCTCTCCGTCTGTTCCTGCTCTTTCTATCTCCCGGCTTATCTGGCGGTAAGGAACCAATTTGCTCACATCATGGTACTGGAGGCTGTCCCCACGATAATAGTAATAGAGTGACGGCAGGAAGACCAGGGGCAATAGAACGGATAAACCTATTCGGCACGGTCTTTTGGCAATGTTGTTTATTCCCGAAGCGATTATCAGAAAGAAGAAAGGCTGGAGATGAATCAAATTCTGGGGAATGGTTGCCGGAATCAGGAAGACCACCAAAAGGGCTAAGGATAAAACGATATAACTGAAAGCCAGAATTGGTTCGTTCGTCTTAGGGGTTGTCTGCGACAACCCCTTACGGCTAAAGCTTGCCAGGAAAGAAAAAAGGAATAGAATTAAACCCGGTAAGACAAACTTGAGGTTAAGAGGAGAGACCGTCTCCCCTAAAACAAAGTAGTAAAAAGTGTAGACTAACCTTAAGAAAGGATTGGTAACCGAATGAGTTGCCTGATGCACAAAATGGATTTGAGAAAAGAGCGGTCCGGCAGAGTAAGACAGGTAACCGAGCAGAATAATTCCAGCAACCGGTAACCAGCCCTTTTTGGGATAGTTTTTTTCAAAAAAGAAAAGCCCGGTCAAAACTTCCCCGGCGAAAATCAGCATTCCGTAGTTGTGAAGACAAAGTATTATCATAGTGGTAATGAACCAGATCAGACCAAAGGAAACGCGTCTTATTTCCTGAAAGGCAAAGAAGAAATAGACCGAGAGGAGACCGAATAAGGTAAGGAGACTGTAAGATTTAAGAATCTGGGACCATAGGACTGCAGCCGGTGAAAGAACAAATAATGTCAGGGGTAAAAGGATATTCCCCTTCCAGAAACGTTTCAGAAAGAGATAAAAAACAAGCAGGCTGAGGATTCCGGAAATTGCCGAAACAGACCTTAAAACCGGCTCACTCTGTCCGGCTTTCATCAGGAAATGAACGATTCCGTAAAAGAGAGGCGGATGGGCGTCATTCCTTATCACCCAGCAAGCCATATCCGTTAGGCGCAACTTCCCTAAAGATATTGCCAGAAACTCATCGCACCAGAAAGAATGGTTTCCTAAGTAAAAGAATCGCAATAAGATACCCAGTAAAATAAAAAAGAAGGCGTAAGTATTAAGGCGTTTTTTCATTTCAGGCGGAGTCTGATCAAAATAAGTTCTTTCAGCATCCGTAAGGGGTCGCGCCAGAGTACCACTTTACTTTCCCGTGAATTGCTCCAGAAAACCGGCACCTCTTTTACCCGGTATCCTGATATCTTGGCGCGTAACAGGATTTCCACGTCAAAGGAGAACCCCTTTGTTTTCAGGAGTGAAAACAACTGATAAGCCGCTTCTCGGCGGAACATCTTAAAACCGCACTGAGTATCGCGGAAATTTTTGATTACCAGACGGTGTACAAGAGAGGGATAAAACTGTCCAAGTACACTGCGGTACCACGGTTGGCGGATTAAAATCAGCTCGGGCAGGCTCCGGGAACCGATGGCGATGTCAGCCCCTCCTTCTTTTAAGGCGTGCCATAACTTAGGCAGTTCCGTAATGGGAGTGGAGAGGTCACTATCGGTAAAGAGAATGTAATCTCCCCTGGCTTCAAGGACACCCCTGCGAACCGCATACCCTTTTCCGTGATTTTGGTCGTTACGTACCAGTCTGACTCCCGGATATTGTTTTGATGCCTGGAGTACTATTTCACCGGTGGCATCCCTGGAACCATCGTCAGACACAATTATTTCAAAAGAAGTGCCTTTTCCCTGGAGGTAACCAACTATTTTCCCCAGAGTTTCCGGCAGTCTTTTGGCTTCATTGTAAGCCGGAATAACAATTGAAATATCCATTAATTTACCTAAAATATAGATTCCCGCTTAAAACATGCGGGAATGACAGTGTTTTTTGCTTGTTTTCAACCGGAATTGCCAGAAACTGGTATGGTGATAGATACCAACTCTTTTCAGGGAATACGGGCCGGATTCCGGAGATTTGCAAAATGAACAGCAGGAAATAAAAGCCGGGGTAAAGAGAGCCGCCTGATAACCGGCTTCCGCCACCATCTGCCTGATTTCCGGTGAATGTCTGCCAAACGGGTAACAAAAAAATCCAACGTCATCTTTTGTCTTTTCTTCCAGAATCTGCCTGGATTTTGTAATTTCTTCACGGGCCACGGAGGGAGAAACAGCGGTCAGATTTATATGGGTCAGAGAATGCGAGCCAAAGGTGAACCCGTCTTTAGCCATTTCAGCCACTTCTGGCCAGTTGAGAAGCCGGTCTTTTTCCGGTAAACCCTTTTCTTTATCCCGCGGCAAAAGGTTCCGGGTTCCAATATAAGATACGGTAAGAAAAAAAGTTGCGGAAGAACCGGATTCTTTCAAAATTGGATAGGCATACCGGTAATTGTCAAAATACCCGTCGTCAAAGGTGATGGCAGCCAGTCTTTCTTTTTGTGTCAGACCCTCTTTCCGGGCTGCAAGGATATCTTTTAAAGAGACGATTTGATATCGCTTCTTTAAGGAATTTATCTGCCGGCGGAATCTCTCCGGAGGGACAGACAACGTATCTGCTGACCAGTCGTTTACCCGATGATAAGCCAGGATTAAAATGCTCATATAGATTCTTCGCGGAGTTTATCCTGAGCGAGATTCTTCGCTACGCTCAGAATGACAGAGCGAAGGACTCAGAATGACATATAATGTCAATCTATGTACATCTGATGCCACATCTCCAGAACCAGAAGGAGATACAACCGATTGGCGTGGTCTACCCGTCCGCTTAAATGTTCCCCCAAAATTTTTCTTATGTGTTCCGGATTAAAGTAACCCCGTTTCAGCGCTTTTTCGCCTAAAATAAAAGAGGTCAGGTATCCTTGCAAATCCTTCCGGAACCAGACTGCTAAGGGAATACCAAACCCTTTCTTCTTTCTTTTCAAAACCTCTTCCGGCAACATCCCTTTCAGAGATTTTCTCAAAAGATATTTACTCCGGGTATACCGTATTTTATAACCGGCCGGCAGAGAGGCAATCAGTTCTACTAATTTATGGTCCAAAAACGGACTGCGTATTTCCAGGCCGTGTGCCATTGAAGCGATATCCATCTTTACCTGAAGGCAGTCAGGCAGGTAAGTCTTGAAATCGACCAGGAGCATCTTTTCCAGAAGGTCCTTTGCTTCTTTCCAGTCTTTTTCAACCTGATATAAAGGGTCGGAGAGTAAACCCTGCTTGAAAAAAGGCTGATAAAGAGACTCTTTTTCCGATTCCGGAAAGACCGTCAGCCACCGGCTGTAACGTCGGGCTGGAGTCAAAGAAGGAGCATCTCTCAACGCCCATTCTATTTTACGCAAACTACCGTAACGGCGATATAAAGAAGCCCCGGAAATAGTTTTTAAAAGGCGCGGTCTAAAATCTAATATCTTTTCCAGAAACAGTGCCTGACGGTACCTGGGATAGCCGGCAAAGTTTTCGTCACCGCCGTCTCCGGAAAGGGCTACCGTAACGTATTTTCTTGTCTCTCCGCACAGGTAGAAGGTGGGAATGGCAGAACTGTCTCCAAACGGTTCACCGTAATGCTCCACAATCCTGGGTAAAATCGAAATGACGTCGGGCTTAACGACGAATTCAGCGTGGTCGGTGTGAAAGGTTTTTGCCACCTTTCGGGCATACTTTAACTCGTCATAGTTTCTTTCACTAAATCCGATGGAAAAGGTCTTGACCGGCTTTTTGGAAAGATGGCTCATCAGGGCGACTACGGCACTGGAGTCAATACCTCCGGAGAGGAAAGCACCCAAAGGGACATCGCTTATCATCCGGAGCCGTACCGCTTCTTTTAAGGTTTCTGAAAGTAATCGTTGGGCTTCTTCCTCAGAAATTCTCAGTTTATGGTTAAAATCAGGACTCCAATAGCGTTCAATTTTAATTTCCCCGTGCTGATAAATAAGATAGTGGCCGGCTGGTATCTTCTTGATTCCGGTAAAGATGGATTGGGGGGAAGGTATATACTGAAGAGTGAGAAAAGTGTTCAGTGCCTCCGGGTCAATCTCTTTCGTAACATCAGGCGCGATGAGAAGGGTTCTTATCTCGGAAGCAAAGGTGAAAGCAGAAGAGGTTTCGGCATAGACCAGTGGTTTTTTACCCAATCGGTCACGGCTGAGAAAGAGCCTCTTTTTATCTTCATCCCAGAGACCGAAGGCGAACATTCCCCGCAGGTCCTGAAGACAGTCAACGCCTTTTTCTTCATAGAGGTGGACAATTACTTCGTTATCTGACTTTGTCTGAAAAAGATGCCCTCGCTTTTTCAATTCATGGCGTATCTGTTGAAAATTATAGATTTCACCGTTGGCAACCAGGATAATCTTTCCGGTTTCATTTTTCAGAGGCTGGCGGCCGGTGGTAAGGTCAATTATTGCCAGACGCCGGTGACCCAAGCCGATGTCCCCGTTGAAGTAAAAACCTTCCTCATCCGGTCCCCGGTGGCGCAGAGACCTCGCCATTCGGATAAGTATCTGTTCATCGACTTTTCGTCCTGATTTTTCAATCCGGCCGACGATACCGCACATTTTAAAGAATTGTGTACAGGTTTGCCATTTCCAATGCGGTCAGCGCTGCCTGCCACCCGCGGTTACCCGATTTTGTACCGGCCCGGTCAACTGCCTGGTCTACCGTATCACAGGTAAGGATTCCGTAGATTATCGGCATTTTGCTTTCCAGGGCTAACTGGCTGATACCTTTGCTTGACTGACCCGCGATGTAGTCAAAGTGAGGTGTTTCACCCCTGACGATAGTGCCCAAACAGATGACCGCATCAAACTTACCTCCTTCGGCAAGCCGTTTCGCCACCGCAGGAATTTCAAAGGAACCGGGCACCCAGGCGGTGGTGATATCCTGCTCCTTCATGCCGTGTCGTATCAGACAGTCATAGGCACCTTCCAACAACCTCTTGGTGATAAAGTCATTGAACCGGCTGACCACCACCGCGAACTTCTTACCTTTTCCGTCCAGAACCCCTGCCAATTCTTTACCCATACCATTTCCTCCCTTTTTTGTAATTTTACTAATACAAACGCATTTAGTAAATTTACATCATAAAACTGTAGGGGCTTGATTCATCAAGCCCGCGGGCGCCATGAATGGCGCCCCTACGTTAAATTCCTTAGTGTGTTCGTGTTAAACACTAAGTAAGTGGCTTAGTTTCTCCTTTTTTGTCTTCAGATACTCCCGGTTGTACTTACCGGCGGGAATTTCAATCGGTACCCGGTCAACCACCTCCAAGCCGTAGCCGGTGAGACCAACGAGTTTACGCGGATTATTGGTCAGAAGACGTATCCGGAAAAGTCCCAAATCTTTCAGAATCTGAGCACCAATTCCGTAGTCTCTCAGGTCATCCGGAAAACCCAGGGCTAAATTAGCCTCAACCGTATCCATTCCCTTTTCTTCCTGGAGTTGGTATGCTTTTAACTTATTCATCAAACCGATGCCGCGTCCTTCCTGACGCATATAGAGCAATACTCCCCTGCCCTCCCGGTTGATTATTTCCAGAGAACGGTGTAACTGTTCACCGCAATCACAACGCAGGGAATGGAAGATATCACCGGTCAGACACTGGGAGTGCACCCGGACCAAAATACTGTCTTTATCATCTCTGAGTTGCAAATTTCCTTTGGTTAAAGCTAAATGATGGTCTTTTTCTAACAGGGATTCGTAGAGGTTCAAAGTAAACTCTCCGCAGGCGGTAGGCAGTGCTACCTCCAGAACTTTGTGCACTAATTTTTCCTTTTTTCTACGGTATTCAATAACCTCAGCAACCGCGGCAATCGGAAGGTGATACCTCTTTGCCAGGTCCTCCAATTCGGGCATTCGTGCCATTTGACCATCTTCGGCCATTATTTCGCATATCACCGCCGCCGGATAGAGTCCGGCCATCTTCATTAAATCAATCGCGGCTTCAGTATGACCGGCCCTTATCAGTACCCCGCCTTTTTGAGAGCGCAAAGGAAAGATATGTCCCGGTCGAGCCAGGTCTTCCGGTTTTGTCTCGGGAGCAATAAGAGATTTGACGGTAGTTGCCCGATCTAAAGCGGAAATACCGGTGGTAACACCTTTCTTGGCGTCAACCGAAACGGTAAAAGAAGTACCATGTAAGGCGGTACTTTCTGAGACCATCGGTTTCAGGTTTAAAAGGCCTAACCTTTCTTCTTCCATAGCCACGCAAATCAAACCCCGGGCAACACTTGCCATAAAGTTAATCGACTCCGGGGTTACCTTTTCTGCTGCCAGAACCAGGTCACCTTCATTCTCCCGGTTTTCGTCATCCACCACGACAACAAATTTTCCCGCCTTTAATGCGGTCAGGATTTTTTCCAGGTTATCCATAATTGAGATCCTTCATGTAGGGGTCGGATTTATCCGACCCGCGGGCTTGATGAATCAAGCCCCTACGGTTATTGGTGTCACTTAAGGTACCGGGCAAGAATATCCACCTCAATATTTACTTCCTCGCCGGTCCTTTTCTTACCTAAGTTGGTCTGGTTTAACGTATAAGGCACTAACGCTGCGGAAAAACGGTTCCCGGAAACCTCAGCCACCGTCAGACTTACTCCTTCTACTGCCACGGACCCTTTCTTTACCAGATACTTTTTTAATTCAGCCGGGAACAAAATCACCATCTCTTTCCCTTCACCCGCCTTTTTTATTCCTACAATCCTGCCCTTTCCATCCACGTGACCGGTAACCAAATGACCGCCAATCCGGTCACCCAGACGCAGAGCCTGCTCCAAATTAACCATGTCTCCGGACTTTAGCCTTCCCAACGAGGTCCGATTTAAAGTTTCCCGGGAGAGGTCAAACCAGATTTTGTTTTCGGTAACCCGGGTTATTGTAAGGCAGATACCATTTACCGCAATACTCTCACCGGGTCTGACGTCAGTCAAGGATGCGTCTATGGACAGGGTTCCTTTTCCTCGTACCGTCGTGGTTACCTTTCCGGTATTTTGAATTATCCCCGTAAACATACCTGTTATATTATACTACAAAAAACCTGTATGTAATACGAACGCATTAAATATTTTGACGTAGGGGTCGGATTTATCCGACCCGCGGGCTTGATAAATCAAGCCCCTACAAGTATGGTTTATAAATAGAAAGGGAATCAGGGCCGAAATGGCGCATTGCTTTAAATTTGAAACGGAGGGCTTCTTCCGGGGTTGGGAACCCTTTGCCGGCAATTGATGACTTTGCGTTTCTGTTGCCTAAGACGATGGGTGACTGAAAGACGTAGAGTAAGTCTACCATCTTTTCATCCACAAAAGAACCGAAGGTTTCCGCGCCTCCTTCCACCAGGACGGAACCGACCTCCATTTTGTAGAGCAGGTTCAGCAGTTTTTTTATCGCCACTCTTTCTGCCCCGGCCACCAGAATCCTGGCGCCTTTTTCTTCTAACCTCCGTAAATTTGACGAGGGTGCTTTTTCGGTGGTGGCTACCACTACCCTGCCCTTCCCTTTCCACAATTTTGCGGAAAGGGGAATCCGTGCCTGGTTGTCAAGGACAATTTTGAAGTAACGTTTGTGTGAAACTAACGAAAGAGACAGTTTTGGGACCAGGTAATCCAGAGAAGGGTCATCCGCCAGGACGGTCTTTATGCCCACCAGAACGGCATCATACTCAAAACGGAGGCGGTGAGCAAATCTTCGTGCTTCTTCTCCGGTAATCCATTTTGACTTTCCGGTATAACTGGTAATCTTGCCATCAAGGCTCTGGGCAATCTTGAGAGTAATAAAAGGCCGGCGTTGGGTTATCCAGGTAAAATAAGATTCATTAATCCGGAGACTTTCTTCGAAGAGTAGTCCTGTTTCCACCTCAATACCGGTCTTTTTGAGCCGGCTGAAGCCTTTTCCGGAAACCAGTGGGTTGGGGTCGGGCATCGCGGCCACAACCTTTTTAATTCCGGCTTTAATCAACGCTTCGGTGCAGGGTGGGGTTTTACCGAAATGACAACAAGGCTCTAAGTTTATGTACAGGGTACTGCCTTCAGGTGATTCGGTGACATTTTTTAAAGCATCAACCTCAGCGTGGTCACCTCCAAAGTGTTGGTGGTAACCTTCACCGATAATCCGGTTGTCTTTTACCAGTACCGCACCAACTAAAGGGTTTGGACTCACCAATCCTTCGCCTTTTTTTGCTAAACGCAGTGCTCTCTTCAGGTATTTTTCCGTGTTATTGTCTTGAGCAGCCATGGTAATAGGGGACTTTACTTGTATTCCCTGAACCCATCGACCAATTGCCTGAATGAGGCAGGTTTGTATTTCTCAAAACTTTCCTGGTCTACGTAAACGAAGTCATATTCCACGTCTGTCTGCACTCGGTTGATGTCTTCGCACCATTGCCGCAGCCGTTGCATCTTGAGCGGCACGTCCAGGTCTTCCTGCCCCTTGGTTTCGACGATGAAAATCCGCTTGTCGGATACTTTGACTAAAAAGTCTGGATAGTAGTTGGAAATGCCGCCGTCCGTATTTACATAATCTAACTTGAAGTGTACCGCCAGATAGTTCTTGGCGTAGGAAATCACATCGCTATCACTACAGTCTTCCAGAAAACGAGCAAACAACAATTCAAAATGACTGTCTCCAATGATGCGGTTAAAAACGCTCTTTTTGGGAATGAGATAGCCCTGATCTTTTGCCACGAAGGGACGCATTTGCCGTAGTTTGATGGTGTCCCGTATTTTGGCGTCTCCTTTGTCTTGCACGGTAAGGGCATTAATTGCTTTCTTAAAAGTTTCAATCAGGGTTTTGGTTGCCGCTAATTCCGACAGGTTGCGCAGGGTGTTGGGACTTTCCAATTCCACCGAGCGGTCAAATAACTGATCTTGCACAAAAGATTTGACCTTGCCATACAGCACATCATAGCCGCTGACCAGTCGCAAATCTTTCATTATAATCTGTGCGAAGTAACCGATCACACTGCGGTAGTCCGCAATACCCGCCGTGTCGAGGATGGTTGTGTGCGTCACCTCACCGGTGGTGATGTCCTTAAAGACAATCTCCCGCTGTTCCTCCTCGCTGAATTGCCGGTAGGCCACACATTGATGCCCCTGAGCGCCTACATCCAAACCACCCAGGTTTTTGTATTCCCGATAGACGCGTGGTGTCAGCACCGGGATTTCAATATCCAGCGCTTCAATGTTTTTTTTGACGTTTTCCTTATCGATCTCTATCACCAGCGGGGTTTTTGCCTCGGTGCCTTCGCCCATGGGCTTACGTTCCAGCACCACACCTTCGGCCTGGATTGATTCTACGAAATCCATGAAGGCATTTGTACCGACCACACTGACGTATTCCTCCATGCCGCCGGGGTACATTTTACGCAAGCCGCGTCCCAGAGTTTGCTCTGGCAGTATGTTGCTCTGGGCGGCATACGGGCGTAGACCCACGATGGTTGTGACGTTGCGTACGTCCCAGCCCTCTTTGAGCACCATCACGGAGATTATGGCTTTGTAGGGGCTGTCCGTACTATCAATTTCATTGGCCTGCTTGCGTAGCAAATCTAATTCCTCTTTGGCTTTGCCTGAAGTCGATTCGTTAACCTCGCCGTTCTTCTTGGTGTGAATGACCAGCACCGCGCCCTTCAAGTCGGGGTAGTTGCCTTCTATGTAGGTTGCCACGTCGTCGCAGTTGCGGGTGTCGTCGGTCATCACAAACAAGATGGCCTTCTTGTCCAACTTTTCATGTTCGGTATACGCCTTACGCCATTCAATCACACCCAGGTGAATATAGTCGGCGTATTTTTCAGTGTATTTGGCGCTCTGGCGCTCCACCAGTTTAGCGCGGCTGGGGGCATCGGGCAACACAGGGTGCTTGACCACATTCTGCTTAATCGCCTCCACCAATGGGTAATCAGCCACAGTCTGCACAAAAATCGCGCCGTTGTCGTGTTTGGGCGTGGCGGTCACGTCCACTTGCAGGGAGAGCGCAGCCCCTTTTTGCTTCAGGCGGTTATGGATGTCCTCAATCGATTTGAACCAGGCCATCCTCGGGTCGTGGATGTGGTGCGCCTCATCATTTAATACCATCAGTTCGTCGATGTCGCGCACGATCATGCCCAGGTCTACTTTGGAGTCAGTGGTCGCGCCGGTGGGCCGTTTACCCAGGAAATAATTCATTGTATCTTCATCGTCGGGCGAAGCGGGAATGTTGTCGCCGGTATAGACGCGGTGGATGTTGGTCAAAAAAATGTTGCCGGTGGGACGGGTGATGCGTACCTCGTCCTGCACGTGCAGGGTCAGTTGAAAATCGTCGCGCCAATTGTGTCCGTCCATGCCATTGTCGGGCAAGACCGGGTCGTCTTTCAAAAAGATGCGCAGGCCCTGAAAATCCTTATAGATGCGGTCCAGCACGATAATGTTGGGGGTGATCACCAGAAAGTTGCGTGCCAGTTGCGACTCCGGCTCGTACAGTTTGTGGTAATAACTCCAGGTCAGAACCAGGCTCAGCACTTTGGTCTTGCCGGAACCGGTCGCCATCTTTACCACGAAGCGCCGCCAGGTCTCGTCAAACATGCCGCTGGAGACCGCGCCGGAACTGTCAAAGCGCATCAGGTCATACTTGTCCTGCACGCCTACCACGTCGTACAGATAGACGATGGTTTCCAGTGCCTCGCGTTGCGCAAAGTAATACTGGAACTCGGCCATCGCGCCGTCGGCCTGGGGAAGAAGGTGTGGAGTGTTAAACCACCAGTTGAGCAGGCTGCGGCTGGTGTCCGTTGCCCCCGCATAGCCGCTGTTTCGCCATTCCTGCACCTTCTTGCGCAATTGCGGCACTAAGGGCGGCATGAGCTTTTCAGAGCTGGACTCCCGCAGGGCTTCATCCGCCGGAAACCAGCGGATGGCCGGGTCGAGGATGACGTAGGGCGATTCAGGGAAGTCTTTGTGCAATGCCATATCGGTTACTTGCGTTTCTTTCTTGCGGGCGTCTCAGCCTTGCCGAGTCGCTTGCGCTGTTTGGTCTCAATCTTCTTGATGTTTTCCGCCACCGGCAATTTTTCGGGCATCGTGCCGCCTAATTCCCGGATGGTTTGCCGTACCTTTGCGCCGACTTCACGATGCGTCAGATTCGCGGCGTTTTTCCCCTTCACCTCATCCCGGCGCAGTTTTTCCTCTGCCTGGGTTGCCCGGAACAGGTTCGCCGCCAATTCCGTGCTGCCCATGTGATCCAAAATCTTCTGGCTCTTTTTCAGTTGTTTGCGCCGGTGGATGTCCTCCACCTTTAACCCGCCATAAAGCCCCATATATCCGTGATTCTGAAAAATGGCATAGTCTATGGGTTCAATGACGCCAGCGCCCTTGGCCGCGTCGGCCAATTGAACGTTATGGTGGCGTATCTCTTCACGCAACAGAATCCGTCGATTTTCTTCAATATGTTCATCCGTCAATTCCTGCCGCCGCGTCTGGATGGCGAAGTAGGTTTGTCCCTGCGCCACAATCTCCTTGTTGGGATCGGCGTTCTGAATAGCCAGGTAGCAGGCATAACGGGACAGAAGAATGGTTTTGACCGGCCGCTGTCCCCCTTTTCCTATCTCGATCATTTCGGTAACATCAACGAAATGATCCTCGAGGCGGTGTCCACTATTGAAACAGGCCATTTTGGCCTTTTCAATAACCCCCTCAAAATTGCGGTAATCGCCGTAACCGAGTACCTCGGAAAAGTCGCGGCTTGACCAAAATTCCATACCCGCCTCGTTCGTGCGCCGAATCCGCTCGAAAGGCGAAGCGTGCCCGCCGGTTGTTTTCGCAATTTCCTTCGCCATTATTTTTTCCCTCCCACGTTGATTTCGACGATGGACATGGTGTCAGTACCAAAGATGTCCACCACTTTCACCGCCAGCTTGCGCCGCCCCGGTGTGCATTCGTGGAAGACGCTCTTCAGTTCCAGCGAGCGGTCTTTTTTGGTACGGAAGGACTGCCACTCGTTTTCAAAGATGTAATCCCCCGTCCAGCGCTCTTCCCATTCGCCGCTTTCTTCGTTCTTCACGCGGATAATCTCGCGCTTGCTCTCAAAGTTAAAATCCACCGCCCAGTAATCAATCCAATCAGTCCATTTTTTTGTGAGCCGTTCGCGGCTGACGATTCCTTTTGCGTCCTTACTCACCTTCACTATCTGCCCCTTTTCCACCACGATCTTGCTGGCTTTGTCCTTGAGCGTCGTTTCTGCGTTAGCAATCGAGTCCTGCAAATAGAACACTGAAAAGTCG
Organism: Candidatus Omnitrophota bacterium; assembly: GCA_043797665.1. GTDB lineage: Bacteria > Ratteibacteria > UBA8468 > MWAK01 > MWAK01 > CAZVUE01. The sequence goes on from JAZDPL010000010.1 coordinate 19,121, forward strand.
GTCAGCTCCACCGCCACGCTGTTCTTCTTAACGTACGGCTTCACTTCGATATAGGAAACGTCATGGAAGACCACCTGATTCTTCTCCACCGCCCGCTTGTCAAACACCTCGGCGGGAATGTACTTCGGCGCGATGTCAATGCCCTTGGCCCGCGCCTCGTCCAGCACGTTGGGGAACAACCCCATCTCGAACTCGAAGCCCAGAATGTCCACCTTGGTGATGTGCTTCTTCCGGCACTCCAGGATGACCTCCTCAACGAACAGCCGCGTCACCGGCAGGTTGACCGGTCCCACCGCCACCAGCCGCCCGGCCTTCTTGCCGTGGAAGGTGGCAAAGCCGTCGGTCTTTTCGGCGCGGTAGGCGCTCAGGATCAGGTCGGTAAAGGCGGCTTCCCTTTCTTCCAGTTGCTTTTGCTGTTCCGCTTCGCGCAGGTTCGGGTTGATACCGATGTAATGCTGGCGCTCATATTTGCCCAGGTTGAGGATTTCAAAAGCGCGGTAGTCCTTGCCTTCGGATTTCAGTTCTCTTTGCACGCCGATCAGGCGCTTACGGGTGGTGTGAATGGCGAACTTACCCAAGTCGCTGACGATCCACTTGCGCCCCAGCTTCTCCGCCACGGCGGCCGTGGTGCCGGAGCCGCAGAAGAAGTCGGCTACCAAGTCACCTTTGTTAGATGAAGCGTTGATGATGCGTTCCAGTAGGGCTTCGGGCTTTTGGGTGGGGTAATCCATCCGTTCTATTGCCTGAGAATTAAGTGGATAGATATCGGTCCAAATTGTCTGAACACGCTTACCCTTATCTGGATCCAAATACTGTATTAAGCGAGGTGTCCCTTCAGAGGTAAATACAATCTTATTATCAGACCACAACTTATCTATTGTAGCTTGCGAATACTTCCAAGCATTTCCATCTGGATAATATTGCTTGTCGTTAATTATTCGCACCTCTTTTGTGCCAGTTTTCGCACTCATGCTAATGAGCTGGTAGCGTCTGCCATGCTCATCAATCTTTGAATAATGAGATTCTAAATACTCTTCAGATTGATCCATGTAGGCATCGTTCCAAGAATAGCTTTCTGTTTTTGTATAAAAGAGGATGGTATCATGGACATTGCCAAAGCGGTTGGCGTCGCTATGTGTCCAGATGCGACGCCAAATGATTTCATTCCTAAAGCGGTCCGCTCCAAATATCTCTGTCAATATGCAACGCATAAAACTATTCACCCTCCAATCACAATGCACATAAATACTCCCATCATCCGCCAACAAATCGCGCATCAGCACCAGCCGCTCGTAAATCATGGCGATAAAGGAATCCGCGCCTTTGCCCCAGGTATCGCGGTAGGCAATCTCTTCCAGGATGTTGGGCTTCTTGGTGAAGGTGTCGCCGCCGATCTCAATATCCATGCTGAAGTCCGCGCCCACGTCAAACGGCGGGTCAATGTAAATCAGCTTGAGGCCGCCCTGTTTTTCAATCTCTTCGCGTAGGGGACCGTTCTTCAAGCTGGAGAGAATCAACTTGTTGTCGCCCCAGATGAGTTTGTTCGTCCAGCCCTTGAGCTGGCGGCCGCGGTCGTCAAACAGCAATCCCTGCGGTGAAGTGTCTTCCGGCTTTTCGGCGCGGGGTTCGTCCACTTGCTCAATGACTTGAAAGGGCAAGACGATGTTGCCAACTTCGCTGGTCTTGCCGTTCCAGACCAGTTCCACCTCGCGCTTCTCCTCAAAGATCAGGAAGCGATATTTGTCCGGCAGCGGCTTGTCTGCTTCGATAAAGCGAATAATTTCCTGCTGTTCCTGTTC
>JAZDPL010000033.1:0-38254 GCA_043797665.1 Candidatus Omnitrophota bacterium
CAAAAACAATGAATTCTTGTAGAGAACCGAAGACCGGTGATACTTAAGGCACTTCAGGCGATTGGCCTAAGAAAAAACCTCGCATTCGGATCAAACTCAACGGACTGTCCGTCCTGTGTAAAATAATATCAACAGTCCCTGGTTTGAGTATAAATTTATTTCAAGCGAAGACTTTCTCCACTAAATTTTCGTCAAGGCGAGTTTTTTAGTCTATGCCTTTTAGTTCAAGTCCACCTCTCCCAGCCAAAAATTTCTCTTTGAAATACGGGTGTCCAGTCAGGGTGTAAAATGTGGTATAATAATAAATAATATTTTAGGAGGAGCAGATGAGACTGACAGCGGTTTATCAAAAATTTCCAGAAGGATACGTTGCATTTGTTGAGGAACTTCCTGGCGCTAATACCCAGGGAAAGACTTTAGAAGAAGCCAAGCGTAACCTTATTGAAGCGGTGGATTTAGTACTTGAGACAAATCGTAAACTTACCGAAGAGAGTTTAATTGGTCAAAATGTTATTCGGGAACCGTTACTTCTGCCTGTCTGATGAAACGGCGTGACCTCATTCGACATCTTGAACGTCATGGTTGCGAATTTCTCCGTGAAGGTGGTAACCATACGGTGTATGTAAACCAAAAGACCCGCAAGTGTTCTACTGTTCCCCGACATAAAGAGATTATTGATTTTCTGGCGCGTAAGATTTGTAAAGATTTAGAAATCCCCACTCCATAAATATCCAATTTAAACAGGTTCTAATGTCGTTCACCTCTCCCCTGTGTACACCATGGCCACGGTAAGATATGGTGTTTTAATCAAAGGTCTCCATAAACGCTGCTTGCCTAATGTACTGTCTTACCACAGCATTTCTTATATTTCTTTCCTGAACCGCAAGGACAGGGTACGTTCCGGGCTACTCCACCTAAAGGAGATATTCCTTCTGTTCGACCATTTAGCCAATCAATCGCACCAGGCACTCTCTGCCAGATCGGAAGAAACTTTTCGGCATAGCAATAGCCTTCGTCTTCACCACCGACTTTTATTGTCTCCGGAAGGGTATCGGGAATTCTCTTCCTGCCGGTTAGATAATCAGGCACATAGGGATTAACCCTTTTCGCTTTATCAAGGAGAGAATTTGCTTCTGGGGATGGTCCTGTTTTGATAAAACAGAGCAGTGCTTTGGTATAGAGCCAGTCTGGCGCACAATCATCGGGGTATTCTTTTGACTCTAAGAGGTCTTCCAGTTCCTTATACCTTGATAATCGGGCCAGGGAATGGACCAGGATATAACGAATCCCCTGGTTGTCGTTAGGATTGAGCTTTAACATCTCGCGATAGTATCTGAGCGCCTCTTCATGTTCATTCATTTCCCATAAGGTCTGGACTAAACCCAACCGCGCCCGCATATACGGTCGTGTTTCCAAAACCCCCCAGAAATGGCCCGCATGTTCTTTGAATCCTTCCTGGCCCAGTGCCCGCTCACCGGCTTCCACGCCTTTCTGGGAAAGTTTTTTTGCTTCCGGCAGACCGACCGCAGTCTCTTCCGCTAAGAGGACATAGGCGTCCGCGCAATCCGGAGAAATAGCCAATGCTTTCCGGGCCAACAGGGTTCGTTCTTGTTTGTCTTCCCTATCCCACGCCTCATACATTATATCCTGGGCCGATTCCAGCGCGTTCCTCGGCGGTGTCGCCGGAACTCTGCCTCCGTGTTTATCCATCGTCTCTTTTAAGTATCTGTTTGCGTCGTCTATTGATGTAAACTCTTTATTCCGGATAAGCCGGGTTAAGTCTGAAGTGACTTTTTCCGTGGCGCGCCTATCTTTTATTTGCGGTTCTTTCAGTCTTTTTTGTGTTTCTGACAGTTTTTCCAGAGCCTTTTCTAACCGATATTCCTTCTGCTTCAGAAAGAAGTTCAGGGTGGCATACTTTATCCCTATTTCTTCTTCCCGTCGTCTTTTTCGGAACCAAATTCTCCTCCTTCCAATCTTCTTCGCCTCGTTATCAAGCATATCCAGAGCATCCGGGACGGTCTTCACGCCTGACTCCAGATACGACCGGATAATCGCCTCCTGAAGAAGGGTTATTTTGTACGCAATCTCAGAACATACGGGTAATCCGGCAGGAAAGGCAATCTTTTCACCACAGTTTGGGCAATATTGGTCTTCTTCGTATTTATATTTATCCTTTTCATTAGAGATAATTTCATCCAGTTCTCTCTTTGGTTCTCTTCGCATTCTTTTCATCACAAGCGCCCTGTTTTTCAAAAAGTCCTGGTGGATGATTGCGGCAATTTGTAAGGCACTTAACCGAGGTACGTCTCCGCAGGCAGGTAATCTCCGATAGCGAATCCGCCAGTTTTCCTCAGCCGGAGTTGGCTCCAATTTAGATGGGTTGGCAATCAGATAAATCGCCTCTTCCATATCCGGGTTAAATGCATCCTCTGACTGATGGCGATATAAGGAATAGATCGCTTCAATGTCTTTCCGGTCACCATATTCGGAAAGTGCGGTGACGATCACATTCACCAGTTCCGGGTCCTCGGTTAGTTGCGAACGAAGAACTTCATGGGCCAGGGGATGTTTCATATATCCCAGCGCACCATAAGCATAAAGTCGTGCCAGACTGTTTTTGTTTTCTGTGACAATCTTTTCCAGTGCTTCACAGGCCGCGTTTGCCAGGATATCATTTTCTACATCCAGCATAAATTTGATCAGGATGTCGACCGCGGCCGGGGAACGAATTTCACCCAGGATTACCAAGAACGGCAATACATCTTCAGGTTTCGGCGCGTCTTCGACCAGGTCCAAAACCTGGATGATCGGCAACACCGCGGGTCTGCCAATCTCGATCAGGCGATCCATTTCGACCACCGGATAACTTACCTCCAGTTCACATATCTTTCTGATGAGCGTTTCAACCTCACCCAATGGTACAGACCACTTAGAATCTCGTATCATAACATTAGTGTTGACTCCTAAAAAAGCACTGGGATGAGGATGTTTTATCTTGGATATAAAGATGAACAAGTGAAGTTGAAAGATGAGAATCCGTCAATAGGTATTATTCTGTGTGCGGATAAGGATAACATCGTGGTTGAGTATGCCTTACGCAGTGTCAAGAAACCCGTTGGTGTTGCTGAGTACTATCTTACAAAGAAACTTCCCAGATATTTGGCGGGAAAACTTCCTGACGCAAACGCATTGAAATTGCCGATACAAGAGGAATTGAAATAAAAGCGGACTATAAAAACAGAGGTGGGAAAAAGTATGACAGGGGTATGACAGAATTCGTTAAAAATGAAGGAAATGACGAGATTCTTCGGCTTGCGCCTCAGAATGACATGTTCGTTGATACGTAATGGTTTTCTGGAGATTAGCCCGAGAGAAAACCTCAGTTTAAAATTGAATTGAACGGACTCAAAATCCGGTGAGGGCAACCTCGTGAGGGTTCAACTCCCTTAATAATCAAAACCGTAATGGGTACATCCTTGTGCTTTAAATTTCAAAAGACTCCAACCGCCACCGGTAAAATTCCCAATTGGGTTCGGTAATTCCTTCATAGATACGGCGATAATATTCTGAATAAAACATTTCCGTGCTTTCTTTGGATTTGCAGATTCCTTAACTTTCCGAAGCTAATGTGTTACCGCCGCAGAGTGTCAAAGCAAAAATGTTCCCCGTAGGTTCGCTAGTCTGGATCCTATTTTCGCTTCTTCAAATTCTAAAGGATAGTCCCCAATTACCGGCATCCGCCGGATTGCCTTTATCTCCAGGCAAAAGTTCCCGATGATTTTCAACTACTTTTTTAACCGCCCCTGCGTATTCTTTAATTACCTTCGGATAATACTTTTTAAACCACGGGACTCCAAAGACCTTGGTCTGAATCCTTTCCGCGACCGGCAGGGAACCTGGAGGTTGTCTCAAATCTCTGGTTGAATTGGCAATTCGGGTCGGCTTGCCGTGGCGGTAAACGTCTATGGTATTAAAGAGCGGATGAAGATGCAAAGATTTGTTACAGCCGGGGCAGGTCGGTACACCCTCTGCTTTTAATGCTTCACAGAACTGGTTCAGAGATAGCCCACTCAGTTCTTCAGAACGATAGTGTCCTAAAGGATTATACCAACCGCCCATCGTGGTTCCAAAACTTTTTGGAGGTCGGTTGGGTCTGATACCAGGGGTCTCTTCCAATAAGTCCCAGAAGTAGTTCATCGCCTTATCTATTTCAGCCATCTCCCGCGGATATTTCTTCAGTTGGACCAGCCCAACCGCAGAAGATAACTGGTGCATCCGGTACTTGTACCCGCCCCAGGGTAAACCAGCGCCCGCTTTCAGTTCCGGCAAGGTCAACTCGCTGTGCCTTTCGTAGTGACCAAAGGCAATCGCCCTTTCGTAGATGGTCCGGTCATTGGTCAGCATAATGCCTGCTTCACCAACGGCAAAAGACTTCCCGCTCATCAGGGAGAAGGCAGCAACATCGCCAAAGGTTCCTACCATCCGGCCTTTGTATTTGGCGCCGTGGCTATGGGAAACGTCTTCAATAACTTTCAGGTTATGTTTATGGGCAAGTTTCATAATCTTGTCCATCCGGGCAGGCCTGCCGCAGTAGTGAACAACCAGAATTGCCTTAGTCTTATCGGTAATCCGGTGTTCAATATCATCAGGATCAAGACAGAGCGTGTCCGCCTCAATATCCGCAAAGACCACCGTACCACCCAGCGAAAAAACCGGCAGGCAGGTTGCCCAGTAGGTAATAGTGGGGCAGATGATCTCGTCTCCAACACCAATGCCTAAACCAAACATCGCACCGTGTAAGGCGGCGGTGCCGTTGTTACAGCCTAAACCGTATTCCATTTGGTGCCAGTCAGCAAAACCTCGTTCAAACCTTTTGGTGACATCCGTGCCGGACATATTCCCGGCACGCAGAACCTTCAATACCTCATCCTCCATCCTTTTGTTGATAATTGGCCAGGTAAAGATATCCTTCGGGTCAGCCTGAACCAATTTCTTTCCTCCCAGTACCGCTAATTTATTTTTATTCATCTCTTCTCTTTTCCTGGAGCCAAAAGCCTGAGGGCGTTGCCGGAATATATCTTATCTAAAACCGCTTCGGATAAGCCTAAGCCGTCAAGAAATTTCTGGTGCTCATTATTAAAACAGTCACGGCCGTAAAGAATGTGGTCCGGAAATTCACGTAAAAACTTTCGGGCGAAAGCCGGGTCACGTTTTAACGCATTTAATCCGGAACTCGCTGATAAATCACCGTAAAGGTTCGGATACTGACGCAGCATGGCTATAACCTTCCCCCCCGGAACAGCCTTCCCTACCGGATAAAAAATTTTATCGTACTGGTCATCACCAGAAATATGTGCCCAGAATCCCGGACCGTGGCCCAGAAATATGGTCCGAGGACACTTCTGAATCGCCCGCTCAAATGCCTCAATCCCTCCGCCGTACCACCAGTTTGGTCTGGGGTATTTAACCCCGGCATCAAACTCGTAATCTAAATGAACAATTACCGGTAACCCCTTCTCTCCGCAAAACCGGAACATCCGCAGGGCATCCGGGTTATCGTACATCATCCTTAGTTTTAACTCACCGTATATTTTCACCCCGTAAATATCAACCGCGGCCTGCATCCTATCAATCGCGTCCGGCTTGCGGGGGTCAGGTGCATATCCCAAAACAAACTTCCCCGGAGCCTGTTCCACATAAGCCCGACATCGGCTTAAGGGCATGGGACCATTTGGTTCAAATGTTGGGATTACATTATTGTAAGAAGGGTCATACTCATCCTTGGGACAGTCCCAACCCAACAGCCAGCTCTGGCTGATACGATACTCAGCCATATTCGCCAAAAACTTCTTGAGATTATGCCCGTACCAGTCCGGATGGTTGTGACAATCAATAATTAACCTCTTCCTTCGAGTAGACATTTTTATCTCCCTCTTTTCACAAACCATCTTTTCCAAATGGGACAATCTATCATTTGAATGAGCGAAAACAGTTCTTTGAACGTCTCGTAAATGATGCCTTCGGCTGTTTCGTCAGTCAAGGCAAAATCGCGCTGAACATTCATCTTGCCTGACTCTATATCTCTTTTATGCTCATGGGCAGGCATTAGATAGGATAGTTCGTCATTACATAAAGAATTAACCCAGGTGTGCTTGAAAGGACTCCGCCTCCTTAGATTAAGAGCAATCTCATGGAAAACCTCACCGCATACCGCCAGAAGCGCAAAATCGCCGATTCTTATCAGTTGCAATTCCGAAAAAACACCCTTTTCATCCTGCTTTCCTCCGACAATCTTACGGTTATAAACGTAGGCTTTCCCCCGGATAGACAGGGGTTTACGCCACGGGAAATATACCTCCTTGCTTGCTGAAGAAACAACATTCGCCTGAAAAGGTTCAAGTTTTCTCCACATTTTTTTGATGCTGTCATAAAGCATTTTGCCGGCTACCGGAACCAGGGCCTCTGCTTCTTCAGTTGAGACGGCGTGTTCAAACAATGCCGCCGGATGGACATTACCCTCCGGCCCGGCCATAATGGATAATACGAAATTGTTTCCTAATTCATTTTCTATCCTGGACATCGCCCAGCCAAAGAAATCACTATCAAGCGTGGTTCCGCAAAGAGCAAGGGCGTTGTGGCAACCAAAGTTTGCCAGACCACAAATAGGTCTTCCGTCCATATCTTCAAATATGACCAGGCGCAAGGCATCGTCATAAGGTGATTCCGACTCAATCTCTTCTTGAAGAATATCCTTGATACCTGTGGCAGTAGTCAGATGTCCTATGCTTCCATCCTTCATCCGAAGGCGTGGCCGTCCAATCCCGGGCAGAGAAACTTCACCAATCTTTGCCTTAGCCGGCACAAGGCGAGTATCGGCTAAAAAGACAGCGCTGGCAGCCTGACGGTAAAGAATATTCAGATATTCCTGGGTCTCTTTACTCAAAGATTCATATTCCACCATTATACCGCCGGCATCTTCCGGGTCATCGTGGTCAATCACCTTGGCTCCGGAATGTGTATGCGTAGCGCAGACCAGAATGTTTTCTTCCGGTATGTCAGTCCACTTGCTTGCCAGTTGCCGTATGCCTCTTGTGATATTAGGAAAGAACTCGCTTATATCCAAAAGAACGATGGCCGCTTTCTTTTTACCATCGTCAAATACGGTTGCCCGGGCACAGAGCTCTCCGATAATATCGGTGGCCAGGCCTTTCGGCCCAAGCCGTCTTGCCTGGTCCAAAGGCGGAGTAATATTAATCTTGGCTGATCCTACTCTGATTTTTGATTCCATAGCGGTTATTCTTTTAGCCATTTTTAATCGTCAGATGATTTCAGGGAAGCACTTTTATTAATTCCAACTCAACGGAATGGATCGTTTTATCAATGCCTTTTGTATGGTAGGTTCTGAAAACGTCATGTTCTCCCAAGTACGCCCAGCGGTAATCGTCAAAAAGCAGGTGGTGGCTATCCAGAACCAAGCCTTCAGTTCGGATAACTTTTTTAGGAATAAAACAGCAGCCGGCTTTTCTCATTTCCACAAACCGAAACCCCTGCCCCCCATACCCCCACACTTCCAACCGAAGAACGGATGGTTCTCTCCTTTCCTTTACCGGTAATGAAACTTGATAAAACGATTGTTCATCAAAATCCGGTTTCATCTCTCCGGAAAATATCTCATGCCATCGTTTCGAACCTTTAAACCTGAGCAATACCTTTGTCCGGGGAGCGGCGTATCTGTCCGGCAGGAAACAGTAGAGGTCCAAAATTCCGCACCACAATCGCTCTCCTTGTTTTATAGACGACAAAATAGACTTGAAGCTTCCAGCCATCTCCTCGAAAAACCGGGAGGCATGGTTTGGTTGAATTCCGGTTCGATATCGCTTCCACCGTTCTTCATTCCTTTTTTTGAGGGATTCGATGTTTCCGGTACATTCCATAACTTTCTTTAATATTGGTGACCGGTTTTTAGAAGGAACCAATAGTTTATCGTAAAGTTCCGGAACCAACCGCCGCAGTTGATGTTGGAGTAACTCTTCATCTAAATCAAACAAAATGTTTGTTAATACTGTTCTGGGAATCCCCAACGGTACTTTCATCCGGAAAGGGGTTAAGGTTTTGATTAAAAGAGCGGCTGTTTTTGCTCTTTCTTCCTCCAACTGAGAGGTGATGCCCCTTAAAAAACCTTCCGGTTTTTTTATCCTTGGCCAGGGACGGAGGTAAGAGAGATTTTTTACGGCGGAAATGAATAAAGGGTCATCAACCTTGAAAAGTTCCAAGATAACTTTTTCGAAAATCGGCTCGACATTTTGGAAATCAGCGCCAGACCATAGTCTTCCGGCAAAGGCGATATTAGGAAAGTATCGGTAGAGGAAAGTTGCTGAGTGTTCCCAGGTAGTAACCAAACCACCCAAAGCGTTATGTTTTGCCGCATACCGGGAGAAGTTGATGATATTTCCGGCTGTCTGTTCCCGGGTACAGAAGAGGTAAGACAATCCTAACCGGTCATATTTCGCTAAGAGGTCTTCCCTTTTCCGGTTGAAAAAATGGGAGTATGGTTTATCAAATGATTCGTCATAAAGCCAACAACAGAGTACCACATCTTTAGGCAAGTTTTCCAAAGACTCAGGACATACTTCAAACATATCATCCCACATCATCATCTTCTTCCCTAATTCTTTGGTGATGATGTGGTGGGTCTTTGAGAGGTGTAGACTAAAGAGGCTTGACAACCCTTCTTCCTGTGTCTTTTTTTGGCAAAGGGAACAATATCCGAGGTCAAATGATTCGTCATTTCCGACATGAATGTATTCGGAAGGGAAAATCCGAAATATTTCTTTATAATATTTGCGAAAGAAGGAAAAGGGTTTTTCAAGCGAAGGACAAGAGCAGTGGAGGGCGTTTCCGAACCTGCCCGGAATTCCTTCCCGCAGTTCAGATAGATCAGATAATTGAGGGTACTGAAGAAACTGTTCCGTATGACCTAAGTTTGAAACGACAGGGATAACCTCTATACCGTATTTTACTGCATAAGAAACAACTTTCCGCATCTCTTCCGGTGTGTAACTTTGGGACGGTTTCGGATAGGGAAAGGAATCTGTTCGGACCCTTCCCTCCAGATAGAGAAATAACTTGTTGTAGTTAAACCTGGCAGCAAATTCGATAAAAGAGAAGATGTAGTCAAGAGTTTCCATCTGCCGGGCTAAATCGAGTTGGACTGCCCGGAAATTCCACTTTTCCCGTTCCTTGCTCACCGAACCTCCTTAATCCACTATTAGTTTTAGAACTTTATTTTAACCCACTTGCCTTCTCTGGCGGATTCTTCCACCGCAGCCAGGACTTTCTGGCAGGCTAATCCGTCGTAGAAGTCAGGCTGGGAACTCTTCTTCCCTTCTGCCCAGGCATTAATCAGATCAAAGACCGTGTGGGTAAAGGTATGCTCGTAACCGATGATATGACCCGGCGGCCACCAGGCAGAAAGGTACGGATGGACCGGTTCGGTGACCTGGATGGTCTTGAATCCAAGCGTTTCTGCCGGCTCTTTCGCATCGTAGTATTCCAGTTCGTTCATCCGCTCCATGTTGAAGACCAGCGTGCCTTTTTCACCGTTAATCTCAAGCCGGTTATAGTTCTTCCGTCCTGCGGCAAACCTGGTCGCTTCAAAGGAACCCGCCGCACCGTTGGCAAACCGGGCTAAAAAGAGGGTGGCGTCATCCACCGTGACTTTGCCCGTCTTCTTTCCACCGCGTGCGGAAAGACCGCCCTCCGCGGTCGGTACCGGCCGCTCATTGATAAAGGTGGACCAGAGGCTGACCACTTCCTTTATCTCGCCCACCAGCCAGCGTGCCAAATCTATCTGGTGGCTGGCTAAATCGCCCAGGGCACCGGTGCCGGCTACCTCCTTCTGTAAGCGCCAGACCAGGGGAAACTTCGGGTCTAAAATCCAGTCCTGAAGATAGGTGCCGCGGAAATGGTAAACCTTCCCCAATTTACCTTCGGAAAGCATCTTCTTCATCAGGGAAAGCGCCGGCACTCTACGGTAGTTAAAACAGACCGCGTGGAAGACCCTGTTCTTCTCCACCGCTTTCACCATCGCCTCTGCCTGGGAAAGGTTCAAAGCCAGGGGCTTTTCGCAGAAGACCGCTTTCCCTGCGTTAGCGGCAGCAATGGCGATCTCCGCGTGGCTATCGTTAGAGGTGGTAATATCAACCAGGTCAATATCCGACCGATTCACCAAACGTCGCCAGTCGGTCTCGCAACTCTCATATCCCCACTTTTTGGACATTTCTTTTAATTCTTCAGGGTGCCGGCCGCAAACCGCCTTTAATACCGGCTTTGCCTTGGGGCTGAAGAAATGTCCGACCTGATGGAAGGCGTTGCTGTGCGCCTTGCCCATAAATTTGTAACCAATCAATCCAATCCTGATTTCCTTTGCCATACCGCCTCCCTACCTTAGCCTCAGTTTATGTAGGGGCTTGATTTATCAAGCCCGCGGGTCGGATGAATCCGACCCCTACATCAAATTATTTATATCGTTTGTATTATTTAAAGTATTTGTCGGTAAAGGACAACTCTTTCTTTGCCTTTGCGGACTCTTCTGCTTTGGCGATGATACCGATTACCCGGGCGGAATCTTCAGGCTGACAGGCTAACGGCACACCATAATGGAGGTGGTCTGATAGGTTGCGGTAGAACGCGGGCCAGTCAGAAGGTTCCACCGGAACTTTTGTTATTACCGGCTTACCGTCCAAAATGGTGGTCAAGTCCGCTTCCTGGTCAAAGACCGTGGGAAAATGGATGGCGCCCTGGCTGCCTAATATCCGCCAGCCCGGGCCGGCTGCCGCGTAGATGCTGGAGTTGGCAAAGTTGGCAACCGCGCCGTTTTGGAACCGCAGGATTACCCGGAAGTGGTCCTCGTTGGTTATCATATACCATACCCGCTTCTGACTGTAACCGCTCACCGAAACGACCTTGTCCTTGACAACCTGGAGCATCCAGTCAAAACAATGCGCACCCCAGTCGTAGAGGATACCGCCGGAAATATTTTTGTCCGACCGCCACCAGGTGCCGGGATAGGCATAATTACCAAAATCAATCTGTGTCTCAAAAACTTCTCCGATGATACCTGAATCCACCAATTTTTGGGCGGTCAGAAAGTGATGGTCCCAGCGCCGGCTCTGGTATACGGTAAGCAAAACCTTTTTTTTGTCAGCGGTATTGATTAACTTATCTGCCTCCTCCGGCTTGATACAGAAAGGCTTCTCCACCACCGCGCCCCGGCCGGACTCAAGTATCTTAAGAGTAGATTCAAAATGGATGTTGTGGGGCAGGATTACCACCACCACCCCTACCCGGTCATCCTTGAGCATCTTATCCAGATGGTTATAGGTTTTTATCCCCGGGAATTCCGTTTCCGCCTGTTTCAAGCGGTCCGGGTCTAAATCACAGGCAGTCAAAACCTTAAAACCGCCGATGGAGTGCATTATGTCGCCATGGTGTTTCCCCATGTTAAAGGCGCCGCCGTAACCCAAGAGTCCTACGCCAACCGGCTTACCCTCTTTTTGCCAGCGTCCGGACGCGTAGAGCAGTCCGCGTACCGCCAGAATTTTAAAGGAGGTATTGCGAAAAGCCCGCTCGTCATGACCCATCGCGGTATAAAAAACCCTTCCTTTCCCGAAAGTCCTGGTGTAAGCCATCGGCTGAGATTTCCCCTGCCAGGGACTGGTTAAAAATATATCCAGCGCTTTCTCTTTCAACTCTAAAAGATAGAACTCATCGGTAACATTGAATTTCGGCAGGCGTCCGGCTAAAGTATGGGACCTATTGCTGACCTCCACCGGAAAGTTTGGAGTACCCGGTCCGTGAGTCACGAATTTACTTCCCAACATGGAAAGATACCCGGCATTATCGGTAAAAGAATCGCTGGCACAGTGGAAGCCGACCAGCCCGCCGCCATTCTTAACGAAAGAGAGCAGATTCTTCTCTTCTTCACTGCCTAATTTACCACCCTGGGTATAGAGAGCGATTACGTCGTACCCGGAAAGGCTCCGGCGGAATGCGGTATCCCTTTCCGCCAGCGTGCATTTAGCCAGACCCCCGTATTCGTAAGTCTCCTTCAAAATCGAACCGCAGGTCCCAAAAGGGTGGTATCCCCCTCCGGTCACAACCAGAACCTTCAATGGTTTTTCCGCCATTTTTCACTCCTCCTTAATTTTCTGACTGGGCGCATCAGCCCAAACCTTTTCCAAGCCGTAAAACTCCCGTGCCTGAGGCAAAAATATATGCAGGATAAATCCGCCGTAATCCAACAGAACCCAGGAACTTGCCGGAAACCCTTCTTTCCCCGAACACCGCCCGGGGAGTTCGTTAAACACCTCTTCTGCAATCGCCTTAACCTGGGGAATACTCTCGCCGGTACAGATGATAAAGTAATTGGTAAAAGCCGCCATCCGGGAAAGTTGTAAGACTAAGATATCCTTAGCGTGCTTCTCCTGCAGAATACTTATCAGTTCCGCAATTCTCTTCGGTATCCTGATTTCCACCTCCCCTTCAAAAAAAGTTCCGTTCTTAAGGGGTTGCCGAACAATAAAGTTGACTATTTGGAGTCCCGGATTTGAGGTTAGTGCAAGGCGCGACACGGGTCCCCTTGTCATAGGATTGACAAGGGAAGGCTATGTGCCCACTGTGGCACATAACCGAGAAGCAACGACGCAATGACCCAAAGATGGGACTCTCCGAAGGACCAGGTCGCTTTTGGGCTGCGACTGCGTCGCTCATTGCTTCCGTACCACAGGGGGTACGCAAGCTTCTTCGCTCCTTGTCTCGCTCCAAAATCACCTCTGGCAAATAGTTAACTTTATTGTTCGGCAACCCCTAAACACATATTATACCCCCACCCCAAAATCGTGTAAAGTTTTTTGAAAATTTGATTTAGCCGGGCCGGTTGTTCTATAATAAACCTCATGGAGATGGGCCTGGTGCCGGCGTTACTCTTTCTTCTGGCTGCCTTCCTGATTATCTTTAAAGGAGCAGGCTGGTTCGTAATCTCCTCGGTCAGAATTGCGGAAGGGTTCCATATCCCCAAAGTACTGGTTGGCGCCACCATCGTCAGTCTGGTCACGGTCTCTCCGGAACTTCTGGTCTCGGCAATCGCCGCCTTTCTGGGCAAGACCGAGATGGCCATCGGCAATGCGGTCGGTTCACCCATTAACAACATCGGATTTACCTTTGCGGCCTGCGTCTGCTTCACCTTCATACCGGTGGAAGGAACGGTGGTCCGGAACCAGGGACTGATGATGCTTGGCTCTGTCATCCTCCTCTTTCTCCTGGGTCTGCGGGGATATATCGACCGGCCCGCCGCAATTTTTTTTCTGACCCTCGGCTGCCTCTATCTCTGGTACTCAGTTAGAATGGCACGCTCCGCAATAAAGCTCTGGAACGAGAACAATAAGGGGAAAACTGAAAACCGGCAAACAGTAGGGGGCGGATTTATCCGCCCCGCGGGCGTCATAAATGTCGCCCCTACAATACATAAAAAAGGAAACCCCTATGCAGTCAAGTTAAGAAAAGACCTCGGTCTCTTCTTCCTGGGTGCGGCTCTGGTAGTGGCCGGCAGCAGGCTCTTGATTCTTTCCGGGACCGCCTTGGCAAAATGCTTCGGCGTCTCGGAAACGGTCATCGGCCTTACCCTGGTTTCCTTCGGCACCTCTCTGCCGGAATTCTTCACCTCCATCACCGCGCTCACCAAAGGACACAGGGAAATTTCCGCCGGCAATATCATCGGCGCCAATATCCTGGATATCGTCTGCGTTCTGGGCGTCGCCGGCTTGATTCGGCCTTTGCCGATAAACATTCAAACCCAGTTCTTTGCCCTGCCTATCCTCATTATCCTATCCAGCCTCTTTCTGATCTTTGGCTCATTTCACAAAGGATTTGTACGCTGGGAGGGCGCGGTTCTTCTTTCTGTCTTTGCCTTTTACTGTTTTGTCCTCTTTACCAGTTAGGGTGAACCAAGATTGAGCCACAAGATTCGTTTATCCTTGCGGAACCAGGTCATCTGGCGTTTGGCGTAATTTCTGATTTTCTGTTTGATTAATTCCTTTGTCCGGTCCAGGGACATCTCTCCGGACAGGTAATCCGCGGTCTCGCGGTAACCGATCGCTTCAAACGCCGGCAGGGAAAAATCGTATTTCTGCTTTAAATTTTCCACTTCTTCCGGAAATCCGGAAGCAAAAATCTGCTCTACCCTTTCCTCAATTCTGCGGTATAGTTCTTCTCTTGTCCGGTAGATAGCTAAAAGGTAAAAAGGGTACGGAAAGAGCGCGTTATCCCGCTGAAGAAGTGAAATGGGTTTGCCGGTCGCGTAATAGACCTCCAAAGCCCGGCGCAGACGGTAAGTATCGTTGGGGTGGATACGCCGGGCAGATTCAGGGTCATACTGAGTTACATAACGGTACATCTCTTCCGGTGTCAAACTCTCTAATTCCTTGCGTATCTTCATTATCTCCGCCTGGTCCGGAACCTCAAAGAACCATTCCAGAACCGCCTTGATATACAAACCACTCCCTCCCACTATTAAAGGTACATTTCCCCGGCCCATTATCTCCGGGATTAAAGAACGGACTTTCCTGGCATACCAGTGGGCGTTGGCTTTTTCCTCCGGAGAGAGGCAATCAATAAGATGGTGGGGAACTTCCTGGCGTTCCCGAAGGGTAGGTTTGGCGGTCCCGATGTCAAGACCCCGGTAAAACTGAAAGGCATCCGCGGAAATAATCTCCGCACCGACCTTTTGAGCCAGCAACAAAGCCAATTCGCTCTTTCCGGTTCCGGTCGGACCGCAAAGAATCAGGCAGGCCGGTTCATCCTTAGGGATTGACCCCTTAGGGGCTGTCGCAGAATAAAGTTGACTATTTGCCAGAGGTGATTTTGGAGCAAGACAAGGAGCGAAGAAGCTGGCGTACCCCCTGTGGTACGGAAGCAATGAGCGACGCAGTCGCAGCCCAAAAGCGACCTGGCCCTTTGGGGAATCCCATCTTTGGGTCATTGCGGCGTTGCTCCTCGATTATGTGCCACAGTGGGCACAAAACCTTCCCTTGTCAATCCTATGACAAGGGGACCCGTGTCGCGCCTTGCACTGACCCCAAATTTGGGATTCCAAATAGTCAACTTTATTCTGCGACAGCCCCTTACTCCATTTCCAGCAGTTTCTTTCCGTATTCAATTCCCGCAATCACTACCGGGTCATCGCTCCGCAAGGTTCTTCCCTTGCCGGATTCCGGGCTGAATAAGACGCGTTCCCGGTACAGTTTTAAGAAACGGTTTTCAAAATCCTTAAAACTGGCTCCGTAGATGTGGTAGGAATCGGTAAAGTCAACATAAGAACCGACCGAGACCTTCTGACCTATTTTTTTTGTTAATCTTCCCGCTAATTCCTTTTGCAGTTCCGTAAACCCGTAGATATTCATATAAGCGGCCCGGTAGGCATCCCGGCTGCGCCAGTGGGTATGCATCTGAAGGGTATACCCCTCCCCTTCCGGAAAGAGCCGGCACCAGACCCGCTGGAGACAGGGTGGGTCATAGGTACCCGGGTCGACCAACGGCATCCAGGTAATCGCCTGTGCCCGCCTGCTGTAAGGCTTCTCGGCCAATTTCCGTACGATGTAATCCATCTGATTAACTGACTTAAAAGGTACTTTATCCGGGTCCCGCTGATTCAGGTCGTCGGTAACCAGATAATTAGTCAGACGCTGGTGGTAGGTATAAGTCCACTTGCCTTCTTCCGGAGCGATCCAGTGGTCGTGGACGCCGATGACTACCTCCTGGCGGTACTTCTCCAGATCCTCAATCCCGCCGCAAAAACCTAAGTGTATTCTGGGCTCGGCAAAAGGCTGGCGAACCACCATTACCATCCCGGCGTCTTTGGCCGGCGGGTCAGCCGGACCATCGTACTCGGTCTTTATCCGGGTTCCTCTTTCCCACAGGGAAATAAGGCTCTTCTCCCAGACCTCGGCAATCCCCTCGGCCTCTACAAAAAGAATCGGTGCTCCCATACTCTTTTTTGGTTAATCCGTCATTCCTGCGGATTGTAAGCAGGAATCCATTGTCTCATTCCTTGGATTCCCGCTAAAGGCTTGCGGGAATGACTTTAGAAGAAATAATATGATACCATAATATTAAAAAAATGAGGAAAAAGAAATTGGCGATTAAAATCCTGACTTATTCAGGGTACGCGGTATTTATTTTGTTCTCGCTGGCAGTTATCTACGGCTGGCGGGGAATAATGCCGGTCAGACTCCCCACCCTATTAACTCCTAAAAACCTGGGCTTGCCTTACGAAGACATTACCTTCTCGGCTCCCGGAGGACCACTACTCAAGGGTTGGCTTATCCTTTCCCAGAAAGGAAAAGGGACTATCGTCTGCCTCCACGGATATCCTTCCAACCGCAGTGACATTCTACCGGCGGTCTCCTTTCTCTATCCGGACTACAACCTGTTCCTCTTTGACTTCCGGGCGATGGGTGAAAGCGGCGGCAAAATCACTACCCTGGGTTTCCGGGAGGATGCGGATGTCCTGGCGGCTATCTCGTACCTCCGGCAGAAACCGGAGACTAAAAATAAGCCGATTGGTATCTGGGGTTACTCAATGGGAGGCGCAATCGCCATTTTGTCTGCCGGTAAGACCCGGGAAGTGAAGGCGGTCGTAACCGACAGCGCCTTTGCGACCCTCCCGGAGATGATTGAAATCTACTATGGCCAATTGAAATGGTTGCGGAAACCACTGACCTTTATCTCCTGTATCCTGGTGCGGGCCTTCTTCAAAATGAACCCCTCGGAAGTCAACCCGGAAAAGAAGATTTCTCAAATCCGATGCCCCATCCTACTGATTCATGCGGTGGGCGACCCCCTGGTTCCGGTGGAGCATGCGAAACGGCTCTACCGGTCAGCAAAAAACCCCAAAGAACTTCTCCTTTTAGGAACCGACAGCCACGGTGCGGTCGGCGAAGGCGACTACCAAACCCGAATCAATCGATTCTACCATAAACATCTTCACTGATTTATCCCCTCTTGTGGTAAAATATAGTAAATATTCGGTGAACGCCGTTAGCTAAAGTAGGGGCTTGATTCATCAAGCCCGCTTATTCGGGTCGGATGAATCCGACCCCTACATTTTTCGCCTAACATAACGGGGTTCACCGAATATTTACGGTTCGGGGCGTAGCTCAGCCAGATGAAATCTGGCTGGGGGATGAGAGAAGGGGAAGCCCCTTCTCGTAGTAGGTGTCGGGGAGAGAAAATTAAGAGAGGGACACCCCCTCTCTTAAAAGCGGAGCCCCGAAACTCGGCGCGGTGTGATAAATAAGGATTGCCGAAAGCAACAAGGTATAATAGAATAGATACGGATTGTTACGTTTCGGGGCGTAGCTCAGCCTGGTTAGAGCGCTTGGTTTGGGACCAAGAGGTCGGAGGTTCGAATCCTCTCGCCCCGACGGAAGGTATTATGGGAGAAACACGGGTTAATCTAAAACACTTGCTTGAGGATATCCGGGACAGTTACCCCTGTCCCCAGGAGGAAGCCATTATTACCGAACTCATCGCCAATGCGCTGGATTCCGGCGCTTCGGAAATCCGGTTTTTTACTGTTTTAGAGCAGAAAACTATGAGTGTCGTGGATAACGGAGAAGGTATGACCCGGCGAAACCTGAAAGAATATCACGACATTGCGGCCACCACAAAGGTAAGAGGCAAAGGCATAGGATTTGCCGGTGTGGGGGTAAAATTAGCGCTCCTGGTCGCGGAAAAAGTTGTTACGGAAACCCAAAGAGGTTCTTTTCATAAGGCAACCCAGTGGAGATTAGAAGGTGTCCAACGTGCTCCCTGGGAATATGTGGAACCAGACAAAATGATTGGGTCAACCAATGGCACCGCCATTTCTATCGTACTTCATAATAACAACTCGGAATTACTTAAGGACAGTTTTATTGAGCGGGTAATCCACACCCACTTTTATCCGGTTCTGGATAAGGAATTTATGGACAGAATCCTCAGGTATGTGTACAAAAAAGGAGTAACCTTTTTTGTCAATGACCGGAAGGTCGCACTACTTGAAACTGAAAAACCGGCCCAAAGAAAATCTTTTTTAGTTAAATTTGGGAAACACGGTAGAGTGGTTGGTATCGGATTTCTTGACCGGCACGAAGAAGAATTCTCCGAAGAACAAAGAGGTATGGCTATATCTACCTACGGGAAAGTTATTAAACGGGGCTGGGATTGGATCGGAGTTACTCCACAAAATCCAAGGTGTTTGACCGGGATTGTGGAAATACCCCAACTTTCCGAAATTTTAACTACCAACAAAGCGGATTTTCTCAAGGATATAACAAGTCTGAAAAAATATTACCGTTACCGGAAGGCTATCCAGAGCATAGTGGAATCAATTCTTCAGGAATTCGGAGAAACCAATATTTTCCTGCGAAAATCAGAAAAGAATCTCAAGCCTTTAGAAAAAGAAATTGAACAGGTGTTAGGAAATATGCTCAATGATTTCCCGGAATTGAGCCCTTTACTGGGTAGACGGGAAAGCGGCGAATCAGCAGGCGGTGTTGTCCCGGATTCAGAAAATACGCCCGTCGGAACGCCCCTGCCCGAATCTGAACTGCCGGAGGAAAAAATTCCCGAACAACAAATTGAATCAGCCGAACCGGACCGTAAACACGAAGTCAGACGAAGACGAGCCGGCCTGACCATAAGTTTCGAGAACGCTCCTGAGCGTAAAGAATTAGGCTGGCTGGTAGAAAATACTATTCTGATAAATGAAGGACACCCCGCCTACCGGAGGGCGATGAACAGTGCCGCAGAGAATTACCACTTACTTCTTTCGGTTGCCTGGGTCCTCTCGGGGTATCTGGAAGGCGAGAAGTCTCCCCAGGATTTTATAAACCGGTTCCTTTCCAGTTGGGGAAGTACAGATGAAAGATAAACTGCCTCTGAAAATATTAATACAAAAAGACCGGTTTAAGGCGGCAACCTCGCTGGAAATCCTGGGCGGCGAATCAAGAAATATTAGACAGGATTTAGCCTATATAGAAAAGGATTACTCGCTTCTGATAAAATCTATCCAGGAGGTTATCGCGGTAGCTACACAGAACAGAAGAGTTGACCCCCGTCTCTATTGGCTGGTGGGGGACAATATCGTTAGATTTCTGGAACGAATTGATAACCTTGGATTTTATCTGGTACAACAAACCAGCGTTCTTGCCCGGAGCGTTGCAACTTCAGAAAGTTTTCTGCAAACGCTCATTTCTTTTCGGCTGCGGTTTTCAAATATTTTCCTAGTCAACCCCGCAATTCCCTGGACAAAATATAAGGAGAATAAAGTTCCGGTTCCGGAAAAGGTGACTTCAAATGGCTAATCAACAGATAAATCTCAAAACTGCAGAAGAACTTCAACAAGTAATTTTACAAGAGAAGAAAAACGGAACTCCAGACGTAGAAATTGGCCAGAAATATGGGGTTACATTCAAATATATTGAACGGCTTATTACTAAATCCCAGGGGCTCAACATCAGTGCCTTCAACATTTCTAAACGAATAAAAACCCTCCACCCCAAAGATTTTAAAGAAGAACAGACCACTGTCTGGAGTTTTAAACAGAGGGGCACCTGGGCAACTCACAGCGGAGAATACAGAGGTAATTGGTCTCCGTATATTCCCCGGAACGCAATTCTAAAATACTCAAACCCCGGCGAATTGGTTTTGGATTATTTCTGCGGCGGCGGAACGACCGCGGTCGAAGCCAAACTGCTGGGCAGAAAGTGCACGGCGCTTGATATCAATGACAAAGCCATTGAATTGGCGAAGAAAAACCTGGATTTCAAGGTATCATCGTCTGAATTGCCCCTTCTTATTAAAAACCCTAATCCGCAAATTTACGAACCAAAATTATTGGTTGGCGACGCCAGAAAGCTATCGTTTTTGCCGGACGACTCCGTAGATTTGATCTGCGCTCACCCTCCTTACGCAAATATTCTTCAGTATACAAATTCCAAGGATGGCGATTTATCGTTTTTGGATATAGATGAATTTTTGGAAGAAATGTCAAAGGTTGCCCGGGAAAGCTTTAGAGTATTAAAACCGGGAAAACAATGCGCAATTCTGATTGGAGATACAAGACGTAAAAAAAATGTAATTCCGTTGGGGTTTAGATTTATTAGTACTTATTTGGACGCCGGATTCAAATTACGGGAACTGGTTATTAAGCGGCAGCATAACTGTAAAACCACCGGATTCTGGTATAATAACAGTATAAAATACAACTTTCTTCTTTTAGCCCATGAATATCTCCCGATATTTGAAAAACCTCAAAAAATCGACTTTGAAGCAGTGAAGGAAAACATTGCCGGATATCACGGTTCGCTATTTCCGGAATACACAAGACTACCTTTAAGTAAAAAACTTGAAAAATTTGAAACTACCACAGTTTGGTTACTACCCGAAAAAACTTCAGAGAAACAACTTAATAAAAATTTGGTAGAAAGATATTCCGGTGGAAATGGATACAAAACCGTTATACTAAACAATCAAGATGCTAATTCCGGGGGCAGTAATTATAAAAGTAATAAAAAAAGAGGATTGTTATTAATAAAAACCAGCGTTGTTAATGTTTCAGATTCGCCTGCATTTACGGAAATGTACTTACAAAGCCTGAACAAGGTGATTTTTAAGGAAATAGGTGAAATCTACGATGATGGGTATGTGGTGCTACAAACATATGACGTGCGAATAAAAGGATATATTAAACCTTTGGCAAAAAAAATAGTCGACGTTTTGTCTCGTAGTTCTTTACTTTTAAAAGAGATTATTGTTTTAACAAGCGACAATTTAACTTCCAGCGCTGCCGCTCAATCCGATTTTCTTGTTAGAAATCACGAATATTTATTGGTATATCAGGTTAAAAGGGGGCATTAATGCCAACTCCGGAAGAAATATACTTTGACTTTGCTTCGAAAATATCATTTTTTGAATTTTTGGAAAGAGACCTCAGACCCGCCAATATTCCCATCGCTGATTTTCAAAGAGAAATCGCCGCGCTCTCGTCAAGGACAAATTGGACCATCAATGTTCTATCAGACTACATAAAAAATAACCCAAAGAGTTTTCGACTATTTGAAGCAATTTTTCAGCTTTTGCGTTTCACGAATGCTCAACTTATCCATTTTCTTTTTGATGTGGCTAAACTCAACATTCCGAATTTAGAATCCATTTATGAATATATGATTTTGAATCTCAAAAATGATCCGGAACTCCTGGAAACATATAAAAACCTGATAAAATCCAAAGTTGACGATGAAGCATTTTTTAACGTTCTTGACACATGTGAAAAGAAATATTCGGTTGCTATTTTCAAAATGGCAATTTCAAAATATATAAAAAGAGCCTCGGAGAACATTCAATTGATTGAAACAAGAATAAGCAAGGCGGAGTTTAACGATTGTTCAATCAGGATGGCAAACTATTTTCTTACAAATTTGAAGATTAATGAGATTATTGGTGCCATAAACGTGGAAAGATTTTTACGAAATAAGCAGGTACCGATTGATAATAAGGCTCTTCACGGAAACTACGCAAAGGCAAAAATAATAAAAATACTTGAAGGAAATGGATATATTAACCTCGATGGTTTTTATAGCCAACAAAACATAACAACCTTAAAATTGGACGAAAATTTGTTGGCTTCGGGAAGTAAATTCTATTGCACTGAAAAGTATGTGGAGGGCATAATAAAGCCAAAAGATAATAAGTTAAAAAAATTCGATTTGATAATCTTAAGCGGCGGCAAGCCGAAGCACCTTTTCGAAATTAATTTTTATTCCACCGAAGGAACGAAAATAGGCATAAACCAAGGCGAATACATAGATCTCAGCAATCTTATCAAAAAGAAATTCACTCGATGTAATTTCTACTGGATAACCGATGGTAATTATTGGCTGACCTCCCAGGGTAAGGTAAGATTCACCCATTTGTTGGATTCCTTTGGACAAATACTGAATATAACCATCTTTGCGGAAAAAGTAGGTGATTTTGCATAAAACCCAAATATAACTTCCTTAAGTATTTTACAGAGGAAAGGGATGAATTCACAAGAAAGGCTTAAGGCGGTACTGGCGGGAAAATTGCCGGACCGGGTGCCGATTTCAAGCTACGAACTGTGCGGGTATAACAGCAAGGCGTTTGAGAATAATGACCCCTCCTACGCCAAGCTGATGGAGAGCATCCGGGAAAAGACCGACTGTATCTGTATGTGGAACCCCGGTTCCAACGCAACCTTGCTGGAATCGTCCTATCCGGTCAAGACCGAAGTGGAGCAGAAAAAGGAGGGGGACTTTACGGTTACCCATACGGTATTCCACACTCCCAAGGGAGACATCAGACAGACTACCAAGGTTATGGACAACGTCCATACGACCTGGGAGACGGAACACCTGTGTAAAAACACCGATGACGTGGACAAAGCCCTTTCGGTTCCGTATGAGCCGGTCTCCTATGATGCTTCAGATTTTGCCCGGATAAAAGAAGAGGTGGGTAAAAACGGAATTATTATGGCTTCCCTGGCTGACCCGCTCTGCGCGGCTGCGCCTTTAATGGAGTTCGGCGCCTACACGGTCTGGGCGATGACCGAAACAGAACATTTTGCCAGAACGATAACGATTATCTGGGAAAGGATGAAGGAAAATCTGAAACGGATGCTGGGATCTAACGTGTCTGACCTCTACCGGATCTGCGGTCCGGAGTATGCCACGCCGCCTTACCTGCCGCCCCGGTTCTTTCAGGAATTTGTGGTTCCGTACGTTGCGGAAATGGTTGATTTAATCCATCAGAAAGGGGCAAAAGCCCGGCTCCACTGCCACGGCAGAATCAGAAAGGTCTTAGATATGATTTTAGATACAGGGGCTGACGGTATTGACCCCTGCGAAGCGCCTCCGGACGGTGATATCACCCTGGCGGAAATAAAGGGACGAACCGATTCCAAGATATGCCTCTTTGGAAATCTGCAGTTAAAACTATTGGAACAGGGAACCGAGAAAGAGGTGGAAACCGCGGTAAAGGAATGTATGTCCTCGGCAAAAGAAGGCGGCGGTTACGTAATCCTGCCCACCGCGGCACCCATCAATTCTCCCTTGGCAGGAAAGACGGAGAAGAACTACCTTCGCTTTATAGACACTGCTCTGGAGTATGGAAAATATTGAAACGGAAAAGCCGGAAGCCGAACTGGTAGTCAGGGCGAAGATTGGTGACCATCCGGCTTTTGAAAAATTACTGAAGAAATACGAAGTCCGGATATATAACTTAGCCTACCGGATGTTGGGCAACCGTTCCGATGCGGCTGACGTTTTACAGGAAGCGGCTCTTAAGGCTTACCAGGCTTTGCCCCGGTTTCAGGGACGTTCCAGTTTCGGCACCTGGTTCTACCGGATTGCCGCCAACCTGTGTCTGGTCCGGCTCCGCAGCCATAAAAAGGTACCTTTTTCGCTTGATACGATGTTAAGCAAAAAGGGAAGTAGCCAGGAAGAAGAAAAGACCTTTGAAATTGCAGACTGGTCCCACAATCCGGCCGCTTCCTTAGCCAATAAGGAACTACATAAAATCCTTTCGGATAGTATCGCCACCCTGCCGGCTATTTATCGTTCGCCTTTTGTTCTCTACGAAATGGAGGATCTGCCGGTTAAACAAATCAGCGAAGTTCTCCGAATCAGCGAACCCGCGGTCAAGACAAGGCTCCACCGCAGCCGCCTCCTTTTGCGGGAGAAACTTTCCGAATATTTTGAGCATCTAAAAAAATGACCCCCTGCAGGGGATCATTCCGGCATGCTTTAAGCCGGAATCTACTGGATTCCCGATTAAGACACTCGGGAATGACAGGTTAACTATGGTTATAATGTGCCGCAGGTACTGGATTTCTTTTCCCGCCTATCTGGAAGATGACATAAATCCGGATTTAAGCCAGATTTTAAAGAGACATTTAGCGGTCTGCCCGGCCTGTCTTGCCCGGTTAGAAACACTTCGCAAGACGATTGACCTCTGCCATGAGTTACCCCTCCTTCCGGTTCCGGACGAACTACACCGGAAGATTATGGAAAGTCTGCCGGTGAGCGTGAAACTAACGTCTTTCACCATGCATCTGATTATCCGGAAGAGTAAAATGAGAAAAGGGAGAAAAAAAAGAAAAAATGACACCCGGCAATGCCGGGTGTCATCCTGAGCACGGGTTCCCTTTCCCTCGGATGCGGGTTCCCTTACCCTTGAATGGGTAAGGGGAAAGGGTAGCGAAGGATCTAAAGGACGAGATTCTTCGGCTTTGCCTCAGAATGACATAAAGTGCACGAATATGCCTATCTTCTGTTATCGGTGCAAAACATGCGGGTTCTATTTTGAGAATCTGGTGCGGTCGGAAAATGACGAACCGCAAGACTGCCCCAAGTGTCCCGGAAAAGTAAAGAAAGAATTCGCCCCTTTTGCCATCGGCAAAGGCAGTTCCCCTTCATCCAGACGCAGTTCCTGTGCCGGCTGCGGCGCCGGCTCCTGCCGGAGTTGCCACAAATAAGGGGTTGCTAAATAATAAAATCCCAATGGAAATCAAGGGATTCCTTAAGACTTCTTTTATTGACTATCCGGGTGAGGTATCAGCGGTAATCTGGACCCCCGGTTGTAATTTCCGATGCCCTTTCTGTTATAATACCGACCTGGTTCTGAACCCTGCCTCCCTTCCGTCTTACCAGGAAGAAGAAATCTTAAATCACCTGAACAAAGAAAAGAAGTTCCTTGACGGCCTGGTTATTACCGGCGGAGAACCCTTTCTTCAGAAAGACCTCCCTGACTTTATCAGAAAGGTCAAGAAGAAAAACTTCCTGGTAAAAATAGATACCAACGGCTCATTTCCGGAACTCCTCCGGAACCTCACCGGACAGAACCTGGTAGATTTCGTCAGCCTGGACATCAAAGCGCCTTTAGAGGAAGAAAAGTATTGCCTGGCAGCCGGACTGGGAACAAAAGAAGTCCAGGATACCCTTGCTAATGTAATCCAGACCATTGACTTACTTCTCGCTTTGACGGTAGAATATGAACTGCGCACTACGGTGGCGCCGGGTATTTTGACCGAGGAAGATTTCCTAAAAATAGGCCGATTTGTCAAAGGACGAAGTAAAGAAGGGGTTCTGCCCAAACGTTATGCGATTCAAAACTTCTTTCCGGCACCTACCATAAATCCGGAATTCAGCACTAAAGAACCCTGGCTACCGGAAAGGATAAAAGGACTCAAAGAGAAATTACAGCCATTTTTTCAGGAAGTTCTTATCCGGAGCAGGTAGAAGGAGGTCAACGTGGAACGGATAAAAAAGAAAGGAAAGCTCTGGGTTTTGGTTCTATCCGTATTACTCCTGTCGGGCGGATTACTCTTCGGCCAGCAGTCAAAAGGGGGCCGGCTTGATAAACCAGCTCCTGACTTTACCGCCACGCTTCTGGACGGTAAGACACTCAGTTTGAACAGTCTAAAAGGAAAAATCGTCATCCTGAACTTCTGGGCAACCTGGTGTCGGCCCTGCCGGAATGAAATTCCGGAATTCATTAAATTTTACCAGGCGCATGCCAGACAGGGCGTAGAAATACTTGGCATCAGCGTTGACGAAGATGAGTCGTCTTTACGCCAGTTTGTCCAGACTTCCAAAATCAGATATCCCATCACTCAGGATAAGAGCGGCCAGATCTCATCGTTATACGGAGGTATCCGCTCTATTCCTACCACCTTTGTTATCGACCGCAAAGGTGTAATACGAAACAAATTCGTGGGCTCGCTTAAGGAAGACCAACTCATTCAGGCACTTCAGCCATATCTAAAATGACGTCCTTTGTCATCCTGAGCGGTAGCGAAGGATCTCGAGATTCTTCGCCTTGCTCAGAATGACAGTAGGAGAAGTATGGAACTGTGTGTCTCAACTTTTATCTGTTATAAGGAATCCTTGACGGAACTCCTGCCGGTTTTTGCAAAAAGCGGGGTAAAAAACCTGGAGTTGTGGGGCGCCTTTTCCTTCGGAAGCGAACTCCACTTCCCGTACTGGAAACCCGGATTTATAGAGACGTTCCAGAAAGTTCTGGTTCAAAACGGATTGCAAGCCAATACCCTCCATGCCCCTTTCAGTGAGATACTTGACCTCTCCACGCGGAATGAGAGACACCGGATAGCAGCGGTAGAAGAAGTCAAGAGAGCAGCCAATATTTTCCGGAAGTTACCGGAGGCTAAAACTGTTATCGTACACCCGGGCGGATTTATTACCAATCCTGACAGGGAAAAAGAACGGCTGAACCAAAGCCGTAAAAGTATCACGGAACTGGCATCTTTTTTGAGTGGATTGAAATTAAATTTAGCGGTAGAAAATATGCTGCCCGAACTAATCGCCTGGACATATTCTGATCTGGAATTTTTAACCGAAGGACTACCTAACACCGGTATCTGCCTGGATACCGGCCACGCCTTCATCTCCGGAAACCTGAAAGAACTTATCCGGGAATTCGGGGAAAATATCATCACTTATCATATCTCTGACACCTTTGATTCCCAGGACAGACATCTCCTTCCTTACGAAGGAAGCGTTGATTGGGACTACTTCAAAAAGACCGCTTTAGACAATAAGGAACCGGCCCTTTTGACTTTTGAAACGCGTACCCGGGGGGAATTAAAAAAAGCCCTGAAAGAAGTCACGTCGTCATTTAGGAGGTTAAATGGAGACAATCTTAACTGAGGCTAATTTTGAAACGGAAGTGCGCGAAAGTACTCTCCCGGTTCTGGTTGATTTCTGGGCGGAATGGTGCAACCCCTGCCAGATGTTGGGTCCGATCGTAAGTCAGGTCGCCGAAGAGTATGCAGGGAAGGTGAAAGTAGCGAAACTGAACGTGGACGAAAACCCGAACATCGCCGGACAGTTCGGAATAATGGGCATTCCCACCCTGATTCTTTTTGTGGCGGGAGAGGAAAAAGAACGGCTGTCCGGGTTGGTTCCTAAAGAGCGTATTAGCAAACTGTTGGACAGCCTATGAAATACCCTGTCAGACCTTTGGTCTGCCACCCCTTTTACAAAAGGGGAATTGAATACCTTGCCACCATATTACTCTTTACCTTTTTTTATCTCCTGCCGGTCTTACCGGTGTCAGGACAGGAGTCTACCGAAAGTACCCAGACGCCAACACCGGTTGTCCAGGCGGACCCGGAAGAGTACTTAAATAAAGGCGTCGGATTTCTGGAAGCAAAAAATTACAAGGAAGCAATCGCGTCATTTGAGAAAGCCCTGGAAATTAAACCCGATTATGCGGAATCCTATTACAACTTAGCCATAACCTACTGGGAACAGAAACAGTACCAGAAGACGATAACCAATCTCCAGAAGGTATTAGAATTAGAGCCTGAAAGTAACTTAGGTAAAAGGGCAGAAAAAGACTTAAGCCGCCTGAAATCAGCCGGTATAGGTATAATGACGGTAACGCCAAAACCTGAAGAGGTACCCAAGGTAAAACCGAAAGCCACCCTGGAAGAATTAACCGCGGATTTAGAGTTTGGTTCTACCAGCAAAAGGCGCGAGGCAGCCTGGAACTTGAGGCTCTTTTCGGAACCGGACGCGGTAGAAACACTCTGTAAATCAGCCCGAAAGACAGAAGAGGAACCCCAGGTAAGGGTGACTGCAGTAGAATCTCTGAGTGAGCTCGCTGACCCCTTGTCAATTCCCACCCTAAAATTTCTGTTGGGAGAAAATTTCCCCGCGGAAGGAAAATTCGCCGCAGTTATAGGCTTGAGTAAGATGGAAACTCCGGAGAGCCTTGCGGTTATCCTTTCGGTCTGGGCCGGTTCCTGGCCCGGCGGACTTACGGACAAAGAAGTGGTCGGACTGGTGCGAAAGTTGGGGAAAGAGGAATTTGCGGAAATCGTCCGGCCGGCATATCTCCAAGCCTCCGGAGAGAAGAAGATATATACTGCTTTAGCGTTAGGTCTAATGAAAGATGCAACCGGCGTCCCAGCCTTAGTAACCAAACTGAAAGAAGATTATCCGGCAGAGATAATGCAGACACCCGCGCAATTAACCAGTTTCACCGCGCCTAAACAGCCAACCGGTGCCATCCCGGGTTTCCCCGGCGCATCTCTTCTACCATCCGGAGCCCCTCCAGGGATGCCGGGAGGACCTCCAGGTGCACCAGGAATGATTCCTCAAATACCAGCCGGACCACCCCAACCCACTCAATTAATAATCAAAGAAATGCCGGAAAGTGTTTCCGCCCGGAAGAATGAAGCGGCTTTGCGCGCAGAGATTGTGGAAATATTAGGTATCTGTGCCGGAGAGAAACAAACCCAATTTCTGGTTTACCTCTCCAAAAATGACCCGGAAAAAGAGGTGCGGGAATCTGCCGGAAAGGCGGCCCTGGTTCTCTCCGCCAGAATTACCAAATCCAAGGAATCCTACCAGAAAGCCCTGACGCTGGTCAAAGAGAACAAAATAGAAGAGGCTTTTCCTTTTATCCAGGCGGCTCTGAAAGAAAACCCTGATGCGGCCTACGCAGAAGAGATTAAGAAATTACAGGCAAAACTGAATTATCAGAAAGCGTGCAGCCTCCTGGAGGGCAAGAAAACCGAGGATATGGAGGACAAGGAAAAAGAGAAAGCAATCAGCCTTCTTCAGTCTGCTCTTAATTTAGACCCGGAAGCCTCGTTCCGGAAAGACGCAGAAGAAAAACTATCAAAGTTACAGGAAAGACCCGCAGCACCAGCCGGACCCGGCATGCCACCTGGCATGCCAGGTGGCGCCCTTCCTCCCGGCAGGCCGACACCCCCGAAAAGGGGACACGATACCATCGTGTCATCCTGAACACGGGTTCCCTTACCGCTGAATCGGCAAGGGATGTGAAGTATCTAAGGGAGAGATCCTTCGTTACACTCAGGACGACAGACTGCGTCGGATTCTTCGGTTTTGCCTCAGAATACGGGTACCCTATCCCTTGAATGGGATAGGGCGTCTTTTTATGTTTAAACTCTTCCGGACCTTTTTTAAGATCGGTATCTTTACCATCGGCGGTGGATATGCCATGCTTCCCTTAATCCGGGAAACCGTGGTAAAAAAAGAAGGCTGGCTCTCGGAAGAGCGCTTCCTGGAATTACTGACCGTTGCCCAGGGTGCACCCGGTGTAATGGCGATAAACCTCTCTATCCTGGTCGGCTTGGAATTAGCCGGTTTAAAAGGGGCTCTGGTCGCCATGTCCGGGACCATCCTTCCTTCCTTCGTCTCCATCATCCTGGTAGCCTCCATCTTAACCCGTTTTTTTGCCAAACCTTATATCCACGCATTCTTCCAGGGCGCTATTCCCGCAGTAGCCGGAATTATCGCGGGCACGGTCTGGCATTTGGGTAAGGAGGGAATAAAATCCACTCCTTCTTTCCTTTCCGCTCTTTTGATTTTAATCTTGTTAATCTTCCTGAAAATAAACCCTATTTTAGTTATTCTAACGAGTTTGGTAATAGCCGCAGTCTTTGGTCTTGCATTCCTAATACAAACGCATTAAATAATTTGACGTAGGGGTCGGATCCCTGTTTACTACACACAGGGACAGGTTTATCCGACCCGCGGGCTTGATAAATCAAGCCCCTACATTCGCTGATTAACGATATGGTTTACTGGTTGATATTTATCACTTTCTTTAAAATAGGGCTTTTTTCCTTCGGCGGTGGGTACGCTACCCTGCCCTTGATTGAAAGGGACCTGGTTCTCAACCGGGCCTGGCTTACCGCGGAAGAGTTCAGCCGGCTGGTCTCCCTTTCCCAGATGGTACCCGGGACCATCGGTGTCAACAGTGCCACTTTTGCCGGATACACAACCGCCGGATTCTGGGGTTCCCTGGTTGCCACGATAAGTTTGTGTCTGCCTTCTCTTCTAATCATCTTCGCGCTTTACCAGTTATTAAAAAGATTTACGGAGAAGAAGACAGAATTTACCCGGGCGGTATTTCGCTATATGCGGCCGGTGGTGGTGGCTCTGGTAGCGGTAGCGGTCTATTCGGTAGGAAAGGGCGGTTTTACCAACCTCGGCTCCTGGCTCATCTGCCTCATCTCTTTTGCTCTGGTCCTCTTCAGCGAAGGCAGCATCATTCCCATCATCCTCACCTTCGGCCTGGTCGGCATACTACTCTATTAATATTTCTTCTGCTTTGTTCCCTCATTCAGAATAGCGTTCTGTCAATTTATCGTAGGGCTGGTATTGTTACAAACATTATATCACGTTATGGTATACTTTACCGGATGGCAAATAAAAGATGCCTGGTGGTAAGAAACTGCCGGGTTATTCACGCTCCGGAAAAGTCTACGGACCTTTTGATAGAAGATGGTAAGATAGCCCGGATCGGGAAGGTCAAATCCTGGCCGAAAGAATATGAAATTATAGACGCCCGGAATAAAATTATCGCACCTGGCTTTATTGACGTCCACATTCAGGGAGGTGGCGGCGCATCCATTCTGGATGGTACTAAGGAAGCGCTCCAGACCATCTCCCGGACCTGCGCTAAATTTGGAACAACCGGTTTTCTGGCTACCTCGGTCTTCTATCCCGGCAAAGAAAACAGGCATCTTAAAATAACCGCGGAAAATGTCGGCTGCGATTTAGGAGGAGCGAACCTTTTGGGAATACATTTGGAAGGACCGTTCATCTCCGCGGAAAAGAAGGGCGGTATCCTGTTAAACTCCATAACTAAACCTTCCCTGAAGGTGCTGAAAAAAATATCGGATATCTGTCAGAGAAGACTGAGGATGATGACCATCGCTCCGGAATTACCGGGTAATTCAGAGATAATCGGCCGGCTGGTTAATTCCGGGGTATCTGCCTCTTTTGGCCATGCTAACGCTTCTTACGAAGAAACCCTGAAAGGGATTGACGCCGGCATTACTCACGTTACCCACTTCTTCAACGCTATGCTGCCCATCCACCACCGCTTCCCGGGTCCCATCCCGGCTATCCTGGAAAGGAGCCTTGTCACCTGCCAGGTCATCACTGACGGCGTCCATATCCACCCCGGCATCATAAACCTTTTTTTCAAACTGCTCGGACCGGACCGCTTCGCCACCATCACGGACGGTTTGACTTCGTTGGGACTTTCTGACGGCAGATACTCTTATGACGGCGTTGAGTACGTATCTAAAAACGGAACCGGAAGGCGGGATAACGGAACCCTGGTGGGAACCACCCTGGGACTGAACCAGGCACTCTATAGGCTGATGAAGTTTACCGGATGTGACCTCCAGTCTGCGGTAAAAACAGTAACGGAAACCCCGGCGCGTACTTTGGGTTTAGAGAAAAAGAAAGGCCGGGTTGAATCCGGCAAGGATGCAGATTTAGTTATCCTGAATGCTGACTGCTCGGTCTATTCCACGATTGTCGGTGGGAAAGTAGTTAAGGGAGGCGGGAGCCGGGCCGGATGCGACCCCAGACCTCGTAACGCTGGAAAGCCTCCGCGTATTTGACACCGCACTGGATGCCCCGGAAGGCGCTGTGCTGTTTCATAAATTCCACGTAGTCTATCTTATCGTGTTCTAAAAGCCATTTGTACTGGCTCTGGTGGCACAAGAGCGCCTTTCCCTTCTCTTCTATAAAGTCAGAGATATCCACGTAATCGGTGGGCTGGAACCTGACCGCAGCCAGCGCATCCATAAAGTAGATGGGGGGAATTATTCTGGTATGCGGCTGTCCGGTCCGGTAGTTGGGCAGAGAAGCGACAAAAGAGGCGTCTATTACCAATCTTCCCGCCGTGGAGTGGTCGCACATATAGTCGTCCGGACAGTGGGTAATGATTAGTTCCGGCTGGGCCTTACGGATAAGTTCCACCACCTTTTTCCGGCTGGCGCTGTCGGAATAGATTTCCAAATCAGGAAAGAGCCCGACGTCAACGAGAGTGACTCCCTCAGACCTGGCTGCCTCATCTGCCTCTTTCCGGCGAATTTCGGCTAATTCTTCCGGGCCAATCTCGTAGTGACCCTTGTCTCCGTTGCATAAAACTGCAGTAGAGACTTCGTCTCCCCGGCGCCGGCACTTAAGGAGCGTTCCCGCGCAGAGAAACTCTATATCATCCGGATGTGCACCCACCGCCAAAATCTTCATTAATTACCTCCAAATTTTGCCTTGTCATTCCCGCGGATGGTAAGCGGGAATCTATGGGATCCCTGCCTAATGCATGCAGGGACGACGTCTGGATTCCCGTTAAATACATACGGGAATGACGGTTACCCGTCAATTGCATTCCGCAATCAACGGACCGGCTAATTCTTTCCGGAAGAAAATTTTGCCGGGTAAGGTGGGCATAAAACTGCTGGGAACCCACTTATCCGGACCGTATCGGAGCGTAACCCAGAGACTCATTCCCTGCCACATCATTCCCCGGTCTAAACTTCCGTCACAGCCGCCGATAATCTTATCCGCCTTTAAGAATATCCCCGGTCCGATGGTATTGGCAAAGCAGGGCACTAAGGTCGTCCGGCTTTTGAAACTGGTAATGGCATTCTGTTCAATGGTCAAAGGATGGAGTTTGGCGCCCAGGCGGTGGGTTGGCTTCTTCCACTCCGCTACGCTGGAAAACTCTGCGGCGAAGTGCGGCTCCCAGAAAGCGATGTGGAAAACCCGGCCGATACCGAAAATTACCTCTAATTTCGCCCCTTCTTTTCTTAATTTCTCAATCTTCTCCGGATAAGCAGGAAGTAATTTTTTGGTGGCGAAGTTGCGCTGGTTCTCCGGCACCGTCAATCTTCCTAACGGACCATAAAAGGCGGATTCCATCGCATTCTGAAATGCAGCCGGGTTTGTTGGCGGCAGGGTATTTCCTTTCCTATCGCTCCATTCGTCCATGTTAAACCCGTAGACGTGTTTGCAGTCTACTCCCCACTCCTTCAAAAAATAGACCGCCCATTTGTACATACCCATCGGTCCGACCGGCAGGATAAGAATCAGTTTCCGCTTTTCGTCCTTTGTCCGGCAAATCTCCAAGGCAATCTCATGACCCATTTTGACGTCAAATTCCTCTAACGTTTCACAGGGTACCGGAGAAAAATTTTTATGCCACCACGTCTGCCGGGTAAGGATTGTTTCCGGTTTATTACCGCAGCAGCGGTCAATCTTCTTCAAATCCCAGCCCGCGGGAAAGAAATCTTCCAGCAAAGACCCCTTTATGGTTGCTAACAAATCCATCTCTCCTCCTTTTGATTCGGGTTAATAAGCATCCTGGCGGTTGTCTGCGGATATCATAAAGACAGTTTTTTCGTAGTCGTCAATAGTATAAAAAAACCTATAATTCCCTATTCTGTATCGCCAGGTATCAGGCTTGTAATTCACCATCTTCTTTATGTTCTTGCCAAAAAAGGGATTTTGTCTCAATTGGGAATAGACATGGACGGTAAGTTTCTTCTTTATCCTTTCCTGTTGTCCGCTAAAGTCTTGTTCGAGGTCTGTCAAGAATTGGTTTGTCTCAAAGATTCTAAAATTATCCTGCAAACGTACCCCTTCTTTCTTTAGCGTCATTATGGCCAGCAGCAAGTTTTGCTAATAAACGTTTATCTGTTCTAATCTGCGCCATTTCAACAGGGTCTACATAATAGGATTCTTCTATTTCTTTCAGGACCATCGTGGTGATAAAGTTAGAAATAGGACGATGCTCAATTTCTGCGGAGGTTGATATCTTTGTGTATTCTTCATTTGACAACCGGATTGTTACTACTTTAGACATTTTAATTCCCCCTTATTCTCTTGTATTCAATTATATTCCCCACCACCATTTTTTGTCAAGGAACGGTATGAAATAAATTTCTCAAAGCCATATCTTTTCTCCGCCTCTCTGAATCGAAATCTCGGCATTTTCACCTATTCTTACCGCCTCTCGGCCTACCCAGCCATCTGCAAAAGGCTTTTTGTCCTTCAGGATACAATCAATAAATTCCCGGTCTTCCTCCTGAACTGGAAAATGTTTCCCTTTTTCTTGAGCAATCTCCAGTTTCTCCTTACCGTTTTTAGTTCCGTAGAGAAAAAGCCCTTTTTCATTGGTGATAATCCGTTTTCCCATTTCGGTAACTATACCCACCTGACATCCATCTTTTTCGTGTCCATTCCAGGCGATAAAAAGACAGAGGGCCAAATTTGCCTTGATGCCATTATGGTATTCAATATTGACAAAAGCGTGGTCGATAATGGTACTGTCAGAAACAGCGAACTCTTCGGTTGGTGGACAGTAGACATGATAGGGTATACCGTTTTTAATGACATTTTGGCCGCCGACAGCTATTAAAGATTTGGGCGGACCAGCTGCCCACCAGTTAAAAAGGTCAAAGAAATGGCAACATTTTTCCACCAGCGTCCCACCAGATAATTCCTGGCTGTAGCGCCAAGCATGCGGAAAGTTTGGTCGGTATTCGTACGTCCAGAAAAGAGAAGGTTTCCCAATTTCTTTCTTATTTAAAAGTTCAGCAATTTTCCGGTAATGCGGTGTATAACGATAGATAAAACCGACCTGCAGAACAAGTTTTTTCTTTTCCGCCAGATTTAAAATCTCATCGCATTCGGGGGTATTGCAGGCCAGGGGTTTTTCCATAAAAAGATGCCGGCCGTTCTTCAGAACAGCGACTCCCACTTCCCGATGGAGAAAATTAGGAAGTGCCACTAAAACCGCATCTATTTGGGAATTTTTAAGGAGATCCCGATAATCAATATATTCTTCTGGCTGGCATCCTTTTACTAACTCCTTTAACTTGGTTCGTTTTTCAGTTGATTGGTCACAGACTGCGGTAATTTCAGCCTCCTTGATTTCATTCAATGCCAAAACATGAACTTTTGCCATATCTCCGCAGCCGATGATACCCAATCTTAGCCCTTTTTTCATTATCTCTACCATACTGCTGGCTGAGAAAACTCAATCTGTTTGTTTAGAATACGCACTTCGTCAATGACCATCCGGGCGGGATTGGAAAGCCAAGCAGTTGAACCAAGATAAAATTTGTCTGGCACTTTTTCAATTCCCCCATCAAATTTCTGAGTAGCTGCCAACTTTCCATCAACATAGATAAATGTCCCATTACCCCAAGTAAATGCAAGATGGTGCCATTCGCCCATTTTCCAGTTCATGACTACTGCCTGGGGATAAGCGCTGACTTGTTTTCCTTCATTCAAGCGACTTAGCGCCATAGCGATGGTGCCGTTACCGGCATTGTAGTAGATGTAAAACGACTCCTCGTCTTTACCGGTAAAGAGGTGAAACAACCAAGGATGAGGTTCTTCTGGAAACTTAATATCTTTCAGGCCAATAGTTGGCTTGACCCACATTTCAATTGTTCCCTGGGTTAAATTGATATTATTCGCGGTCGGGAAAGCGATAAAATCCCCTTTTTTTTCGCAAAGGAGTCCATTCCCGAACTTACCCGGTACACACTTTACTTCATTTCCAAACTCACCACCTAATCTTTTTATCTCATCCAGAGAATTGAAGTGACAGAGAAAAAGCGTATTTCCATCTTTCTGGCACTCTTTTTCAAGAGTTTGGGCGTTACTAAATATGCCGAAACCCAATAAACCGATTAAACTCAATATTACTAATTTGTACTTACTCATTTTTTCTTTCCTCCTTTCGGAATTACATAAATATGTACCTCATAAGGTTCAAAAAAATCAGTCATAATTTCTCCTTTCATTTCTACGTTCCGGTATTCGTAAAAAACAGAAATAGTGGTACTGTCAGAGATGCTACTCGGTTTTTTTAGATTAAAACTAACCTCTTTTTTTATCTTGTCGGTGTTGGCTGTAATTAAGTAGTAGACATCCCTGCCTTCTTTCAAAATTAGTTCTACCCCTTCCCCGGTCTCTGCCTGAAAATATGGTGGCGGATTGGGAGCACAGATAGCCAGGTATAATTGGCTGATTTCACTGTTCAAACGTTTGAAGGCACCCTGAAGTTCTGCGGCCTCTGATGTATGCAGTCCGAAACCGGTACCCGCCTTTTCCAAACCTGGTTCCCGATATGAATACCAATCTATCCCCTTGGCGCCATTAATTATAGCCAGGTAGGCCACCAGTCGCAATTCAATCGGAGTCGGGAGGCGGTAACAGGGAAGCCATTGGAAACAAGGCCCCACATAGATAACTGTTTTTTGCCAGTTTGTCCGTTTTGCCGCCTGGACACACATCTTTACCGCTTCAGAAACAGCACTTACGGGATAAGAATCAAACGGATAGATATCCGGTGCAATTATGTCCCGGGTAGTAGCAGCAGAATCCATTATCGAATCTGGATAACCAAAAAAATTGGGTAGAGTGCAGTACTGAAGGTGATTAGGGTCCAAGTCTTTAACAAATTGGTAACCCAATCTTAGGGTTGGGTAATAATCGATGGCCGGTTCATCTAAAAGGTGATAAAAAAGTAGGGCAGGATGGTTCTTAATGCTCACCACCTTGGCTTTGACATTTTCTTTTTTGCCCAACGTGTTTCCGTACCCAACATCGGGAAGGCCCACGTTGGCTAATAATCCATTGGATTTGAGTACTTC
This sequence comes from Candidatus Omnitrophota bacterium, assembly GCA_043797665.1. Taxonomy (GTDB): domain Bacteria; phylum Ratteibacteria; class UBA8468; order MWAK01; family MWAK01; genus CAZVUE01. Next base: position 36,587 of record JAZDPL010000033.1, read on the forward strand.
AAGTTGGGTCCTGATCTGTTCCGGTTCAGCCCAGCCAGCCATCACTGTGTTGAACCCAAGGTAGGCAACCTGAGGGTAATCTTCGAAGATGGGTCCGTCGTACATACTTATCGGGAAAAACGGTTCTCCATTGACCAAGATGGTACCTTCCTTACCAATACTCATTTTGTTGACCGCCACCCTGGGCCAGATTGCTTTCGGCACAACACCAAAATTATAGACCGCCTTTTTCCCCACGCCTGACTCCGGAAATATTGCCACCACAAGAGTATATTCTCCCGGTCTCTTTAACCCTTTATCATGGAGAGTTACTTCTTTGATTCCAGAACTGACTCCACCCAACTTCTTCTCAAAAACCACCTGTTGTTTTTGGTCGGTGACCTTCAGGGTTAACTCACCGGCAATCTTGCTGTCAACGGTAATCCTTATCTCCTCTTCCGGATAATAATAGGTCTGGTCTGTCTTTACAGTTAAGTCCTTTTTAACCAAGACAGAAAAAGGAACCGAATTATAATAGAGGGTGCCATCTTCTTGGTTGGATATTGAAAACTGTACGGAAAAGTTTTCGTCCTCAGTGCCTACCGGTACGGAAAGGTCCAGGGTAACCGGCTTATCTTTGAGGGCCATAATGGGCTTCACCAATAATATCTTCTCGGCTGGAGATATCTTCTTTATCATCGTATCTAACCGTTTTGTTTCCGCTGAATTCGTGAGGTTTAACCTCAGACTCAATCTCTCCCCGGCTGCCTGATATTCCCAGGCAAGGTCGGAAACACCCGGAGATGTTTTTCCTAATATCAGCGCAACCTTCTTTTCCAGATTCCGGAACTGACCGGCCGGGAGAAAAGCTGAATTTTCCTCAACTGTTCTCCTTGCCCGGCAAAAGTTCCCTGCCAACACAAGCCCTTCCTGTACTTTTATCAGTCCGAGGTCCTTCCAAAGGATAGAGATTTCTAAGTTCCATCTATCTTCTCCAATGCTCCCGGCTGCTTTCCAGGTTGAATCCCAGGAAGGTTCGGCCTTCTGCGGGTAGGAAATCTTTTCGTCATACTCACTGCCAGAAGCATTGGCGATAAAATGGTACGCAACCGGTTCTGGGCCAGGGCTGGGAATTAAGAGAAAGTCAGCAGAATCATCTGCCCACACTTCTCCGTCATGAGGCTTCTCACTTGTCTTGAGGTTTTTGATTTTCGGCTCAATACATTCATAAAAGATATACAGATTGTCATTATCATACATTAAATGAATAACCGTTGGCGCAGAAGGGATTAAACCATTACATAAATAAAAATTGTTGTATGTGGCAGCAGTTTTCCAGATATCATCTAATTTGCCGTCAATAACTGGTGGAATAGATGTATAATTGACCGAAATAACCGGTATATTATTCGGAATTCCTATACCAACGAAGACAACCAAGAGAAAAAAAAGAAATAAACATATCACTTCCCATTTTCCAACTAGTTTAATTCTTGTCATCTTTTTCCTCCGATTTCTCATTTTGATTTTCCCAAATTTCTTTTTATAACCTGAAAAAAGCGTGAAAAATGATACCTAAAATCAGAAAACCGCGAAAACATTGGGAATTCCAGAGTCTCATTTCTACAATTTCCAGCAAATGGACAAAAAATCATAGAGATTTCACCTTTAAAAAATATTAATACAAGC
>JAZDPL010000034.1:0-19570 GCA_043797665.1 Candidatus Omnitrophota bacterium
GACGATGTTGCCAACTTCGCTGGTCTTGCCGTTCCAGACCAGTTCCACCTCGCGCTTCTCCTCAAAGATCAGGAAGCGATATTTGTCCGGCAGCGGCTTGTCTGCTTCGATAAAGCGAATAATTTCCTGCTGTTCCTGTTCCGTCAGTCGTGGCATAATTAACTTCTATCAATTTTTATAATTCTGTGAACCCCTTATCCTTGGACAATCAGATTAAAACCTGGCTGGGCCAGGCTACTTATTTAGGTGATGTTTTCCCCTCCAAATTGTACTTTTTCCTGCTTCCGGGGTCAATTTCATTACCGGGTAATCTGCTTAAGGAAGTCTGATGATGATATTGTCGATGAGGCGGGTGGAACCGAAAAAAGCGGCTACAGCAACCAGAACCTTGCCGCGGGTATTTTCTGTTACCGGCTCTACCCTTTTCAAGTCTACCGCTTCCAAATATTGTAGTTTAATCAACGGATTTTTATTCAGATTCTTCTGAGTTTCTTTCAGCGCTTCTTTCAGACTTTTTTGTTTAGTCTCCACCATCCTCTTGACATTTTTCAGGTGTTTATACAAAATCGGTGCGGATGTTCGTTCTTCCGGTGAGAGGTACTGGTTCCGCGAACTCATCGCTAATCCGTCTTTCTCCCTGACCGTGGGTAAACCGACAACCTTTATGGGAAGATTCAAGTCTTCAACCATCTTTTTGATGATTATCAACTGTTGAGCGTCTTTCCAACCAAAATAAGCCTGGTCCGGCGAAACGATATGGAATAATTTCAGGACCACCGTGGCCACACCCGGAAAATGGCCCGGACGGTACTTCCCGCAAAGATTACGGGGAAGGTTCTCTACCTCTACGCAGGTTTGATAACCTTCCGGATATATTTCGTCTGCTTCCGGTGCAAAGATAAGGTCAATTCCCTCTTTTTCCACCATTCGGGTATCTCTTTTCAGGTCTTGAGGATATTTCCGGTAGTCTTCTTTCGGGCCAAACTGGGTCGGATTGACGAAAATACTGACTACACGGAACCCGCACTCTTTTCTGGATGCACGGATAAGACTGAGATGCCCTTTATGGAGCGCGCCCATCGTCGGCACAAAGCCGATTGCCTTGCCTGCATTTCGGGCGTGTGAGACTATTCTCCTGACTTCAGATATTGTTTTGACTATCTGCATTGGTGAAACCCTTGCGGGTCGGATGAATCCGACCCCTACAAATTTTGGATAATTTCTTTTTTAATATTGGGTCGTAGAAGTCAGGCGCGACTTCTGCCGCGGGTTTAATCACAAACCACCGATCTAATCTTTTCGGATGCGGAATCTGCAGGTTTGGTTTGTTGATAACCCTGTCTCCATAATAGATTATGTCCAGGTCCAGATTACGGGATTCTTTTGGCTGATGAACCTTTGGGCGGCCCACTTTCTCCTCAATTTCCTGTAATATCCTCAACAAGGATTGTGTCTTTAGTGCGGTTTCAACCAGGAGCACCCCATTAAGGAACTTCTTGCCGGTTACCCCTTCCACCGGTTCAGTTTCGTAATACGGTGAACATAGGATTATTTTAACGCTACCACCCCCCACCCTTTTTCTAATCTCCCTTCTTCCCCCTTTGCAAAAGGGGGATTCCCCTCTTTGAAAAAGAGGGGGTAGGGGAGATTTGGAATTTGCTTTAGCTATAAGTTCTAACCCTTTTTTTATATTCCTCCGGCGGTTACCCGAATTGGAACCGAAAGCAATAATCACTTTAACCACAGAATTTAATCACATGTAGGGGTCGCATTCATGCGACCCGCGGGCTTGATAAATCAAACCCCTACTAAGGAAGGGTTGGTTTAAAAAAGGACTCCAGGATTTTCCAGCCCTCTTTGAGATAGAGACGGGTGGCGGTCGCCGTCTTTTCGGAAAACCGGTCCGTACCTTTGCCGGAAACCCCGCTACCGGTGATGAGGAAAGGAACCGGGTCCGGTGTATGGGTTTTGGTCCGCAGGGAAGTAATGTGGTCCGCCATAATCATTATCCGGAGTTCCGGGAATTCACTTTTTGCGGCAGAAACAGCCGGACCGACAATTTTCAAGTCAAATTCGTTTATGGCCTTTATCTTCAATTTGGGCTCACCGCTGTGGCTGGTTTCGTCCGGTGCCTCAATATGGAGAATGGCGAAGTCTACTTCTTTCAAAGCAGAAACAGTGGTCTCTATTTTGCCCTGATAGTTGGTGTCCAAATAACCGGTGGCACCCGGAACAAGGGGCGCCTGTAATCCCATCGCTTTTCCGATTCCCCGAACGATATCCACTGCGGATACGGTAACACCATCAAAACCAAAACGTTCTTTGAATAACGGCAGGTTTGCCCGCTCTCCCTGTCCCCAGAGCCAGATGGAATTGGCCGGGTTTTCAGATAAGTCTATCCGGGTTCTGTTGACCGGGTGTATTTCCAGAATTCGACCCGCATCTTCCATCAGGCGAATCAAGAAATCACACGGCCCCTTCTCTTCTTTAGGCAGATTTTCCGCAACGGACCTTCCGGAAATATCGTGGGGTGCCGCGGTCCTTATCTTCCGCCAATCAAAAGGAGGTTTGGTAATAACCATTACGTTACGATAACTCTTGCCGGGATAGAAGAAGATACCTTCGGGGTTAAAACGTTCGTTGAGGGCCGCCATCAATTTTGCTGCTTCTCCGTCGCTGATGTGACCTGCTGAATAGTCTGCCATCCTTCCGCTGTCCCGGGTCACCAGATTTACCCGGAAAGCCACCTCTCCTTCCTTAAGGTTAATGCCTAAATTTATCGCTTCCAGCGGACCCCTCCCGGGATGACCATCTTTTGGATTACACCCTAAAATGGAAAGAAAAGCGGTGTCACTGGCCGGCATTACACCTTTGGGGATAGTCCGTACCATCCCTAAAATACTTTTCTCTTGAGCCAGCCGGTCCATATTAGGAGTGTTTGCCGTCTCTAACGGTGTTTTCCACTCCAGGTCCGGAATGGGATAGTCTGCCATCCCGTCGCCGATAAGCAACAAATATTTCATGGCGAGATTCAATGTAGTGCGACCCTTTCAGGGTTGCCCAAAGCACGGGTACTCTCTAATACCAAAATGCAATAAAAACTGTAGGGGTCGGATTCATCCGACCCGCGGGTTCGATAAATCGAACCCCTACAGAATTCACTTACCGTAATTTGACCGTCTGACCGGTCTCCATAGACTTCAGAGCCGCTAAGGTCACTTCTAAGGTCCGGACGCCGTCGCTGTAATCCGAAAGAATCCTGCCCTTTGTACCGGACTTAACCGCATCAATAAATGCCCGGTGTTCCGCAAAAGCGAAGTCATTGCCGACGTTATAAATCTCTTTTTTCTCCTGGGTAAACACCTGCATTGTGGTGATGGGTTCCCACTTGATTTCCAAACTGTCCGCCACCAGGTCAAGATAGGAACTGTAACCAAAAGACATCCAGGTACAGTTGATATTTCCGATGGTACCGTTCTTAAACTTCATGATGGTGGTACTGGCATCTTCAACTTCGTAACCGGGGATGCGTTTCTTAATCAAACCGGAAAACGCCCGGCTGGAAACTTCGGCAACCTCTCCACCGAAATGAAGCATCAGGTTTACGATATGGGTCGCCTGTTCTACCAATTGCCCCCCGCTCTGTTTCTTTTTAATTAGCCAGTTGGTAGCCGGAACAGCACCAAAGTAACTACCGGTGATTAAACCTAAAGGTTTACCACCTAAAACTTTTTCACTCTTTTCTACGATGTCCATATATCGCAGGACGTACCCGACCGAAGTAATTACACCGGATTTTTTCACCGCGGTTTCAATCCCCCGGGCTTTTTCTACGGACAGCGCCACCGGTTTTTCGACAAAGAAAGGAATCTTCTTCCGGCAGGCTAAAACCTCCTGGTCTTCGTGGGCAAAAGGCGGTACGCAGATGTAGAGTGCATCTAAACGCTCTTTTTCCAGCATGTCGTGATAATCTGTGTATACTTTCCCCCCAAACTTTTTGGCCGTGGTCTCTGCTCTTTCCTTTACGACGTCACACAGCGCGGTAATTGCTGCGTCTTTCATGCTTGCCAACTGATTCAGGTGGGCGTTGGCAATGCCGCCGGTTCCGATAAAACCAATCTTAACCTTATCCATTCCTCTTCCTCCATTCTTTTTTCATCTTCTCCATTTCCGGTGTGACTAAAATCTTCCTCATTTTTGTCTGACGTTCCGAAGGATTATCAAAGGTAAGTAACAGAGGCAACCTCTTTTCTACCGTCAGGAGGTCGAAAGGTCTGTGCGGTTCCAATTGATACCAGTAGGCGGTGCTGGAGTAGTCATTACAGGTGTGGTTGCCGTGGCCGTGTTCAATCGTAACCCTGATTGATTTTTTAAATCTGACCGGGTTAGTCAGATGAAAATTGTACGAGGTCTGGTATCCGCCGGCAAACCGGTTATGGTTCCCTCCATCCCAGGGATTCCGGCCGACAACCGATTTACCTTCAAAGATTGAGGAACCGTTGAATAAAAAAGCGTTTTCCTGCATACCCCAGGCCTGATTGAAATAATCTTCGCTGCCGGTACCGTGCAGGGACGGAGGCCACTTTTCGCCGTCAATAAATATCATATCGTCACCTTCCCCCCACCAGGTTCCGTGGATGTTGGTTACGGAAAGGTTGCAGCCGATATAATGTCCTTTTCCTTCCGCTTCCAGGATAACGTAGTTATTCTGATAAGCGACGTTACCTTTATTTATAATATTGGCTTCCGGAGTATTGACGCTTATCTCCGGACCCCAGCCGGGCGTTGGGTTCTCCCGGCGCCACCGGGCGTGGAGGTAGCCAAGGTCAGCCGGCAGTTTCTGTTCGTAAGTTTCGTAGTCAACGTAGAAGTATTGGCCGTACACTTTGTTGCTCTCATTCACTAATTCAATCTTTGCGTGTTTCCGGAAAGGCATCTGGAGGTAACAATTCAGAGCACAACCGGCACCGAACTTATAGGGACTGGCGGTTGAGGCGGTAAAAGGCAGTGAGCAGAAGGAATTGACCAGGGAATGACCCAGGCAGAAAAAATCTCCCAGAGGAACGTTGATGCTGGGATTCTTTTCGCCGTCCCAGTAAATCTTCAGGATGACTTCCCGGTAGAGAAACGGTTCTCCTCCCTGGGTCATCCAGATATGGGTGACACATCCGGGACCGTCAATCTCTGCCAGAGATTTACTCTTACCCGGTTCAATCTGCCAGGCATCAGCGTTTCTTCCGGTAACGTCGTAACTGGAGATTCTTTTGGTCCGTGCCGGCCGGATACGACACAAACCTGACAAAATCCCCCCTGCCATTGTTCCCTCCCCCTCCATTTAATATTGTAACATACGTTCTAAGGCTAAGCGACTCTTTTGGGCAGACTCTTCCGGGATTTCAATTTTTGGCTGTAATTCCTGCAAACTCCAGAGCACCTTCTCCAGGGTTATCTTCTTCATATTGGGACAAACCGCCCTTTCCGAACCCGGGATGTAATGAATGTTTGGATTCTCCCGTTTCAGGCGGTTAATCATTCCGGTTTCCGTGCCCACAATCACCTCTTTCGGGCTATTTTCTTTGACCCATTTGACCATTCCACCGGTGGAAAGAGTTAAATCTGCTATTTGCCGTACTTCGCGGCGACACTCCGGGTGTACCATCAGGACCGCTCCCGGGGACTTTTTCTTTAAAGCGGTTAGTTCTTCGGGTAAGAAAACCATATGAGTCGGACAATACCCGGGCCAGAGGAGCATTTTTTCTTCAATCCGGCTTTGAATGAAGTCGCCTAAATTCTGGTCCGGAAAAAAGAGGATGGTTTTATCGGGGAGTGCTTTCACCAAACGGAGTGCATTGGAGGAGGTACAGATGTAGTCGCTCTCCGCTTTGACCTCCACCGAGGAGTTGATATAGGTAACCACAACCGCTTCCGGATGTTCCCTGCGGCACTTGCGGATATCCTCGGGAGTGACCATGTCCGCTAAAGGACAGCCTGCCTCCAAATCCGGCAGCAGGACCATCTTTTTAGGCGAAAGGATTTTGGCGGTCTCAGCCATAAAACGGACGCCGCAGAAGACGATTACCCCGGCATCGGATTCGGCTGCTTTGCGGGAAAGGTCTAAGGAATCGCCCAGGAAGTCGGCGATATCCTGAATTTCCGCCGGCTGGTAGTTGTGGCTTAAGATTACTGCGTTACGTCTCTTTTGCCACAGCCTTATTTCTGTAATGATTTTATTCATAAATGTAGGGGCGCGATTCATCGCGCCCGCGGGTCGGATGAATCCGACCCCTACGTTAAAATATTTAATGCCGTTGTGTTAAAAAACTAAGGCGGCGGCTGCCAGAATTCCGCTTTCCGGACCCAGGGAGGCGGGTAAAATTTTAAGTCCTTGGCTCAGAATCGGAAAAGCGCGAATCTTAATGGTCTCTTCAATAGCGTCAAAGAGCAGTTTTCCTGCCTGAGCAACACCGCCTCCAATGATAATCGCTTCCGGATTAAAAACATTAACTAAATCAGCCAGCATCACACCGATATCACTGCCCACCTCTTTCCAGATTCTGCCTGCCAATTTATCGGCCTTCTGATATGCCATTGAGACGATTTTCGGGGTTATCTTTTTCAAATCTCCCTTGACCAGTTCCGGTATGATAGATGGAGCACCTTTTTTGAGTTCTTTGATAGTTCGTTTGGCAATATAACCTGCGCCCACGTATGCTTCTACACAACCTTTATTCCCGCACCCACAGCGGGCTCCCCGGGTGTTAATGGTGATATGACCTAATTCTGCGGCCGAGTATTTTCCGCCCCGCAACAGTTTTCCATCCACCACCACACCCCCGCCTAAACCGGTACCTAAAGTAATACAGACGATGGTGCGAAATCCTTTTCCCGCACCAAAGAGATATTCCCCCCAGGTAATGGTATTGACATCGTTTTCCACCTTGACCGGAAGATTAAACTTTTCGTGAAAGATTTTTGCCAGAGGCAAGTTATTCCATTCCGGCAGGTTGGGTGCTAAAAAAACTGTGCCTTCGCTATCGACCAAACCCGGAGTTCCGATGCCTATCCCGCATACTTCAGAGGTGTTTACCCCGGACAGGGATTCGTTGACCGCTTCTTCCATCCGTCGCAGAATCTCCGGGCGTCCTTTCTCGGTATGGGTTTCTATCTGACCCCGTTTCAATATGGTGCCGTCTTTTTTAACCAATCCAAACTTAATGTAAGTACCGCCTAAATCGATTCCAACTGCCTTATCCATAACTCCTCTCAATCCTGTCATTCTGAGTGAAACGAAGAATCTCTGAGATTCTTCAGCATACTACGCTTCAGAATGACAACAGGCTTTTTTACCTATTTCTCCGGGGTGGGTAATTCTTTCAGAGGTACGTCAACCGAATCTATTTCAATTACTTCTTTGTCTGAAGAGACCGTCCCTAACTCTTTGAGCCGCCGGATACCCGGCAGGAGCCGGATCTCCCAGGAACCGACCGCAGAATTGTACGACTTGGCCGCTTCAGTCAGACCTTTGCGGATTCCATCTAAATGTTCGGAAAATTTGGAGAGTCTCTCGAAAATCTCCTGACCTGTTTCCCAGATGCGCCGGGAATTTTCCGTCACGTCCTGCTGCTGCCAGGTGGTGGCAACCGTACGCAGCAGCGAAATCAAGGTGGTCGGAGTAGCCAGTATTACCCGGCTGGCAAATCCGTCCTCCATCAAACTACTGTCCTGTTCTAAAGCCGCGCTGAAGAATGATTCGCCGGGCAGAAACAGAATTACAAATTCCGGGCTGGGTGCCAGATGCTTCCAGTATTCCTTGGAAGACAATTTTTTCATATGTTCGCGTACCGCCTTCGCATACTGGGAAAATGCGTTTTTGCGGCCTTCTTCTTCCGCCACTTCCAGAGCCTTTCGGAATACCTGTACCGGTGCTTTTGCATCTACCACAAGAGTCCTGTTGCCCGGCAGTTTAATAATCATATCAGGTCGGAGCCGGCCGTCTTCGGTGGAAACGGAAAACTGCTCTTCAAAATCACAGTATTTAGACATCCCGGACATTTCCGCCACCCGGCGCAGAGTAAGTTCACCCCAACTACCCCGCACCTGAGGAGTTTTGAGCGCAGAAGACAGGGTGGTCGTTTCTTTACGAAGCAATTCATGGGTTAACTTCATCTCATTAAGGTGCTGCAGGAGACCTCCGTAAGCCTCAGACCTTTTAGTTTCTATTTCCCGCAGTTGGTCTTCATACCGCTTTAATGTCTCCTGAAGCGGTTTGATGCTACCATCCATCGCCTCCTGGCGCACCTTCAGGTCTCCCTTAGCCTCAATGAGGACGCCTTCCAGGGTTTTCTTTGCCAGATCCAGAAAGAGTTGATTATTACTCTTGAGTGCTTCGGTAGAAAGGCTGTTAAACGCATTACTTAATCTCTGAACGGTCTCAGCAAGATTCTTCTTCTGTTCCTCTAAATTACTCCGGAGTTCGGCAAGCCGTGTTTCCGCCGCAACCCTGGTTTCCTGTTGTTTACTAAGGTCGGTCTGTAACTGGGTAAGATGGACTTCTTTTTGCTGGAGTTGGAACCGTAACTCAGTAAGCGTACCTTCGTTAGTCCTGGCTCGGCCATCTGAATCCAGCACCCTTCGGTTCAGACCCAGCCACACCGCAATTCCACCCAGTATCAGTCCAACGATAAATACTACCACCTGGTTAACCATATCTTAATCTATTATATCATTAACGCTTTACACAAGTAAGGTTACTTAAGTAGGGGCTTGATTTATCAAGCCCGCCCCGTAAAAGGCAATAGTCTCCTATACGGGGCCCGCGGGTCGGATGAATCCGCCCCCTACATCAAATTATTTAACGCATTTGTATCCGTTGTTAAGAAATCGCGGAGTTGTTCTAAAGCCTGCCGGCGGTGGCTTATCCGGTTCTTCTCTTCCGGCTTCATCTGCGCAAAAGTTTTTTTCTTCTCAGGTAAAAAGAAGATGGGGTCGTAACCGAAGCCACCCTCCCCTTTCGGGTTCAAACCAATGAAGCCCTGTTTCTTTCCTTCAAATGCAAAAACTTTTCTTTCCGGAAAAGCTAAACAGACCGCGGAAGTAAATCTTGCCTGGCGTTTTTCCTTTGGTATTCCCTCCATCAACCCTAAAACCTTGGCGATGTTATCCGAATCTTTTTTGCCGGGACCGGCGAAACGGGCGGAATAGACACCGGGCTTGCCGCCCAAAGCTGTTATCTCCAGGCCGGAATCCTCTGCCAGAACTATTTTTTTTAGTTTCCGGGCGTAATATTTTGCTTTTTTAGCTGCGTTTTCGGCAAATGTTTTACCGTCTTCTGCGGGTTCGGGTAAAGGGGGAAAATCATTCAGGGTCAGGAGGCGCACGGGTAACTCTTTAAGGATACCCTGTATCTCTTTTAATTTTTTCTGGTTACCGGTTGCCACCACAATTTCCATATCTTTGGCGCAGGCTGAAGCCTGCGACTACCTAAGGTCATCCTGAGCAATAGCGAAGGATCTAAGGGATAGATTCTTCGCTCCGCTCAGAATGACAGGTACTACACACTAAAAAATGCTTGAGTAAGGTGCTGCGTTTTTTCTTTATTGTCTCCGGAACCTGTTCCGGAAAGGAGGCGGCTGGCGTGCCGGGTCGTGGAGAAAACCTGAAGATATGTGCCTTCATAAATCTAAGACTCTTTGCGAAATCTAACGTTGCTTGAAAATCTTCTTCGGTTTCTCCGGGAAATCCTACCATCAGGTCAGTGGTAAGAATGAGGTTAGGTATTTTGCTTCGGATACGATTAACTAAAGAAAAATATTCTGCGGTCGTGTAGCCGCGTCCCATTTTTTTCAGGATTCGCTCCGAGCCGGACTGAAGCGGAAGATGAAAATGCGGATAAATTCGCTGGTCATTCGCCATCAAGTCAATCAAGTCCGGGCTAACCAGGTCTGGTTCCAGGGAACTTAGCCGTACTCTAAAACCGTCTGGTAGATTCGGTAACGCAAAAACCTGCTGGAGTAACGAGGTCAAACTTAAACCTGAGTCAGAGCCATAAAGACCTAAGTTTATTCCGGAAAAGACTATTTCCCGGTAGCCGTTGCTGATTAATCCCTGAATTTCTGAAATTACCTCGTTTATCGGTCTGCTCCTGACCGGTCCGCGGATGCGGGAAACCAGGCAGTAATGACATCTTTTGCTGCATCCATCCTCAACCTTAATGAAAGCCCGGGAATGACCGGCAAAGTAGGTAATGCTCTCCCGGGGTTCAGGGAATCGGGATAAAATTTCTTCCAAGGGAACCACCTGTATGGGTCCGGTGATATCTCTTCGTGACCGGCTGTCCATCCGGGCAAAACACCCGGTTATGGTGACGTCTTTGCCTTTTGCGGCTCCCTGTTTAGCCAGACGTAAACCTTCTGATTCAGCCCGGCTGGTTACGACACAGGTATTGACCACTAATTTATCGGCGTCACTGAGGTTAGTGACCAGTTCGTCACCGGCATTAACAAATCTTTCCCGCAGGACCTGGGCTTCGTACTGGCTGACCTTACACCCAAAAACGGCAATTTTTATTTTCATCTAAACGCAGGCTAAAGCCTGCGGCTACCATGTCACCCTTGAGCGAAAGCGAAGGGTCTAAGAATTAGATTCTTCGTTATCACTCAGAATGACAGGTTGGTTATGGGATAATTTCCAAAGAAAAATCCAGGGACGGCGCGGAATGGGTGAGACGGCCGATGGAAATCCGGTCAACTCCAGCCAGCGCATAGGCGCGGACGTTCTGCAGGGTGACCCCGCCCGAAACTTCTGTCTTTCCCTTGAATCCCATCCGGATAAGTTCTTTTCTTACCGCCCGGACGTTTTCCGGAGACATATTGTCAAGGAGAATGATATCCGCACCCCCGGATGCGGCGGTCAAGGCTTCTTTAATATTCTCTACTTCCACCTCAACCGGTATGCCCTTCCTTTTTTTCTTTCGGGCTTCTTTGAGCAACCTGGTGATGGCGTCCAGCCGGGTCCGGACTTTTTTAGAGGCAGACAGTGCAGAAATATGGTTGTCCTTGATTAAAATTCCGTCAAAAAGCCCGAACCGGTGGTTCTTTCCGCCGCCGGCTTTTACCGCATACTTTTCCAGTGCACGTAAGGTTGGTGTGGTCTTGCGGGTATCAAAAATATCCGCCCTGGTGCCGGCAGACTTTTCCACAAACTTGCGGGTCAAGGTGGCGATTCCGGAAATCCTGCTCAAAAAATTGAGGCTGGTACGTTCCGCAGAAAGGATAACCGGTAAATGCCCGGATACTTCCAATACTTTTTCTCCGGGTAAGACCTCCTGCCCGTCTTTTTTAAATGCCTGAAATTTAACCCGCGGGCTTAACGACAAAAAGGACATCCGGGCCATTGACAAACCGGCGATAACCCCCCTTTCTTTGGCAATGATTATCGCTCTGACTGGAGCAGATCCTTCGGGAACCAGGGTTGCAGTTATGTCACCGGGGCCGATATCTTCTTCCAGTGCGGACCGGACCAATTCTTTCCAGTTCTTTTTCACCTTTCAACTCCTTAATCTTGTCTCTTATGTGCGCTGCCCGTTCAAAATCAAGTTCCCGGGAAGCCTTAAACATTTCCGCCTCCAGACGTTTGATTACCGTAAAAAGGTTTTGGTCGGTAATCTCCTCTTTCAGAATCACGTCGGAAGACCTGGGTTTTTCGCTTAGAATCTCCTCTATTCCTTTATAAATCCCCTTCCGGATAGTGACCGGAGTAATGTTATGCTCCTGGTTATACTCCATTTGAATTTTGCGCCGGCGTTCCGTTTCTGCCATCGCCGCCCGCATCGCATTGGTAATTTTATCCGCGTAGAGGATAACTTCACCGTCCAGCGACCGGGCCGCCCGGCCGGCGATCTGAATCAGGGAAGTCTCCGAACGCAAGAATCCTGCTTTGTCCGCCTCCAGAATCGCCACCAGACTTACCTCCGGCAAATCCAGACCTTCCCGCAGAAGATTGATGCCCACCAGCACGTCATACTTTGCCTCGCGTAATTCCCGTAAGAGTTCCACCCGGCGGAAGGTGTCTACCTCGTAATGGATATATTCTACCTTTATTCCTAAATTTTTCAAATAATCGGCTAACTCTTCCGCGGTATTTTTGCTAAGAGTAATGATCAGCGTGCGCTGGGTTTTGGCGGTTCGCCTCTTAATTTCGGCAACTATGTCGTCAATCTGGTTAGCGGCCGGCCGGACAATCATCGGCGGGTCTAAAAGTCCGGTAGGCCGGATAATCTGCTCGGCAATACCGGGTGATTTGTCACCTAAATATCTGGCACCGGAAATCTTTAATTCATACTCGCCGGGAGTTGCGGACACAAAGATGACGGAACGCATAAACTTCTGAAATTCTTCCCACCTTAACGGCCGGTTGTCCAGCGCCGACGGGAGACGGAATCCGTATTCCACCAGCGTCTCTTTCCGGGAACGGTCTCCAAAGAACATACCCCGTATCTGCGGAATACTGATGTGGCTCTCGTCGATAAAAAGGAGGAAGTCTTCGGGAAAGAAATCAAGCAGGCAATAAGATCGTTCTCCGGGAAGTCTGCCGTCAAAATGCCGGGAATAGTTTTCCACACCGTGGCAGTATCCCATCTCCTCCAGCATTTCTAAATCGTAATTGGTGCGTTGTTCCAGTCTCTGGGCTTCCAGAATCTTCTCCGTCTTCTTCAGCCCATCCAGACGCTCTTTTAATTCCTCCCGGATACTCTTTACGGCGCGCTCCATTTTGGGCCGGGTGGTAACAAACTGTTTGGCGGGATAGATGAGTATTTCCTCTTCTTTCACCGAATCTTTTCCGGTCAGCGTATCAAAGTAAGAAATGTTGATTATCCGGTTACCAACAACCTCAATCCGTAAGCCGCGTTCTTCGTAGGAAGGCACCATCTCTAAGCGGTTCCCCCGAACCCGGAATCTGCCGCGGCTCAGGTCAAAATCGTTGCGTTCATACTGAATTTCAATCAGGCGTCTCATAATATCCCGGAGACTAAACTCCTGTCCCCGGGCAAGATGGAGAGTCAAACCGGCGTAGTCTTCCGGACTGCCGGAGGGATAGATACAGGAGACGGTTGCCACCACAATAGTATCGCGGTGGGTAACCAGACTGCTGACCCCGTACATCCGCATACGGTCAATATCCTCGTTGATAGAAACGTCTTTTTCAATATAAGTATCCGTGGTTGGAATGTACGCCTCGGGCTGATAGTAATCATAGTAACTGACAAAGTAAGCCACCCGGCTTTTCGGAAAGAATTCCTTGAATTCGCCGTATAACTGTGCGGCCAGAGTCTTATTAGGCGATATAACCAGGGTCGGTTGCTGAACCTGATTGATGACGCTTGCCATCGTGTAAGTTTTACCGCTGCCGGTAACACCCAGGAGTGTCTGGCAAGGAACATTGTCTTTTAAATTTCCGGTCAACGTCTCAATTGCCTTCGGCTGGTCACCGGCGGGTTTAAATCCTGAAATCAGTTCAAATCCCATCGTTTTTTATTATATCGTTATTTCTATATGGTATGCAACCTTGAGGCTTGACAAACAAGATGTTGTGTTTTATAATATAGCAAACCACAATATGCGGTGTCCTTTCTGCAGTTACCTGGAAGATAAAGTCGTAGACAGTCGCCTTTCAGAAGATGGCAAAAGTATCCGTCGCCGGAGGGAATGTTTAGGCTGTAACCGCAGGTTCACCACCTATGAAATTGTAGAAGAAAAACCCCTGATGGTAGTCAAACGGGACGGACGTCGGGAACCTTTTTCCCGGGACAAATTACAGGCAGGGTTAGCGAAGGCTTTCGAAAAAAGGCCGGTAGAAACGGAAGAGATTGAACGCACTGTGGACCGAATCAGCGGGGACTTAAGAAGTCAGTACGAAAAAGAAGTGCCCGCGGTAAAAATCGGTGAATTGGTAATGGAATCCCTGAAGAAGATTGATGCGGTAGCCTACGTGCGTTTTGCCTCAGTCTACCGCCAGTTTACCGATGTTGCCGAGTTTACGAAAGAGGTCGCCCAATTAAAAAACAATAAATAAATAATGGATAAAATGGAACAAGTTAAAGAAGTAAGGAAACGGGACGGTAAGGTGGCGCCGTTTGAAAAAACAAAGATTATCGATGCCATCTTCAAAGCAGCGTCTGCAGTCGGTGGCGCCGACCGTAACTTAGCGGAAGATCTGGCGGATGCGGTTACCATTTATCTCTCACGAGAATTTATCGGACATATTCCTACGGTAGAGGAAATTCAGGATATCGTAGAACGTGTCCTTATTAAAACCGGACATGCCAGAACCGCCAAAGCGTATATCCTTTATCGCCAAAAAAGAGCCAAAGTGAGACAGGTTAGAGCCGGGGTACTACCCGAAGAAACAAAACTGGGTGAACTGGAGGTTACCAGATTAAAGGAATCGACCGACTTAGCTCTCTTTGTCCGTACCAGTGCAGAAGACATCGTTTCCTGGGACCGGAAAAAGATTGTGGAAGCGCTCTGCCGGGAGACCGGACTCCACCAGAACATTGCGGAAATCATTGCTCTGGAAGTGGAGGACGATATCATCGCCTCCAAAATTAATACCCTGACCGCTCCCCTTATCCGGGAGATGGTCAATGCCAAACTGGTAGAGTATGGATTTGAAGATGAACGCAGACGGCATACCCGATTAGGTATGCCCCATTACGATGTCCGGCAGGTAATTACCCTGCCCAATAAGGAGAACGCCAATATTCCCCACAATCCGGAGGCAACCAACCTTTCCCTTGCCGAAGCGATAAAAAAAGAATTTGCCCTTCTGGAAGTTTTCAGTCCGGACGTGGCGGACAACCATCTCTCCGGCGACATCCATTTGCATGATCTGGGGATGATAGACAGACCTTATTGCAGTGGACAATCGCTGGAATACGTAAAGAAGTTCGGGCTTTCGTTACCCAATGCGCTTTCCATCGCCAAACCGGCCAAACATCCGGAAACACTATTAGCGCATATGGTTAAATTCTCCGCGGCGCTCCAGGGAAGTTTTGCCGGCGCGATCGGGTGGGATGCGGTCAATTATTTCTTTGCGCCTTTCCTGGTCGGAATGTCAGACCGGGAGATTAAACAATTAGCCCAGATGTTAATCTACGAATACAGCCAGCAGGCGGTAGCCCGGGGTGGTCAGGCAATATTCAGCGATATCAATATCTACTGGGAAATCCCGGACCATTTTGTCAAGACTCCGGCGATCGGACCCGGCGGTCAGTACACCGGAAAAACCTATGCGGAATACCAAAAAGAAGCACAGAAGTTTGCCTGGGCGCTCTTTGACGTTTACTCCCAGGGTGACGGATTGGGCAGACCTTTCTTCTTTCCCAAACCCCTTTGCCATCTTACCAATAAACTGTTTGCCACAGAAGGTGCGGATGACTATCTCCACCATATCAGCCGGGTAGCCGCTGAAAAAGGCAACACCTACTTTGTCTTTGACCGGGGCAAAACCGCCAAGGTCTCGGAATGCTGCCGGCTCTCCTTTGTGCTGAATTCCACCGATCTTTCCGAGGCGGTTACACCCTGGAAAATGCGTTTTTGCGCTTTACAAAACGTCACTTTGAACCTTCCCCGGACCGCCTACCGGGCACAGGGCAAAGACGAAAAACTCTTTCCGGAAATAGACCGGATACTGGCTTTGGCAATAAAAGCCCACCAGCAGAAACGAATTTTTATTCAGCACCTCCTCTCGCTTGGTACCAGGAGTCCCCTGGCTTTGCTCAATATGCAGCAGGACGGCGAACCTTACCTGCGGATGCATCGGGTTACCTATCTCGTTGGACTGTTAGGGTTGAATGAAATGGTCCAGTTCCATTTAGGTCAGGAACTGCACGAATCCGAAGAGGCGCTTCGTTTAGGGCTGAAAGTTCTTGCCTACCTTAACCTTGCCTGTCAGCGTTACAGCAAGGAATTGGATATGAAGTTTGTTCTGGAACAGACACCCGCGGAATCCACCGCTTACCGCCTGGCAAAATTAGACTTATCGCACTTTCCGCTGGCTGCCTACAAAGTGGTGAAAGGAAACCAGGACAGTGGCGGAGTTTATTATACCAACTCTACTTACTTCAACGTCTCCGCTTCTCTTTCGCCCATTGAAAAAGTGACCCGGGAGGGTTTGATGCATCCCCTGATAGAAGCCGGCGCTCTTTCTCACGTCTGGTTAGGTGAATCCCAGCCGGACCCGAAAACATTGGCAAATTTCGTAAAGAAAACTTTTCTTCATACCCAGAACGCCCAGATTGCTTTCAGTCCGGAGTTTACCACCTGTCTTGACTGCGGCCGGCTCATCCGGGGTCTATCCAAGGAATGTCCTTACTGCAAGGACGCAGTCCTGGAAGGTGTTACTGCCTTATAAAAAACGGAGGTATTATGAAAAAACAGGAATTTGTCAGGTATCTTTCGGAATGCCCGGAGCAGTATGGTTTTGAGGAAAAAAGTCTTGATGATAAAGTCGCGGGGACTCCAACATCAAGTTGGGGGGTCATGGTGGAAAACCGGTTTTATCAGACGAAAACTTTTGTTTCCGACCAGGCGATTACCGGTAACGACCTGACCCGGATTCTGGCTGCCACCCACCAGGGAAGAAACATTGAGCACATAACCCGGGTTACCGGCTACTTTTCTAAAGTGGGCGGCTGGAACAAGGGCAAGGTCGCGGAATTGGTTGACCGTCACCGCACCCCCCTCTCCTAATGAAAAAAGGAGGACTATGATTTCCTTTGAAGATTTCAAAAAATTGGAATTGAAAGTCGGTAAGATTCTTGAGGTAAACCTCCATCCTTCTGCTGACCGGCTCTACATCGTGAAAGTTGATTTGGGTAATTCGGACGTCAGGGAATTGGTTGCCGGCATCAGACCTTACTATGCGCCGGAGGAACTTATCAACAAACAGGTTATTATCGTTGCCAACCTGGAGCCGGCCACCATCCGGGGCATCACCAGCAACGGTATGCTCCTGGCAGCCAAAGACGACACCACCCTCGCCATTCTTACCATTGACCGTCCCGTCAAAGAAGGCAGTCCCGTTTCTTAGAATAAACTTCTAAAAAATTTGTGGCCTTGCACGGAATAAATAATGAAGAATGAATTGGTTGGCTGGGATGACGGGAAGATATATTTTTATGATGAGCAGAGTAAAGAATATTGCGTAAATGAAAAAAAGAAATTGCTGGATAAGATAATTGGGATGTGTGCAGACTATTTTAAAAAAGAGGAAAAAAGACGCAGATTGAAAGAACAAAAATCTGGATAACATACAGGGACATCTATTAAAACAAGGATTGAAATCCACAAAGGCGGGATTTTTTACACCAAAGAGGCAAGGAACCGGTCCAGGCTGATAATACGAACCGTATCTTTTCTAATATCTACATCCTTTTCAAATACCACCTGGTAAGAAAACGGAATTTTTAACCTCTGGCTGAAGTAGAACAAATTTTTAGAGATATCTTTTGCCGACGATTTTACCTCAACCGCAAACCAGGGTTTCCCTTTTTCTGTTATCAAAAAATCAACCTCTCTGCCATCCATATCCCTCAAAAAATAAACCTCGGTCTTATGTCCCTCAACATCATTTAAATAATGGCATAACTTCAGCAAATGGGAAGCCACCATATTTTCTAATTTACTCCCCCCATCGTCAACCTCTGACCAGTCGTAGAGATATAGTTTCGGTTCTTTTTTTAATGACCTTATCTTGCTGTCAGTGAAAGGATAGATTCGGAAATGGTAATAGAATCTTTCTAAAATATCTATCCAACCAGCGACGGTCTTATGCGCAACCGAAAGGTCCTCTCGTAAGGAGTTGATGGATAAAAGGGACCCAACCTTCCGGGGCAAGACATCAATCAGGATTTGGAGTGCGGACAAATCCCGGATATTCTCCAGGTCACGGATATCTTCTCTAATCAGCCGTTCCGCACGTTGGTTGTGCCATCGCCGTAACGTTCGTTCACTTTGTTTGAGTAGTGGTTCCGGAAACCCTCCAAACTTCAGCAGAATTTTAAGAGCTTCGTAAGACTCACTATTCGCTAATTCCAGGAAATTAATTTCAGAAAACGGTGTAATTACGTTCTCTTTTTCCAGAAATTCCGCTATCGAAAAAGGATGAAGGCGATAATAATAATATCTTCCCATTAAGGAGTCTCCTCCCTTCCGATAAATATCTAATCGGGCGCTCCCGGTTACCAGTATCTTAAAATCGTCTTTATGTTTGTCGAATTGCCCCTTGAGATAATTTTTCCAGTCTTTATATTTGTGGATTTCGTCAAACAAAATAATCTCCGCGTTGCCCTCAAAACGGGAATCTAAAATTCTCTTACGATCTTCGCGGTAGTCCCAGTTTAAGTAATCGTAATGGTGAAAATGATTTTTTGCAAGGTATGTTGCCAAACTCGTTTTACCAACCTGTCTGGCTCCACCCACAAAGACCATTTTTTCGTCCAGGTCCTTCAGAATATGTGGCATCAGATATCTTTTTCGCATATTAGACATCTTACCAGATTTTTTGACCGAAGTCAAATTTTTTGGCAAAAAGTTTTGATTAGGGTCAAAATCTTCGGTAGGGAGATTCACTGTTTTATAGATATAGGTTTTTGGACATGGTATAATAAAAACAATATGGAGAATAAGGTCGAAGAAAAGGTGTTTTTTAAACCTAATCCCAGAGTGGCGGCGATTCTTTCGTTTGTCTTCACCGGACTGGGACAGATTTACAACGGCCAGATAAAAAAAGGGCTGACCTTGATGTTTTTGGCCGGGATAAGTTTGATTATTTTTTTGGTGGGTGCAATCTTCATCGGTCAGGCGATAATTACTTTTTTTGCTTCGCGGCCTATTCTAATTTGGGGTATAGTGCTTTTTCTGATAGGGTTTACCGGTATACTCATTCTGGGAATTTACAATATCTCGGATGCTTATCAGACCGCGGAAAAGACGTGCCAACGGGATTCTTGATACGGGTCCCTTTTCCATAGGATTGGAAAGGGAGGGTCTATGAGATTCTTCGCTTCCGCTCAGAATGACAAATGTAATCTTCTTTATGTTAAACAATAGGACTATCAAATGGTACCCGCCCATCCTCATCTGCCTTCTGGGCATTGTTATCTACTCCAATACTTTTCACAGTCCATTTTACCTTGATGACTGGTCAAACATTGTTCACAATTATGCCATACGTAACCTTGGCAACCTAACCACCATCTGCAACTTCTGGGCCACCCGGTTTGTCACCTACTTCTCCCTGGCGCTCAACTACCACCTCCACAAACTGGCACTGCCAGGCTACCATATCTTCAACTTGGCGGTACATTTGGGCTCGGCTATCTTAGTCTACTGGTTTATTCTGCTAACTTTCTCCACCCCTTATTTCAATTCCCCCCCCCGCGGGCTTGATAAATCAAGCCCCTACACCCCAAATGTAGGGGTTCAATTTATTGAACCCGAAGGTAGGGTGAGAAACCTCCTGGCGTTATTTGGTGGTCTGCTCTTTGTCTGCCACCCCATCCAGACCCAGG
>JAZDPL010000056.1:0-50827 GCA_043797665.1 Candidatus Omnitrophota bacterium
AGCCTTTAAAACCGCTTCACGTTTTTTCTTCAGCCCTTCCTCATCAATACCGGTCCCGATATCCAGGACCTTGTCAATGTCAAAACCAAAAGCGACGGTAACCGCAGTCGCGGTAGTGGTATTCCCGATTCCCATATCACCCACGATAATCAGGTCCACCCCTTCTTCAGACGCCTTCTCTCCCAGACTCCTTCCGTAATTCAAGGCACGTTCTGCTTCCAAACGGTTCATCGCCGGACCCAGGGTGAAATTCTTTGTTCCGCGACCAATCTTAAGAATGGTCAGACCCGGAGTAGGTTCAAAATCGTGCGCGACACCCGCATCCACAACCTGAACCTCGGTATTCGTATGACGGGCAAAAACATTAATCGCTGCCCCACCGGACAAAAAATTGAATACCATGGCGGTCGTCACCTCCTGAGGGTATGCGGAAACACCTTCTGCCACGACGCCATGGTCACCGGCAAAAACATAAACCCGCTTCTTTTTAGGCAACGCCGGTTTGACGTTTCCCGTAATCATTGCCATCTTAGCGGCAATCTCTTCTAACATCCCTAAACTATGGATGGGCTTGGTAAGATTGTCTAAATGTTTCTGCGCTTTGTTCCACACTCCTTCATCCAGCGATTTTGCCATTCTTCTACCCTCCTTTTGCTAACCATTAAAGATTCTAAATTAAAGATTTCCAGGATGACCATCAGTCCGTCTCTTGAGAAGTTTTCAAGATACTTCAGTTCTTTATCATCTATAATCTCCTGGTGGTCTTCTCCTGCTTTTACACCGGAAAGATGGACTTCCTTTATTTCCGTCCCCAGAAAATAATCCGGTTTCAGTCCGGCAAGAATTGCATGGCCAATATCCAGTGTCATCCGGGAATACCGCGGATAGGTACTAACAAGATTTTCCAGACTCACGTCTTCCTTACCCGCGATAAACTCCTCCCATTCCGGAATCGGATGCAGGGTGAAATTCATCACCGGTAACTCAGCGTCTTTAAAAAAGGAATATACGCGCCGGCAATTTGCAACATTATCCGCCGGAAGGTGGACCGTATATTTTAGTTCCAGTTCTCTCAGATACAGCACTTCTTTACCCATCACTTTTTCCGTCTCTTCATCCCAGGTGTAGCATAAAAGTTCCACCAGGTCCACAACATCTTCCAGGATTCGGGCATTTTCATAATAAGTACCCGGCTGAACCCAGGAAGTAGCGCCAATAATCATTTTATTCTTTATCCCCCCTTTTTATTTCCACGGGAATTCCCGCCACCATCAGATAAACTTTTTCTGCTCTTCGGGCCATCTCCCGGTTAAGTTCCGCCAGGTGTTCCACATATTCTCTGGTTAGTGCTTGTTCCGGAACAACACCCCAGCCGACCTCGTTGGAAACGAAAATCTCTTTACCGGTCAATGCTCCTGAAAGTTTTGTAATTTCCCTGTCTACATCCAGTCCGTGGTGGTAAAGATTTGCCAGCCACACGGTGAGACAGTCCACTACCACCACCCGGTGCTGCAGCCGGGAAAGAATACCTTGAATGTGCACCGGTTCTTCAAAGAGTTCATATTCGTTGCCCCGGTTCTTCTTATGCCTCTCAATCCGTGCCTTCATTTCCGGGTCAAACGGCTCCGCAGTAGCCAAAAAGGCACGCGGCTTCGGATGTTTTTCTGCCAGCTGCAAAGCGTAGGCACTCTTTCCGCTCTTTATTCCACCCAATATCAAAACCATTTTTCCCTTCTCTAAGGGGCTGTCGCAGCCCCTAAACAAAAAAAACCCAACCTTTGCGGTTGGGTAATTATCACCCTTCCCTTTCCGCGAAGGTACTTTCCGGAATAAGAAATCGACCGGGCTAACCCTTTCGGGCATTACCGTTGCGGGACAGCAGGAGGAATCACACCTCCACTTCCTTTCCCTATCCGGTTATCCTCTACTTTTTCTTTATTTTTCCTCAACTATTCTACCCTACTTCTATTGCATCTGTCAAGAATTTAGGATAAAATACTTAAGATGATGCAGGCATATATCCTTTTAGGCGGGTTAGGTACCAGGCTGCGGCCGCTGACCAATATCGTTCCCAAACCTCTCCTGCCCCTGGCGGGTAAACCCTTTTTGTGGTATCAGTTAAAACTACTATCCCTTCATAACGTCAAAGACGTCGTTCTGGGGTTGGGATACGCCGCCCAGAAGTTTGAAAAAGAACTGGAAAGTATCAAAATGCAGGGGCTTGGGGATTTGAAAATTAAGGTAGTAGTGGAAAAAGAACCTTTGGGAACCGGAGGTGGCATCGCATTAGCATCTCCATACTTAACTCAACCAACCTTCATCCTCAACGGTGACGTACTCACTGACCTTAATCTTTCCGCCATGGCTGAATTCCATAAAAAGACCAGGGCTGCGGTTACCATTGCGGTTACGTTTGTTCCTCACCCCAAACGTTACGGCCTGGTCTTTTTTGGAAAAGATTGCCAAATCAGGGAGTTTAAGGAAAAACCGGGTGAAGTGCCGGGGAAAGGCTGGATTAACGCCGGGGTTTACATATTTGAACCGGGGATAACCCTGAAAATTCCCAAAAACAAGCCCTACTCTCTGGAAAGAGGGTTATTTCCATCCCTGCTCAAAGAAAAAGAGACTCTCTTTGCCTATCCCCACTCCGGATACTGGCTTGACATCGGAACTCTCCATGCTTACATGCAAGCCAAAGCGGACATCAAAGACGGGCGGTTTGCTTTTCAACCGGTAAGTGGTGTATAATAAATTACAATGGAAAACGAAGAACTGGCCATACTGGACAAAATTAAACCGGAAACCAATATTTACCGCCTGGTGGTCGCCATTTCAGAAAAAGCCCGTCATCTAAACCGCAACAAATTGGAAAACCGAAGGAGTAATCCCATTAAAGAAGTATTACACGAAATTCTGGAAGAAAAGGAACCTCTGGATTTTTAAGGGCCCTAAATGCTCTCGGTTCAGCAGAAATTATCTTCCATCCTGGTCGCGATTACATTACTTGCCTGGCTCTGGGAAGGAACCGCGTGGAATGCCGAAGATGTTGAAAGTTTAGTCTTAAAAGGAGCCTTCCGCAGGGCGATTCAGACGTACGGTGACTCCAACACTTTGACCGCGAATGAATACTACTTTTTAGCGGTCTGTTATCTGGAAATAGGTGACCTTAAAAGTGCGGAAACTATTTTACAGAAACTTCTCTCTTCTTCAGAAAAAGAACGATGTCTCCTGGCGCTGGCACATTTAAAAAATGCGGAAGGTTCTTTTTCGGAAAGCGAACAGTTTTTCCGCCAATTTATCAGTGAATTTCCCAAAAGTCAGCAACAACCAGCCGGACTTTTTGGTCTGTCAGAAGTACTTTTTCAAAAAAAGAATACCCCCGAAGGAGTGGAAATTCTTCTCCGGTTGAGGCGTAATTATCCGCTCAGTTCCGAAGCGGAAAAGAGCCTGGAAATTTTGAACCGGGAATTGGGGCCTTTTGCGCTACAGGTCGGTGCTTTCAGCGAAATGGCGCGGGCAGAAAAGGTACGCGACGATTTGAGTGCCAAAGGGTATAACGCTTATATCGTCCGCAGCGTCGATACTTCTCTAATTTATCGGGTCCGCTTCGGAAATTTCAAGGAGAGGATAAAAGCGGAATCTGCGGGCCAGGCTTTGAAGGCTGCCACCGGCCTGGACTTTCGTGTAGTGAGGTGAGAATATGACAGCACTAACCGAGATTCTTCAGGAATGCGTGACAAAAGATGCAACCGACCTCCATCTGAAGGCCGGTAAACCTCCCATACTGCGTATCAGCAACGACCTGGTATTTACAAAGTTCCCCCCTCTCACCCAGGAAAACCTCCAGCAGTATCTGGATGAAATAACCACGCCCAAACAGCGGGAAAAACTGGAAAATGAAAAAGAGTTGGACTTCAGTCACGGCTTTAAGAACTTAGGACGTTTCCGAATCAATGTCTATTTTCAACGCGGAACCAACGGGATCGCTCTGCGTCGTATCCGGGGTCAAATCCCGTCATTTGAAGAATTGGAATTACCGCCGGTACTGACAAACATAGCCGGTTTTGACAGCGGACTGGTGCTGGTTGCCGGTCCGACCAGTTCGGGTAAATCGACCACCATCGCCGCCATGGTCGACTATATCAACCAGACTCAACAGGTACACATAATCACCGTGGAGGACCCGATTGAATACCTCTTTACCGACAAAAAATCGGTGGTAAACCAGCGGGAAGTCGGAGTAGACACCAATTCCTTCCACAACGCCCTAAAGTATGTGATGCGGGAAGACCCGGATATAATCGTCATCGGAGAAATGCGCGATACCGAAACCTTTGAAGCCGCCCTGACTGCCTCAGAAACCGGCCACCTGGTCATGTCCACGGTCCACGCTATGGACACCATCAGCATTATCACCCGTATTCTGGACTTTTTCCCCAGTAACCTCCACGAACAGGTGAGGAAACAATTAGCCTATCATATCAAAGCGTCCATCTGCCAGAAACTCTTGCCCCGGAGTGACCGCACCGGACTTATTCCGGCGGTAGAGGTAATGGTTGCCACCCCTACCATCATTAAGTTAATTCAAGAAGACAAAATTCTTAAAATTCCCGCCGGAATGCGTGCGGAAAAAACCCTTGGTATGCAAACTTTTAATGATGCCCTGATTAAATTGCTTAACGGCAAGAAGATTACCGAAGCGGTAGCCTTTGCGGCCAGTCCTAACCCGGATGCACTAAAGATGAACCTCCAGGGAATATTCTTAGACGAGGATACCCGGATTCTTGGAATGTAAGGGGTTGACCCCTACGTGAAAATGGTACCCTTCAAAAAAGTCCCCCTATCTGGTGCGGCACCGGTTGCCTGGAATCTCCGCTTTATTCTTCCGGTATGCCTGCTGGCTTTAGGTATCTCCGGTATAAGTTTGCTTGTTCTCCACCTCGTCCTGCCCCCGGCAGGAGGCGCATCTTTTCACCTCCTGGCATTTCAGTCCCTCCTTCAAACCGTCCTTATTGAAGGAAGCCTTACTTTTGCCATTCTTATCCTGATGAACCGGCACCACTTTGGAATCTGGCAGTTAGGTATGAACAAATGGTCTCAAAATTATGTCCGAACCGGTCTCCAGGCATATCTTTTTATTACGCCGGCCCTGGCTTTACTCGGTCTTCTTTTGAGTCTTTTCCGCAATACAATATTACCCGACCAGGAGATTTATTATATCCTGTTAGGATTAACTTCCCTGCCTCTGGCGTTATTCTTTCTTTTTATCATTGGATTCCTGGCGCCTTTTCTGGAAGAGATTATCTTCCGCGGATTCCTCTTTGGAACGATGCGTTCCAACTTCGGGCCCCGGCGTTCCATGGTTTACTCCAGTTTACTCTTTGCTGCCTTACACCAGTCGCTAATCGCCTTTATCCCCATCCTCTTTTTAGCCTTTATTCTTGCCTATCTTTACGAGAAGACCGGTTCTCTCTGGCCCTCAATCGTGCTTCATATCATAAACAACACCGTAGCGACGGTCGTCGCTATTGTGTTCCGCCATTCAATATGAAATGTCTGGTAATCGGTTCCGGAGGCAGAGAACATACCTTAGCCTGGAAGATGGCCCAGAGCAGACACGTCCGGAATCTTTTTATTGCGCCCGGTAACGCCGGCACCGGCGAAATCGGAACCAACGTCCCGGTTCCGGCGGAAGATGTCCCGGCTCTCCTCTCCCTGGCACAGAAAGAGATGTTTGACCTGACCGTGGTCGGACCGGAAGTACCCCTGGCTGAAGGTATCGTAAATACTTTCCGGAAAGCAGGGCTGCCTGTTTTTGGACCTACCCGGGAAGCGGCCCGGTTAGAAAACTCCAAATCCTTTGCCAAAGAGTTTTTGAACCGGCACCGGATTCCTACCGCTGATTTTCAGTCTGCGGCGTCGGGCTCAGAAGCCGCTGATATTTTAAAAGAATGGGGCGATAAACCCGCGGTCATTAAAGCCGACGGTCTGGCTGCCGGCAAAGGGGTCTTCATCTGTGACGACCGGAAAGAAAAAGAGACAGCGCTCCGCCAAATTTTTGATGAGAAAATCTTTGGCTCTGCAGGAGAAAGGGTAGTCATCGAAGAAAAATTGGAAGGGGAAGAAGCGTCCTTTCTGGTCATTACCGACGGGGAAAAATATTACCATTTCCCACCCGCCCAGGACCATAAGAAAATCGGAGAGAACGATACCGGTCCCAACACCGGTGGCATGGGCGCCATCGTCCCAAACCCCTTTTTAAACGACGCTCTCCAACAACAAATCATCCGGGAAATCATTGAACCGACCATTACCGGACTGCTCAAGGACGGAATCGTCTACCGGGGCATCCTTTACGCCGGTATAATCTTAACCCGGGAAGGACCCAGGGTTTTGGAATTTAACGCCCGTTTTGGAGACCCGGAAACCCAGGCAATCCTTCCCCTTCTGGAAAGTGACCTTTTTGAGTTATTATTAAGTTCCGCTCAGGGTAATCTTGTCGGTCATAAACCCGATTTCCGAAAAGGGGCTGCCTGCTGTGTTATCTTAGCATCAGAGGGTTATCCGGGACAATATCAGAAGAACAAAGAGATTTTTGGCTTGAAGGCGCTCTCCAACGATAAAGATGTTGTGGTCTTTCACGCCGGAACCAGAAAAGAAAACGAAAAGGTGTATACCAGCGGCGGCCGTGTTTTAGGGGTGACCGGTGCCGGAGACACCCTGTCTGAAGCGATTGAAAAAACATACCAGGGTGTAAATAAAATCAGTTTTGAAGGGGTCTACTTCCGGAGAGACATCGGTCGGAAAGGCTTAAATCTCCCTTTTCCCCCATTTGCTGTAGGGGCTTGATTTATCAAGCCCGCGGGTCGGATAAATCCGACCCCTACATTTGGGGGATTTGACTTAAAACCTTATCTTTGGTAAAATTTCCTCACTATGGAAGAAAGAGCCGCGGTCCTGAAAATTGAAAACCTGAATAAGGTCTTCCATTTAGGAAGGAAAAAAGACGTCTCTGTGGTTAACTCACTGTCGTTAGAAATAAGAGAACGCGAAATCTTCGGCCTCTTAGGACCAAACGGGAGCGGAAAGACAACCACTCTGAAATTGCTCCTGGGACTCCTCTTTCCCACCAGCGGTCAGATTCAAATCTTCGGCAAAAACAGTACGGATATCACGATCAAAAACGATATCGGATACCTGCCGGAGAATCCCTATTATTACCGTTACCTTACCGGCGGCGAACTCCTGAATTTCTACGGTCAAATCTTTGGATTGCCGCCGGACGTTCTAAAAGAAAAAAGAGAGAATTTACTGAAATTGGTTGGCTTAACAAAAGTACACCGTCTCGCTTTAAAACATTATTCGAAAGGCATGCTGGAACGTATCGGCCTGGCGGTCGCTCTTTTGAACGACCCGAAATTCTTAATTCTTGATGAACCGACCACCGGTCTTGACCCCATCGGCAGCCGGGAGACCCGGGACCTCATTCTCAAATTGCAGGCTGAGGGCAAAACAATTCTTCTTTCCAGCCATTACCTCTCAGAAGTGGAAAGGGTCTGCACCCGCATCGGGATTTTGCACCAGGGAAGACTTTTAGCCTGCGGAACCCTTCCCGAATTAATAACCTCCTGGCAGGCAGACGATATCGAGGACCTCTTCGTAAAGGTGACCCAATGTTCAAACCCTACATAATCGCCCGGAATACCTTTCAGGAAGCACTCCGGCTACGGAGTTACCAGATAATCCTGGTTTTTGCCCTGCTCCTTTTAGGGTGCAGCCAGTTATTCTCTTTCCTTACTCCGGAAGAACAGTTGAAGATGATCAAAGACGTTTCCCTTTCCGGCATTGAGGTCTTCGGCGTACTTTTAGCTATTCTCACCGCGATGACTTCATTACGGAGCGAATTTGAAACCAACACCATCTCCACGCTTCTTTCCAAACCTCTCCGGCGTTCCGATTTTATTCTGGGTAAATTTTTGGGAATAGTAGCGGTCATTACCCTGAGTGTGGTTCTGATGGCTCTGGTCTTCGCCGGACTGATTCTTTTCAAACAACATTCCTTTGAGGTCGGCCTTGTTTCCGCCCTCTTCCTTATCTGGGCAGAGATGGTGGTTATTACCGCCATTACTTTAGCGGTAGCCGCTTTTGCCTCCACCGCCTTCACCTTAATCTTTGTCCTTTTCCTCTTCTTGGTAGGGCACCTTACCGGGTACGGAATCTCTTTATCGGAACAGACAAAGAACCCTTTTATTAAGGTAATAACCCGGTTCTTTTATAAGATTATCCCCAATTTTGAAAATTTTGCTGTTCGCGACCAGGTGGTCGTGGGACTTGAAGTACCTGCCACTTATATCCTTAAGACTTTTGGCTACGGCTTAATCTACACCGCGATCGCTCTCTTTCTCTGTTTCTATTTCTTCCAGTATCGTGAAGTATAAGGGGTTGCTCAATAAAAATGCCATCCAGGAGAAAGTCCCGGATTAAAATAATTACCGCCATCGTCATTCTTTTTCTCGTCCTTTCTCCTCTGCAGGATACCATAGACCGACAGCGGAAGATGATGGGATTTGAACAAAGACTCCTTCTGATGCCGGGTCAAATTGTGGGAAGTCTGGTATTAGGCGGGTTCCGGGGCTTAGCGGCCGATTTACTCTGGATTCAGGTGGAAACCCTCTTCCACTCGGGCGAACAATACAAGATATTGCCCATCTTTAAAGCGGTCACTTTCCTCCAGCCGAATTTCATCACTCCCTGGGCGGTCGGCGGCTGGCACTTAGCCTATAATATTTCGGTGATGGCAAAAACTGCCGAAGAAAAACAACGCTGGATCCAGGCGGGTCTTGACTTTTTGAAAGAGGGCATCTCCTACAATCCGGAACGGTATGACCTTTATTTTGAATTGGGCTGGACCTATTACCACAAAGTAAAGAACTATGCGGAGACGGTGAAATATCTGGAATTAGCCTGCAAGTTTCCCCGGCCGGAATATGTGGATGACGTCCTGGCTCACGCCTACGAAAAGAACGGCGAGATTGATAAAGCATTGGCAAAATGGAGGGAAATCGCTAAAACCGACTCGCCTTTCCGGACCATCGCCCTTCGGATGATTCACAACCTTTTGACTTACCGCACCACCAACAAACCGGAATAACTAAGCTGTCATTCTGACCCTTGAGCGAAGCGAAGGGGAAGAATCTAATCAATGATATTTGTAATTTCAGCACCTTCAGGTACGGGCAAAACCACTGTCCTCAAAATTCTTCGGGAAAAATACCGTCTTACCCGTCTGCTCACTTACACTACCCGGCCGGTCCGGCAAGGCGAAAGAGACCGCAAAGACTATCTCTTTTGTACCGAAGAGAAATTCCGGAAATTAATTACTTCCAACGGTCTGGCGGAATGGGCTGTGGTCTATGGCTACCATTACGGTACTCCCAGAAAAGTACTGGAAGAGACTTTAAAAAAAGGGAAATCCGCTATCCTTGCCCTGGACACCCAGGGCGCAGCCAGAATCAAGTCTGAATATCCGGAACTGGCGGTTCTCATCGCCCTTTTACCTCCCTCCTACCAGGAATTGGAGAGCCGCATCCGGCACCGGCAGAAAGAAACCGGTGAAGACGAATCAGCGATTGAACGGCGCCTGTCCGAAGTCCAGAAAGAGATGCAGATTCTCAGCCGGTACGACTACCAAATCATAAATACCCGACCGGAAGAGGCGGCCGATAGCCTCTACCAAATCATCCAAAAGTATTTAATCCAACCGGATGTCATTCTGAGTAAAACGAAGAATCTATAGATCCTTCACATCCCTTACCGATCCCTTACAGATTCAACTGTAAGGGAACCCGTGCAACGACACATTACGTCGGATTGCCAGGTCCCTGCCTGTGGATTCCCGCTTAATGCATGCGGGAATGACAAAGTGTTATTTGGCGCGGGGGAAAAAATTCCGGTAGGCTTCCTTGATCTTTCGCGTGGAAAGATGCGTATAAATCTGGGTAGTGGTAATATTCTGATGCCCTAAAATCTCCTGGATGGCGCGCAAATCCGCTCCCCTTTCCAACAGGTGGGTCGCAAACGAATGGCGCAAAGTATGGGGAGTAACTCTTTTGGCAAGGTGCCGGACGTTTCGGCTGTAATGTTCCACGATTCTCTCCACGCTCCGGCTGCTCAGCCTTCCACCCAGACGGTTGCAAAATAGATAGGGAACCTTTGCCCCCTGCCTACTACGTGCAGGGGCAGGCCCCTGCCGTTCCCCGGAAGACAGGTACTCGTTCAACGCGGAAAGCGCGGTCTTCCCCACCGGTACCAGCCTCTCTTTCCTGCCTTTTCCTCTTACCCTTACCGATCGGGCGATGAAGTCAACGTCGGGAAGGTTGAGACTGACTAATTCCGCGACGCGTAAACCGGTAGAATACAAAAACTCCAGGATTGCCCGGTCGCGAATCGGAGAGGCACCCTTGCCTTTTAAAACTTCGTCAAGGATAGCAAGAACCTCCTCAACTTCCAGAAAAGCCGGGAGGGTCCGCTCACTCTTGGGTGAACGCAGGCCGGCTGCCGGGTTGTGGGAAATCGTACCCTGACGACTCAGGAAACGGAAGAAAGTACGCAAGACCGCCACTTTTCTAATCAGGGTGGTGCGGCGCAGGTTCCGCTGAAAAATATCATTAAGATAGGCTCGCAAGGCAGCCAGGTCCACGTCCTGAAGGCGCTTACCATTCAAAAAGAGGAAAAAGTCTCTCAGGTCCTGCTGATAGGCGCGAATCGTATGTACCGAGGCATTCTTATCCGCCCCCAGATACTCCACAAACCCCAGGAGTTCTTGTTCGTAATTACTCATATGCAAACCTACAGGTTTGCCCTACATTTTCTGGATTCCCGCTTAAAGCATGCGGGAATGACAGAGGAGTAGGTAGATCTCTTCAATCCTGGCGGTCATCTTTTCCACCGTAAAATTCTCTCTGATGAACTTTTGACCGGTCTGCGCCATAATCCGGCTCTTTTCAGGATTCCGTAAGGAAGAAAGAATCGCGGAGGAAAGCGCCGGTGTGTCTTTGGGCGGAACCAGATATCCGGTGATGCCATCTATCACAACTTCTTTTGTCCCGTCAACGTCCGAAGCGACCACCGGAACACCCGATGCCAGAGCCTGCGCCACCGCTTTGGGCAATCCCTCCCGCAAGGAAACGTGCACTAAAAGGTCCAGGGCGGAAACCAGCCGGGGAATCTCTTCCGGCGGCAAAAGTCCGGCAAAGACAACCGCATCCCTTATTCCCAGACTCTCTGCCATCCTTTCTAATTCCGGCCGGAGAATTCCGTCTCCGACCAGAAAAAGTTTGCTCTGCGGAAACTCCTTCCTTACCGCCTGAAAAGCAGGAAGAAGAAATTCATGCCCTTTTAAGTGGAAGAGACGGGCAATCTTGCCGATAACAATATCGTTCTCCTGAAAGCCGTACCTCCGGCGAACCTCTTTGCGATACTGTCTTGCCCGGACAAACTCTTCCACCGGAAAAGCGCTGTAAACGGTGGAATATTGTTCTTTCTTGCCGACTCCGGACGCCAAATTCTTAGTGGTCATTGCTTCCGCTACGGAAATATAGGCGTCCGTAAAAGGTGCCACCATCTTTTCCGCGGTAATATAGAAATTATTAAGCAACCGGTTCTGGTAAGGGTGGAAGGGTAAGCCGTGGACGGTATGAACTACTTTAGGCCGGTGGGGAATGATACCTGCGGCCATCCTTCCCAGAATGCCTGCTTTAGTGCTATGGGTGTGGAGAATATCAGGTCTTTCCCGGAGAAGAATTCGGCGGATAGCCAACAAGGAAGGAAGGTCATAAAACGGGTTGATTTGACGCCGCAGGAAAGGAATGAGGAAAATTTTTAAACTATGAGCCCTGGCGTCTTCTAAGAGGCTTCCCTCCGGACCTAAGGCTGGACCGGTCAGGAGGACAACATCGTGACCCCGGCTGGCTAACTGGTAGCAGGTAAAGAGTGTGTTTTCCTGAGCACCACCAATAATCAGGCGGGTAATTAAATGGTAGACTTTCAAAGGCTTCTGGATTCCTGCTTACAATCCGCAGGAATACGGGTTCCCTTTCCCTCGGATGGGAAAGGGCAACTTAAGGTTCTTTCTCGTCTTCTTTTTTCTTGCTACTTTTTTTGGAAGTAACTTTTGGGGGAACGGATTTTTCCAACCTGGCAATCCGTTCGCGCAAGGCTTGATTTTCCCTGGTTATCTCTTCCAGAATGACCGAGATCTTCTGGGTCATCTCCTGGGTGCATCCGGCCAGACCGGTATCAAAAGAAGCGACCCGGTCGGAAAGGAGTAACTGGTTTTCCTCCACCTTGTCGCACCGGACAGTGGTGTTCTTTATTTCACCGGTGAGTTCAGCCTGGGTCTTTTTTAAGGATTCCACTTCATTCTGCAAGGAATCAATTCTGGTTATGACGCCTTTCTGAAAATCGAGTAATTCCTGATTGGTGGAGAGCCTAAATTTCTCTGCCCTTTCGGTCTCCTGTTTAATCTGTTCGGTCAGAGTATTTAAAGAACCCTCCAATGATGCGGTCCGCTCCCGCAAAAAGAGAATGTCCTCACTCAACCCGGCCAATTTTTTATTCCATTCATCCTCAAAAATACGCTGTCCTTTTTCGGTTTCTTTTTCTAACACTACCGCCTTGGTTTCCTGTTTAATCACACGGTCATGAAGTCCCTTGACGTCGGTCTGGCTGGCACAACCGGAAAGCAAAAAGATTCCCGCGCTTAAGCTAACTACAAACGTACTCCGGATATTCATAGTCCAGTCCAACAAATCCCCCAAATGTAGGGGTCGGATTTATCCGACCCGCGGGCTTGATGAATCAAGCCCCTACTCTACAATCTTAAATTCACACCGGCGGTTTGCCTGATAGGCTGCCTCGTTATGCCCTAAGTCCTCCGGACGCTCCTCACCGAAACTGACCGTGTTCAGACGGCCGGCCGAGATTCCCAGCGAAACCAGATAACGCCTGGTAGAAAGAGCCCGGCGTTCACCCAGTGCCAGGTTATACTCTTCGGTCCCCCACTCATCACAGTTCCCTTCAATCACAATCCTCACTTCCGGATGTGCTTTCAAGTAGACTGCGACTTTTTCCAAAGCGGGCCGGGCATCCGTTCTGATGTCGCTCTTATCAAAATCAAAGTGAATAGCGACAAATGCTTCCTTCTCTTCGGCGGAAAGAGGCAGCCGTACCCGCTCTTCTCCGGTTCCCTTCGCCAACGGAACGTCTTCACCTTTTAACGCCAACATCTGTTCTTCTTTCGTCGCCAGACCCGCGCCCGAATCTCCTAACCCTTCGGTGGACTTGGCTGTTCTCTCAGCCTTTCCCTTGCCGGCAACCGGTTTTGAAGGCGCTATCTGCCTGGCACAACCGGCCACCAGAAACAATATTCCCAACAAACCCACGCCTAAAATAATCTTTTTCATCTTCACCCCTCAATTTTGGGTGCGATAAATCGCACCGCTACAATTCAACGCCAGTCCGGCGTTGCGTATCCTCCGTCTTGAGTTATAATATACTCTTCCCGGGAAAAAATGTCAAGAACCTTCAGGTTACTCTGATGGTTAGAGATATGCACAAATACAATATGCCGGCTGTCCGGACCGAAAGACGGGTCTTCTTTATTACCAGAACCTCCGGTCAGAACCACATCCTGGCCGGTCTCCAGGACCACTAATCTGATTTCGTTCCGACCACCCATCCGGCTGGTGTAAGCCATAAACCGGCTGTCCGGAGAAATAGCGGGTGAAGTGTTATAAGAACCCTCAAAGGTGAGCCGTTTTTCCGATAGGGTGTTCAGGTACAAGCGATAAATCTGAGGACCGCCCGCACGGTCAGAAACAAAAAGCAGACTCTTTCCGTCCGGGAAAAAAACCGGTGAAGTATCGGCGGAAGGATGCCGGGTAAGGCGGTTCAGTTTGCCGGTTCTCAACTCCAGCAGGTAAATTTCCGGGTTTCCGTCTTTACTTAAAGAGAGAGCAACGTATCTTCCCTCCGGGCTGAAAGTGGCGGAACTGTTCAGACCCGGGTAAGCGGCGAGCACCTGGCGCTTACCGCCGGCTATCTCCTGACGAAATACTCTGGGCCAGTAATGGACAAAGGAAGTATAGATAACCGAGCGCCGGTCCGGAGAAAAACGCGGATAGAGATTGATTGACTTATCCTGGGTCAGAGGGTGAGAATTAACACCGTCATAATCCATAAGAATAATCTCCCGGTCATTACCTCTCTTCTGAGAGGCAGCCATCCGGGTAAGGGTAATCGCAGGATAACCGGTCAGGCGTTCAATAATTTCTTTGGCTGCCGTATGCGCCAAAATCCTTTCGTTGAACGGCTGGCTGACAAAGACCTGGTGAAAGGCAGGAACAGAATCGTTTTGAGAAGAAAAAAGTTTGGCATCCACACCGTCGGTCACTGGCTCCACAGTTAATAAGACCTGCCCCGGAGCTTCCCCGGCATCTGCGACGCGCCGGGGTTCAAAATAACTGCTTCGCTCCAAATCCCGGGTTAAAACCGCGCTGAATTCCGGTAATTTTTCCGGCAGAATCAGGTAAATGGGAATCCTGGGTATAGCCTGCCGGGTAATCTCCAGGGTTACCTGCCCGGTTACCGAACAAGGTAATATCAATACCAGTAGACAGCATACAGCATACAGAACACGAAACCTTTTTAGTCGAGCAGACATCTCAACCTTCCAATCCCCCTTTTTCCCCCTTTGCAAAAGGGGGATTGGAGGGGGATTTCAAATTTAGTCCGAGTTCGCTTAACTGCCGGGAGGAAACAGGAGCCGGTGCACCCGTCAAAAGACAGGTTCCCTTCTGGGTCTTGGGAAATGCAATCACTTCGCGAATGGAATTTAACGAGAGAAACGCGGTCAGGAGACGGTCAAAACCTAACGCCAAACCACCGTGCGGCGGTGCGCCGCAGGCTAACGCATTCAGAAGAAAACCGAACTGTTCCTGGAATACAGGGTCCGGAATTCCCAGAATGTTAAATATCTTTTTCTGCAGATCCGGCTGATGAATCCGGATACTCCCGCCGCCGATTTCACTCCCGTTAAGAACCAAATCGTAAGCCAGACTGCGAACCTTTATGGGCTCGGTGTCCAACAAAGGTATGTCTTCCGGTTGGGGAGCGGTAAACGGGTGGTGAACCGAAACCAAACGTTTCTCTTCCTCGCTGTATTCAAAAAGAGGGAATTCGGTTACCCATAAAAAAGAAAATTTTCCTTCCGGGATAAGGTGTAGTTCCTCCGCCAATTGAAGCCGAATCTGACCTAACACAACGCTTGCCTTGTCCGGGTCATCGGCAACCAGAAAGATGACCCCTTTTTTCAGACTTAGCCTGCGGGCTAAATCTTTGAGTGTCTCTTCCCCCAAAAACTTCGCGACCGGCGAAAGATACTGCTCTTCCCCCGCAGACTTAATCCAGACCAGACCTTTTGCACCCAGTTCTTTTGCCTTCGTTTCATAAAGCTTCATCTGGGTATTGGAAATGTCAACCTCAGGGACTGCCATCGCTTTTATCTGTCCGCCGGTAGAGAGAACCTTCCGGAAAACTTCAAAAGAAGACCGGCTGAAAATCTCGGAGACGTTACGAATCTGAAGGTCAAACCTTAAATCGGGCTTATCGGAACCATAACCGGCGACCGCCTCTTGATATGAGAGTATCGGAAATGGTTTTTCCGGAAGGGTCTTTTCCAGAACCACCTGGAACAAGCTGCTCACCAATCCTTCCACCAGCGACTGAATGTCGTTTGGCTCTACAAAGGAAGCCTCTAAGTCAATCTGGGTATGTTCCGGCTGGCGGTCAGAGCGGAGGTCCTCGTCGCGGAGACAACGTGCCAACTGAAAATACCGGTCAAAACCCGCTACCATCAAAATCTGTTTTGAAAGCTGGGGACTCTGGGGCA
Source organism: Candidatus Omnitrophota bacterium (assembly GCA_043797665.1). Classification (GTDB taxonomy): domain Bacteria; phylum Ratteibacteria; class UBA8468; order MWAK01; family MWAK01; genus CAZVUE01. The sequence goes on from JAZDPL010000056.1 coordinate 15,950, forward strand.
GCGCATAAAACTTTCCCGGCTCCAGACGGCTGGGAACCAGGAAATCCCGCGCCCCTTCGGGTGTACTCCGGGTAAGAAGGGGTGTCTCAATCTCCACAAAACCCTGTTCGTTCAAAAATTGCCTCACCGCCACGGCCGCCTTATGGCGTAAGATTATGTTTCTCTGCATCGCCGGCCGGCGTAAATCCAGGTAACGATAGGAAAGACGTACGGTTTCGGAAACCTGGGCGTCATCAACGATTTCAAAAGGAAGTGAAACACAGCGGTTAAGGACCGTACACCTTTCGGCAAAAATCTCGATCTCACCGGTCACAATCTTTTGATTTTCAGTACCCGCAGGACGCCGGCTGACTTTACCGGTAATTTGAATCACGTCCTCATTATGCAACGACGCAGCATCTTCAAAGAGAGTCTGAGAAACAAGTCCGGGATTAAAAACGACCTGGATTATGCCATAACGGTCGCGCAGGTCAATAAAGATAATACCTCCGTGGTCACGCCGGGCCGAAACCCAGCCAGCCAGAACCACTTCCCGGTCCAGGTCATTTATCGTCAACTCACCGCAGGTTACACTCCGTAACACCTTCTCCTCCGCCTATTCACCCTGTACAAATACAAATGTAAAAAGTACACTCACAAATGAGTGGATTGTCATTCCTGTGGATAGTAAACAGGAATCCAGTGTAGGGGCTTGATTTATCAAGCCCGCGGGTCGGATAAACCTGTCCCTGTGTGTAGTAAACAGGGATCCGACCCCTACGTCAAAAGATTTAATGCGTTGGTACTAAAATGCGCACTCTTTCAATAAGCTTTTCTTCTTCAATCGTTTCCTGAGTCCCGGAGGTCAAATCCCGCAAAATCACCTTCTTCTTTTCTATTTCTTCCGGTCCGATAATCAGAGCGTATTGACATCCGTCCCGGTCCGCGGAACGCAACTGAGCCTTTAGACTCTTACCTTCAGAAGAGATGGTAATGGAAAAAGGACACTCTTTACGCAGACTGGCTAAGAGGCTTAAACTTTTCTCTAAAGAATCATTATCCAGGTAAACCAGGCGAACCATTAACTTCCCGGACTCTACTGCCGGTGTAAGGGATAATAACCGTTCTATTCCAATCGCAAAACCCAAAGCGGGTGTCGGCGGTCCACCCAAATCCGCAACTAAGTTGTCATAACGACCGCCAGCCGCAATAGCCTGGCTATCTTTCGCGGACAAAACCTCCCAGACCGTTCGGGTATAATAGTCCAGACCCCGCACCAATCGCGGGTTTACCCGGTAAGACACTCCTAAAATCCGGCTGTAATTTAAAACCTCTTCAAAATGCCGGCGGCACCCGGAACAGAGGGAAGCGTCAATGGCCGGCGCTTCTTTTAAAACCTCCCGGCAGGACGGTACCTTACAGTCGAATGTCCGCAGAGGGTTCTTCCGGAGGCGCTGCTGACAATCCGGACAAAGACCCCCCTCCCGCTCTTTCAGGAATTCAGCCATAATTTTTCCAAAACTTTTCTGGCAGTCCTGACAACCCAGGGAATTTATCTCTACGACGAAAGAGCCGATTCCCGCCGAAGTTAAGATTCCGGTCAGGGTGGAAATTATTTCGGCGTCAATATAAGGTTCAGCAGAACCGAAAGATTCCACCCCCAACTGAAGGAACTGCCGGTACCGACCGCTCTGGGGCCGGCAGTACCGGAACATCGGTCCAAAATAGTAGAACCGTACTGACGGGTTAGCATAAGGAAAATTGTGTTCTAAATAAGCCCGGACAACAGGGACTGTACCTTCCGGACGTAACGCCAACATTCTGCCCTTGCGGTCAGAAAAGAGGTACATCTCTTTGGAAACAATTTCGCTCTCTTCCCCAACACTGCGGTTGAAGAGAACCGCCTCTTCCAGGATTGGCGTCGCTATCTCGCGAAACCCGGCTCTTTCCAGTATGGCGATGGCGCGACCGAGAAATCCTTGCAACCTTTCTGCCTCTGCCGGCAAAAGGTCATAGGTACCGCGCACCAGTTTATACATATAAAATGACGACCTTTGTCGTTCTGAGCGAGAGCGAAGGCTCTAAAAGATAGATCCTTCGTTTCACTCAGGACGACATACTACGTCGGATTCTTCGTTGCACTCAGAATGACACTTATGTCATTGACGACTTTCCAAATCTTTAATCCAGGCGGTAATCTCGTCAAAAACCTGCCGGGTCGTCTCCTGCAGGGAAAGAGTATTCAACGCGGCAAAACTCCGGCCCAGAACTTCTGTCAGGAGCCGTTCACATTCCGAACAGGCTTTTAAAGCCTCCCGACAGAGACGAATATTCTTCCCTAAAAACTCTTCGCTGTATCCCAGGCAATGTCCGCCGGCAATCTTGGGAGCAATCAGGCTGGCGCTGCGGTGAAGAAGGTCAACCTCCGGTCCGCCCTGTTTTGCTTCATAAATCTTCCGGGTGAACTCATTTACCATCTTACCCAATTCCAGTGCCCGTTGGTAAACCGGAATCTGCTGGGCGCTCCGAAAATCTTCCTTTTCACTGGAAATGACCATCATTTATAGTATACCAAATCATCTTATGAAGATACAAATCTGACACGAAGTGTCATCCTGAGCGCGGGTTCCCTTACAGTTGAATCTGTAAGGGTAGCGAAGGACCTCTCCTTTAGATTCTTCGTTACACTCAGAATGACAACGAGGGAACATTGGGATTTCGGATTTTGTGCTTATGTGCTAAAATATGGGTATGGAATTTACCAAGGCGGTGGGGTCGGGAAACGACTTTATAATTGTGGACAACCGCCAGAATCTTATCCTGGAGCCGTCTAAATTAGCGCAGGAATCATGCCCGCGGAGATTGTCAGTGGGTGCTGACGGCTTGCTTCTTCTGGAAAATTCTGATTTATCCGGAGCCTTTGGCATGCGCATTTTCAACCCGGACGGCTCGGAAGCAGAAATGTGCGGAAACGGCTTAAGGTGCCTCCTGTTCTATCTGGTACATAAAGGACTAACCCGGATAGATGAGTTTATTCCTATTGAGACTAAAGCGGGATTGCGCCGGGGCAGAGTGCTTAAAAGTTCTTTTCGGAACAGCGCGGTGGTTGAAGCCGGTTTAGGTATCCCCAAAGACCTGCGTCTTTCCTTTTCTATTGAATCTGCCGGAGTACAATTTATCGCCAACTCCGTCAACACCGGCGTTCCTCATACGGTCATAGAAGTGACGGGCTTAAGTAAATTCCCGGTGAAGGAACTGGGTCGCAAGATTCGTTTTCACACTTGCTTTGCACCTGAAGGCACCAACGTTAATTTCGTAGAATTGGACAAAGATTCTCTTAGAATCCGGACCTACGAACGGGGCGTGGAGGATGAAACGCTTTCCTGCGGCACCGGAACGGCAGCGGCCGGTATCATTCTCAACCGGTTGGGAAAAGTCAGCCTTCCGGTTAAGGTGTCTGCCTTTTCCGGGGAAGTACTTACCGTAACCGAAGACCAGGGTGAAGCATTCCTCTCCGGCGAGGCCAGAATCGTCTATGAAGGTAAAACCCCTAAGGCTCTCCTTTGACCCTCTGCCCTCCGTTCTATCTCTCTTTATCACCGGTATATTATTAGCTAAGGTACTGCCTTGGAATCCGCAAATCTATCTTTTCTCTGCCGGTCTAACCCTTGGAATTAGTCTGTTACTCCTTGGGACCAAGTCAATCCCCAAAAAGTCCCTTCTAATCCCCCTTACTTCCCCCTTTGCAAAAGGAGGATTGAGGGGGATTTTCAGTCTTCTGCTTCTTTTCCCTTTTCTCTTCATCGGCATCAGTCACAGCCAGTATTTCCAAAAGCCAGAACTCAATGACATCAGCCGCTTCCGGATGAAAAGTCCGATAATAATTGAGGGAGTAATAATAAACAACCCTTCCGAAGATAATGGACAGGCAGTAGTTCAGACAGAGAGAATTACGGAACCGATTTCTATCTGGCCGGTTACCGGAAATATTCTTCTTGTCTTCCGGGAGCGTCCGGTACCGCTCCGGTATGGTGACCGGCTCCGGGTCCGGCTGGTAATGGGGTTGCCTGTCTCAAAGGGTGATTTTGACTACGCCGGCTATCTTGCCCGGCACCGAATATACGCTGCTGCTTACCCCGGAAAAACTGATTTAACCATTATCGGGACTGAGGGGTTGTCGCAGAATAAAATTGACTATTTGCCAGAGGCGATTTTGGAGCGAGACAAGGAGCGAAGAAGCTGGCGTACCCCCTGTGGTACGGAAGCAATGAGCGACGCAGTCGTAGCCCAAAAGAGACCTGGCCCTTCGGGGAGTCCCATCTTCGGGTCATTGCGGCGTTGCTCCTCGGTTATGTGCCGCAGTGGGCACAGAACCTTCGTCGCGCCGTGCACTACTCACAACGCCGGGACTCCAATTAGACAATTTTATTCTGCGACAACCCATAGAAATAAAAACCATCTGCTCCCTTTCGCTTTTCACGTCCGCAGCCGAATCAGAAACATTTTGACCGAACTGATTCCGGAAGAACCAAACCTCTCCATCCTGGAAATGATGTCATTCGGGTTACGGAACCCCAAACCGGAATTGAAAGAACCTTTTCAGAAGGTAGGTGTCTACCACCTCCTGGTCGTCTCCGGTCTGCACGTGGGTTTCTTTCTCCTCTTTCTCCATTTTATTCTTTCACCGTTTGCACTCCACCCCCGGCTGAAGGCTCTGCTCTACCTTCCGGCTATCTCAGCCTATACGTTAGCCTGCGGCCTATCCGCACCGGTGGTACGGGCCGGTCTAATGGCGGGATTCTACTACCTGGGCATCGTCCTGAACCGAAGGTCTAAACCTGTTTACGCCATCTCCCTGGCTGCCTTTGTACTTCTTCTTCTCAACCCGCTTTCGCTCTTTGATGCGGGCTGGCAGTTGACTTTTGGAATTACCTTAGGTCTAATTACCGGTACTAAAACTCTGAACCCTTATTTCCGCCGGCTGCCGGACTGGCTGGCAAACAGCCTTTCTGCGGCAATCATCGGTCAATTAGTCAGCCTTCCCTTAACCGCTTTCCACTTTGGTAATGTTCCTTTCCTGGCTCTGGTGGCAAACCTTATGTTTGTTCCTCTTTCCGGCCTGATTGTCTTAGAAACTTTCCTTACGGTATTCTGTGGTCCAATTGGTTTCCTTTTCGCTGCCACCGCTACCGCCCTGACCTCCGTCTTTTACCAAACCACCCGGTTCCTTTCGGAATTACCATTCACTTTTGTCACCGTGCCGAAAGGCAATTATCTCTATTTCCTCGGTTACCTTCCTCTCATCGCTCTCTTCCTTTATTCCCGAAAACGCCCTTTATTGTAAAAACCATATATTATTTGACCCGCAATAAATTTGTGTGCTATGCTGTAACTAATACAAACGAATTAAATATTTTGACGTAGGGGTCGCTCTGAAACAAGTTCAGGGTATCCGACCCGCGGGTTTGATAAATCAAACCCCTACAAGTAGCGGTGCGATTTATCGCACCTAAATGGTGGGGAGGGAAAATGAAGTTCTTAGCAGGGATTCTGGCAGTAAGTCTGTTGTTCTGTGCGGGATGTTCCACGATGGCACCCTCAACTAAGGCGGGCGCGGGAATCGGCGCCATTGTCGGCGGAGTTGCCGGTGCGGCCATCGATAAGGAAAATTCCTGGCGGGGAGGTGTCATTGGTGCGGTCGCGGGAGGACTTTTAGGCGCGGTTATCGGCGACATCGTTGACCAGGCATCCAAAGAAGCAGCCCGGCGAAATACTCCGGTTAAATACAGCCGGACGACCAATGAAGGCTGGCGTGAAGATGTTATCGCGGAACCTATCTCGACCCGGGGTGACTACCGGGTGGTCTCAATTAAACACATCCGGGACGGAGAGGTAATCAGCGAAGAGATTAAAACCATCCCAATCCGGTAAATAGCAGGCGTTAACTTCAGTATTTACGAACAAAATCTGGATTCCCGCTTAAAACATGCGGGAATGACATAATAAATTATGTCCGAGCTAAAAGAAGTACTTGAAAAAATCAGCCGCGCGGAAGAAGAGGCAAAACTGACCCTGACGCGGGTAAAAGAAAGAGCGGCTGAATCCTTATCGGAAATCCGGAAAAAAGAATCTCTCTATACTTCCAAATCAGAAAAAGAAGCCGAACGAAGATTATCCGAAATGGAAGAAACGATAAATAAAAATAAGTCTGCGGAAATTGAACGGATAAGAGAAGAATTACAAAAAGAAAAGGAAAAAATCAGGCAAGCCTATTTAACGAAAAAAGAATTCGCGATTCAGTACGTTGTTAAGGGGTTGCTAAACCACCTACTCTGAAATTACCCGGTCCCGGCCCTGCTCTTTAGCAGAGTAAAGTCTATCATCAGCCTTCTTTAAAACCGTCTCCGCGGTCGTTCCGTCACCGGGATAACTTGCCACTCCGATACTGACGGTCAAGTCGCCGTTTGGCTGTGTTTCTTCACCCGGGAAATGGTGTTCGTTGACCGCGCGGTTAAGCCTGCGACAGACTAAAGCGGCATTCTCAAGAGTGGTTTCGGAAAAGATAACCACAAACTCTTCTCCGCCATACCGCGCCACGATATCCGAACCCTTGGTCCCCCGTTGTAAAATGTGTCCGATGGTCCGCAAAACTTCATCACCAGCCTGATGACCATGGGTATCATTGTAGTGCTTGAAATTGTCCACATCCAACATGGCAATAGAACAGGGTTGATTATTCTTGATGGCTTCTCCCATCTCTTTTTTTAAAAACTCTTCAAAATATCTGCGGTTAAAGAGGTTGGTAAGACCATCGGTAATGGAAAGACGCTTGGTCTTTTCCATAAGCGTGGCGTTTTCAATTAACAGGCTGGCCTGGACCGCCAAGGTGGTCATCAAATCAAGATCCCGGCTGGTGAAAGCACCTTTTTTCTTGCCCAGAGCAGCGAGCAATCCAATACTTTCGCCCCGGTGTTTAAGGGGAGCCGCCAGAAAAGAACTGTAACCCTTTGTACCCAGAAAACGGTACCGGGAAAAGGATTCGGTATTATTAACCAGAGCGGAATTACCGGAAAGGATAACATCCTCCAGAATCTCTTCCCCCAAGTCTACCGACTCGTTGCCTTTTACGACCAGCGTAAAGTAACGCCTTTCTTCGGAACTATAAACCTGTAATATCAAATTATCCGCTTTAGTCAGTTTCTGGCTGGCTTCCGCAATCCGGTTAAGAATGTCATCCAGGTTCGGGTTACGACCAAAGACCGCGATAATTTCGTTAAGCGTGGTAAGAAGGATACTCTCCCGCATATGGTCAGATAAAGAAAGCCTCATCTTTTCACTCTCACGCTCCAGAAGGGCCATCCGGCTCTGAAACTGATTGTGAAGGACCAGGATACTCAGTAAGAAGAAAAAACTTATCAGGTTGGTCGTAAGGGAACACCGGGTAGAAAAATAAGCGTTGAGTTCTGGTGATAAATGGTAAAGCACATTAAACGATATCAGAGCAACGATTCCAATAATAACAAAAACAAGAGATTGTATCCGCATCTTAGTAGACAAAGTCATATTTTTAGGTCTTTAGCATTAAACCTATCGGTTTGCCGTAAATACTTTATCGGGGCAAAAGGAAAATGATGTTTACCCTTTCGCCATCTGGGTTAGATTCTGAAAGACGTGAGGCTGGGAAATGGCTAATTCAGCCAAAATCTTCCGGTTGAGAGATATACCGGCTTTTTTCAAACCAGCCATAAACTGGCGGTAGTTTAGACCCTCTTTCCGTACGGCAGCATTTATCTGTATAATCCAGATTCCCCGCTGTTCCCGTTTTTTTTGCCGGCGGTCCCGCCAGGCATAGTCCAGTCCCTTCGCAGAAAACTCCTTGGCAAACTGGTATAATTTTGAACGACCCTGCCGGAATCCTTTAGCCCGTTTCAATACTTTTTTGTGGCGGCGACGGGCAGCCGGGTTATTGGTACTTCTAGGCATAAGGCATCAACCTCTCAACCTGCTTCTGTTCCGCGGAAGAAACCCAGGTCAATTTGCGCAGTCTTCTTTTTCGTTTGGGCCGTTTTCCGGAAAGGAGATGACTGGCACACGCCCGAGCCCGTTTTACTCTTCCTTTAGCGTTAAACCTTAATCTTTTTGCCGCACTCTTGCGAGTCTTTACCTTGGGCATAGTTTTATATTTTACACCGGACGGAAAATTATGTCAATCTCCTTGCCCTCAAACCGGGCCGCTCTCTCTACCGTACCTGCTTCACTCAATTCCCGGATAAGACGGTCGATAAGTTCACGCCCTTTCTCTTTATGGATAATCTGACGCCCCCGGAATCTGACCCGGACCTTAACCCGGTCGCCGATTTTTAGAAACTTGATGATATGCTCTTTTTTAAAGTTGTAGTCGTGGTCGCTGATGACCGGCGAAAATCTAATCTCCTTCTGTTCGACAACCCGTTGTTTCTTCCGAACTTCGCGCTCTTTTTTCGCCTGTTCGTATTTATACTTATGGAAATCGATAATCCGGCAGACCGGGGGTGTAGCCTGAGGAACAATTTCTACCAGGTCCAGTCCGGCTTCTTTTGCCCGATTAATCGCCTCCTGCTGGCCGACCACACCGACAGGGCTGCCCTTTTCATCAATCAAACGCACCTGGGGAACCTTAATCTGGTAATTTATCCGGATAAACCGCTTTACCTGGTAACTTATACGCACCTCCCGAGATTGCGAGCCCTATAGTGTGCCGAAGGCTCTACTATAGGGCTCGCAATGACTACATCATTTTATTAGCAACCGCATCCTTTAAACTAACGGTAAAGTCAGCCAGAGAAGACACACCCTGTTCACCCTTTCCGTGCCTCCGGACCGAAACGGTCCCGCTTTCTTTCTCCCGGCGGCCAACGATAGCCAAAAAAGGGACCTTTTCTGTTTCCGCCCGGAAGATTTTTCGGGCAATCTTCTCCTCTGAATTATCAATCATAACCCGAAACCCGTTTTCCGTCAAGTGACGATGGATATTTTCGCCGTATTCGTTTTCCTTGCCGGTGATGGGTAAAACCGCCACCTGTACCGGCGCCAGCCAGAACGGAAATGCACCTTTGTAGTGTTCAATCAATACCCCGAAGAACCGCTCTAACGAACCTAAGAGGGCGCGGTGAATCATAATGGGGCGTTCTTCCTTTCCGGTGGAATTAATAAAGGACAGGTCAAAACGTTCCGGCAGATTAAAATCAACCTGGATGGTAGAACACTGCCAGGACCGTCCCAGAACGTCTTTAATCTTAATGTCTATTTTTGGTCCGTAAAAGACGCCCTCGCCCGGGTCGACCCGATAAGGTATCGCGACCGATTCAACCGCATTTTTTAAGGCGTTTGTGGCGCGGTCCCAATTTTCCAGGGAACCAACGTACTCTTCCGGACGGGTACTCAAAAAGATTTCAAATTCGGAAAAACCGAAATCACGTAAAACGTCCAAAGCAAAGGAACAGGCACCCTTGATTTCCTCTCCTAAATCTTCCGGCTTGCAAAAGATATGGGCATCGTCCTGGGTAAACCCCCGCACCCGCAAAAGTCCGTGGAGAACCCCGCTCTTCTCCAAACGGTAGACGGTACCGAATTCCGCCCATCTTAACGGCAGTTCCCGGTAACTGCGGAGCCGGTTTTTGTAAATCAGAATGTGCCCGGGACAATTCATCGGTTTGACCAGAAGTTTTTGGTTCTCCAGATCCACGGGAGGAAACATATATTGCCGGTAAAAATTTAAATGGCCCGAAGTCTGCCAGAGAGAAAGGTCGGCCAGATGCGGCGTATAAACCATATTGTATCCACGCCGGGTCTGTTCGGTAACCAAAAAATCTTCAATTATTTTCCGGACAACCGCCCCCTTAGGATGCCAGAAGACAAAACCCGCGCCGGCGGATTCCTGGAAACTGTACAGGTCAAGTTCTTTTCCCAGACGCCGGTGGTCGCGTTCTTTCGCCTCATCCAAACGCCGCAGGAAGGCGTCTAACAAGGACTGTTCCGGAAACGATATCCCGTAGACCCGCTGCATACTCTCTCTTTTTTCATCCCCGCGCCAGTAACTGGCCGCCGTAGAAAAAAGTGCCAGCGCCTTAACTTTGCCGGTAGATTCAATGTGGGGACCGGCGCACAAGTCACTGAAATTACCCTGCTGGTAAAAGGTAACCTTATCGCCGGGAATTTCGTTCAGAATCTCCATCTTAAACCGCTCCCCGTTCTTTGCCAGCAGCTCTTTTGCCCCGGTCCGCTCCATCTCTTTACGAACCACCGGCAGGTCAGCCGCCGCCAGTTCCTTCATTTTTGCTTCAATACGCTTCAGGTCTTCCGGCGTAAAAGGCTGTCCGCGGTAAAAATCGTAGTAAAAACCGTTCTCAATGGCCGGACCGGTTCCCAGGAGTACTTCGGGATAAAGTTCCTTCACCGCCTGCGCTAAGATATGGCTGCTGGTATGCCAGAACGCCTGTTGTTCTTCCTTAATCATATTACAAAAAATAACGTTGCAGGATTTGTAGGGGTTTGATTTATCAAACCCGAATATTTCGGGCGTCATAAATGTCGCCCCTACATTCCAAAGACCCGCTGGTAAATATAGTCCTGATGCCTCAAAAAATAGTCCGGATTAAAACATTCTTCAAGTTCTTTCGGCTTCAAATACTTCTTTATCTCTTCGTCAGACTGCAGGTTCTGCTGGAAATTACCCTTTCCCTCAATCGCAGCCAGAGCATTTTTCTGCACCAACTGATAAGCAACCGGTCTGGAAACACTCCGGCTAACAAGAGCAGAAAGAACCCGCTGGGAAAAAATTAACCCGCCGGTAAGTTCCAGATTGGCTTTTATTTTTACGGGATTAATTCGTAAACCCCTGGCAACCCGGACAGCGATGTGGATTATGTAGTCCAAAAGAATCGTACTGTCCGGAAGGATAACCCGCTCCGCTGAGGAATGGCTTATATCGCGCTCATGCCAGAGCGCTACGTTTTCCAGGGCAATAACAGCGTTTGCCCGCAATATCCGGACCAAACCGCAGATTCGTTCCGAAAGAACCGGGTTCTGCTTGTGCGGCATTGCCGAGGAGCCCTTCTGCCGTTCTCCGAACGGTTCCGCCGCTTCCGCAACTTCAGTTCTTTGTAAATGGCGCACCTCCAGGGCAAACCGCTCTAAACCGGTGCCCACGACCGCAATCTGACAGAGGAACTCTGCGTAACGGTCCCGGGGTACGACCTGGGTGGCGACCGGCTCCGGGTGAAGACCTAATTTTTTACAGGCGTATTCCTCCACTATTGGTTCCAGATGGGCAAAGGTCCCCACCGCACCGCTGACTTTTCCAAAACCGATAACCTCCTTTGCTTCCCTTATCCGCCGGATTGACCGTTCTGTCTCGGCATAAAAACTGCAGAATTTCAAACCCAGGGTGATTGGTTCGGCGTGAATTCCGTGGGTCCGGCCTATCTGAACGGTATACTTATACTCTCTTGCCTTTTCGGCAAAAAGCGCCTTCAACTCCTCCAGACCGACGAGCAAAATGTCCGCGGACTCTTTTAAGAGAAGGGCATTGGTAGTATCCAAAAGGTCCGAGGAGGTAAGTCCGACGTGGAAGTAAGCCGAAAGGGGACCAATCCGCTCGGAAACCGCTTCAATGAAAGCCACCACGTCATGGTGGGTCTCCTTTTCCAATTCCAGAATCCGGCTTACTTCAAACCCCGCTTTTCTTTTGAGTTCCGCCGCCTTGTCCGGGGGAACCTTTCCCAAGGATTCCCAACCTTCCAGAACCGCCAATTCAACCTCCAACCACCGGCGGAATTTGTTTTCCTCGCTCCACAAACTCTCCATCTCCGCTCTGCTATACCGTTTAACCATGGTAAAGACGGGTAATCCGCGGTCCCAGCCGGCTTAAAATCTCATGAGGGACCGTCTTTGCCCAATCAGCCACCTCCTCCACCTTGATCTCTCCGTTCTTCTGTTTACCGATTAAAATAACCTCATCGCCCACCTTAACCTCCGGGACATTAGTAACGTCAACCATCGTCATATCCATACAGACCGCACCGATAACCGGACAGCGCTGGCCGGAAACCAGGACTTCAGCAATATTGGAAAGGCTCCGGCTGTACCCGTCCGCATAGCCGATGGAAACGGTCGCCACCTTTGTTCTTTTCCGGGCCCGGAAATACCTGCCGTAACTGACCGACCCGCCTGTCTTGACCTCCTTTACAAACACCAGCCGGCTGCCCAGGGTAACCACAGACTTTAACAAAGAACCAACCCCATAAAGGGCAATACCGGCCCGAACCAGGTCAAACCAACTCTCCGGATAATTTAAAATTGCGGCCGAATTCGCGGCATGGCGTATCAGATAACCTCGCCGCAACGGGTCAGAAACTTTCTGAAACGTTCTTATCTGACGAAGGGTAAAACTATTCCTGGTCTCCGCAACCGGAAAGTGGGTATAAATGCCGGTCACCTTTAAGAATGGCAGACGCGTACAAAAGAGATAAAATTTTTTCAGGTCTTCCGGGTTTATCCCTAACCGTCCCATGCCGGTGTCCACCTTTAGATGGAGCCTGGCTGTCTTTTTTAGTTTTGCCGCAATTTTTGAAATTGTCCGGGCATGCTCAAAATCTACTGCCGTAAAAGCAAGACTTTTTACCAGACCTGCCGGCACCTCTTCCGGAGAACATACGCCCAGAACTAAAATTTCTTTCTTGATGCCTGCCCGGCGTAACTCCAAAGCCTCACCCACCGTGGCAACCGCAAAACCAGCCACCTTATCTTTAAGAACCGGTGCGATTTTATCGGCGCCTAATCCGTAGGCGTTAGCTTTTACGCAGGCTAAAACTCCGGCTGGAGATACCAGATTGCGGATGACGTTCAGATTGGCTTTGATTACGTTTAAATCGACCTCTACCCAGGCTCGGCCCTTATTCATCTATTCCGTACTCGCGCGCCTGGGGCGACTTGAACGCCCAACCTACGGGTTCGAAGCCCGGCGCTCTATCCAGTTGAGCTACAGGCGCCCAACTCTCACTTTCTTTGTCATTCCTGCATGTTTCAGGCAGGAATCCAGTGGATTCCCGCTTACTACACGCGGGAATGACAATATTTAACTACTCTGGTTTTTTATCTGCTACTTTTGGTGTCTCTTCTTTCTCTTTCTTCTCGGACAGCCGGTCCTTAATGTCACTGATACCGGAAGCAATCGCCACCAGACCACCCAGGACTAACATAACCACAATCCCACCGCCCACGAACCACAGGGCTGCCTTACCTAACGGACCGGGTCCAGCCAGCAGCGCTCCGAGCAGTACCGCAACAATCCCACCAATCAACGCCCACATACTACCTCCTTTGTTCAACGTTTACTAAAACTCCAATGCTCCTTATAATTTACCACAATAAAAGAACAACCGTCAAGGGGTTGCGGAATTTTAAGATTTAATATACAATAAAGCCAGGTGGGATTATGACAAAAACAGTACTCAAGACCTTTGCGGCTATAACTTTTCTGGTGATGGTAATTCTATCTTTGATGATATTCGTGCCCTCTCATGAAGAAATCAAGACCGTCCGCATAACCCGCCAGACGTCCCTGCGTCAGATAAGTGAAAAACTTGCCCAGAAAGAGTTGCTCCGTTCCCCTTTTTTGTTCATTGTCATCACGAAAATCTCCGGTCATGAGAGGAATCTGAAAGCCGGTCTTTATGAAATTCCGGCTAACGGCAGTCCCTATCAGGTCTTCCAGAAACTGGCTTCGGGAAAAACCGCCGTTGTGCGCATTACCGTTCCCGAAGGCTGGAGTTCGCGGGAAATTGCAAAACTGCTGGAACGTAAGGACCTGTGTTCCCGGGAAAGTTTCCTCACCGTTGTAGCCCAAAAAAGTCTGGAAGGATTCCTCTTTCCTAATACCTATTTTATCCCTTCGGAACTCTCTCCCGAGGCCATTACCCGAATTTTTGTAAAAGAGTTCAAAAATATATGGAAACCGGAGTGGAGTGAACGGGCAAAACAGATTCGCTTTACCCAGAAGGAAATCCTGACTCTGGCTTCGATAATTGAACGGGAAACAACGCTGGACGAAGAAAAGCCGATTATCAGTTCTGTCTTCCACCATCGTCTTCGCCGGGGAATGCGTCTGGAAGCCGACCCAACCGTTCTCTATGCGATCCAGTCCTGGCGTATACCATTGACGTCACGATTACTGCACACCGTTTCTCCCTACAATACTTATCTCCACCGGGGTCTGCCGCCGGGACCTATCTGCAATCCCGGCATGAAATCTATTATGGCTGCCCTTTATCCGGCTAAAACCAATTACCTTTTCTTTGTGGCTGACGGTAACGGCACCCACATTTTCTCCCAAACCTTAGCCGAACATAACTCTGCGAGAAATATGGTCAAGGCGCAGAAAAACAGGAGTATTTAACATGGAGCATATAGAAACGCCATCTTCCGGACCCAAAGCCATCTTAAGCAAAAAGGATTTAAAAACTTTTGTCCTGGACACCAACGTTCTCCTGCATAATCATCATGCGGTCTTTTCTTTCGGAAAGAACGAAGTGGTTATCCCCATTATCGTTTTGGAAGAATTGGACAGATTTAAACGGTTTGCCGACGAAAGGGGACGACACGCCCGTTCGTTCGCACGCCACTTAGACCGCCTGCGCCGGACCGGAAGTCTCCAGGAAGGAGCCGTTCTGGAAAACGGCGGACTCCTGCGCGTTGACCTGATTGACCCGGTGCCGCTGCCGGAATCCTTTGAAAAAGGCGCGGTGGACAACCGGATTCTGGGCGTAAGTCTGGCGCTTAAAAAGATGCGGCCTGAGGTAATCTTAATTACCAAAGACATTAACCTCCGGGTCAAAGCGGACAGTCTGGGCCTTAAAACCCAGGACTATGAAAAAGAAAAGGTGGAAATCGAGACCATCTACACCGGGTGGAGAAAAATTTCTTTTCCTTCGGAACGCTTAAATAAGTTCTTACAGGAAGGTTTTTTAGCCGTGGCCGACCTGCCCTCTTCAGAAAGCCGCCTTTACGCGAATGAAGGTATAGAATTTGTCGCTTCTTCCAACCAATGCGGATTGGGGATTTATGACAAAAAAGACAATAAAGTAAACCGGTTACTCTATCAGGGCGAACCGATAATGGGTATCCACGCCCTAAACCGGGAACAGAACTTTGCGATAAACCTGCTTCTTGATGACCGGATACAATTGGTAACCTTGGTGGGAAAGGCGGGCACCGGAAAAACCTTGTTAGCCCTGGCGGCCAGCCTCCAGAAAGTCGTCAAGGAAAAAAAGTACTCCCGGGTTGTGGTGAGCCGGCCGATAATTCCGATGGGAAAAGACATCGGTTACCTGCCCGGTACGAAAGAAGAGAAATTGGAAAACTGGATGGAACCGATTAAAGACAACCTGGACTTTATTTTCCACCGTTCCAAGCAGGGGCACAACGAAATAGAGGAACTGTTCCGGCGCCAGTCTATCGTTCTGGAAGCCCTGACCTACTTGCGAGGACGCAGTATTCCCAATCAAATCCTGCTGATTGACGAGGTTCAGAACCTGACTCCCTTAGAGGCAAAGACCGTCATCAGCCGGGCCGGCGAAAATACCAAAGTAATCCTCACCGGTGACCCCTGGCAGATTGATAACCCCTATTTAGACAGCGACGGTAACGGACTCATTTACACCGCGGAAAGGTTTAAGGGTGAGGTATCGGCGGGTCACATCATCCTGGAAAAAAGTGAACGGAGTAATTTAGCCGCCCTGGCCGCCCGTCTTTTGTAAAAAACTTTACTCTACCGTAACACTCTTCGCCAAGTTTCTGGGCTGGTCAACGTTGCAACCCCGTAATTGGCTGACATCAATCCCCCCAGCCAAAATTAATTCTGGATATCTTCGGTGAATCTCTTTTGGTTCCATTCCGGCTATTCTCTCAATGGGATTGAGCAGGTCAAAGGTTGGCACCCTATCCGGTAATTTACCTTTCAGAAGAACTCTTACCCTTTCTTTAGCAGTCATTATCTTAATTCCCCCCTCGCGGCTTCGTAAATTCTATCCAGTTCTTTCTTTTTTTGGGGTTCTAATTGAAATTGATGTTCTGCAATCTTCCTTTTGGCCATCTGACGGACGTTTTCCTTAATTCCGTAATGTTCTCAACAACTTTCCTGAAAGCCACTGCGATATCTTCCATTTCCGTCTTCCCGGCCGGCGGGTGTATCTTTATTTCGATATTCCTTTTATCGCAGGTTTCTTCGGCAACCGGGCAGGAACCGTCCTGGTAATTGGGCCATTCTGCTCCTGGCGCCTTATAATACGGACAGGTAAACGGGCATCCCAGGTTGTAAGCATTCCTTATCTGAAAAGTGGAGTGTCGGTAGAGAGGGGCATATATCTGGGGAATAAGAATCCCTTCGGCCTCGATTGCGGAGATAAAATCTTTACGGCTGACACCCAGTTCTTTTTCATTGTATTTAATTATGTAATTGTAATAGACCGCCTTAGTTCCAGGGTAAGGAATTTGAACCTCGATCCCTCTAAGACCTTTTAGCCCTTGATTCAAGTACCCAGCGTTTTTAATCCGCTGCCGGTTTTCCGTATCAAGCCTCTTCAGGCGTACCCGGCCAATAGCAGCGTGCAACTCGGTCATTCGGTAATTATAGGCAAGGGGAACTGCGCCGAAGCTTCTAAACGCCTTCGCCTTTTCGTCAAGGTCATTGTTTGTGGTAATAAGCATACCGCCCTCGCCCACCGACAAGTTTTTCTTCTGCTGGAAGCTGAAAACTCCGAAATCTCCAAAAGTACCCACCTTTTTGCCTCGGAATTCGGCACCGTGGGCATGAGAACAATCTTCAATCAGAATAAGTTTATGCTTTAAGGCAAGTTTCTTTATCTCTTTTAGGTGGACTGCCGGAAACCCGTTCATGTGGACAAGAATGATGGCCTTGGTCCTTTTGGTAATCTTATTAAAAACCTTTTGGGCGTCCAGGCCTAAGGTTTTCGGTTCAATATCTGCAAAGACTGGAATGGCGTTTTGCATTAGTACGCAGGTGGCGGTGGAAAGGAAGGTATAGGGAGTAACTATTACTTCGTCGCCCACGCCGATACCGGAAGAAGCCAGCGCGGTGTGCAGTCCGGTAGTCCCGTTACTGACCGCGATGGCAAAAGGAACATCATGGTAATTCGCAAATTCCTTTTCAAACTTTTCCGCTTCATTTCCAACCCCGGAGCAAAGTTTGCCGGATTTGATTACACGGATGGCTGCTTCTATTTCTTCCTCACCGAAGACCGGATAGACGGAAAAAGGATTCTTTCGGACCGGCTTTCCACTTTTAATGGCAAGTTTTGGCATTTTTGCTCCCTTTATATTTTTTTGGCTCTGTCTTCCCGGGACGATTGAACGGCTTTTTCGATAATCTGACTGGTTATCATACCTTCTTCGCCTGGCAAAGAATTTGGCTTGCCAGACAATAAACTTTTTACATAATTTTCAACCAGGGAATAGTGGGTTATCTGGTGCCGGGGAAAAATGTATTCCTTTATCCCTTTCCCGATTATTACCTGCAACTCTCCCTTTTCAAGGTTTCGGGAAAGGATGCGACCCTTCGTACCGCCGATATCCAGTTCATCCACCGGTGTTGCCATGGCCCAGAAGAACTGGCAGACTGCCTGAAGACCTCCGGCAAACTCCAGTATTAAGGAACTGGAATCGTCTACCGGAATGTCCAAATGATTAGCGCCTACAAAAGCGCTGACTTTTTTAGGCTTGCCGAAAAAATAGGCTAAAAGGTCGAGCCGGTGACTGCCGACGTCAAAAAGATATCCGCCGCCGGAAACCTTCGGGTCCAACCGCCAGTTAGGCTCTCCGTCATAAAGAGATGAGGTTAAAAACCTGCAGTAGACGGGTTTTCCAATTACGCCCTCATTCAGCAAATACTTTATCTTTTTCACTACCGGGTAAAAACGGCGGTAATAAGCAACCATTAACTGGACATTGTTCTTCCGGCAGGCAGCGATCATCTTTCTGCATTCCGCCACATTTAACGCCATAGGTTTCTCACAGAGGACGTGTTTCTTTGACCTGGCTGCCTTTTCGGTAAGTTCTGCGTGGGTATTGGGCGGGGCGGCGATATAGACCGCATCTATTTCGGAATCGGAAAGGAGGTCTTCTATGGAAGTGTAGCAACGCTTTGCGTGGTGGCGTTCCGCAAATGACTTGGCTCTCTCTTCATTCCGGCTCATGACGGCCAAAAGGGTCGAATTGAGAACTTTATAAAGGGCCGGCCCTCCCTTATATTCGGCAACCGAGCCGCAACCGATGATACCCCACCG
Organism: Candidatus Omnitrophota bacterium; assembly: GCA_043797665.1. GTDB lineage: Bacteria > Ratteibacteria > UBA8468 > MWAK01 > MWAK01 > CAZVUE01. The sequence goes on from JAZDPL010000056.1 coordinate 34,267, forward strand.
AATCAGTTTCATTTCCATCCTTCTTCATACAGTATCTTAAACTCTGCTACGCATTCATCCATACTCACAAAGAGAAAATGGAGTTCTTTTTCAAGTCTATTTAACTGATTTTGCAACAGGTTAACCTTTTTCGCGGAAATCTTGGTGCGTTCTGTATTGAGAATTTCGTAGGGATGGAACACCCAGGTAACGACCGCTGGATTCTTTCCGGATGTAGCCGGATAGGTAAATTCAATCGCCTCGGATATCTTGAGCCACCGGGCAACCTTATCAAAATCAAGTGCCAGATATATGTGGGCAATGGGTACCTGGATGAAATGACCAAGCAGGGGTTTTCTTATACCCGTGGTTATGCCCTTGGGCGTGATTAAAATAGAAGTCCGGTAATCAAAGTAATCCGCCTCGTTGTGCAGGTACGGCCTGATGCCCTCCGGAATCAGCCGGTTGTCAAAGCCGGGGCTCTGGTCTGTTCTGGAACCGGCTTCGCCGGGAACAACATCGGAAACAATCCGGTAATTGAGCTCCTTTAAGGCTGCATATATTTCGGGATTCTGAACCGCACAACCGGTTCGGTGGATATTGATATTTTTTTCGCCCAGCCGATTTTTTTTAAAAAAGCCTTCCACTTTTAATTTGCTCTGCTGAAAAAATTCCTTCAGGTTGTCTTTTTTCAAAGTCTTAATTCTGTCCACGTGGTCATGGATGCCGATGGAATCTTCTGCTTTAATTGCCTGCTTCAAGAATTCCTGATGATTACCGGTGAGGTTAAAATCATTTTCATTCAAAAACCAGGTCACGTGCCCGGCCAGACCATATTCCCTGAAGGTCCGGAACAATACCTGCAGGCTTTCCTCCCTGACATCAATTCTATCAATCCGCATGTCGCAATCAACAGTAACCAGAAATAGTTTTTTCATCGCTGAATACCTCCTGAAATATTCATATACTATGGTTTTAAAAGAAAAAAACGCCGGTTGTTGAAAAAAGAAAATTACCGGGGTTTAATCTCCGTCTTTTTCGAAGGTCCAAAACTCTCGTTAACCAAGTCGGATTGGGCTTTTTCCACAAAACCCCTCATTTCTTCTAAGCCATCTTTCCAGTTAGTTCCTTTTGGCAATTTCCAGAGCGCAAAGCGGATTTTCCTTGCGTCTCCGGGGTAAGTCAAGATGGTATATACCGGGTATTCGCAAACCTCCACTTCGGCCTCGACGGATAGATCCTTCTTTAGCATTAAAGCAGAAGAGCCGAAAGCGACAGGGTTGAGGTTGGCATCGTAATAGTAAACCCAGAACTCATCTTTATCCAGGATTACTTTGGCATCGTGCTGCACATTCCTCTTCGCCGTGGCAATCCAGCGATCCCTTGCCTTACCCTCCTCTGTCATCCCGCCGGGATAGTTGAGCAATGTCAAGCGAATGGAACTTACTTCTATTTTTGGATTAAGCGAGAATTCCAACATCAATTTGTCGTCATTTTCCAGAACTACTGCGGTCAAATCAACATCTGCCACCGGGTGTTTCCAGGAAAACCTGATTACACCCTTTTTGCCTCCCTGATCGATAATAGTTACTTCGGCTCCGGAATCCAGCAGAATATTCTTGCCGTTCAATTCAAAAGCCAAAAAACCGGCGCCCTTGCCGTACCAGTTGGGAGTATCCGGCCCAAATCCCAGACCAATGGATGGTTCCGACCAGACCCTTTTACCTTCTTTGTCAACCGGTGAATTATAACGCAAAAGGATGTTTTGCTTTCCGGTATTCAAACCAATTCCGCCCTTGACCTGGTCCCGCGTATCGGTTACTGTCACAGATGCTCCGGCCAAGCCGGAAAAAAGAAATAAAACCAACAATACTGCGCCAAGAATACGCCTGACTCTCATTTAGAAACCCCCTCTCGATTACTCAACATTAAAAGATAATTCAGATTTTTGGCCAGATATCAGTTCCTCAACCAACACCCTCCATGTTCCAACCGCATCATTTTCCGCCAGCGGTATATCCACAACGGTTGATTTTTCAGCAATCAGGATATTTTTACCGTATAATGTTTTCTCTCCGTCCGGCCCGAATATCTCGATTTTGACCGGCAAGACCCAATTTACCGGCGAGGAAGATTTAACTTTCAAATCAAGTCTCAAATTGCTACCCCGGCGGCCGGTTCCGGCGAGAGAAATTTCCAGACCGTCAATCTGGGCCGGCAGAAGAACAATAATTGTACCATCAAATCCTGGTACTGTTAAAGGAATTACAAGGTCATCGCCGTCTTGTCGGAACGACAGGCTCTTCTTTTGGTACAGGTCGTAAACGGCCTTGATATTTTTGGTATTTTTTATTCTAATCTCCTCCTTCCGTTCGTTCCGCATGTGGTTGTAAACAACCGCATATTTTAAATCTCCGGCCGCAAGAAGTTCGGCAAAGACATCCTCCGAAGGCGTTATTATATCCGGTGTAATAATATTCCTTATCTCGTCGTAATCAAGTTTCTTGGAACAATTCAAGTCTATTCTACTCGTTTCATCAAGATAGATAGACTTGTTTCTTCCGTATTCCTGAAGTTTTGTGACGACGTCGGACGGAAGTTCCTCCACTCCGGCTATGATGAAAACATCGTAGTTCCGTATGGTTCCGTTTCTAATATCTTCCTCGGTCAATAAATCGGGGTAGAGGTCTCTTCGGTAAAGATTGGCGCAGGTATTTTCCAATATTGTTTCATAGGGTTCATCATAATTGTTAGCCAATTGGGATTTTGAATATAACAGGCCGATGCGCGAATTCCTTTTTTCCCAGCGACTGAAAAGACTCGCGTAATCAAGTGTTTTTTTGAGAAGGTTTTTGAAACCATCCATAAGAATTCCGTTTGTCCAGACGCTGCTGGCGTCCGAATAAATACAGAAACCGCCTTTTACGCCGCTCCCTAAGTACAGCCAGTACTGCATTTTAATGGTCGGCAGGTTTTCTGTTAGAGCACCCAGATAAGTATAGGATGGTTTATTTTGCCTCTGGCCCGAAGAACGGAAAAGGTTGTAAAAAAACAGACTTTCACCTATGTTGGAAATGTCTCCCGGGTAAACATCATAGGAGATATAATCCATACCCTTCCAGGTCGTTTCAATCCAGTTACCCTCGTGACCAAGCGGCCGCGGCGCCGCCAGGTAATAAACTTTCCACTCCGGTTTTATCGTTTTAACATAGGAACCAATTTCGGAGTGCAGTTTTTCTACCGCGTAAGCCAGGAAATCAGCGTAAACCAAGCGTTTATCCAGACCCCCCAGAACCTCCACGATTTCTCCTTTGGCGCCCTTACTTAACTTTATCTCCGGGAAATCCTGGCCGAAGATTTTTTTGAACTCGGTCCGTTCATCTTCCGTACCTGTGGCCAGGTAATTCCCCTCGTCGTCAAGATAAATAATTTCCATCGATGGAAAATTCCGGTATGGTTTCAAGTTCTTGTCAAGATAATCCTTATGCCAGGCAATCCTATCCGGATGCGCTTTATAAAAAATACCCGCTGGTCCGTAAGCCGAAACCTGGTCTGCAAAAGAGGATGTGCGTTTGACTTTACTCAAGGCGTAATCGGCAAAAGTAAGATAATCGTTTTTCCATAGTTTACTAATCATATCCAGGTTGGTTAATCCAGCTGTCTGTTCCAGCAGGGCGAGGGAAGTATAATCATCTGCCGTAGGGATACCCATCAGGGAAACAATATATTCAGTCGGTTCTGGGTTTTTAACGACAAAAACAGACCTCACCTGTGCGGCTAATGTCTTGCCAAGATTATCCGTAACTCTTACCACGTATTTATATTCTCCGAAAGCAAGTCCTCTGGTAGAAATCGGGGTCGCAGAACAAGACCGTAGTTCCGGCTTCAGACTGGCATTCCTGATGGTTTTTCCTTCCTTATCCAGAAGTTCCAGGTTTACGGTTACTTTATCAGTCGGAATATTTTCTTCCAGCTCAATAACAGGAGCAATATCCTCACCCCGAGCATAATGATACTTATGCGACATCCTTACGTTAACTCTTGAATCATTGACTCCACTGACCGTCATCACCCCAAAACCTTCATCATCACCTGTTCCGGCCTTTATCGTATAGTTGCCATCGAGGTAAATAAGGTCTAATTTGATGGGAAGCGTTTCCGCGGCGTTCTGACCATCCTTGAGAGTCAGATTCTTCTCCAGTCTGCCATATGACCGGTTGTCAGGTCCAAAAATTTCTGCCTTAAACGAAAATGATTCTATGCTGCTGGAATTATTTTTGATTGTAATTATTGCCTTTCCGGAAGACACCCTGATTTTAATAACCGAGATTCCTTTCGGTTTTCCGCCAAGGTAATTAATTATCTTCTGGAAAAACAGCTCTGTATAAGGCCAGTAATATTGAAACCGGTAATCTGACATTGTCAGGGCGGCAATCTTTCCCTTGCCTAGTTCCTGAACCACCAGGAATGGGTCATCCTTAATGCGGGCCAGCACCCTGGCACCCGCCTTCTCCCTGACCTGATGGTAAGAAGGCGAAACGTTTTCAATAGGGATACACCCAGCAACCTCTTCGAAACCATCCGAACAAAAAACCTTATTTCCTGCGGCCATCCAATCAGGCCCTTCCAGTCTTACCGGGAGGCTCTGAGAAAAGTTCATCCTGACAATACCGCATTCCGGGCAATTCTCTTTCCTTATTTTATCCGGACCGTAAGTACCCTCTTCGCCAGGGTATTTCGTCTGGTCCACCCAGTCGCCTTCCCTGATTATAGAAACCGGAAGCAGTTTTTCAATACAACGGTAATCCCCAAAACCTAATTTGGATAAATTACTGCCCTGGCCGTAGTCAATGTAGTCCTTCCCCCGGCCGCCGTAAGCTCCGTAACCGCCAAGGATCAAAAGACCGTGGCCGTTTTCAACATATTTCAGGATATCTTCAACGTAATCCTGAAGAAGCTGGCCGCGGAAGTCGTTTAAAACCAGGATGTCGTAATCGTAAAGATTGACAAGGCAATCAAGATAATTATCTTCGGTCGCATTATCAACCAAAATTTCCGAACTGCCTTCCAGCATATATTTCAAGCCATCTATCGCCTGAAAAGCTACTCTTTGAGTGGGAACAATCCCGTAATCTTCGGTGGAGAGTTGTAATATTTTGGTTGTTCCGGCATAACCTGATACGCTCAACAAACCAACCAAGCCCAGCAAAAATCCTCCGGAAAACAGCAAGCGAAATGCCTCCATAAAACCCCTCCTTTCCCCAGCACGGAATTTCTTCATTTTGGTATAATTATGATTCTTTTTTTGGGGGGCGTGCCGGAAATAATTTGCGTCGGCTGGCGGTCGGGCTGAACAATTTGGTAGCTTTTAATCAGCGGCTTAATGAAAAAGTAGTCTTTCCCGGCAAAAGAAAAGTGTATGCCCAGAGTCTGCGACCCTTTAACCGGACGGTCAAATTTAACTGTTGAAACTTTGCCTTTGTTTAATAACACCGACTTTTCCAGTAATATTTTTTCTACCTGGCCCGGAAGCAGATACTTTATCTTCACCTCTATCGTGCCATCTTGTAAACCATAAATCCTTAAAATTCTCTCGGAAAGCAACAGTTCTAATACTCCAAGGTCACAGACACCATCAATAGAAGAAAGGCCGGAAGTCGGCATCAGCTGCACATCAGTTCGGAAAATATCCCCCTGTTTTAACGCTACCTCATTATAAACCCATTCCATCGTAGAACTCGGTGGGTCTGTTGAAACCCAAAAAAGCATTTTAGCCAAGTCATCATAATGGTTCCTGACGACTATTCCTTCTTTCTCTTTCTTATTTATTATTGCCATCCAGCCGTCCGTAAAATCGGTAAAAAAGTACGGCGGCTTATTTTCACTCTTTACAGTTATTCCGTTGACTGTCGGTGCAAGACAGATTTCATTATCCGGGTCAAATTGACCTGACGGAAGGATCATATTGTGTATACGCCAGTCTATTTTTCGTTCCAGAAAACCATTATTTTCCATCTCCAGAGTGATGCGCAGAAATGGCTCATTTTCCCTCAAGGTAAATATTTTCCGGTAACGGATACCTCTGGCAGATTGTGACCGGTGGTCAAAATAAAATTCGCAACTTACCTCATCCTTTTTATCCGGAATCAGATTGACTTTATATACAGCATCGTACATATCCCCGGGGTGAGGAATGCTCGGCGAAATATCCCGCATCAAACCGAGATTGGCGCCGGATTCTCCTTGCCAGTAAGCCAAATCGTGGCCGGTTGCCTTCTGGACTAACGATTTGATTCTGGCTCCATTGTCAGGGTCTATAATTACTTGCAGGTAGGCATTCTCCAACTGCACAAATGAGGTCCCGTAGATCGGTTTCTCGATAAAATTAACGGTTGCCGATTCCACGCACAGCTCCATTGTTAAGAAGGTAAATAAGCAAATAAGCCATTTAAAAAAAGGCGGTTTCATATATCTTTTGTCCGAAGGATTATGCCTTTTCCGTAATCAGTCGTTTACCCAGTATTTATTCCAGTTCGCTGGGTCATTCAATGTCGTACCCAAAATCGACGAAACGCTGAAATCCATCCACAGCACATTGCACATGCCGTTATGGCGAGGATTTCCCACCCCGTAGACTATACCACTTGTAACATTATCCGCTGTTTCAGTCAGCAGGACAGTTTCCGACGGCCTGAGCACATTGTTGAGTTTGCGGTAGGTACCGGTAGCGCCATCGCTGATGAGACATCCCTGGTAGTCTCCGTAGGATAGGTTCCCCATGCAAAAAGTTCGCGTTGCTCTTACCTTGTCACTCGGACACCGGTAAATGTACTCCGGTTTGGTCAGGTAGTCAGCACCCAATGGCTTTCCTGTCACGTATAGTATTAGCTGATAGTACCAGCGGCCCTCCCAGGTAGGTGTATTCCAAGCAGGGAGATAATCATCCTCGTCGTTTACGTACATCATTACGGCCAGCCCAATCTGTTTAAGGTTACTGATACAGTTTGCCTGCCTGGCTTTCTCCCTTGCCTGGCTGAGCGCCGGCAAAAGCATCGCCGCCAGGATGGCGATGATGGCGATGACCACCAAAAGTTCAATCAGGGTGAAGGCCAACGCTTTCCGCACTAATTTTCTTATCTTTGCCATTTGCTTTGCCTCCTTGTTTTTGTCATTCTGAGGAAGCGTTAGTGACCGAAGAATCTCTGCAACCGCAAGACTCGCGGATAACCAGTGTGGGTTTTACCCTTATCCTTATTGGAAAATCTGACCAGTCGCCTTTAATACGTTTAAGCAGTAATTCCGAAGCCATATACCCTATCTTGAAAAGACTCTGGTTTATGCTAGTAAGGCCAATAGATGGAGTAAAAATAGCGTTTTGGTCGTCGTAACCAACCACGGCGATATCTTCCGGAATTGTTAACCCAAGTTCCCTTGCAGCCCAAAAGACCTGCGTTGCCATCTGGTCGTTGAAGGCAAACACCGCCTGCGGTTTTTTGTCCCTTAGCAACTCCCTGGCCGCCTTATATCCCAGACGTTTTTCAGTATAATCAATTTTCTTGATTATCTGCACCTTTTTCGCAGCCTTCATGGCAACTTGGTAACCCTGCAAACGAAACCTGTCTTCGTAATGGCTGGGAAGAGAAAGATAGGCAATTTTATTAAAACCATGTCCAACGAGATGTTTGGTTGCCAGAAAACCGCCCAGAGAATTATCGGTACCTACCGCGTCAAATTTGTATCTTTTCAATATACGGTTTATTAAAACCAGCGGGATTTTCTTATTCCTCAACTCAGAAAGATGCGCAATAACATCCCGGTTTGCCGTGTTTTTTAAATCACCTGTTAGAGACGGCCTAATAAGATATCCGGCAACGTTGTTTTCCTTACCTCTTTTAATCTGAGTTTCCAGTCTAGTGGGCTTACCGTTGGCAAAGATAATTGCATAGTCGTGTTTGTGGGCAAAATCTTCCATTCCGGAAAGAACTTGATGGTAAATCGAGTCATCCAAAAGAATGGCCTTCCAGATCTTAGAATCAGTCCTTTTAATATCAACTCCAGAGGAAACAAACGTCCCTTTTCCATGGAGTTTTTTCAAAAGACCCTTCGCGCAAAGTTCATCTATTGCTCGCCGAAGAGTCACGCGACTTACGCCTAAGTTTTGGCAAAGAACCGGTTCGGCGGGAATTTGCTCGCCGTCCTGCCACTTGTGGATTGCTATCCTGTTTAATAAGGTGCTTTTCACTTGGTCGTAGAGAAATAGATTGTTTTGCATATAAGTCAAATTACTTTATAAGATTCGGCGGACACCTGAAAAGATCCTGATTTCATTTTGAATTCGTTATAATTAATTACGATTTCTCTACCATTGGAATAAGAAACCTTAAATAATCCTGGTTCTACTTCCTGATGCCTCTCTAAAGGAACGTACTGAAGATCGGCCAATTCAGAACACAACGTTTGAAACCTCTTCGCTAAAAGCGCAAGGGTTGACTCGTATGAAAACTGTTCAACCGTTCGTCCCGTAACCTTAAAAGCGTCGGCAGAATATGCAGAATGTCGGGTACTGAAGGAAAAGCAAGGCATAGCGCCGTATTCCACTTCCCGCAGAAGCGCGCGTTCCCGCTTTGGTCCAAAGGCAAATATTCTGTAAGCTGTTGTTGAATCGTACAGCACCAGGCTGTGGGCTACAAGAGGTGTGAAAAACACTGCCTCGTCAACCATTCCTTTACTGTAAATATCACTAATCCCCGAAATGCCTGGCACGCGCCGTTTTTCACACAGGGTGCCTATATAATCAACAACATCCCAAGCACGGCTGATGCACATCTCGGTTTGGACCGAACCAAAAACTTCCCGTGCTGCTTTTAAATTTTCACGGACAGCCTCTGCATATTGTCTTCTATTCAAAGGATGTTCCGGAGCAAAGCAGTCAAAAACGATACCAAAGACATCATCAAAATAATAGGAACCATCCAGACCAATGTCTTTCAGTCTTTTTAAGGTTGGTTTAGTAAATTTTTCCAGAATCACTGCCGGGCAGTTTCTTAAACTTAAACCGCCGGCCCATGCCCCCCCCCCGAATAATCTCCCCGTCCCGGTCGTAACGGACCAAACTGTCATCCCAGTCCGGCGAAGAACGGTATCCGTCCTCGAAATTATCATGAACCGAAATACGGTATCCTATCGTTTTCCCGACCTTAACCATTTTTCGGTAGCCATCTTCGCCACCCAAAGATGGTTCGATTGGGAAACGAGTCGGAAAACGGGCATCGACTCCACCGAGATTCCAGCCGCAACTTAAAACATTTGCTCGTTCAACCCCAGCCCTTTTAAGGTCTTTAAGTATGCCACCAGCCATATCAAATGGTATTCCGCTGACCATAGGCGAGGTTCCATCCAGTTTGTAATTGCTGGCATTGGCATAACGATGCTGTAACTTGATTTTCATTGCCCGGCGCAGGTAGTCGACAAGCGGTCTTTCTTTTGCCCTCTCCTTAAGACTCAACACCCCCCTCTCTTCGTGCAGGAATTTTCTTACCGTGCGAGCCATTTCGGTCAATGCATTCTCCGGAGAACAATCCAGAAAGTAATAACGGACCACTCGGTCAGAATTATCCATCCCATCTGTTTTTCGGTAACGATAATTAAAAACGGTGTGAGCAGAATGAATCTTTCTATCTCCCCAACCTACACGATATTGGATGTCGGCATCGTAATCTCCGGAAACAACAATGCCAAGCAAAGTGGTCTTTTTGGTTATAACTGCAAATACGGGGAGCAGGGTTAAATCTTCCCACCGGGTTTGTTCGGCGGAAGCCGAAACAAGGCCTGAAGCCGGACACATTCGGTTGAATCTGCAAATAGCGCCTTCTCCGGAAACAGGCATGAAAAGGAAACCTTCACTTCCAACCGGCTGGCCGCCGAAATTCGGCATCACCTCTAAACTCATCAACCGGTAGGACCAATCTTTTTCTTCTTTTAGGTGGTTGAAAGGAATAAATATTTCTAAATAATTTTCCGTAATTTTCAAATGTACTTGACAACCAATACCTGCTTCAGGAAATTGGTATTGGAATGTTATCAGCGATTCGTCCTTCTTCTCTTTGAGCCGAATTCCTCTGACAAGACCTTCGAACTTCCGTGATCGGAAAAGTGCCATGTCCCAAGCGTTCAGTTGAAGAAACGAATCACAGCCATTCCAAGGCATGCCGGAAGTTATTTCAGTTACTTCTAAAGCGCCTTTTTCGGTAGGATCCAGAACAACCTTTATCTTGCCCTGACCGGTAACAATCTTTTCCATTCTTATTTAAGATGTATTATGATGTTTTAATTTTATCACATATATAATTTTTTTGTCAAGACCCTCTAAAACTAATAGAGACCGGACCATCCCATCAATCATGAAATAAGAAATGCGCCGGCGCCGGTTAGGACAGAAGAAGAAACGGATTACGCAACTGGAACGGAAGGAAAAGAAGGGGTTCTCCTTTCAGACTCCCTTCGGTGGGAAGGAGAATGTACGGAAATTTAATCCCGACCTAAAGAAGTTATTATCTTTACTCTACCGTAACGCTCTTCGCCAAGTTTCTGGGCTGGTCAACGTTGCAACCCCGGCATACCGCAATATAATACGCCAGAAGTTGTAAAGGAAGAACCGTAAGGAAGGGATAGAACGGGTCCGCCGTATTGGGAATGTGAATCAGGCTGTCCGCCTTTTCTTCAATCCGGCGTTTCCCTGCGGTTACCACCGCAATCACTTCTCCGCCTCGGGCTTTAATCTCCTCAATATTGAGCAATACCTTATGGTAGGTCCGGTCATAGGGCGCGATTACTACCGCGGGCATATTCCAGTCAATCAAGGCAATCGGTCCGTGCTTCATCTCGGCGGCCGGCAGACCTTCGGCATGGATATAAGATATCTCTTTTAACTTCAAGGCGCCTTCAAGGGCAATGGGATAATTGTAGCCCCGTCCTAAATAAAGAGCATTAGGAGTACGAAAATACTGCCGGGCGCTCTTTTCTATCTGGTTGGTTTCCCGGAGAATCTTCTCCATCTTTCCCGGAATGGTGCGCAGAGCCTTGAGAAGATTTTGATACCGTTCCTTATCTACCGCCCCTCTCAAATACGCTACTTTTAGCGTCAGAAGGTAAAGAACCGTCAACTGGCTGGTAAACGCTTTGGTGGAAGCCACGCCGATCTCCGGGCCCGCCTCGGTCATAATGACGCCGTCACTCTGACGGCAGATGGTACTGCCCGGGACGTTGCAAATCGCCTTAACCGAAATCCCCGATTCCTTTGCCTTTTTCAAGGCACCGATAGTATCCGCGGTCTCACCGGATTGACTGATAACCAGAAGAAGGTCGTCGGGCATAAGAACCGGTTCCCGGTAACGGAACTCCGCGGCGTTTTCCACCTCGACCGGTATCCGGGCGTATTCCTCCAGGAAGTATTTGGCAGTCAGTCCCGCATGCCAGGAAGTACCGCAAGCGGCGATGACAATCCGTTTCAGACCCTTCAACTGCCGGTCGGTAATCTCCAATTCGGGGAACTCAATCCTCTGATTCGGTTTTAGATAACAGTTAAAAAGATTACGCAGGGTTAAGGGTTGTTCATAGATTTCTTTCAACATATAATGACTGTATTTCCCTTTTTCGGAGGCGGTGGTCTTCCATTCAATCTTATGAACCGCAGGCGTTATCTTTTTGCCTGTTTTCAAATCATAAATGTGGACTTTCCTTTCGTCGATAAAGCCAACCTGTCCATCCTGAAGAATGACCACGGAACGGGTATGAGAAAGAAGAGCGGGAATATCAGAAGAAAGGAAACAGCCGTTTTCCGACGGTCCGATAATCAAAGGACTGCCTGACCGGGCAAACAGAATTTTATCCGGTACGTCGGAGGAAACAACCGCCAGGGCATAACTGCCTGACAACGGTTTTAAAGCCTTACGGAACGCCTCAACCGTAAAACCGTCCGATTTAACCTTCTCTTCCAAAAGATGGCAGATTACTTCCGTGTCGGTCTCGGAACGGAATTGATGCCCCCGGGCTTCCAATTCTTCCTTTAACGCCTGGAAGTTCTCAATGGTTCCGTTATGGACCAGGGCTAACCGGCCGGTACAGTCTAAATGGGGATGGCTGTTGGCATCGGTGGGTGAACCGTGGGTTGCCCACCGGGTGTGTCCGATACCGATATTGGCGTCATTTTCCGGTAATCGTTTCGCTAATTCGGCAACCTTGCCGATTCTCTTTTTGACCAGAAGTTCCCGGTTACTGAGCAGTGCCACACCGGCCGAATCGTAACCGCGATATTCCAGGTCCGCCAGACCTTTCAGAATAAAAGGCAGGGCTCTCTTCTTCCCCACGTATCCAAAAATCCCGCACATCGCCTTCCAGAATACCACTCCCCGCCTATTTTCGTCAACCGGCGAATTGACGAATAATCCTTTGGTAAAGTAAAATAAAGCGGTTTAGGGACACAATTGTTGCGCCGTTAGCTCAATAGGCAGAGCAGCTGACTCTTAATCAGCAGGTTAGAGGTTCGATTCCTCTACGGCGTACGGTAAGTATTAAAACCTGCCCTCGTGCGGTATAATATATATGACGCGAGGGTGGCGGAATTGGCAGACGCGCCAGACTTAGGATCTGGTGGATAACACCATGGGGGTTCAAATCCCCCCTCTCGCACCAGATAAGCAAATCCGTTGTCTATATTGCACTTGAGAGGAACTTTATGGGAAATCTTAATATTAAGCACGTGCCTGAACCAATGCTGTTTACAGACATCTTTCCTCATACGACTCCGCCTTGCATAGTTTTTGACGGCCCGATCAACGAAGAGTTGAACGGAGAAATGTTTACCATAAATCCAGCGGATGTGGGGAAAAGAGATATTCACATCACGGATACAACTTTCCGCGACGGACAACAAGCAAGGGTCCCCTATACGGTGGACCAGATAGTAAGGCTCTTCGATTTTCTTTCCAGGCTGAGCGGACCGCATGGTGTCATAAGACAAACGGAATTCTTTCTCTACAGCCAAAAAGACAGGGAAGGTATGGAAAAATGTCTTGAGCGCAGTTATCGTTATCCCGAAATCACAGCCTGGATACGAGCGGATGAAGGGGACCTTTCCTTGGTTAGAAATATGAAATTACCGGAAACAGGCATGTTGACCTCCTGTTCTGATTATCACATCTTCAGGAAACTGAAGCTTGACCGCAAAAAGGCTTTTGATAAGTACACCGGCCTTGCCAAGGAAGCGATATCACACGGGATACGCCCCCGATGCCATCTTGAAGACATCACCCGGGCTGATATTTATGGATTTGTTCTCCCTTACGTCCAGGAACTTATGCGAATTTCAGAAGAAGTTGATGAGAACTTGAAAGTCAAGATAAGGTTGTGTGATACCCTTGGATTCGGGATTTCTTATCCGGGTGCGTCCCTGCCCCGCAGCGTGCCAAAACTTGTGCTATCAATGATTCACAAAGTCGGCGTTCCTTCAGAACGGTTGGAATGGCACGGTCACAACGATTTTCACAAAGTTTTTGTAAATGGAACCACCGCCTGGATTTATGGATGCAACGCACTTAACTGTACCTTGATCGGCATAGGGGAACGCACAGGCAATCCGCCTCTTGAAGGAGCAATTTTTGAATATATGGGTCTGAAAGGAGATACAAGAGGAATAGATACTACAATTATTACGGAAATAGCTCAGTTTTATCGCTCGATAGGCACAAAAATATCTGTCCGGTATCCTTTTGTCGGTGACAACTTCCACAAGACCGCTGCAGGCATTCATGCCGGAGGATTGGCCCGCGATGAGCGCATTTACAATATATTTGATACGCAGAAACTTCTAAACCGTTCTCCGGAAGTGGTTATCACTGACAAGTCAGGAAGTGATGGAATCCATATGTGGGTAAATAATTTCCTGAATTTGCACGGAGATAACGCGATAAAGAAAATAAAGATGGTGAAGATCATGAGATGGGTAGAAGACCAGTATAATAAAGAAAACCGGATAACGGCAATTTCAGACAGGGAAATGATTCAATTGGTCAAGCAATACCTGCCTGAAGAATACAAGACCGCAGAAGAGAAAGGACAACTTATCTATACGCACCACGAGGAATAGTCTTGTTTTGAACGACAACATGGCACAAATCCGTCACAAAGATAAGAGAGGACACCTACCCCACCCTTTAGTCGCAATTAGTTGTTGACTTACCTCCAGTAAGGTGATAAAATGGAGGAAGTTGAAAGTTTGATTTTCCAGATTCTTTACAACTTTAAAGTAAAAGTGGTATATTAAAAAAGAGGGGGAAATGGCATTAGAAAAAGAATATGGTTATTTTTTGAAAAACAAAGAGAATTTATTGAAGTTATTTCCAAATAAATTCATTGTGATTATCGATGATGAAGTGGTAGGTAACTTTGATTCTCAAGAAAAGGCGTTAAAAAAAGCATTTAAAAAATATACACTAGGCACATTTTTAATACAGAAAGTATCTAAAGACGAAAGCGATACAACTCAAAGATTTTTCTCGATGGTTTATTTTTAATGAAGAGGACTACTTTTCATCATGCGTTTCGAGTAGAGTATAAGGGAAGAGTACAAGCACTTATTACCGATTGTGCAGTAGCCCTGCCCTCAGCAATAAATCCCATCCCAGAGAAACAATTTTTTCCCTTTAAGGCTGTATGGGATACTGGCGCAACCAATTCTGTTATAACGGAAAATGTTGTAAAGAAAGTGCCTTTGGTTCCCACTGGGATGATAGATACTTATGGAGTGCATGGCAAAGGTCAGGTCAATACCTACATTGTTGATATTGGATTACCCAATCGTGTTTGTATTACAAATGTTCAGGTCTCAGAGGGAAAATTAATGGGTGACGTTGATGTTTTAATTGGCATGGACATCATTCAGCTCGGCGATTTTGCTATTTCAAATTCCGAAGGAAAAACAACCTTTTCATACTGTATCCCACCGCATAAAAATCCCCTAGACTTATACGAAAAAAGTATGAGAGTAAACCCCAAGAATAAGATATAATTGAGATTTTTTATCGAATTAAATAGATTCGCCACCTTAGCTCACGGGTAGAGCAGGACATTCGCAGCAATTTTTTACCACCGGGCGTAATCCGCAAATGGGTAAAGAGCCTTTAGACGGATGATGCCCACTGCAGTAAAAAATAGCCCCAGGTGGCTTAGGGGAGGATATTAGAACCTGTTTGTTGGACAATTCAACCTTTTAATATACCCCTACCCTCCGGAAGCCATTGGCTGACAATGTGATGCCCTACCCCACCACCCAATTTTGATTTCTTCCTTTCCAATTTGCGATTTGCGGCGATATCTCCCCAGAATTGATATCTTCTTCCCTCACCCAAGTCAAGAAAATCCATAGAAAGCGATTTTGAAAAGCAAATTCAGGTATAAGGTTTCATTCTTGATTCCCTGTAATCCCTTGACCGGATTCTGACAAGATGATAAGATTTGTTGGTATTCTAAACGAAGCAATGGCCTGAAACGGAGATTTATATGAGACTAAAAACGGCATGTTGTATTATTACGATGTTGTTCTTTGTAGGTACTGTTTTATCCGCCGCTGAAGAAATGAAGCCGATCCAGCTTCTGAAACCCCGGACGAGCGGTGGAAAACCTCTTATGCAAGCCCTCAAGGAGAGGCAAACCTTGCGGAACATCGACAGCAAAGAACTGCCCACCCAAGTGTTCTCTGACCTTCTCTGGGCCGCTTTCGGCATCAACCGGCCCGAACTTGGAAAGCGCACCGCTCCTTCAGCGGTGAACTGGCAGGAGATAGACATCTACGTCGCCATGCCAAAGGGGATATATCTTTACAACGCGAAGAAAAATACGCTGGAACCCTTGGTTTCTCACGACATCCGACCGCTCTGTAATATGCAGCCCGTAGCGCTGACCGCTCCTGTTGTTCTTTTGTACGTAGCTGATTATATGAAAATTGGTAGAGCACAAACGGACATGAAGGATTTTTATTCCGCGGTGGATACCGGGTTCATAAGCCAGAATGTCTACCTCTTCTGTACATCTGAAGGTCTGGCGACTGTGGTCATGGGTGCCATTGACAGAGACCGCCTTTCCAAAGAGATGAACCTGCGACCCGAACAGAAAATTATCCTGGTACAACCGGTGGGTTATCCGAAGTAGCAAGCAACGTTATTTCACGGGTTACCCATCCCCACCCCCGGCAGGTGATTGCCTATCCCCCCTACCCCACCATCCGGTCGCAATCAATTTTGACTTCTTTTTCCGGAAAACGTATAATTTAGGTAGCACTCTACTTTATGGCTGATCAATGTTTCTGGTTTAGAGACGAATTTTTAAAGAAGATTTTTACGCGGGAGTAACTCAGCGGTAGAGTACGACCTTGCCAAGGTCGGAGTCACGGGTTCGAATCCCGTTTCCCGCTCTACAATATGACATACCGACGGTTTAATATTTACCTTGTTATTTTGCTCGTGCTCTATTTTTCTTCCGGATGTAGTTATAAACATTATCCACCTTCAAAAAAAGTAGTCTCCACCGG
>JAZDPL010000069.1:0-2289 GCA_043797665.1 Candidatus Omnitrophota bacterium
CTGATTTCATCTTTTTTCAGAACTGGAGACTGCAGATGGATAAGCAGCTTCTCGAGATGCGTACCGAGAAAGACAAAAAACCGTTTATCGACAACAACCCGGACATCGAAATGTTTCTTCCGGAATTGCTTGAATTATGAATGAAAGAGAGCGGGTAATGGCGGTTTTCAAAGGAGAGATTCCGGACCGGACTCCCTGGTACGCGGACCTCAGTTACTGGTACAGCGGACAGAGGGCGATGGGAAGATTGTCGGAAAAATATGAAGGAGATGAAGGTTATCTGAAGTTACACCAAGATACCGGTTCCGGTTTTGTTTTAGGGTCCGCAGACCAGGTACCGCCGGATGCGGATTTTGCAAGAATCTGTTTAGTAAGAAAACTTTTAGAAGGAAAATGATTAAGAAGATGACGTTGCAGTTTCCCAAGCGGGGGATACATCTGGATTTTCACACGATGCCGGGAATTTATGACGTGGGCCGGGATTTTAAGGCTGGGGAGTTCGCCCGGACGCTGAAAGACACCGGGGTTGAGTACATTACGGTCTTTGCCCGGTGTAACTTAGGCTTTGCCTACTACCCGACCAAGGTGGGGATTGTACATCCGGGACTGAGGAAAAAAATAGATTTATTGGGAGAAATGGTATCTGCCTGTCACAAGGAAAATATCCGGGTGGCCGCCTATTTTAACGCCGGACTTGACCACGAACATACCATAAAACACCGGGAGTGGTGTAAGATGAACAAAGATGGCCAGGTCTATGAAATGCAGGCGATGAAGCAGGAGCGCTATAGCCACTTCTTCCGCAGGATGTGCCTCAATACCGGCTACGGTGAACATCTCCTGGGAATGGTTCAGGAGGTTGTAGAAAGGTATCCGGTTGATGGCATTTTCTTAGACTGTTTCACCCTTTCACCCTGTTACGGAGGGGAGTGTTTGGACGGAATGAAGAAATTAGGTATGAACCCCTTTGACGAACATCAGGCGGAAGAGTTCTGCTGGACAGTAACCAACCGGTTCCGGGAAGAAGCGACGACATTGGTTAAGAAGAGCCGGAAAGATGCTTATCTCTACTTCAATGGCTTACCCTACCAGGACCAGCCTGACCATATTGAATTAGAGATATTGCCTACCGGCGGCTGGGGCTACGACTCCCTGCCCTGGGTCATTCGTTACGCCCGCACACTGAAAAAACCTTTGCTTACCATGACCGGACGGTTTCACGAGAGTTGGGGTGATTTTGGAGGATTAAGACCGGAACACTCCTTGCTCTTTGATTGCTACAATTCCCTGGCTAACATCGGAACCTGCATGGTCGGCGACCATATGCACCCCAGAGGAAAATTGGAACCTGCGGTCTATAATTTAATCGGCAAAGTCTATAGTCAAATCAAACCATTAGAACCATGGACTTATGGCGCCAAGCCTCTGACCGACATTTTGGTTGTTGACCCGGCTCTTAAAAGATTTCCCGGCGACCTCCATTTTGACTCCGCTAATCTTGCCGGTACCGCCCGGATGTTGATGGAACTGAAGTATCAGTTCAATATCAGCAACGGTGATGATGACCTGTCTCCATATAAAGTGGTGATACTACCAGACAAAGTGCTGGTGGACGATAAACTGAAGCAGAACCTACAAAAACACTTAAAGGGTGGAGGCTTTATTATCAGTTCGGCCTTTTCCGGACTGGACCCGGAAAAAACAAAATTCGCTCTGGAAGAATACCAGCTTACGTACGAAGGACCGGAACCTTATCACTACTCCTTTTTTGAACCCCTTCCTGAAGTCAGCCGGGATTTACCCGAAATGCTCACTACAATTTACAACCCCGGCATCGCAATGAAGCCGAAAAAAGGTAGCAAGGTTTTAGCAAAACTGTACCAGCCCTATTTTAATCTTAAATCCTGGGACTGGTACCACGAAAACTTGTATATCCCGCCGGAAAAAGATTCCGACAGACCAGCTCTGGTCCGGTTTGGGAATATTTTCCATTTTAGTTTTCCGGTCTTTACCGGCTATTTTGAACATGCGGTCGTGGCGTATAAAAACTTAATCCGGAACTGTTTAGAAAAGGTTCTGACAGAACCGCTGGTAAAAGTTTTTGACTTCCCTTCCTTCGGACAGATTACGGTTACCCTAAAGGATAAAAGCAGGATGGTCCATCTGCTCACCTACCTCCCGGAACTAAGGGGAAAACAGAATCAGATTATCGAGGAACCAATTGAGGTAAGAAACGTAGGGGTGGCTTTAAGAATTGACGGGCAAAAGATAACCTTTGTTTATCTGGCG
>JAZDPL010000082.1:0-5811 GCA_043797665.1 Candidatus Omnitrophota bacterium
AAACAAGAGGAATAGAAAGGAAGTGAGAACGATGCTAAGAAACAAGGCATTGCTCTTCGTGTTTGCTGTGGCGATACTCATCGTCGGAGCAGTCCCGATTTACAAACTCGTCGTCTCTTCTAAAGATGACGTGGCCAAAGTGACAGAGGACGCAAAAACCTCACTCGCGTCGGACACTTCTTCGGAAGAAGAAGGTTCGGCAGGAACTGAAACTCTCGCTTCGGCAGGAGCAACCGATTCGGAAGAAGGTGAAGAAAGATACGTACCGACGGTATGGGAAATGTTCGCCAAGAAGCTTGGCAACAAGCATGACTCCAAGGACGTCAAAGCCCTGATCGATGCGTATGGCGGGAACCGCAAGGCTGTGGCAGAAATGCTGAACAACTTGTATGGCGGCGAAGCCACTTCACGGTCTGTCGCATCCCACCTGAAGTTTCTGGAGGGCAAGGAGAAGCTGCTGCATAAGTACAACTGGGTGCAGTGGATTCTTTTCATTCTGTCAATCTCGGGCACTCTTTGGTTCGTGCTGTTCCACCGATATGTCGAAGTTCTGGTGCCAAGCGATCCTGATCCTATTGATCAGGAGGACAATGGCAGATGGCGGCCGAGGACAGGAGAGGAACCTGAATTTATGTCGGGGATGGATTTGGGATATAGCGATGAACTGGAAGACGAAGAAAATGGTGACGGCGCAAAGAAAAAGGAGTACATGCGCATTCGCGATATTTCTTCCGGGGACGCCGCCTATATCCTGTCCTACTACCTGATCCTGCTTTCCGGCTGGCTGGTCAGCAACTACTTCGAGTCATTTGTGCGGACTACATCGCACAGCTGGCTGCCGGAGCAAGTTCACTGGATCGGCATTTTCATCTTTGTTACGGCGATGATGATGAATGCCCTGCTGGCCTTTGCCAGCTATATCGTCGTGCCTGCAAGGCAGCGGTGGATCCAGGAGTTCATGGGCAGGGAAGAGATTATTCTGTTCTCTGGACTCCATTTCCGGCTTCCTATCAAGCACAACAAGGAAATTCCTGTGGTTGTGAAAAAGGAGGTCACGGAAGGCGACCAGAAAAGGGAACCAACCGGTACGATCCAGTCCCAGTACACGGTGGTAAGGTCATATCTGTGGGATGTCCCTGACTATGCGAAAGGCGACCTTAGGGAAAACACCGATGACCTGGCAGCGGATTCTGTCCTTTGTCGGGACGGCTGGAAACCGACGATTGATCTTCTTCTCGCCTTCGCGATGAGTGAGGTGGATCCGAGGCTTCCGATCCGCGGAGCCGGTATGAGGGATCAGCCGCCTTTTAAGTACTGTTACAGCTACAAGCGTTTTGGCAAGGAAGACGATCTGACCCAGGGTCTGGAAAGCGAGGCAGACACGGCAGTGCGCCAGTGGGCGTCTCTGGTTCCGTATGTGCCTCCGTTCGACGAGAATGACCTGAAGGCTTACGAAGAAAGGACTAAAGAAGGGAATAATCCTGAGCTAATCGCTCTTAACTCCTCGCAGTACTACCTGACCCTTGCGGTGATTGCCCGTTTGCAGGGCTCGTTTGATCCCGAGGGTCTGCGTCCGGAAGAGAGAGAGCTGAAAAGAAAAGCCTGGAAAGCGGTCATGAAGGCCGCACCGGTCGCGGTAGTGGAACACATCTGCCCCAAGGCGGGACTTGTTTTGAGGTCTGTTCAGACCAAGAAACTGATTCCGCCGGAGAAGTACGACAAGATCGTAGGCGATATGCGTACCGGCGAGGGTGAAGCCAAGGCCGCGGTCTACAAGGCCGAAGGTGAGGCCAAGCGTCTCAGAATCGAAGCCGAAGGCCATCGGGATGCTCAGAAGCTGAAAGGCCAAGGCGAAGGTCTCGGCATTAAGGCTTTGGCTGATGAAGCCGGCCTTTCGACTGAGAGCGCCAGGGATACCTATCTGACCCGCGAGGGCCAGCAGGCATTCAAGGATGCAGCAGTAGGTTCCAATTCTACTGTTCTCAGCGTTCCTGGCAGTGTCGGTGGTACTGACGCGCTGATTGCAGCCGGCAAAACGGTTTTCCCGGATGGTAAGCCCAAGACGGGAGAGGCCAAAGAGCCGGATCCGAAAAAGCCTGAAGGAGGCAAACCGGAATAACCCAAGAAGGAGGTGCGGAAACGCAAATCCGCACCTCCTGTTTTTTCGAAAAGAGGTGATTAAGCATGAGCAGAAAATGGGTGGCATTCTGGTTCCTTGGCCTTCTTCTGATTTCAATCGTGGCCATGTGGACCGGAGCAAAAGCACTCCTTGCGATCCCGCTCCTTTTGGTGGCGACCATTGCCGGTCGCTTTACCAAAGGAAATTTGGGCCAGGCCATTATCTGGAGCTCAGTCTTCTGTCTTCTAGTGGCAGTAATCTGGGTTTCGTTCGTATGGAAACTCGGTCTTTATGTCGTTGGAGCTGTGCTCCTCATCGTCATCATTTCGTTCTTGAGATGGTGGCGGAGAAAGAGCCAGGCAAAGGCGAGACAGGATGGCAAACCGCTGCTGGTAAAAAAAGAAAGGAAGTGGGTGGCGGTTATCTTCGAATATTTCTTCCCCGTGCTACTCTTGACTTTCCTTTCTTTAGTCGCAAAAGCCGGCGGCTTTAGCCAGTTTTTCCGGGCCTTTGAAGACATGAATTACTCGGTCTTCCAGGCGATGGGAAAAAGCATGGCCGTGGTCTTTGTCGGCTGGGTGATCGCCTGGGGGATCATCCACAAGTTTACGACCGAAAAAGGCAACTACAAATGGATTTGGCTTGCAGTTTGTGTGCTGGGAATTCTGGTCATCAATCAGACGCCCTTTGTGTCGACCTTCGGGACGCCGGGCTCAGATGAGATGGGGCTCTGCCTTGAAGGTGGGCCGATTCCTAACTACACGCTGCCAGTCAGCGCTTCCAAATTCTACCAGGGAGGAATTCCGGTTCGGAAAGCAGGTGATACTCATCTGGGGTACAACCTTGTTTTCGGCCAATGGATTGCCGTCATGGTAGAGGGTGAGCTCGAAGACAAGTTCATTACCGATTACGCCCGCCTTCGCGGCAAAAGCGTAAAGGAAGTGAGCTGGGATTCGGAAGCAGCTCTCTATCCGACAGATTTCGGCCATAAGTTCCGGCAAGACGTTCCTTGCCCGAGGCAGGTTTTTGGAGGGCCGGTAATTACCCTCCAGCACCAAAGCGGTGTCCAGTATCGCTGGGAACCGGCATTCGGACACAAGGTCAAGTTCGCTCTTTACAAGGTGCTGCTAGACGGCACTCTTGTCAGCGGCGTGAATCTGCCGAGGTCCCGGGGAGTCCTGGCCACAATCCAGAGGCACACCGGTACCGAGAACGGAGGGCCAATCGGTCAGTATATAGCATTCTACGGTCCGGGAACCAAGAGCAGTTACCGGATCACCGTCTGGCTGGTTCCTCCGCCGACAGCTGAACAGCTGGCGAGCATCAAGGAATACGCAAGACAACTCGCTTATTAGATACCGTTAGTGATAACGGTTGGGTGGCTTCCTGAAAGATGTGAAGCCACCCCTTTTTTTATTGATTTTTCCGTTTTTTTATGCTATAATAATAAACGTTAGTTAATTATTATCATAAAAAAACTTATGATTTCAAAGAATTATTATTTGATTGTTCTAGTTCCAATTATCTTGTTTGGAACTTTTTTTATTTTTTCCGGGATAGCTTCTGCGGCCTACGGCGATACCTCTACCTATATTGGAAAAATCTATGACGGTGATGGTGGCCAGGCAACCGATGCCTATCTTGATTTTCCGAACGACGTGGCTTTTGATTCCGCCGGCAATCTATTTATTGCCGACACCTACAACAATGTGATCAGAAAAAAAGACAAAAACGGCGTTATTACCACTTATGCGGGGACCGGCTCATATGGTCTTTTAAACGGTGCGGCTAATGGGGCTGAATTTGCCCAGCCTGTCGGCATCACTGTCGATTCTTCGGGCAATGTCTTTGTGGCCGATACCTATAATAATCAGATAAGGAAAATAGATGTCTACGGCAATGTTTCAACCCATATCAGTTCAGGCCTTTCCATGCCTGAAGACGTAGCCGCCTATGGCGATTTTCTTTATATTGCCGATACTAATAATAATGCCATTAAAAAACTGAATAGGGCCACCGGCGCCGTTACCACCTTGACTACCAATATTTCTACTCCCAGAAAAATAGATATATCGGGCAACGGCGGTACTTTGTATGTGGCCGATCAGGGCAATTACCGAGTGGTAGCCGTAAATACCTTCAGCGGGGCGGTAACGGTGATCGCCGGTTCCGGTACCAAAGGCTATAAAGAGGGGACAGGCACAACCGCCCAATTTAGGGCAGTATACGGAGTTGGTTATGATGCCGGCACTAATTCCCTTTATGTCACTGACGAAGATGCCGGTCATTACGGTATGATAAGAAAAATTAGTCTAGCCACCAGGACAACCACTCAAATAGCATATGACTCAAAGATGGTCGGGATAAATGCTTATTCCGGAGTCCAGGTTCGCGGTAACTATATATATTTAGCGGGAAACGGCACCATCAACCGCTACAATAAGAATAACGTGGCTGATAATAATGCGGTAGCCGGCCAGGAACGGTTCGGCAACAGGAACGGGGCCAATTCGATAGCCTTGTTCGGCCGGCCTTATGATCTTATGCTGACCGAGAACAGCGAATATTTCTATTTAGCGGAAAATAATAAGATAAGAAGAATTAACCGGGTAACAGGCGAGGTCAGTTTTGTGATCGGCAACAGCATTGATAACTACACCTTTGAAGCGGGGACCGGAACCACGGCCCGCTTTTCAAACATCGCCGGCATTACCGCCAATTCAGCGGGTGATACTCTTTATGTGGTTGACCGCTGGAACAACCGTATCCGAGGCGTTAATATCAGCGCCCAAAGTTCCTTTCTGGTTTCCGGTTCGGGGCGCTATAATGTCACCAGTTCCGGGAATGGCTACATTGAGGGAACAAGGAACACGGCTAAGTTTGATATCCCCGCCAACATAGTTATTTCTCCTGATGACCAGTATTTATACGTAACCGATACCGGCAATAACCGCATTCGGAAGGTAAGAATTTCCGACGGTCAAACCTGGCTTATCGCCGGTTCCGGCGAAGCCGGTTTTGCCGATGGTATTGGTGTGAACGCCAAGTTCAATAATCCTTACGGCCTTGATATTGATAACACGGGCCAGTATTTGTTTGTGGCCGACCGGAACAACCACCGTATCCGCCGAGTAAAAATAGCCGACGGTGAAACAGTGACCGTTGCCGGTGACGGCCGGAACGGATATCTCGACGGTCTTTCCGGAAGCGCGGTCCTTTCATACCCGGTTTATGTAAAGTACTATGCCAATAAAGTTTTTTTTACGGAAGCCGGCTCTCATCGGGTCAGGGTTTTAGAATTAACAAAAGGAGTAGTCAAACTGGTTTCCGGTTCCGGGGAAAGGGGCTATCTTAATGGTGAGAGAAAGTCAGTCGAGTATAATAATCTTGCCGGTTTGGAAATTGACCCCGTTAATAAGTATCTGTATGTTTGTGATTCCTGGAACGATATGATTCGAAGAATTGATATCCGGGGCGAGGCGCCTTATACTGACGCGGCCCCCTATGTTTCCGGTGTTAGTCCAAGAGTTCTCAAGGCGACAACAGACACAAATTATCAGGCATACCTTGATGTTTTCGGGGAAAATTTCCGGCATGGATCGCAGACTCAATTTGGCGAGCACCAAACAACCACCTATGTTAAAGCTTCTAATTCACTGACCGTAGTTATTCCTTTGGGACAGATGAGCCCG
>JAZDPL010000026.1:0-9815 GCA_043797665.1 Candidatus Omnitrophota bacterium
GCGGTCAACCCGGCAGTAGGTTACCACCCCCCCGAACGCCCGGGTAATGGTGGAGAGACTCTTGCTTAACAGGAGCAGGGTGGGAAAAGAGACCTGCTCGTAGACCTTTTCAAATATCCGGTCCGGGTCTGCCTTTTTATCCGTCAGGTCAGCGACAATCCGGAAGGTTCTGGTCCTGGCGTGAAACCGGAAGGAAGAGGTGTCAGTAAGAACAGCGGTGTAGAGAGCAGAAGCAATCTCTTCGGTAATAGTGCCCCGCGCTTTCCGGATTAAATCGTAAATAATCTCACCGCAGGCAGAAACTTTAAAGCGGACTAAATTGACGTCTCCGTAAAGAGTGTTGTCAAAGTGGTGGTCTATGTTGAGAATAGGCTTTTTGCCGACTAACTTACCGGTCTGTCCGGCCCGGTTCTTACTGCTGCACTCTAATAGAATCGCGGCTTCAAAAGGTTCTTTTTTAGGACTCCGTTGCTTAAAGTTTTTTATCGTTTGAATTATTTCGCTTCCTGATAAGAACCGATAATTAGCGGGGACGGGTTCGTCATTGACTATTATCGCCTTTTTGCCTGTTTCTTGCAGGAATAGAGCGAGCGCAATTTCACTGCCAATCGCATCTCCGTCCGGGGAGAGGTGGCCGGTGATGAGGAAGGAGCGATATTTTTTTAAAAATTCTAATTCGTCCATAATCTCCGGGCGATGGCGGTCTTCAAATCAGAAATCCCTTCGCCGGTTAAACTTGAAACCAGAAGTCCTTCCGGGAATTTTCGTTTTATACGCTCCTGCTGTTCTGCATTTATCAGGTCGGACTTGTTGAGGACAAGAAGTGCCGGTACATCCTTAGCCGAAATCTCGTTGAGCACCTGCCTGGTTGTCCGGAGGTGTTCTTCAGCCAGGGATGTACTTGCATCCAGAACCAGAAGAACTAATTGGGATGAACCAACGCCTTCCAGGGTGGCGTGGAAAGCCGCCACCAGCATATGAGGTAAATTGTGGACAAAGCCCACCGTATCGGTAACCACTGCGTACCTGTTTTCTCCAAGATAAAGACGCCGCGTCGTAGTATCTAAGGTGGCGAAAAGTTTATCCGCCACCAGCGCGGAGGGTTTTCTGCAAAGGGCGTTCAGGAGCGCACTTTTTCCTACGTTGGTATACCCCACCAGGGTAATTTCCGAAAACCCTTTTTTCTGGCGCAGTTCCCGGGTGCGCTGGCGCTGTTCCTCCAGGGCGGTGAGCCGCTCGTTTGCCCTCCGAATCTGTTCCCGGATCCGGCGCCGTTCTTCCTCCAACTTCATCTCGCCCGGTCCGCGGGTGCCGATACCGCCGCCTAACCGGGAAAGAAGAATTCCCCGACCGGTTAACCGAGAGAGCAGGTAGTTCTGCCGGGCAAGTTCTACCTGTAACTTTCCTGCGGCACTGTGGGCGTGTCGGGAAAAGATTTGCAGAATCAGTCCGGTCCGGTCTAAAATTTCGGCTTCCCAGAGTTTCTCAAGGTTCCGGTGTTGAGTGGCGGAAAGGTCAAGGTTTAAAACTACGTATCCTAATCCGTTCTCTTTGAGCCGGTCCGCTATCTCCGAGACCTTACCCTTCCCAAAATAGGTGGCACTGACCGGTTCACGGACCTTGAGAAAAAGGGATTTTCCGAAATCAATGCCGGCGGTTCGGCAAAGACTCTCTAATTCTTCCGCCGCATGGTCAGCCGGAAACCCGGCCGGACCTTCGTCAATTACTACTAATAACGCCTTAGGCAAATTAATTAGCGCACCTTCGGTGCGAACTTGTAGGGGTCGGATTTATCCGACCCGCGGGCTTGATAAATCAAGCCCCTACTTCTGGATTATATCTACGACCTCAATCCGAGAGTAGGGCTGGCGGTGTCCGAAAGCCTTTTGATAATCTTTCTTTGATTTTCTTTTGAATACTAAAACTTTCTTGTTCTTTCCTTCCTCAATAACTTTCGCCTTTACCTTTATCCCGGAAAGTTTAGCCGAGTCAGCTACTACTTCGCCCTGGTCGGAAACAAAGAGGAGCACCCGCTCAAAAATAACCTCTCCGTCTTTAGGAACAGGCAGTTTTTCTACTTTCAGTTTCGTTCCCGTGGATACAGAGTACTGTTTACCTCCGGTCTCTATTACCGCATACATTACACCCTCCTGTCCCAGGATGTCATTCTGAGGCGTTATTTGCCGAAGAATCTCAGATTTTATTACCTTAAAATGAAGATTCTTCACTCCGTTCAGAATGACACCCGTAAGGTATTTTGATTTACAGATTAAATATCTCCCTTTTAACTTTCAGGTAGAACTGGTAATTTTCCAGGCTGACGTCAGCCGGAACCCGGTGGTCAACGTGGGGGATAAAACCGCCGTCATCCAACACCGGTTTGATTCGTAAAAGCTCTTTTTCAATCTCGTTGGGTCCTTTACGCAGAACCATCTTGTCCACACCGCCCATCAGGAGGACGTCCGGACCGAACCTCTCCCGGATTAAAACCGGGTCACTGCCTCCGTGTACTTCTAACGGAAACATACAGTTAATCCCGCCTTTCAGGAAGGAAGGAATTAAAGGGACGACATTTCCGTCGCAGTCGGTGTAGATGACATCGATGCCGTAACGCTTCAAAATCCGGGTGATACGCTGGTATCTGGGTACTACTATTTCGTCAAACATCTTCGGACTGATCAGCGGCCCGGAGTTAAAACAGATGTCTTCCCATCCGCCCGCGGCATCAAATTCCACCTTTTCCAGAACGATGGGCAGGCACCTCTCGGCAATCCGGCAGAAAGTCTCCACCATATCCTCAATCAGTTCCCGTTCGTCATATACCAGGTAAGCCAGGGCTTCAAAACCTACGATGTCACGCACCCAGCCTAACATAGAACCGAAAAAGATGGTTCGGGGTGCCTCGGATTTACGCAGGTTCGCATCAATTTCCGAGAGGTTATCCGGTATCCGGCCTTCCGGACTGTCGGAAAGCCGGGCTTTATACTCTTTCCATTCCTTCCCGCTTTTAATCGGGAATTCGATAAAGTGGGGAATGGATTTGGTGCCTTTTTTGTTAATCTGCGCAATAATCCCCCGGCCATCCTTATAGATGCGGTATTCGTCGTCTTCCCGGATGGTCTCTTCGGAAAAAAGTGGTTTGATGTTGAGGTCGATGCCCAGATAAACAAAGTTCTCAATTCCGAAATAGCGGTAGGCTGACGCCTCATCGTTTATCTCAGCCGGCAAGCCTTCAGAATGCCAGCGGGGTAAAGTTTCCGCCCAGTAGCCAAATTCAAAATTGGGAATACGGCCTGGATGCTGGTAGTGCATCGTCCGCAGAAACCTCTCCCGTAGTGTCAGTTCCATCGTGGCGCTCCTTTTGCATTAATTCCAAGTGAAGTATTATAATATACCCCAAAACAGGAAAAAAGTAAAACCGGCGGGGAGCAAATTGCAATGAGGAAGGGGGGAGGTTTGAGATGACATCCAGAGAAAGAGTGAAGAGAGCGGTCAAATTTATGGGTCCGGACAGGGTTCCCTATGACCTGCCGGAAGAGTGGGGGACTGATTTTGTTTATGCAGACTGCGACCCTGACCCGTCCTGGCATCCGGCGGTAAAGACTGACACAAGATGGGAAGATGAATGGGGCTGCATATGGGAAAAACTGCCCGGAGACAAAACCATGGGACAGGTGAAATTCCATCCCCTCTCAGACTATTCCCGGATGAAAAGTTATAAATTCCCGGATTATACAAAGAGGGAAAGATATCTCGCGGCAAAAAAGGTGGTTGCAGAGAACAAGGAGGGAAAGTTCGTTCTGGCCGGCATTCCTTTCAGCCTCATTCACCGGCTTGAATATTTGAGAGGTCATGAGGCCGCCTGGACGGACCCGTATACCTTTCCGGGAGAACTGGACGACTTCCTGGATAAATTCTGCGGCGTGGCGATGGAATCCATTGAAAGGTTCGCTGAGATTGGTATTGACGGAATTATCTCCTGTGACGACTGGGGTCTTCAGAACCGGCTTATGGTAAGCCCTGCTGTCTGGGAAAAGGTATGGAAGCCGAAATATGAAAAGGTGTACCGGTTTGCCCGCGCCAGAGGAATCCTTACCTTCCTCCACAGTTGTGGTTATATAACAGACATCCTGGGCGGTCTGATTGAGGCGGGCCTTGATGTGATACAGATGGACCAGCAGGAAAATATGGGCGTTGAACGGCTGAGTACACTTTACGGCGGGAAAATTTGTTTCTGGTGTCCCGTGGACATTCAGAATACAATGGCAAAAGGAAACGTTGAAGATGTTAAGAGATATGCCGTGAAACTCATTGACCATTTCGGAAAATTTGAGGGAGGATTTATCGGGAAATGGTATCCCTCTCCGGAAGCAGTTGGTCATCCCCGGGAAAAAATAAAGGCAATGGCGGATACCTTCGTTGAATATGGATTTCAGTATTATAAAAGAGGGGGAAAATGAATCGGCAGAAGATGTTTCAGTTGATTGGGGGAAGAACCGGCCTGGAACAGAGGGTGGTGAAAGAGGTGGTTAACCAGTTTCTGGCGGAAATAGAGACCGCGGTCATAGAGAACCGGTCGCTCCAGATACGTTCCTTCGGGACCTTTAGCCTCAAGAGACGCCAGGCGAAGATGGGCCGTAATCCGATTACCAACGAACCGGTGCCGGTACCAACTCACCTCACCGTGGTCTTCAAGCCTGCGCCCAGGTTCAAAAAAAGAGTCAATCAGGGATTGGTAAAGTAGCGGTGGCATTCCTGCCTCAAGCATGCAGGGACAGGTTTATGCGACATATTTGTAGGGGTCGGATTTATCCGACCCGAAAATCGGTGCGATGAATCGCACCGCTACAAACAGAGATGATTAAAATTATTCTGCTGGCGCTGGTCCAGGGACTGACGGAATTTTTACCCATTTCCAGTTCCGGGCACCTGGCGTTACTCAGCCGGTGGTTTTCAGCCTCTCCCCAATCTGACATTGGGGTCCCCGCGTTTGATTTCTTTCTGGCGGTCTTCCTCCACGGCGGGACGCTTTTAGCCACCGTTTACTACTTCTGGCCGGATATCCGGAAGATGGTTGTTAGTTTGCGGAAACCGGAAACAGAGGGT
Source organism: Candidatus Omnitrophota bacterium (assembly GCA_043797665.1). Taxonomy (GTDB): domain Bacteria; phylum Ratteibacteria; class UBA8468; order MWAK01; family MWAK01; genus CAZVUE01. Next base: position 5,107 of record JAZDPL010000026.1, read on the forward strand.
CGGAACTATCTGAAGGCGGTTATCGTGGGAAGCGTTCCGGTGGCTCTGTTCGGTTTACTCCTGGAAAACCGGGCAGAAAAGACATTTGGTTCCTTAACTCTTCTTCCGGTGATGTTTTTAATCACCAGCCTTTTTTTGGCAACCGCCGGTTTAAAAAAGGAAGGCAGAAAAGAGTTGAGACCTCATAATGCTTTTGGTGTTGGTTTGGCACAACTTCTGGCAATTCTGCCGGGTATTTCCAGGAGCGGCAGCACTATTTCCGCCGGTCTTATTCTGGGTATATCCCGGGAAGAGGCTTTTCGTTTCTCCTTTCTTCTTTCCCTTCCTGCCGTAGCCGGGGCTTTTTTAATTGAAACCGTTAAGGCGTTCAAGTCCGGCGTAATGGTGGCGGACCCTCTTCTCATCCTCGGTTTCATCTCAAGTTTTGTAGCCGGTCTGTTCGCCCTCCGTCTTTTGCGCCGGCTCGTCCTTTCCGGCCGGCTCGTCTGGTTCAGCCTCTACCTTTTACTCTTATCCGTCCTGCTATTATTTACAGGTGGTTGAGGATTGTTTTCCGGCACCGGGCAGGCTGTCTGAGTATTTCCTGGTCAGTAAACCGCAATACTTTCCACCCCTTACTCTTTAAATACGCATCGCGTCTTCGGTCCCTTTTTCGTTGTTTAGGCTGAGAATGCCACGCGGGTCGGTCGCACTCTACCGCAATCTTCTTTGAACCGCGGATAATAGCAAAGTCTAAACGGTAACGGAGGCGTCGGTTTTGGAATACCGGATATTCCCTCTGAAAAGGGATTTTACTCCGTAACAACTCTTTCTCCATCAACTCTTCTATTGGTGAGACCTCAAATATTTCACTGATTTCTCTGGCGGAAAGAAGCCTTTCCAAAAAGGTAAAAGCGAAACTGACCCGGCGCCGGGTACGATTATGAACCGGCTGGAGCAGACGCTGTAACCGGCCAAGCCGGAACTGGTAATAGAACTCTTCTTTCCGTGGGTGGTCAGGTTCCCCGGGCAGAATGGTCTTTCGTTTCACCTTCCGCCGGGAAATTACCCTGGCGTAAAACCGGACCTTCTTTCCGTCCTGGCCAAAACGACCGGTCTGATAAAAAGCCAGATAAGATATCTTCCGCTTGGGACATTTTTTCACCGGTATCCGGTACCAGCGTTGGGACAAAAGGATTTCTAAATCCTTGATACGGTTGACCACACCAATAAGAACAGGTTTGGCTTTTTTAGTTTCCATCCAGATTATTTTATCCTAATTGTCCTTTTTATCCAATTCCTTGAACCTACAGGAATTTATACGTAGGTTCAAGGGGGGGATTGCCAAGGGGGTGGCGAAGAACCCCCTTGCGTAGTAGAGAGGGTAACAGGGAGCGTAGCGACCGCCATAGGGAGTGTAAACTCCCTTTGGAGAGCTCCGAGCGAAGCGAGGTGCGACTTGCCCCTCCGCTTTTTGGCAAATCCTGAGTTTTTGTGTTAAAATTGAAAAGTGGAAATTTTCAATCTGAAGGGTAAGTATGCGGTTATTACCGGCGGCGCGGGTGTTCTGGGTTCGGAGATGGCAAAGGGCCTGGGTGAAGCTGGTGCGCAGGTTGCTGTCTGTGACCTGAAGAACGCCGAAGAGACCGCGGAAAAGTTAAAAAAAGACGGGATAGAGGTGAAAGGTTACTTTATTAACGTCCTGGACAAGACCGAAATTGAAAAGTGCCGCGCAAAGGTAATGAACGACTTCAGCCGGATTGATATCCTGGTCAACGCCGCCGGTGGAAATATGAAAGAGGCAACCACCTCCCGGGAACTCCCTTTCTTTGACCTGAACCTGGATGCGCTCCAGAAGGTGGTGGCTCTAAACCTCTTCGGCGGCGCCATTCTTCCGGCCCAGGTCTTTGGCAAATCCATGGCAAAGAATCCGGAAGGCGGCTCCATTATCAATATCTCTTCTATGAACGCCTTTCGACCCTTAACCAGAATTCCCGGTTATTCCGCCGCCAAGGCTGCGGTCAGCAACTTTACCCAGTGGTTGGCGGTTCACTTCGCAATGGAGTATAACAAGAACCTCAGGGTAAACGCCATCGCGCCCGGTTTCTTTTTAACCGACCAGAACCGGTATCTTTTGACCGACGAAAAGGGAAACCTTACCGAACGGGGCAAAACGATTATCAGCCACACCCCTTTAGGCCGGTTTGGAGAAGCCGGTGAACTTATCGGTGCCTTAATCTGGCTGGCTTCGGATGCTTCTAAGTTTGTCACCGGCGTGGTTCTGCCGATCGACGGCGGATTCAACGCGTTTTCCGGAGTGTAAAACCACAGTTGTCATTCTGAGTGAAACGAAGAATCTAAGGAGAAACGTATGGCACAAAAAAAGAGGCCGGTCTTATGTCGCAGGATATCCGGGTTAATTCTCTCCGGTTTGATTTTTATGGCCGCGTTGCCTTTTTCCGGATATTGTGCCGGTTCCGGTGAAGAGATAGTCAAAAAGGTTGCCCAGACCTACAAAGGAATCCTTACCTATCAGGATGAGACGCTGGTTACTCTCTATGTAACCGGAGAAGGGATAGAGAATAAAACTTCCTGGCGGTTCCGGGTGGTACTTGAACGTCCAAACAAACTTGCGATTACACTTAAGTCGGGCTGTCAGGAATCCGGTGCCGCTGACATTATTTCCGACGGGAAGAATGTCTACACCTACATACCCCTCCTGAATAAATATACGGTTCAGAAGACACCGGAAAACTTTGCAAAATTCGTGGAGGATTACGTTATTAACCTTGATTTTGTCCTGATTCTTACGCTTTTTTGCGATGACCCGTATGCGGAACTGATGGAAAACGTGGAAGAAATCAAAGTTATCGGTGAAGAGAGCCTTTCGGGAATAAAGACAATCCACCTGCTGTTTATTCAAAGTGACGGGAATATTGACCTCTGGGTAAATGCGGAAACCTACTTAATCCAAAAAGTGCGACTGGATATCTCCCGGATGATGAAGGCACAAGGGGTACTTTCCAGCGATGAAATGACGATGATAGGCGAAGTGGTCAGCGAGAACATACGGTTAGATAAACGAATTCCGAAAGAGGTCTTTGTCTTTACTCCGCCGGAAGGCGCAGAGAAAGACGAGGGGTCCGGCTACCAGGATGATATCCCGATATTAGAGGACGGTGGTTGTGGCCGGGTATAAAGGTAGCCTGCGCAATACATTGTTACAGGGAGGAATAGAGATGGAAAGAGCGGATATCGGTCTGATCGGCATGGAAGTGATGGGTAAGAACTTAACCCTGAATATGGAGAGCCGGGGCTATACGGTCGCGGTCTATAACCGGACCGCAGAGAAGACGAAGGCTTTTACTGAAGGCCCCGCCGGAGGGAAAAAGATAATTCCCACCTATGACCTCAAAAGCCTGGTGGCGGAATTAAAGAAACCCAGAAAGATAATGCTGATGGTGAAAGAGGGTGCACCGGTAGACAGTTTCATTGACCAGCTGGTGCCTCTGTTAAACAAAGGCGATTTAATTATTGACGGCGGCAACTCATTTTTTAAGGATACGATTCGCAGAAACGCTGACCTGACCGAAAAAGGTATTCTCTTTATCGGCACCGGTGTTTCCGGGGGAGAGGAAGGCGCCCTGAAAGGTCCAGCCATTATGCCGGGCGGTCAGACCGAAGCCTACCGCTTGGTAGAGCAGATTTTCCGGGACATTTCCGCCAAAGCCTCTGACGGCGCTCCCTGTGTCGCCTACATCGGTCCCGATGGCGCGGGTCATTTCGTCAAGATGGTCCACAACGGCATTGAGTACGGTGACATGGAACTGATTGGCGAGTGCGCCTGGTTCTTTAAGAACGGTTTGGGCATTTCTTCCGCAGAGATTGCCGACATTATGGCGGAATGGAACGGGCAGAGTGATATTCTGCGTTCCTATCTTATTGAAATAACCGCAGCCAGTATGCGGGAAAGCCATAAGGGAAGCAACGAATATTTGGTGGACCGGGTGGCAGACATAACCAGGATGAAAGGGACCGGTACCTGGACGGTTCAGAGCGCGCTGGAATTACTTGTTCCTGTTCCTACTATTGCCGCTGCGGTCTTCAGCCGGGAGATGTCCCAGGACAAAGACCTCAGATTAAAAGTCTCCGAAAGCCTCCGGGTTGCCCGAAAAGTGGCGCCGGGTGCAAAAGAGGGTTTGATTAAACTTGCCCACGATGCCCTGTATCTCGCCAAAATTTCTTCTTATGCCCAGGGGATGGCACTCTTACAGGCGGCTGACCGGGAGTATAAGTTCAGACTTAATTTAAGTGAAATTGCCAAAATATGGCGGGCCGGCTGTATCATCCGGGCACAGTTTTTGGATGAGATAACCAAGGCGTACCGAAAGAATCCTGATTTGCCAAACCTTTTGGTGGCGCCGAAATTTGCGAAGTTTGTGAACCGGAATTTGAAGAAGTTAGGCCGGTTTATCAGAATAGCGCATGCGGCCGGTGTCCCTGCTCTGGCGATGGACAGCGCCTACGACTATATCCTGCAGTTAGGCAGTCCGGTGATGTTCTCGGCCCAGGTAGCCGCTTTACAGCGCGACTACTTTGGTGCGCACGGTTATTTCAAGGTTGGCGGTCCGGATGACCCCAAAATTATCACCACGCCGGACGGAAGGATGCGCGAGTTCCATACCGAATGGCTTCTGCCGGGCCACCCGGAGAAGGAGATAACCAAATGA
>JAZDPL010000058.1:0-74182 GCA_043797665.1 Candidatus Omnitrophota bacterium
TGACCGTATTAAATTTTTCCAATCTTTACTCGGAGGGCGTTCCCAACCTGTACCTCCGGCTTTTAACCTTCAGCCATTCTTTTGTAAGATTGCTCGGCCTCATCTTCTTTCCCTTGCCCATTCATATTGAAAAGGGCATCCCCTACGCCAAAAGTTTCCTGGAACCGGAAACCCTTCTTTCGGTAACGGCTCTGGCGTTGTTTGGTATGTTAATATTTCACCTACGACGCAAAAACCAGGCGGCAGCTTTTGGTTTCCTCTGGTTCTCCCTCTGTTTACTGCCGATGGCAAATATCGTACCGATAAATACTACTCTGGCAGACCACTGGCTGTATCTGCCCGGCCCTGGTTTTTTTCTGGGCATAATAGGTCTGGTCTGGGACGGTATAAAAAAGGTGCCGCCAAACCCTCAAAACCTGCTCAAAAAATGCTCTCTCGGCGTTTATCTGGTCATTATTTGCCTTTTTTCCTTACTGACGATGAAACAGAATACGGTCTGGAAAGACCCCATTCTGTTTTACCAGGCAGTACTTAAGTATAATCCCAACAGTTTTCGTGCCTGGAACGAACTGGGAGTTCTCTACCTGAACGCAGACCGTCTGGAAGAGGCGTCTTACCATTTTGAAAAAGCGGTTGCGCTGAACACCGAATTTGACCAGGCTTACGACAATCTGGGGACTGCCTATGATAAATCAGGAAAACCGGAAGAGGCAATCAAAGCACATAAAAAAGCGTTAGAGATTAATCCCGACAACCCGAAGATTTACAACAATTTAGGTAATGCTTACAACAACCTTAACCGATTAGACGAAGCCCTGGAGATGTACCGGAAAGCGCTCCGGTTAAACCCCGCTTATAAAGCGGTCTACAACAACGTAGGAGTGGTCTATTACAAAAAAGGAATGCTGAACGAAGCGATTAAATACTGGACAAAGGCTCTGGAGATAGACCCTAACTTTGACTCAGCGGCTAATAATATAAAAACAGCAAGAGAAACATTATCAAAATAAACAGGGGAACAGACTGGATTCCCGCTTACTATCCGCGGGAATGACAGAAAGAAAGCACACAGGGATGACACACTTATTGCGTTTGTGTCAGTTGCGGGGTTTTGGGATTTATGTTATAAATTAATGGTTATGGTAAAGTTTAAATCCGGACAGGAAATTGAGGCAGAACAACTCCATTCCCGGAGAAAAGGGAACCTGACGATAAAAGAGGTCCTTAGTGATACCGAAATTGTGGTCTCCCAACCAATAGCCGAAAGAGAAAAACATCCACTTTATCCTAATGACGTGATACGAATCTTCGCGGAAGAAGGAGGACTGATTCATGTCTTTCAGGGAATACTGGCAAACCCAACCAGACTTGAAAAATGGCAGAGTGGTGACCGCGAAATCATCTACTTGATTAAGAATATCTTCTTTAAACGCCGCCATCCGAAACGAAGGGCTGACCGGCTAAAAGTGGAGATGGCTACGGAAGTGGTAGCAAAATCAGGCCTCTTTTCCAGAAAGTCCTGGACCGGAACAACCTCCGACATCAGTTCCAGCGGAGTGCAGTTACTTATCAACGGAGAACCGCCGGCTTTGGGAACAGAGGTTACTGCTCTTATAAATTTGGGAGGCAGAAAAATCAAAATAAAAGGTGAGATTAAAGGTGTTAACCTTAATTCCCCCCAGATTTCAGAGGCGATTCTGGGACAGGAGTACGGAATAAATGTGGAGATAACCAAAGTCTCAGATTCGGACTTTGCCTGGTTGACCGGGTATATTCAAAGGAAGTGCTAAAAGAACCTGTACCTCTTTCCGGGACAAAGCCCGGTACCCGCCCATCGGCAAACTACCCAGAATAAGTGTGCCTATCCTTAGCCTGGTCAGTCTTTCCACCCGGTAGCCCAACGCAGAAAAGAGCCTCTTTATCTCTCTCTTCTTGCCTTCCTTGATTGTTATCCGCACCACGGTTCGGGAATCCGAATTTTTAATTATTTTTACCTGATGCGCAGACAGAGTTTCTCCCTTATCAATAACCCCTTTTTTCATCACCTCAGAATCAGCGGGATTAAAACAGGGAACAACGTCCACTTCATACTCTTTTTCAATTCCGAAACGGGGATGGCTTATCCGGTGGGCAAACTTACCATCATTGGTAAGAATAATCAGACCGGTCGAATCCTTGTCCAGCCGTCCGACCGGATAGAGCCTTCCTAAGGATTCCGGCAAAAGGTCCACTATTTTGTGCGCCGCGAACCTATCACTGAGGGTTGAAGTATAACCGGCCGGTTTGTTCAGAGCGATATAAGAATATTCTTCAGGCGTTGTATTCTGTCCGTCAAATTTAACCTGGTCTTCCTTGTGTACTTTAAAATACGGCTGGCGGACAACGCTGCCATTCACGGTAACGCGGCCTTCTTTAATCAGTGCTACTGCCTTTCGCCGGGAGGTCACACCGGCCCGGGCTAAATAAAGGTTGAGATGCATATAAGGGGTTGTACCTGGAAGTTTGACTTCTAAATCGTTATTAGTGTATTCTATCGCCGGTGAAAAAAGTATACGCCCTGAGTTTAGGCTGTCCCAAAAATTTAGTAGACACCGAGCGGTTTCTGGCTGACTTAATCCGGAAAAATTACGAAGTAGTGGCCGAACCGCAGAACGCAGACATCCTCTTTCTAAATACCTGCGCCTTCATTTCGGAAGCGGTTACAGAAGCAAAACAATTTTTAAAAGAGCTTTCTACGTTAAAGAAACAATCCCCGGAGAAAAAATTCTACGTGGCGGGTTGTCTGGTCAGCCGGGCCGGTAAATCCTTACTTACAGAATTTCCCGGTATTGACCGGCTTATCCCGCCGGAAGAAATTACCCTTCTCCCCCACCGATTTCTTTGCACACCTCCTCATTATGCGTATCTTAAGGTCTCCGAGGGGTGCAATAACCGGTGTCTCTACTGTCTTATCCCCTCCCTGAGAGGACCTCTGCGCAGTTACCCTGTGGAAAAATTGATTGCCGAGGCAACCGCTCTGGCTGCCGGCGGTGTAAAAGAACTGAATATTGTGGCTCAGGATACCACCGGTTATGGTGTTGACCTGTACGGAAAACCTTCTCTGGATATCCTGCTGAAGGAAGTTTGTAAAATTGATGGTCTCCGATGGGTCAGGCTTCTCTACACGTATCCGGCCGGCTATTCTGACAAACTGATAAAAACCTTATCCGAACTTGCCTTTTCACCTTTCGGGCTCAATGAATTGAGCCCCTACGTTTCAAATTCGCCAGCCAACGATAAGAAACTCTGCCCTTATTTAGACATACCTCTTCAGCACGCTTCTGACAAAATCCTTAAGGCGATGGGACGCCGGGGTAACCGGAAAGAATACCACCGGCTCATTCGTACCCTCCGTTCCGTTATTCCCGAACTGACTTTACGTACCACTTTTATCGTAGGTTTTCCGGGTGAAGATGAAGAAGACTTTCAGGTCCTGACTGATTTTGTCCGGGAAATAGAATTCGAGAAACTGGGACTGTTTACTTATTCTCCGGAAGAAGGGACTCCCGCGGTATCGCTCCCGAACCCTGTCCCGGAACAGATTAAGGAAGAAAGACTGGAAAAACTCCGGAAAATCCAGGCGGAAATTTCCCGGAAGAAATTGTGTTCCCTTATTAACCAGGAAATATCCGTGGTGGTAGAGGGAACTGTCCCGGAAAAACCCGGATGTTCCTGGGGCCGGACCGCATTTGACGCACCGGAGGTGGATGGCATCACTTATCTGAACCGGCATTTCCCTGAGGGCACCTTCGTAAAAGCCCGGGTAACCGGTACGGAAGAACATGACCTCCGCGCCACCGTGCTTCCTAAAAACCGGAACTAAGTTTGAATAATATTAAAATGTCATTCCCGCATGTCCAAAGCGGGAATCCAATCATAGACATGGCTAATTGTAAAAGTGGATTCCTGCTTACTATCCGCAGGAATGACAGACTTACGGTGTTTACTCTACGACCGCACCCTGGGCGGCGGAACTGACGGAACGACTGTAGCGGTAGAGGTAACCTTCGGTAATCTTTGGAGCAGGCGCCTGCCAGCCTTTTTTCCTCTTCTCAATCTCTTCCGGGGAAACCTTCAGGTTAAGACGCCGGTTCGGCAAATCAATCTCAATAATATCGCCATCTTTTACCAGAGCGATGGGACCGCCGGCGGCCGCCTCCGGAGAAATGTGACCGATGGCTAAACCCCGGGTACCACCGGAAAATCTGCCGTCGGTAAGCAGGGCAACCCGCTCGTCCTTACCCGCACCAGACAGGGCACTGGTTACCGAGAGCATCTCCCGCATTCCCGGTCCTCCCCGTGGACCCTCGTAACGGATAACCACTACCGTTCCCTCCTCAATCCGGTTACTCAAAACCGCCTTCAGCGCTTCCTCTTCATCTTCGAAAACCCGGGCTTTACCGGTATGGGTAAGGTGACTTTCATTAACCGCTGATTGTTTAACCACTGCCCCTTCGGGTGCCAGATTTCCAAAGAGAATCGCAATACCGCCTTCTTTACAGTACGAGTTCCGGACGGGACGAATAACCTCCGGTTCCGATACTTCCGCCGCCGAAATAATTTCACCTAAAGTCTTACCGGAGACGGTCATCGTTGAAAGGTCAAGCAGTCCTTCCTCTTTGGCAAGTTCGGAAAGAACCGCCGGAATTCCACCGGCTCTATCCAGGTCCTCCATATGGTGCTGGCCGACCGGCGAGATACGACAGAGGTTGGGGGTCTTTCTACTCAGTTTGTCAAATTCGGAAAGGGAAAGAGTAAGTCCGGCTTCCCGGCCGATTGCGGGAAGGTGTAAAACGGTATTGGTGGAAGCACCCAGAGCCATATCAAGAACAATGGCGTTGGTAAACGCGGCAGAGGTGGCAATCTCACGCGGGGTGAGATTCCTCTTTACCAATTCTACTGCTTGCATCCCCGCCTCTTTTGCCAAACGAATCCGGCGGCTGTCTACCGCAGGTATGGTACCGTTTCCGGGTAATCCCAAACCCAGGGCTTCCGTAAGACAATTCATGGAATTGGCGGTAAACATTCCGGCGCAGGAACCACAGCCCGGACAAGCCACATCCTCAAGAGCCCGTAAGTCTTTTTCACTTACCTTACCGGCACTGCAGCCGCCAACTGCTTCAAAAACCGAAATGAGGTCAACCTTCTTTCCTTTAAAGGTACCGGCCAACATCGGACCGCCACAGATTAAAAGTCCGGGCAGATTGACCCGTAAAAGCGCCATTAACATTCCGGGAATAATTTTGTCGCAATTGGGAATTAAGACCAGACCATCGAAAGGATAGGCTTTAGCCATAACCTCAACGCTATCCGCAATAAGTTCCCGGGAAGCAAGCGAATACTTCATTCCCGAATGTCCCATCGCGATACCATCGCAAACACCGATGGTACGGAATTCAAAAGGAGTCCCTCCGGCTAAATAGATTCCTCTCTTAACCGCCTCCGCAAGCAAATCCAGATGCTGGTGCCCGGGTATCAGTTCGTTTCCGGAATTAGCCACTCCGATGAAGGGACGCGCCAGTTCTGCTTCCGTATAACCCAAAGCCTTAAAAAGTGAACGGTGCGGTGCAAACCGGTAATCCTTTCGTAAAATATCACTTCGCATGAGGGTAAGGGGTTGCTCAACTTTATTGTTGAGCAACCCCTATTATACCACGATATGACTCCAGGGTAAAACCGAATTTTCCGGCAGAACCCCGGTCATCTTTTCCGTATTGATTCCACTTTCTTTTAGAGCCTCCTCCCAGAGGTCAAAATAAGAATGCTCATCCCAACCGTCAAAACGTGCCCCTTTTTTCCAGGCGCCCAGGATTACTGAAGACATCCGGCGGTCACCCCGGGCAAGTAAACATTCCAAAAAACTCTGTCCATAGGAACGAAACCTTGGCGAGATATAACGACGATTACCAAAAGACTTTTGTAAAAACATCTTCTTTTCCCGGATATCTTCTCCGCTTGCCATCCCGCACCTCTCCAGAGGAGTATGCGGTTTGGGAATGAAGGTATTAAAGGAAAGGTTCAGAAAAAGTATCCGGCTCAATTCTTTGATTAGACTCACGATTTCCCGGAGGTCGTCTTCGGTTTCACCGGGCAGACCCAGCATAAAATACAGTTTAAGCCTGGTCCAGCCGGCTTCTCTTGCCTGTTGCGCCTGGCTTATCAAGTCTTTGTCCCTCATCTCCTTGCCCAATAATAGACGCAGACGTTCGGAACTTTCCGGAGCAAAGGTGAGCGCCGGCTGTTTTTTCCCTTTTTCCACCCGGGCGGCGGACAGAACAAGGGTGTCAGCCCGGAGAGAAGGGAAAGAAACCTTCACCGTCTTTAGACGGCAGTATGGTTCAAAAATCTTCTGCAATTCCTCCAGATTCGGATAATCGCCGGAAGAAAGGGAAAGCAACGAGACCTCTTCGTATCCGGTCGCAGACAAGGATTCTTTAATCAGGGTAAGAATCTTTTGGGGCGAACGCAGCCGACAGGGGTTATAGATAATCCGCGCCTGGCAAAACTGACAACGATGGACACACCCGCGCATAATCTCTATACCGATGCGGTCGTGTACTATTGGCAGGTAGGGAACCAACCACCTTTTGGGGAAAGGCGCACCTTCAAAATTAGTTACCACCACCCGTTTAACCTTTTCCGGAACTCCTTCTCTTTGAACCTCCAACCCCTGATAAACACCGTAAGCATTATATTGCGGTTTATAAAAAGCCGGTACATATATACCGGGAAGTTTGCTCAGAGCGAGAAGCCGTTCTGCCCGGCTCCTTCCTTTATTTTCACTCAAGACATCAAGGATATCCAGAACCGCCTCTTCGCCTTCACCGACAAAAAAAGCGTCGCAAAAATCTGCCATCGGCTCCGGCGTAAAAGCACCGGTACCGCGGGCCAGAATTATGGGGTGCTCCCTGCTGCGCTCAATACTCCGGAGCGGAATACCTCCTAAAGAAAGGACGGTGAGAAAATTACTGCAGGAAAGTTCGCCGGCCAACGTCACCCCGAGCAGGTCAAATTCGAAAAGGGGTCGCCCGGATTCCAACGAGGTGAGGAACGTCCCGTTCTCGCGCAACATCTTTTCCAAATCACGTTCCGGAGCAAAGACCCTTTCGGCGAGATAGTCCTGGTGGGCATTGATTACTTCATAAAGAATCCGTATCCCTAAGTTGGACATCCCCAATTCATAGGTTTCCGGAAAACACAGGGCAGACTTCAGTTTTACGCTATTCCAATCCTTGCGGATGATATTTACTTCACTCCCGATGTATCGGGCCGGCTTTCGGATTAGATTTAAAATTTGAGAGTCCATCGAGATTGCCACGGCCATTGATTTGGATTCCCGCTTACTACACGCGGGAATGACAGGGGATTACAATTACAAAAAGGTCTCCTGGCGTTTAATACTCAAAAGAATCCCGACCGCACTGAGAGAGGTAATCAGGGAAGAACCCCCGTAACTTAAAAAAGGAAGCGGAATTCCCACCACCGGGAGAAAACCCATCGCCATCGCGATATTAACGAATATGTGGGTCGCAAACATCGTTCCGAAACCAACCGCAATAAAAGTCCCGGCCCGGTCCCGGGTAAAAGAGGCAATCTTAAACACTTCGTTCAGAAACAAAAAATAGACCAGAAGGAGGGCAATACCTCCTAAAAAACCCCATTCTTCGGCTAAAACCGAGAAGATGAAGTCCGTGTGGTGTTCGGGTAAAAAAGCCAAGTGTGTCTGCGTTCCCCTCAAGAAACCTTTCCCGAAGAAACCCCCGGAACCAATGGCGATACGGGACTGAAGGATATTGTAGCCAGCCCCTAACGGGTCAACACCCGGATTCAAAAAGACTGAGATACGCCGTTTCTGGTAATTCTTCAAGAATAACCAGAATACCGGAAGGGCAAGTAAGCCTAAGAGAAAAAGCGTAAGGAGGTGCTTTTTGGGGGTACCGGCGATATAGGCAACCGCAAAGAAAATGGGCAGGAAAATGAAAGCGGTTCCCAGGTTCGGTTGGAGAAGAATTAAAATAAAAAGGGGCAGAAAGATAAAAAGAAATGCCCACAAAAAAGTAGTAAAACGTTTAACGGAATCTTTGTTACGCGCAAAATAGTTCCCCAGAGTGAAGATATAAATCAGTTTGGCAAACTCCGAGGGTTGGAAATAAAAAAACCCGACCTTAAACCAGCGCTGGGCTTCTGCCCGCCCATGTCCGAAAACAAGAACCGACACTAAGAGCGCCAGACTGACCAGATAGAAAAGAATGGAACTCCGGCTCCAGAAATGGAAATCGCTTTTATAAAAAAAAGCCAGTGTCCCGAACCCTAAAGCGGTCCACAACAATTGTTTGCCGAAAAGTTCGGCCAGACTCCGCCCCACTACACGACTGGCGCTAAAAATAAGGACCAGCCCGATAAAAACAAGTATTCCGGTTAAAACCAACAGGAGCGGATAAGATTTCTTCCCGGATTTTTTAGTCATTTTTCAGGGATTCAGATTCCCGTTTAATACATACGGGAATGAGGAATTACTTTTTGCATTTGTTTTAGTGTCCGGGGTTATCTCTTCCCGCGGAGGGAAAAAATAATCCCTTAAAACCTGCCCGGAGATAGCGGCGGCTTCCGGAGAAGCGCCGCTGTCTAAAACCACCGCCATGGCAACCTGAGGCTGCTCCGCGGGCGCATAACAAACAAAACTGCCTCGGGTAGGCATACTCAAATCGCGGGAGGCGGTCTGAGCCGTGCCGGTCTTCCCGGCCACCGTAATACCCGGAACCGCAGCGGATGCGCCGGTTCCGGAGGCAACTACTGCGGTTAGTCCTTCTTTCAAAAGGGACATGGTCGGCTCGGAAACGAAGAAATAACTCCGGAGGGAGGGTCCGAACTCTTCAATCTTAATCCCCTCCGGACTGCTGATTTCCCTCACCACTTCCGGTCTCATAATATTGCCGCCATTGGCTACGGTCGCAATAAGATTAACCATCTGAATCGGCGTAACCAAAAGGGCGCCCTGCCCGATGGAAAGATTAAGCGCACCTCCGGATTCTCCGGGCCGGGGAACAAAGCCGGCTTTTTCACCCGGCAGGTCGATACCGGTCACTACTCCCAGCCCGGCCTTGGCCGCATATTCCAATAATTTGGTTTCACCGGCCTGGATTCCAATCTGTCCAAAGTAGACATTACAGGACTGAGTCAGCGCCTCTTTGAAAGATACCCAGCCGTGTCCTTCTTCTTTCCAGCAGTGAAACTCCCGGTCACCAAAAGTAAGCAGCCCGGTACACTCATATTCATCCTGAGAAGTCACTGCACCGGTCTCAAAAGCAGCGATGGAAGTAATAATCTTAAATACGGAACCGGGTGCATAGAAACCCGCCAGGGCACGGTTTAAAAATGGTTTATCCGGACGAAAAAGGTAGGGAGCGGGGTTAGACGGGTCATAAGTGGGTTTACTCACCAGCGCCAAAACTTCTCCGGTGGAAGGGGAAAGAACCACGACCGCTCCACTGCGTTCACCGAACCTCTCGAACGCCGCTTTTTGAAGACGACCGTCGATGGTCAAAACGATGGTGTGGCCGGGCTTGGATTCTTTTTGCCCTAAAATCCGCAGCTGTTGCCCCCGGGCATTCACCTCTACCTGGGTCCCGCCGCGCTGACCGCGTAAAAGAGAATCAAACATCTTCTCAATGCCACTGCGCCCGATTAAATCGCCGGAACGTACACCCTCATTTTTTAAAACGGGCATCTCTTCTCTGTTCACTTCCCCCAGGTAACCGATGATAGAAGCAGCCATCATACCCAATGGGTAATACCGGATAAGACCCGCCTGAATATAGGCTCCTTTCAACTGGTGGAGGTCTTCCTCTATCTGATGAATCTGCTCCTGGGAAAGTCCGTGGAACAAAATGTGCGGCTCAAAAGGGTTGGCAAACTTCTCACTCATCTTTTTTCTAACCTCGGCCCGGCTCATGCCAAGAATAGGACTCAGAAGTTCTGCATATTTCTCACAGTCATTATCAAGGTCAAACGGAACAAAGGCTAAATTAAATCCTAACTTATCCTCGGCCAATACGGATCCGTTCCGGTCTAAAATTTTGCCCCGGGGAATATCCAGATATAGTGTCCGGATTGAGTTATCCTGAGAAAGGCGTTTAAACCGCTGGTAGGCGAAAATCTGGAGATAGAGTAACCCCAGAACCAGTATCATCAGCGCGGCAGAAATAGACTTCCGTAAAACGTCAAAGCGGTCCATTAGGCCAGTCCCCGGTGGTAAAGGTAAAAGGCCGGCATCGCCCATATTCCATTATACAACGAAAAGATAACCGGTTTCCAAAAGAGATTCGGGCCCCAGACCGGTAAGGAAAGCATCTGGTATCCGAAAGAAAAAAAAAGGGAGAAAAAGAGAGAAAAGAAAAAGGTACTTCGGACGGTAAGTCTGATTTTTTTACCTGAGAATTTGTTGGCTAAATACGCCGCCAGCAGGTAGATAAGACTATGGCTGCCAACCGGCGAACGGAAAAAAAGGTCCTGATATAACCCTAAAGAAAACGCTACTAACAGAGATGTTGTCTCAGGATAGAAAAGGTTTAAATAAATAATAAAAATGAGGGTTAAATCCGGCGTGATATTCAGAAAACGCAGGTATTTAAAGGCTAAATATTGAACTCCAAAATTAAGCAGCAGAACCAGGACTAAATTGCGCGGGTTAAGGGTCTGACCCCTAATATACAATTACCACCTCTTTCAGGGTTGAAAAGTTGGCATTGGGACGAACTGAAACCTCCCGGAAGAAACCTTTACCAACGCTTGACTTTTGCACTGTTCCCACCGGAAGACCGGGTGGGTAATGCTGGCTTATCCGGGAAGTAACGATTGGTTCATTGACCTTAACTTCGTTCTCCGCCGGGATATATCCCACCTGAATGCTCAAAGGACCGGTACTTTCAAGAACACCCAAATTCCCGCTTTCCTGCAGAGACACACTGATTCGGCTTTGGGGATTGAGAATCGTCATCACTCTCACCAGATTACCATCCTGTCTTACCACCTGACCAATCAGGTTCCCGTCTTTATCCAAAACGAGTAAATTTTCCCTTATCCCCTCAGACTGATTTGTCGCTACCGTAAGCCAGATGGGCCATCCGATCGGGTCAACCGAAGTTACTTCACCAATTGCCGCAATGGTACCCCCCTTGCGTTCTTTTAAATGCAAAAGGTCTCTTAAGCGGCGGTTCTCTAAAGTAAGTTCCTGGATATAGGACTTTTGATAACGAACCGCGGACTCGGGAATTGGTGTTTTGCCGGTAGTATTATATCCCCGGGCGGTCAGGCGAAAAATAGCACCGGATAACAAACATAGCAGGATTAAAACAACCTCTTTCTGAAACCTCCAGAGCATAATTAAACATGAACCGGGGCAATCTTGCGGAAGTAACGTTCCTCCTCAAGCATCTTTCCGGTTCCTTTAACTACTGCCAGAAGCGGTTCCTCGGCTATATGAACCGGTATTTTGGTCTCTGCGGAAAGGAGATTGGCAATCCCGCGCAGAAGGGAACCCCCGCCCGCCATAAAGATACCCCGGACCGCCAAATCACTGGACAGTTCCGGCGGCGTACCCTCCAAAAGAGCCCGTACTTCGTTGACAATGGCAACGAGATTTTCTTTCAGCGCTTCTCTAATCTCCTCGGAATGAACCAATATCTTGCGGGGCAGACCTTCAACCAAATCACGTCCGGTCACATCCATCGTTAACTCTTCTTCCAGAGGCCAGGCGGACCCGATTTGAATCTTAATTTCTTCGGCGGTCCGCTCCCCGACCAGAAGGTTGTATTTCTTCTTCAGGTACTCAATAATGGATTCATCCATTTCATTCCCGCCGATGCGGATACTCCGGGAAAGGACGATATCACCCAACGAAATTACCGCCATTTCCGTAGTACCTCCACCCATATCAATAACGAAATTACCGATGGGCTCCTCTACCGGAAGACCGATACCAATCGCCGCCGCCTTAGGCTCCTCAATCAAATAGACGGTCCGGGCACCCGCTTTGGTAGCGGTTTCAATAACCGCTCGCCTCTCCACACTGGTAATCCCGGAAGGTATCGCGATGACCACCCGGGGGGGCAAAAGGAACCGGTGTCTGGCGCTCTTTACCCGGTCTAAAAAATACCGCAACATCGTCTCCGTTGCTTCAAAATCCGCAATAACTCCATCCCGTAACGGTCTCATCGCAATTATGTTGGCGGGGGTCCTACCCAGCATCCTTTTTGCTTCCATTCCTACCGCAATAACTTTACGGGTTTCCCGGTCCATCGCCACAATGGACGGCTCGGAAAGAACAATCCCTTTCCCGTGGACGTAAACAACGCTGTTGGCGGTACCCAAATCAATTCCGATATCGTTAGCCAGCCGGAAATTGAAAAATTTGTTCATTGGCACTCCTTTGTGATAAAATACTTAATTTCGCCCCTACATTTCAACCTTTTTATTTTACTGTGTCCGGCAGGTAAAAGTCAATGCGCTACTCTTTTAACTGGCTGCAGGAATTACTTCCGGCTGCTGAAATCTCATTCTCCGAATTATTATCCGGCCTGGCAAACATTGGCTTACATTCTCAGGATATCCTTTCCCAGAACGGCGATTATCTTTTTGAACTGGAAATACCTGCCAACCGGGGAGACCTTTTGAGCATGCGGGGTTTAGCCCGTGAAATCTCAATCTTTCTTGACCTGCCCCTTCCAATCTTATCAATCCCCTCCCCGAAAGAAGCAGACCTTATCAAAAACATGAAAGTGGCTATCCAAAATCCGGACGCTTGTCCCTTCTATTCCGGCCGCCTGATTTCCGGCGTAGAAATTACCGAAACCCGGGGAAAGATATCCACCCGGCTTAAAGATTTAAGATTCCGGACCATAAATAACGCGGTCGACATTACCAATTATGTCCTTTTAGAATTGGGACAACCCCTCCATGCTTTTGATGCGGATAAGATTTCAGGAAACATTACGGTCCGCTTCGCCAAAGCCGGGGAAAAAATGTCTGCCCTGGATGGAACTGAGCGAAAACTCGACGAACAGAACCTGGTAATTGCAGACTCGGCAAAAATTTTGGCTCTGGCCGGAATTATCGGTGGAAAAGACAGCGAAATTACCGAAGGAACCAAAAACATCTTTTTAGAAAGTGCTCTCTTTCAACCGGAAGTCATCCGGGCAAGTCGCAAGGCATTAGGTGTAGAGACCGAATCCTCTTTGCGGTTTGAACGGGGTATTGATCCAAAGGCAGTCGTTGCGGGCTTAAACCGGGCAGTAAACTTAATGTCTGAGGGAACGGACCTCAAATCCGGGACTCCAAATAGTCAACTTTATTGTTTAACAGCCCCTATGGTTCAAGACGGACAAATCCCCCCCCAAAAGGGAACTATTTCTCTCTATGCCACACACCTTGCCGACGTTCTGGGTATCGCAATTGAACCTGACAGGGTTGAAATCTTATTAACGAAAATCGGTTGTTCCTTCCAAAAGGGTTGCCGAAAGGCTGATTCTTTTTGGTCGGTAGATTCTCCTTCCTATCGAAAAGACCTCTCTGAAGAGAGTGACCTGATTGAAGAAGTAGCGCGCTTTTATGGGTATGACCGGCTCCCTTCCCGACTACCCCAAATTCAATTAGTGCCGCCACCGTCTAAAACCATCTTTTCGCTCACGGCACAAATAAAAAGATACCTTGTTTCCGCGGGATTTGACGAAGCAGTCACCTTGAACCTCCTCTCTTCCCGAAACACCCATTCCGAAGTGAAAATTATCAATCCTTTAAACCAGGAACAGGAAACTTTGCGGGAAAGCCTTTTGCCCAACCTCATTCAGATTGGACTGGAAAACATTCATCAGGGGAATTTGAAATTAGGGCTGTTTGAAATCGGCAAGGTGTATTCCAAAACCACTCAGGGTCCGGGTGAAGAATACCGGCTTGGAATTTTGATTTCCGGGGAAAAGGGCGAGCTTTTGTTTATAAAATCATTACTTTTAAAATTAGCGGAGGGTTTAGGTTTGAATAACTTCAGGGTTGAAAAACGGTCATCACCCTATTTAAAAGAAAGCGTGTCTCTTTCCTGCGGAGAAAAGGTGTGGGCTGTCTTTGGAGAGGTTCCCAATGCCAAAAATCCCTTGCTGGGAGCAGAGGTTTATCTCGAAGATTATCTTAATCCACCTCCTTCTCCGGACCGTTTTAAATCCTGGGCTAAATTTCCGGCGATAATCCGGGACTACTCTTTTTTATCTCCCGGCGCACTCCCCTGGAAGGAAATAGAAACTAAAATCTATCGCCGGTCCGAATTAATCGCACAGGTTAAACTCTTTGACCTCTACCGCTCACGGGAATTACCAGAAGGCTTTTGCAGCATAACTTTTTCCGTTTCTTTCCAATCGGCAGAGAGAACCCTGACCCATTCGGAAATAGAATTAATCCAGGAAAGGATAATCGCCGAATTAGAAAATCTGGGTTTAAAGCTAAGAAAATGAAGTACACAACAATCTCTGTTTCGCTTCTCGGCGAGAAGTATACTCTTTCCGGAAATGTGGAGATGCTCCGCCGTGCCTTGTCTATTTTTCAGGAAGTCCTGGAAAAGGTTAGAAGAGAGCATCAGGGAAGGGAAATATCTACCCACCGGTTAGCGGTAATGACAGGCATGGCTTTGGCTTCTGAACTGGTGCACCTTCAGGAGAGAGAAAAGAAAAAGGCGGAACTATTAACTCTGGTTCAAACCCGGGTCAAGTCTTTGATTTCAAAACTGAATCAGCATTCTGTTACAACCCCATAATACTTGACATCAAACATCAGATTCCATTATCATATCCTTATTGCGGGGTGGAGCAGTGGCAGCTCATCGGGCCCATAACCCGAAGGTCGCAGGTTCGAATCCTGCCCCCGCTACTTTTATTTTTGTGACCCAAATTTATGGCACAAAGACGAACCATCCTGGGTCTGGACATCGGAACAACTGCCATCAAAGCGGTTACTCTGGATACCGGCGCCGGAAAAGGAATATTAAGAAAAGTAGAAATAGTTGCCCTCCCCCCGCAAAAAGATGATGTCCTGATTGTAAATACAATCAAAAAGATTTTAGCCGAATTTAAAGCCAGGGAATTTGCTATTTCCCTGGCCGGCCGTCCCGCCCTGATCCGATGCGTTGCCATTCCTGCAGTTGCGGCCGCAAAGGTAGAAGCCACGCTAAAAATTGAGGTCCAACACCGTATCCCCTTCCCTCTGGAACAGGTGGTCTGGTCCTTTCGCCGACTGCCTGAAATAACTGGAACGCTCGATTTCATTATCGGCGCGGTAAAAAAAGACATCGTCAGAAAAACGATGTCCCTCTTTGCAAAATTCAACGAACAGATTCCCTTTTTAGACGCTGACCCCATTGTTTTAATTAACCTTGCCTCCGGTGCCCCGGATTTCGACCGTACCAAAACCTACGCCATTTTAGACTTAGGTGCGGACAGCAGCAACCTGATAATCTTTCAAGGGAATCTAGTCTTACACCGCGCCCTCACCATTACCGGCACCACCTTTACGGAAAATCTAAAAGAAGAAAGAAACAGCGAATCTGCCGAGGCCGAAAGAGAAAAAACATCCCTGACTGAGGAATCAGAATTACCCACCAGCATTACCCAGACCGTCGATAACCTGCTCTCCGAAATCCAGGCTTCGGTTGACTATTGGCGTTTTACGCAAAAGGGCCCGGAATTAAACTACTTTCTGCTTACCGGTGGCAGTGCTTCGTTACCGGGTTTAGCCAAAAGTTTGGAAGGTCGTCTCAGAACTCCTACCCGGCTGCTCGACCCCTTTGCCAATATAAACCTGGAAGAAAGTATCGAAATCAAACCGGAAATACGGAACCGTCTGGCGGTTGCAGTAGGGCTCGCCCTTAGGGCCCAAAATATTCTGCCTTGTCATTATGCCTTAGACTTTTTACCACCGGAATATATCCGGCTGAAAAAGACGCGCCGCAACCGTTTTTTTGTCCATTTTTCGCTTGTTTTGGCACTCTTCCTTTCCTTCTCGCCCAGTTTCTTTTTCTATCAGGAAAGTAAAATAAAAGGGTCAGTCATTCAACAATTAAACTCCGATTTGAACGAATATGAACAGTATCTACCGGCTATCCAGGATATGGAAAGAGAAATCAGTGAATTGCAGGAAAGATATAAAAATCTCGCTGGTATCTTAAACCGGCGGTATCTATGGCTATCCCGTTTGATTACCTTAGGACGGATATTACCCAGTTCCGGAATTTATCTTACCAAATTCACCCCGCAGGAGAATACTTTAATCCTGGACGGAATCGCAAAATCGTCCAATCTGGGATTGGCGTTCAGAGACGTCCGTCAATTTATCCTCAATCTTAATTCTCTTCCCTCTTTCCAGAATGCCGCCGTAGTTTCGTTAGAAAGAGATGCCACCGGGCAGTTGACGTTCCAAATCAGGGTGGGGGTGAAATAGTGGGATTATTAAAAAAGTACAGCGCGTTCTTTATGTGTTTTATCGCCTTACTTCTTGTGGGCAGCGGTGTTTATCTTGATAAAACTCTAATCAAACAAACCGAAGCTTTAACCAACGAAATAAATACCAAACGGGATAAACTGCAAAAGTATTATTCCGACGTTCAAAACGCACCCTCCCCCTATCGGGTCAGCCGGCTGACCCGGGAAAAGTTAACTTTAGAAGGCAACTACGAAACCCTTGCCAGCCGGTACGCCGGACTCTCGATTCTTACCCTCCCTGCAGACGAAATCTTCCCGCCGCTCTACTATAAAGAAACGATGTACCTGCTTCTGGACGACCTCCGGAGCGAAGCGGTGAGGGCAAATGTGAGCATACCCTCTTCCCTGGGAATCACGGAAACCGGACTCCCGTCCGCCGAAGAAGTTCCAACCCTGTTTATAATGCTGGATACGGTAAAACGACTCTGCGAGGAGGTCTTCCGGAGTAAATTATCAACCCTCAGTTCCATCCAGATCGGAAAGCCGGTTACCAACCCGCTTTATATTGAAATCCCCCTGACAATTTCTATAAGCGATACCAGCAGCCGGGTAGCATATTTCTACCAGAACTTAGGTTCTTCACAATCTATATTTGTTCTGGAACATATAACCATGACCCGGAGCGGTGATAAGGTGGATGCTTCCTTGAACCTCAAGCGGCTCATCTGGAGCAAGGAACTGTCCGAAAAAACAAAGATAATCGTAGCTCCGACTCAGAGTGCTCCTCAACAGGCTATGCCTGGTGGAGGTCCTCCCGGTATGCCTGGAGGACCTCCCGGACCACCACGTTAATTATGGTACGTGCAGAAAAAAGAGCAAAAATCAAGGCACTCTTAGCCCAAACCCGACGTAAAAAAACATCGCCGGCAAAACGAAAAGAAGCTGTTCGGGTTGAGCCGGCGGCTCCCGCAAAAGCGCCTGAAATAATCCGCCGCAAAGGATTAGTCTGGACCTTCCGCCGAAAAAAAGCCGGCCCGCCGGTAACGCTACCCCAACCACCCCCACCACCAGACCTTGAGGTAAAACTACCCGAACCGCCGGCAGTGGAAGAAAAGCCGCCGGTTACAGACGAACTGACGCCCTCGTTACCCACCGAGTCCCGGGCGGTTACTGCGGTTACCCCGGCGGCAAAACAACCCACTGCCCGCACAAAAATTCCGCTTCAGATAAAACCGGTTTCCTTCCTGAAAGAAAATTCTATCCGTATCCTGGTGATACTCCTTGTGGCAGGATGGGTGGGGGAACTTTATCTGCTTTACAATCGTCTGGACACAGTGCGCAAGCAGGTAGAAGAAGTCTCTTCCCTCACAAAACCTCATCCGCCGGAAAAGACAGCGGGTGGACCAACACCGACCGCCCTTTTGCCGGAAATGATTGAAATTGAAGGGATAAGGGACCCTTTCTCCAACGAATTGTGGCGCTTACGGGAAATCACACCGTTAACCCCGGAACAATTAGCGGTCAAAAAACCGGTTGTTCCTCCGGCACCAGAGCCGATTAAACCCATTCTCAAGCCGCCAAAACCGCAGGGATTCGAACCACCCAAAGTACCAAAAGCAATTCCGGAAAGTGCCAAATTAGCAAAGATTCCTTCAATTACCCTTCCTTCTCCGGTAAACGTAACTCCACCGGCTACACCCGCGCTCAATCTGAATTTCCGCGGGATTCTTAACATCGCCGGTCTGGACTACTTCTTCATTGAAGGAAGCGGCGGCGGTTATCGTGCCCGGATCGGCGATACGGTGGAGGGCTTCAAAATTTATGATTACCGTAACGGCACCCTTTCCCTTTCCAAAGATGGTTATACCTACCAGATCAACGAAGAAAGGGTCAGCCCACCCTTACGTTATCGCGGCAGACTGATTATGGCCGGAGAAGAATACTTCTTCTTACAGGGCACACGGACCTACCGGGCAATACTCGGCGAAGAAATAGAGGGTTACCGCCTGGTCAAAAGAATCGGCGATTATCTCTACTTTATCAAGGACGATAAACTCTATTACTTAAAACAAGAATAATCCAAACTGTAGGGCGGGTCCCCTTACCATAGGATTGGTAAGGGCTCAATTCATTGAGCCCGCGGGTCGGATAAACATGTTCCTGCGGATAGTAAGCAGGAATCCGACCTCTACATTTGGGGACTTGTTGACTTGACTTTTGGACAAAGCAGCGTTTACAATAGGTAATAGGGATTAACAAAAATATATGTTGGGAATGAAATCAAAATTATTGCTATTTTTGGGATTAGTGACCCTTCTATCCTTACCGGTATCGGAAGCCGGGGAAGAAGCGGATGCTTTAAAAGCGACGGAAAAAGCCGCGCCGGTCTATCAAGAAGCCCAGTCGGCTTACTGGGCCGGCAACTACGCGTCTGCCAGTTCCCTCTTTTCCCGGGTATCCGCGATTGACCCTAACTATAATTCACTGAATGTTGCCCTCTATCAGAACCTTGCCAGTTACCATCTGCGGGGCGAAAAGTCCGGGGTAATTAAAACCTACGTGGAGCCCAAACGGGAACAGATTTTAAAACGTGACATCTTAATCAATGACGAAGAAGAATGGCTTCATTTGGTGGGGGAGACCGAAGCGGTCTTACAGGAAACCAGTACCTACCTTGCTAAAGTAAGCGCCTCAGAAAAAGTCTCCGGAGAGCAACTCATCGATTCCTGGTATTACCTCAAACAGGCAAGGTTAGCGTTTGAACGCAAAGAGTATCTGGATACTATTAATTACAGCCACATCGCCAGGGAAAAAGCCGAATTCGTCTTTGAAAAGGTACTGGAACCGGGAAAGACAATCCTGGGAAAGGTCGGCGATACCATGGTCACCCTTAATGTGACCGACCTGGAACTAAAAGAAGCCCTGAAACAGATTTACGACTTAACCGGTGTAAATATCGTCCTCTCGGCCGGAATCTCCGGGACGGTGACGATGAACGTTACCAACCTACCTTTGCGCCAGATTCTGAACCTCATCGTGGATACCAACGGATTGAAATATACGGAAAAGGATAACGTCATTACGATTCTGACTCCGGAAGAATACGAAAAGACCGCAGAGGGTGTAGCCCTGCGCGGCAAAAAAGTCTATCCGCTCCAGTACACTGAAGCCCAGGGGATAGCCAAGGCGATTCGGGACACCATGGGAATAGAAGCGATTACTGCGGACGTGCGGAGCAATGCCATCATTATCGATGCCACCAGTGCCCAGCAAGCCCAGGACGTGGCACAATTAATCAAAGAATTAGACATGCCGGTCAACCAGGTGCTGATTGAAGCGGAATTGATTGAGGTAACCTACCAAAAAGACAAAAGTTTAGGTATCAACTTTTTAATTCAAAGCCGGATGATGGACGACGTCAGAATCACCGGACCAACATTCAGCAGCGCAGACAGTTTAGACACTTTAGCCACCGGAACCGATTTATTATACTTCGGTCTGACCCACCAGGATTTCCAGGCTATTGTTAGTGCCCTCTCAACAGAAGGGACCATCCACCGGCTTCAAAGCCCCCGGATAATGGCGATTTCCGGAAGTTCCTCGGTAATTTCTACCAAAGATACTTATCCTACAATCGCGGCAACTCTAACCGCAGCGACGACAACAACCCCCGAACGCGTCACCTATACTGTTACAGAGACAGATGTAGAAACCACTTTTGAAATCACGCCCTTGATTCACAATAACCGAACTATTTCGCTCAATTTGGGTCTGGTGGTGGAAAGGGTAAGAGAGGTAATCAGTCTCCCAACCTTTATCGCCGGAATAACCCAGGATTACCCCCTGGTGACCACCCGGGAAGCATCCCAGAATGTTATCCTCTGGGATGGTCAAACTTTGGTGGTCGGTGGTATTGTCACCACGGATACTATCAAGAACGAGGTCAGGGTCCCATTCCTCGGTAACATCCCCATCCTGGGCAACCTTTTCAAAAGAACCACCCTCTCAACTGAAGATTCGGAATTGATCCTCTTCTTAACCCCCCACATCGTCAAAAGTTACGAAGAAGGCAGAACCCTTACCCGGGAGGCACAAGCATCCGAGGCGAAAAAAGAACCGAAGAAGAGTATCGTAGACCACCCCGGGTTCTAATACCAATTAAAACTGTAGGGGCTTGATTTATCAAGCCCGCGGGTCGGATAAATCCGACCCCTACATTAAATTAAACTATACGAGGATACAATGATGAAGAAATACTTAACGCTCTTTATGGTACTTTCCATCTTTATACCGGGCTCTTTATGGGCACAAACGAAAGCGGCCAAAGCGACTAAACCGGACAAGGAACAGTTGCAGGCATTGTTAAGACCAAAGATAGAAGGCATGATTGTAAAACACCCCAGTATGGATGTGCGCATCTGGTCTATGGCGCTTTTGCAGAATTTAAATAAAGTTGACGATTTTGAACTGGTGATGCTGCCGGTCCTGATTGAGCAGCTGTCCAGTAAGGATGAAACCAGCCGGCTGGTTGCAATGCAGGTGCTCAGAGACGTTATTGACCTGGATAAAGAACAATGGGAAAGTATTATGGCTCCGGTTATGGTCAATTTAACCAAAACGTCTAAATCCCCTGAAATTAAGACCTGCGCCATTACATGTCTTAAATTACTCGGTCAGTTGGACGAAAAGGATATGAAAATCTTACCCCTTCTGTTTGATTTGGCACAGAGCAATGACGCACAAGTACGGAAAACCGCTTTGGGGAGCATCAATGACATCCTGGCTAAAAAGAGTGGCGGCACGTAAAAGCTTGATATTCTGGCAAAGTTTCATCATTCTGGCGGGAAATTACTCCTCCATCTACCAGCGTGACCTTTTTCAATTGACACCACCGCCACCGGCAATCGAGGTCAAGACGATCGTCAGGGAACCGCTCCTGACGGAAATCCTTACCTTAAAAGGAACCGTTATCCTGGAAGGCTCGTTGCCGCTGGCGATAATTGAAGACCGCCGCTCAAAAACAGAAACCATCTACCCGGAAGGAGGGACTGTTGCGGGAGCCAAGGTTGTAAAAGTGGAACAATACCGGATTACCCTTTTAGACAAGGAAGGCAAAGAAGTCAATCTTTTTCTTTCTTCCGTCAATGAACCTTCGTCTTCAATATCAATTACCGGCAAGCCGGCCATAGAAATCAGCGGTGCACCTTCCGGACCGGAACAGTCTAAACCTGCGGAAGAAACAAAAGTCCCGGAAATCCTGTCGGTAAGTCTGACTGCCGCCAGACAATCAGTAAACCAGAACTATGAGGAGATTAAAAAACTTAGAATAGCACCGGTGGTCACGGAAGGAAAGGTTACCGGCTACCGGGTCAAGAACATTGAACCGAATTCTCTGGCGAGCCGGTACGGTTTTCAGAATGGAGATGTGGTCACCAAAGTAAACGGCTCCCCATTAGAGAGTCTCTCCCGTCTGAGTAATATATACCGCTCCATGGAACCGGGCAAACCGGTTTCCGTGGAAGTCGTACGTGCCGGTCAACCAATTACCCTGCTCTTCCAGGTACTCCCGTAAATAATTCAAAAATCAAAATGCAAAAATCGAAATTTTATAGGATGAAACGACGTTGCCTGATTATTATCTTATCAATCCTTTTTTCGGTATCCGGGTATCTTTGTGCGGAACAGACCTTTTCCATTGATTTCAATAACGTAACTCTGTCAAATTTCATCCAGGCGATGAGTCGTCTGCTGAACCAGAACTTCGCCCTGGCGCCCGGCGTCTCCGGAAACGTCACCATCTATTCTGCCAGGCCCATTCCGGTCAAAGAAGCGGAGTCCGTCTTTTATACCGTGTTACACCTCTACGGTTTTACCGCTATTCCGGATAACAGAGCTAACCTTATTAGAATCGTTCCTCTGGCAGAGGCAAAGGTCGGAAATATTGAAGTCGGTGCGGGCAAGGACCCGGAAAAGTTGACTGCCTTAGGAGAAAAATTTCTCACCCAGATTGTCCCGTTGACCTACAGCAAGCCGGAAGCACTCCTGCCTCTGATTAACCCTTTTCTCTCCAAAAACGGTAATCTAAGTTCGGACAGTAAAACCAATACCCTTCTCATTACGGATGTTGCCAGTAATATCAGAAAGATTCTTCTGGTCATCAACGAATTAGACAAACCAGCCCCGCCGGGACAGGAAACGCTCCGGATTTACCAGTTACTTAACGCCAACGCCCAGGAAGTGGCCCAGGTTTTAACCGCGGTAGCGGCCCAAAAGAGTAAGCCGGCCAAAGCAGGTGAAGTGTCCGTTCCCATCTCCGTTGTGGCGGCTCCCGCTACCAACAGTCTTTTAATTACCGCCGGTCCGGAAGATTACGCTTCCCTGGAAAATGTAATCCGGGAATTGGACCGGATGCCCGATCAGGTCTTGATTGAAGCCCTGGTTGCAGAAGTAAGCGGGGATTTAATAAGGGAATTCGGAGTGCAATGGCAGTACTTTGAACCGGAAGAAGGGAACTATAAAGGATTAGGGGCGGTCGGCGGAACGGTTGATGCCACCCTTATGAGTGAGATAGAGAGCGGGATTCCACCCGCCGGGCTCCTGGTCGGCGTAGCCAAAGGCAGTTCTTTTGATGTCGGAGCCATCCTTCGCCTCTACGGTAAAAACAGTAACTTCAAAATTCTTTCGACCCCCCAGATTGTTACCACCGACAACAAAGAAGCAATAATCAAGGTGGCGGAAACCATCCCTTATTCCAAACAAATCACTTATTCTACCGATTCCTCGACAATTCCCACCCAGAGTTTTGACTACCAGGACGTGGGAATCACCCTCAAAATTACACCCCATATCAGCGAGGACCGGAACGTCCGCTTGGATATTGAACAGGAAGTAACCAAACTGGTCTCTTACTTATCGACTTCATCCAGCAGTGCCACCGTTCTGGCGCCCACCATCGCCAAGAGAAGCGCCAAAAGCAGCGTCATTATCGCCGACCGGGCAACCTTAGCCTTAGGCGGGCTGATTCGTAATGACAGCGACGAAACAATAGAAAAGGTACCCGGTTTAGGTGATATTCCCATTCTGGGATACCTGTTCCGGCACAAAACAAAAACCCTCACCCAGACCAGCCTCTATATCTTCATAACGCCTACCGTCATCACCACCAAAGAAGAAGCCGCCACACTTACGGAAGAAAAGAAATCTCTTCTGAAGCAAACAAAACCACTCTCGGAAAAATGAAAATTGGTGAAATTCTGGTCGGTCGCGGGTACTTTACCCAGGCCGACCTGGACAAAGGTCTTCACCTCCAGGAAGAACGACCCCAGATGCATATCGGGGAAATTCTGCGTGAGATGGGCGTGGTTGAAGAGGAAGCGCTTCTCGCCGGACTTTCGGAACAGTTGAGTATCCCTTTTCAAAAGGACTTAGCCTTATATTTTACCCAGGAGATTGGAGCCTTAATCCCTTTTGAACTATGGCATGGATGGACCGCAATACCCATCAAAAAAGAGGGGAAAATCTTTATTGTCTCTACCGACCCTTTGGCTTTACCCCGAATGGAGATAGAAAAAAAGATGCAGTTTCCGGTAGACCTGGCTTTTGGCCTTTCCGAGGAAATCATCAACGTTTTAACTCAGGGCTACTGGCGACCGGCCCAAGAGAAACGTGAATATGAAGAACCTTCGGTCCTTTCCGAAATGCCGGTCATTGAAACCGAAGCAACCGGTGAAAACCTTCTTGATTTGGCTAACAAGGCACCGGTCATCCGGCTGCTCAACCAGATTATATTCCAGGCTCTCCAGCAAGGCGCCAGTGACATTCACCTCCAGCCCCAGAAGAATGAATTCCGCGTCCGTTACCGGATTGACGGAATTTTACACGATGTCTTCACCCTCTCGTCCACGATACACCCGGCGTTAATATCCCGGGTTAAGATTCTTTCCAAACTCAATATCGCGGAACGCCGACTCCCTCAGGACGGTCGTACCACCGTCTCTTCAAAAGACCACCCTATTGACATCCGGGTGTCTATTCTACCCACCACCTGTGGCGAAGCTGCGGTTCTGCGCCTCCTTGACCCTTCCTCATTTCTCTTCTCTCTGGCAACCCTTGGTCTTTATCCGGACGAACTGGAACAACTGGAACAACTTATTTCTTCTGACCACGGTATCATTCTCCTCACCGGGCCTACCGGCAGCGGCAAAACAACTACTCTTTACGCTTCTCTGCAAAAGATCAACCAACCTTCCCGGAATATGATAACTCTGGAAGACCCGATTGAGTATCAACTTCCCGGCTTGAGTCAAATTCAGGTAAACCCTGCTATCGGCTTATCGTTTGCGGCGGGTTTGCGTTCCATCCTGCGTCATGACCCGGATATTCTGATGATTGGCGAAATCCGGGACAAAGAGACAGCCGATATGGCAATTCAAGCAAGTCTCACCGGACATCTGGTCTTCTCCACCCTCCATACGAACGACGCGGCCAGTGCGCTGACCCGGCTCCTGGAAATGGGTATTGAGCCCTATCTTATCTCCTCGGCACTCCTGGCGGTAATCGCCCAACGCTTAGTTCGGCTCCTTTGCCCCCGGTGTAAGGAAAATACCTCAACAGAATCCCAACGTTCCCGCGGATGTGAATACTGCTTTCATACCGGTTACCGGGGTCGTACCGGAATCTTCGAGTTCTTAGCCATTGACGACGAAATCCGCCAGATGATTATGCAGAAAAAACCCTCCCAGGAAATAAAAGATTACGCTTTAAAGAAAGGGATGCGCACCCTGCGTACTTCCGGGGAAATTAAGAACAAGGAAGGTCTGACCACGCTGGAAGAAGTCCTGCGTGTCACCACCTAAGGGGTTGCTCAATAATATGCCCAGATTCCATTACCTGTGTCTGAATGAGAAGGGTAAACGTATCAAGGGAGAGATAGAGACTCCGGATTTAAACATCTGCCGGGCAGACCTGAAAAAAAAAGGATTCTTCCCGATTAAAATTTCGGCTGGCGAGGCTGCAAAAAAACCTTTATTCCCCCGGTGGCAAAAAAGGAATCCCCAGGAACTCATCGGAGTTTTACGCCAATTGGCTTCTTTAATCTCCAGCCATATTCCGGTTCTGGACGCGGTGGAAACGGTCACCCCCCAAATTAAAGAACCTGGCCTTGTCCAGACATTTCTAAATCTGGCTGAATCCCTACGCCGGGGAAATCTTTTCTCCGAATCCTTACGCCGGGAAAAAATATTCCCGGAGAACCTGCCGGAATTGGTTGCGGTCTCGGAAGCCACCGGGACACTGGGCCTGGTTCTTTCTGAATTTGCCCGTTCCCAGGAAACCGCTCTGAGTCTGCGGCGCCGGATGGTTACCAATCTCATTTATCCTTTCTTTCTTCTCGGGGTATCTGTCCTCATCCTGATATTTCTCTTTATGGTGGTTTTACCCAAAGTCACCTCTGTCTTTGCGGAAAGCGAGGTGCCCCTCCCTGCTTTTACCCGTTTTGTCCTTTCGATAACCTATGGACTCCGGCACTTCGGCATCCCCTTCTTAATCATCGCCGGAGGAGTCTGCATAATCTGGCGAAAAAGTCAGACCACCCAGAAACGACGGGAGTACCTCTGGCGGTTATTACGACGCTTAGCCTTTACCGCGGAACTTTCACGTAAATATTCGTTGAGTCTCTTTGCCCAAAACTTAGCCATTTTACACAAAGGCGGCGTAAAACTGATTGAAGCACTCCGCCTGATAGAAAATATCGTCCCGGATAAAATTTTTCGCCAGGAAATCATCCGGATTGAATTTGACCTGAACAAAGGCGTTTCCCTGAGCCAGGCTCTGGGTAAAAGCAGCCTCTTCCCTCCTTTCCTTATCCAGATGGTGAGGGTGGGCGAAGAGACCGGCGAACTGTCGCCGATGTTAGAGAAGGTAGCCGGGGTTTATGCGGAAGAGGTGGAAACCGGTTTAGCCAGGCTGGTAACCCTTCTGGAACCAACCATGATTGTGGTAATGGGAATTTTAGTGGGTGGCATCGTAGTCTCGGTCCTCCTGCCAATCTTTGAAATGTCCCGTATCATTAAATGAAAGTATTGGGGATTAACGGAAGTCCCAGAATCGGCGGCAACACCGACATCATCCTGGACAAAGTCTTAGAAGGCGCATCCACGGCCGGGTCAACAATCGAAAAAGTAGGTTTGAATACCCTCAAATTTGTTCCCTGCCAGGAATGTTCACAAGCGCCAGATGACGGCATCTGCATCATTAATGATGATCTGCAGTCAGTTTACTTGAAAATAGCGCAATCCGATGCGATAGTCTTAGCCTCCCCCATATTCTTTGGGAGTGTCTCGGCTCAAACCAAAATGATGATTGACCGTTACCAGTGTTTATGGCGGGCAAAATATCTCTTGAAGAAAGAACCGGGAACAAAAAGAAAGGCGGGGATATTTATTTCCGTGGAAGCCTCACACCGTCAGGATTTCTTTGCTAATGCCCGGTCAATTGTAAAAAACTTCTTTGCTACTATAAACGCCGATTATACGAAAGAGTTATTAGTCGGCGGCGTAGCCGAAAAAGGAAGCATCCTTAAACACCCCGAGGTTTTGCAGCGGGCTTTTAACCTGGGGAGAGAACTTTTTTCATAAAAGAAATTTTTTCCTCTGCCTCTTGCCGCTCCGGTGCCTCGGCAAAAATTCTAATAATCGGTTCGGTGTTGGAAAACCTCACCAATACCCACCAATTCTTACCGGCGATACGAATACCGTCCCGCTGGTCAAACCCGCTTTCCGGAAACGCCCCCTTAATCCGTTGAACCATCTCACCGGCTGAATAAGGCGGCTGTGCTATCTTATCTTTGACCAGAACGTAATCCGGCAGGTCTGCCACCAGTTCGGAAATCTTTTTGCCCCGCGTAGCAAGGTACTCCATAATGAGCGCCGCTCCCACCAGTCCGTCCCGGCCCAAATGGCCGGGCGGATAAATTACACCGCCGTTGCCCTCACCGCCGATTACCGCCCCTGTTTCCTTCATCCGGTCAGCCACATAAAATTCACCTACCGGCGTCCGGTAAACCGGGACCTTATATTTTTTCCCCAGGTCTTCAATTACCATACTGGTAGCAAGGTTGATTACCACCGGACCGGCTTGACGGGAAAGAATCCAATCAACACACAGCGCCAGAGTTAATTCCTCGGAAAGAGGAGTCCCGGCTTCGGAAACTACAGCCAGCCGGTCGCCGTCCGGGTCAAAGGCTAAACCCAAGTCGGCCTGAGTGTCCTTCACTTTCTCAGAAAGGTCAGTCAAGTTCTCCGGTCGTGGCTCCGGAGGATGGGAAAAGATTCCTGAAGGTTCACAATTTAGCGGAATTACCTCCGCCCCCAATCGTGAAAGAAGAGCGGGGGCGGCAAAAGCGGTAGCACCGTTTACACAGTCAACCACTACCCGGAGACCTTTCTTTTTAATCACCGAACCGTCAACCAATCTCATCAGACCTTCCAGATAGCCGGAAAGAACGTCTCTCTGTTCCATTTGCTGGGCAATGTGCATGGACAGTGTTTCCGGTCTTTCTAAAGAAGCGTACCGGTAAACCTTATTTATCACTTCCGGCGAAAGAAAAAGTCCATCCCGGTCCAGAAACTTTAAGCCGTTCCACTCTGCCGGATTGTGGCTGGCAGTAATGATAACCGCACCGGCCGCAGAAATCTCCGGTACCGCAAATTCTATTGCCGGGGTAGGAATAACACCCAGGTCAACTACCGGATGACCGGTGGATAAAAGACCGGCGGCGACGCAGTGAAATGCCATTACGCCCGAGGGCCTGGTATCACGACCCACCACAATCCTGCCTTCCGTTATGACGGAACCAAAGGCAGAAGCCAATTTCAAACAAACCTCCGGGACAAAATCAACGCCGACCCTGCCCCGGGCGCCGGAAATCCCTTGTATCATATTACTTTTTCAGAATATCCGAGATGAATTTCACCGCGTTCCCGACGGTCTTTATCTGCAAAGCAGCCTCTTCATCCATCTCAATACCAAACTCCTCTTCAAAAGCAGCCACCAGTTCCAGACTTTGAATACTTTCGGCTCCCAGGTTTTTAACAAAATCCGACTCCTCGGTAACCTTTGCCGGATCAACCTTCAATTGCCGTATTACTACCGCCTTGACTCTTTCCGTAACGTTATCCATTTTTCACTCCTTCAGCCCCTTGATTTACGAACCGCCTCTAACCGTTCTTCTTTGGTCATCTCATGAACATAGGTAATTAAATCTTTTTCTTCCGGCAGCAGATTAACTTTCCTGCGGGACATTGTGGTTACTGCAGTCTCAATCTGGCTCTGCAGACCAAAACCTTTCATCACCTTGCCGCTGATAAACCAGGCAAAAGAAGGCAGATATTTCGGTAATAAATAACCAACACCTACCACATTGCACATTATTCCGACTACGGTCCCGGTATTCAAAATGGTTCCGATACTGGTTTTGGTATGGTCACCGATAAAAGAACCCACTTTTATCTCTCCGGTATTCATCAACTCTCCGCCGGAATAGACCGAAACCGCAGAATAATCGTTCTTAAGGTCGCTGTTGGTCGTCAGCGCTCCAAGGTTTACCCACTCACCCACATAGGCGTGTCCCAGAAAACCGTCATGGTATTTATTGGAATGACCCTGGATGATGCTCTCTTCCACCTCCCCGCCAACCCGGCATGCGGGTCCGAAACTGCAACCCTCCCGGATTTTGCCTCCCACTATCTGACAATCAGGTCCGATATAGGAAGGCCCCTCTATTCGGGTAAAGGGAAAGACCTTCGCTCCTTCCGCTATGATTACCGGTCCCCCGTGGGTATCCAGAACCACCATGGGATGAATTTCCGCACCCGGTGCCACCCAGACCTCTTCTTTTGACCCGTAGATAACGCTCTCCGGCGCCATCCTGCCTGCTATCCCTTTCTTGCCCAGGGATTTAAACTCTTCTTTTATTGCCTCGCTATTATACTTTACCAGGTCCCAGGGATAATTTATCAGTTTTGCCGGTACTTCCTTTTCAGGAAGAAGGGCGACCTTTTTTAGAAGGGAACTCAAGTCGTCGTCAGCCTGAACTCTCTCTGCTGACAGATAGCCATAGAGAATCGTATCGCCACACACTCTCTGTTCTTCTCCTGTGGGAAGATTGAACCCGTCCGGTTCCAAAAGCCAGCGGCCATTGATAAACAGCAGATTTTCTTTCCCGGTCAAATTTTTTATCTCATTAACCGGTTTTTCATATTTACGTCGTAAAAGTGGTGCTAATTCCGGACGGCTCCAAAAATAGATGTCATTGCCTAAAAAGTGTTTCTTGAATTTCTCCAGTAATGTGCTGGTCCCACACCGTAATTCCCAGACCGGTCTCAGGTAAGTAAGCGGATAGAGTTGTTTAGCCTTTTCATCCTCAAAAATCAGAACCTTCATTATCTGTCCTCCACTTCCTGTCATTCCCGTATGTGGTTAACGGGAATCTACACCCTATAGATGTTTGGCCAATAGTGCGGTAATTATCGCCACTCCGTAAATATCCTTCGCTTTAGCACCCCGGGAAAGGTCATTGACCGGCCGGCGGAAACCCTGAATGATTGGACCGTAGGCAGAGGCGCCGGCCAGGTACTGGGTCAACTTATAGGCAATATTTCCGCTGTCCAGGTCCGGAAAGGTTAAAACGTTAGCCTGGCCAGCCACCGGACTGTCAGGCGCCTTTTTGCCCGCCACGCGGGGAATCAGCGCTGCATCCGCCTGTAATTCTCCGTCAAAAATTATCTCCGGTGCCATACTTCGGGCAATCTCCACCGCCTTAATCACTTTTTCGGTGCGGGTGTGGTTAGCGCTTCCTTTGGTGGAAAAAGAAAGGAAAGCAACCTTTGGCTCAATCCCTAAAAGCCTCCGGCTGTTACGGGCGGTGGTCACTCCAATCTCAGCTAATTGCTGACTGTCAGGGTCAACGGCAGCCGCGCAATCGGCGTAAACTAAAACCTTGTCTTTTTCGCCGAAGAGTTCGCCGAAATGCATAATAAAGAAACTGCTCGGGATAGAAGATTGCGGCGCCAAACCAACCGCCAGAGCGGCACTTTGCAGAACGATGGCCGTAGCCGAATCGATTCCTGCCACCATTCCGTCCGCTTCGCTTTCTGCCACCATCATCGCACCAAAAAAGATATTCCTGCGGCAAAGTTTTCCCGCCACCCCCGGACTGGTCTGATGTTTCCGGGCATAACCCTCACTGAACTTTTTCAGCCGATCTTGTTCCTTTTCCGGTTCTAAAACGGAAATCCCTTCGCCAAATGAAGAGACGGATGTTTTAACCAGAACTATCGGCTTTACTACTCTGTCTTTTGCCAGGCTGTTTACGGCAGACTGAATCTCCGGATTATCTCCTTCCGGAAAGACAATCCGTCGTCTCGGATTCTTCCTTACCTTCTCCGCCAATTCTGCTATCAGGTCCATAATTAAATGAAACTCGAGAATAGTCAATTTTATTCTGCGTCAACCCCTATGATATAATACACCAAAAAGAAATATTCCGTCAATCAAAGGGGTTGCTAAATAATTAAATGCGAATTTCTATCATTGCCACTGCGGGAAAAAAGGTGAGCGGCCAGACAAGGGTACTTCTGGAATACAGCCAGCACCTTACCAGATTTGGACACCAGGTAACGGTATACCGGCCAACAATCCGTTACTCTTATAACCAGGCAGACGTCCGCCGCCGGATTAACCTGAAATTTAAAAAGGCTCTCTACCGATTATCCGGCCCGGCTATCCGGGGATACAGACTCTCCTGGTTCCAACCGGATTTTCCGATTCTGGCAATCCCGGAAGTTTCTTCACGGTATCTCCCTCCGGCAGATTTTATTATCTTCACTTCGCCGGCTTTAATTCCGCAAATCCCCCAATTCCCGGAAGACAGGGGAAAACCTTTCTTTATGGTACAATCAGGTTTCTTTGCTGAAAATCCAACACCTGTCCCATTAGAAATCAGCCTGATTGCCATCGCCAGCCGATTGCAAAAACATCTGAGCCGGAAATTCCCGGAGCGGAAAGTCCACCTTCTGGTAAATGGCATCAACCTGAAACAGTTTTCCAACCCGGACAAAATATTTAAGCCCGCCGAAGTTGTCGGAATGGTCTTCTATCAGAAGAGACCGGCACATAAAGGACTGGAAGACGGAATTCAGGCATTTGAAACAGTGAAAAAGAATTACCCTCATTTGAACCTGCGTATGGTGGGTGAAAGAAGGGAAAGATGGCTACCCTCTTACGTGGAATTCTGGGATGGTAATAACCAGGAAAACGTGGTGAAATTTTATCGTTCCCTTGATGTTTTCCTCTATCCCAGCCGGCTGGATGCCTGTCCCCTGCCGCCGATGGAAGCGCTTGCCTGTAAATGCGGTCTGGTGACCACCGACGTCAGCGGTATTTCTGACTTTACCGTTCCCGGAGAAACCGCTCTTGTCTCTCCGGCAGGTGCCCCGGATGCGCTGACTCGAAATCTGGCTTATTTGGCTGGTGCCCCTGACCAATTACGAAGACTGAGTCTTGCCGGCTACGAAAAGATAAAAGAATTTTCTTACGAGAATCAAGCCAAAAAATTAGAGGAGATTCTTAGGGGTTGCTCAACCCCTTAAGAATTTCCTCTAAAACCGCCGCCTGCTTTTCCAGGGAAAAATCCTGAATTTTCTGATAACCGGCCAGGGCAATCTCTTTTAACATCAGGGGATTTTCTATCAGAGTGATAACCTTTTCCGCAAGTAATTCCGGTCTTCCCGGAGGTACAACCAGAGCGGTTTTTCCCGGAACCGTAAAGTCGTCTATTCCGCCCACCTCAGTGGAAACAAGCGCACATTTGCAGGCAAGCGCTTCCATCGGCGGGTTGGGACAGGATTCAATCCGGCTGGGGAAGAGACAGATATCCAGCGAACAATAAAAATCAACCAGTCTCCTCTGTTCATACTCATTCCAGAATTCAATAAAGTCCACGTCCGGCAACCATTCTTCCTGAAATAAGCGCGGATAAAAATGAGTACGAGAGACGTTCCGGAATTCAATAAAGTCCGGCAACCATTCTTCTCTCCGGAAGCCGGCAGACCGGAATTTGAGGTGCGGGTACTTCCGGTGTATTAACTGCAAAGCGGCCACTCCGTCATCCATGCCCCGGTAGGTCCGCCTTCCCTGGCGGAAGAGCATGCCGATAACTTCCGCCGGTTTGAAAATTCTTTCCGGATAGGAAAAAAAGTTTGTATTAACCCCGTTTACACAAACAAAAAATTTTCTTTCGGGAAATCTTTCCGACAACAAACTTTTATCCAGAGAAGATATGGCTATCAAAGGTATCTCCACCGGCAGATGGGCAATAAAAGAACTGCTGGAAACTACGTCACTGACCCGCATTACTGGGCGGCCTTTCCGGTCAGGAATCCGGGTAAGAACAGAAACCGGCAAAGGCGTACTGAACAAGAGAATATCCGCATCCGGCAAATACTTTTCCGCCAGAGACGGTACGATAATAAATTCTGCTTTAGAGTGGAACCAGGGAACCCGGTAATCTCTCACCTCCGGTCCGGATATCCGGTGCGCCAATCGCTTTAGACCCTTCTTACTCTGCCGGTAAATTCTCTCCCGGAGTCCCTTTGGCATCCGCCACGACTTTTCACCTAATGACTTTATCAGCGTGACCTGATGTGACCGCAAGACTAAATGATTGGCATACTCAAAGAGCATCCGGTGGGTACCGGAAGGCATCCTGCCCGCTGTGGTAAGAATATTTATCTTCATTTTGCCGAATCTAAAATCCTTGCAAATTTCTGCGCCATCGTTCTCTGGCTGTACTTCATAATTACCTCTCTTCTTCCCTGGTAAATTACCCGGCCGGTCTTTTTCCACTCCTGATACCATTCCCACACCCTGTTTTTAACCGTTTCTTTGTCCGGGCAGTGAACGCCGGCCCCGGTCTCAGAAAGCATTTCTTTGACCACTCCTCCGTAACCGCCGATAGCCAGAATCGGCCGGCCAGCGGCCAGGTACTCAAATACTTTAGCGGTATAAACACCCTCCTCTTTCGGGTCATCCCGGTTCAAAAGAAGGAGAATTTGCGATGTCCGCTGACATTTCAACGCCTCTTCTCTCAGCACCCTACCCTGCTGACTCACCACACCTTTCAAACCATAATCCAAGATTAGGCTCTCCAATCCTTTAGCCGGTGGACCATAGAAGTTAACTTTTACCTCGTTCGGTCCTATCTTTCCCTGGCTGAATAGTTCTTTCAAAGCGACAAAGAGCGGTTCCGGATTCCTCTTTCCCGCGTAGGTACTGCCGGTATAGGTTATGGTGAAATCCGGCTGGAGTTCTCTTTCGCCTTCCACAAATTCGTCCGGGTCAAAACCGTTGGGAATTCCAAAAGACTGTCGGTGATGAAAATCCTCTAATCGTTGCGCCAGCGGATTGGAAACGGTTATCAAAGCATCCGCGTTGGCAAGCGTTTTTTTCTCTAACCCGGCTTCAAAATATCTCCTTATTCCTTGATGGCGGTAATAAGGGTCGAGCGTCCACAGGTCACGAAAATCAGCCGTCCAGAAGAGAAACGGGTATTCTTTTTTCAACTGGGAAGCAACCAGATGGCAGGTTACCGGTCCGGAGATACTGACCATGGCAAGCGGTTTTTCCTGCTTAATAATAGCGCGGCCTGCCGTCAACGCAAATATCTTCCAGCCAACTTTGCTGTCAGGAAATGGTACTGTTTCCCGGAAATAGGAGCCGAGGGATTTCCCTGGTACCGGCTTGGCAACTCTCTCGTTGTGCTGACATTCCTGTAATCTTGCTTTGAGTCCTGCATCTCCCCTGCGCCAGATACGCATCCTTTCCCTTAAAGGAGGCACGGTCTCAATGACCCGGAAAGAAGGTTCCGGATTCGCCGGCAGGAGTGGAGTGAGAACAACCGGTTCCCAGCCGGTTTCCGGTAAGTACTTAGCCAGACCCCTGGCCCGTAAGGAACCTACGTCTCTCTTGGGTGGAAAGAAGTAGGTAATAATTAAAACCTTCTTTCTTTTTTCACCCTGACAACAATCTTTCATAAAGATTCACAAGTTTTTTGCCTTCTTCCCGGAAATTGTATCTGGTTAAGACCGCTTCCTTTCCGTTCGCTCCCAGTTCCTCGCGCAAATCCGGTTTTTCGTAAAGCAATTTTATCTTTTCCGCCAGGTCTTTGGCGTCTCCAGCCCTGAATATCAGACCACATTTTGTATCTGCAATTATTCTCTGTAGTGAAGGGGTGTCGCTTGCCAGAACCGGTTTCCCCATCGCCATATACTGGAATAGTTTATGAGGAGAACAGGCATTGGACTGGACGCTCCCTTCAAGCGGCACGAGGCAGATCGAACTCATTTTTATGTAATCGCCCAATCTCTCCAGCGGTTGCCAGGGTACAAAGGCGATATTATTCTGAAGATTATGTTTGACAACGAGATTTTTTAAAATTTTTTCGCTTTCCTTGTTTCCCCTTCCGACCAGCATCAGGATGATTTTCTGATACTGCTTGAGGTAAGATAACGCCTCAACCGCGGTTCTGACTTTGTAATAATGCATTACTCCGGCATACAAAACAAAAAAACTTTCGGAAGGAAAGTTTACCCGGCTGCCCCCGGCATCTTCTCCGAATTCAAACCCATAGACGTTTCCGACCACAGAGATTTTACCGGGATTTATTCCGTGTGTCTGCACAAGCCGTTCTTTCATCTCCTGGTTTGTCGCGATTACGGCATCCGCAGCATTGCAGACAGTTCCTTCGTAAGCCAGCCAGCGTTCTTTTCTGTCCCGCAAGGCAATCATCGGATGTTTTATCCAATTCAGCCGGTTCTTCCAAAGATGGAGCGCGTAGGGATAATTTTCGTGCAGGTCCGCCACCACCGGGATTCCCTTTTTGCGGCTGACCGTGATTCCGGAAAGTACCATCGGCAAATCGTGTATATGGAGGACGTCAATTTTAAAGTCATCAACAAATTTTTCCAGGATACCGATGAGCGCCGGTTTGCGAAAGGTTAAGAAAAAGATGAGGCTGCCGACTTTTCTTGCCAGATAATTTCTCCCCCGGAAGTCAACCTTCCGCACCCTGATGCCACCTCTGGTGGTTTCCTCAGACTCTTTTTTCAGGTATTTTTTGTGGGATAAAACACAAACGGATATTCCGGCGCCGATGAGAGCACTGACTTCCTTTTCCACGCGAATGTCCGGAGGGAACTCGGCCTCAAGTACCATCCCGATTCTCATTCTTTAACCATGTATCGTTCAACCTTTTCCCTTAAAATCCTTTTCCCGCCGTGCATTTCGCTGGTAACGTCGGGATA
Organism: Candidatus Omnitrophota bacterium; assembly: GCA_043797665.1. Taxonomy (GTDB): domain Bacteria; phylum Ratteibacteria; class UBA8468; order MWAK01; family MWAK01; genus CAZVUE01. The sequence goes on from JAZDPL010000058.1 coordinate 35,855, forward strand.
TTTGTCCGCAAAACCGAAAACGACGCCGCACATAATTTTCAGATGTCCGGGTATCTCTAAGTTCTTCCTCAGAAAAAATTCAAAATTCTCTTCTATCGTAGCGTGCAAATTCAGTTTTATCTTGATTTTATTTATGAATTTTTTTATCCGACTTTTTTTCTTTTCCTCCTTTCTGTGGTATTCCGATAGATTAAAGATGCAACTGTCAATGCCTATGTTTTTTGCAAAATTGACCATATTTGTCAGCGCCAATCCAGTATCAATGTAGCAGAGATGTCTTGAAGCCTTTTTTTTCCTGTAAATCTTCCGGCTCATAGGTAGGGACATGTCGCAGAAGATTAATACGACGGCGGCAACCCCTTTGAAAAACGGTTTAAACTTAATTATTTCCGAAATCTTTTCTTCTTTGTCAATAACCAGGAACCTGAGTTCTTGGTTATTGCAGCCGGTCGGCGCCCATATGCCCGACTCAATTATGGATAATATCTTTTCCCTGGGAATTTTTCGGCCGTCAAACTGTCGGACGCTCCTTCGCAGTTTAATCAGGTCAAGCAACTCTTTCCCTAAATTGTTGTTTGTTTCGTCTTCCATAGTTTTAGGTTAGGGGTTGTTTAACAACCCCTTATCTCTGATCGCATTGACCAGTATCAATACACTCCGGTCAATTTGGTTGATTAATTCTCTTTTCCTCGTCAGCACCTTTTCTCTGTCAAACCAGCACCGGTTCTCGTCGTAACTTCTTATCAAAGAAAGAGATTTTTCAGGCCCCATCTTTCTGCAATCTACAATTAAAAAATCGTCCAGGAACTGCGACATTATATCTCTGTATTTTATGTGCCATGACAGACAAACTATCGGTACGGCCATGGAAAGTGCCGAAGACACGGAATGGTATCTACCGGTGACGTAAAAATTCAGCAGACCTATGAGGGCTCTGGCCTGGGCATAAGTCATTCCGGTATCCTGAATAATAAATACGTTCGTCTTTTTCTCCATGTCCGTGTAAATTTTTTTGCTTAAAGCCAGGTCGCACACCTTCATGTCTCTGCCGTCACCGATTGAATGCGGAATCAATAATACCTGCCGTCCGCTTTGCCGAAAATAATCAACGGCCATTTTAATCAGTCTTATATGGTTTTGTCCGCATGTTGAATCACGACCTTCCGCCTTTATTCCGGCAATAACCGAACTGGGGGAAATACCGGCTACGGGCTTTGAGGGGTCTGCACCCAGCTTGCTTATGTAATCCACCGCCCATTCCCTGCTTTCTGGAACCAACGCAATAGAAATATCGGGAAATGAATAAACCGGAACCTTCAAATTCAATTTTTTCAATCTTTTAAGGTTGTGTTCCCCCCGGACAAAGACAAAAGGGAGCCCGTCTAACTGTTTCTTTACGAAGAACCGGAAGATTTTGTGCGGAAAAGGGCCGTAGGACTTGGTATATTTGAAGTAAGGCTTGCCGTATTTTTCTGCCAGGTATTGAAAACATACGGCACGCGCGCTGGAGGAAAAACTTTTCAGAAAAGTACTACCAATAAATTCTATGCCGGATATATCTATGACCACATCGCTTTTTTTAAGAATATCAACCAGAAGCTCACAACGCCTTTCTTCAACGTACTTTCTGGGGACGGTACTCCAATTTTTTATAAACCGGATGAACCAGTAAGGAAGGTATGCGGAAAGACCGCATTTTTTTAGCGCGATGAGCGGGTCGGGAACCGGCGTGATGTTAAAGTTGAAATTATATTTTCCCAGGAATGATAAATCTTCCTCCCGATATTTTTCAGATAATACAAAGGTGTATTCAGCATTAAAATGTTCGTTAAATTTCTCAATTAGTGGGAAAGCAATTCCCTGTGCCCCGTAGTTGTGGCTCAAATAGGACAAGTCAGTAAGTAAAATCCTTATTTTTCTTGTCATATTGTTAGAGTGAACCGTAACAGTTTAGTTTCCCTGAAAAAGTATATCCTTTTTACTGTAGATAGACATTTTTTTCTTTTCTCCTCTTATTATTTTACCATAAGGTGGACCTGACGGGCGATGGAAAAAACGGAAGTAAGTCCTGGCGATTCAATGCCGATGAGGTTGATAAAACCGGGCAATCCCCGGTCAGCCTCATCCCGGATGATGAAGTCCCGGAATCCGTCACCTTGAATCCGGGGGCGGATTCCTGCCATATCCGGTCTGAAAGCTTCTTCGTCAAGTCCGGCAATCAGCCGCGATGCCTTCCGGTAAAAGGAACTCTTTTTGTCGGCGTCAACCGAATAATCTATCTTATCCACGTATTCCGTATCCGGACCGAAACGGAGTCTTCCGGCTAAATCAACGGTACTGTGGACCCCTAATCCGGAAAGGTCCTCCTGAGGAACCGGGTAGACAAGTCTTTTGACCGGCGAAATCCCCTGATAGGAAAAGTACGAACCTTTACAGTACCGGAGCCGGTATCCTGCCTGTCCACAGTCAATACCGGCCAGCCCGGCAATAGTGTCCGCAGAAAGTCCGGCGGAATTAATCAAAATCCGCGTTGAAAAGGTATAATTATCCTCTTTGATGCCGATAATATATCCCTCATTCTCCCTGTTAATAGCGACCACCTCGCTGTTAAAAGAAAAAAGAACGCCTGCAGTCTGAGCCATTGCGTAAAGACGTTTCATCAGGGTGTGGGAATCAATAATGCCGGTCTCCGGAGAAAGGATGGCGGCTACCCCTTTCACCTTGGGTTCCACTCTATTTATTTCCTTCTGCTCCAGAAACCGTAATCCTTCCACCCCGCTCTCTTTGCCCCGGTGCGAAATCTCTTCCAGAAAAGGAATCTCTGATTCCCCTGTGGCGACAATCAATTTACCTGGTTTAGCGCAGGGAATGTTATACCTTTCGCAGTATTCGTAGAGGAGCCGCGCTCCCTCAACGCACATTTTGGCTTTCCACGAACCGGTTGGGTAATAGATGCCGGAATGGATTACTTCGCTGTTGCGGCTGCTGGTCTCCTGACCAAACGTCTCATGCCGCTCAAGAACAACCACGTTGTGGTATGGCCGGGAAAGTTCGGCTGCGACAGCCAAGCCCACTACGCCCGCACCGATAATGGTGATTTCAACCTCAGGGGTTGCCGCAGAATAAAATTGATTATTTGAAGTCCCAGATTTGAGGTCAGTGCAAGGCGCGAGGAAGGCTCTGTGCCCACTGTGGCACATAGCCGAGGAGCAACGCCGCAATGACCCAAAGATGGGACTTCCCGAAGTTTGGGCTGCGACTGCGTCGCTCATTGCTTCCGTACCACAGGGGGTACGCAATCTTCTTCGCTCCTTGTCTCGCTCCAAAATCACCTCTGGCAAATAATCAATTTTATTCTGCGGCAACCCCTTAACCAATCTTTTTTAAAATCCGGACGATGCGGCAAGCGGTCCTGCCGTCCCAGAGATGCGGTATACTGCTTTTCTTGTATCTTCCGGTCATAACCCGGTGAACCGTTTCTTTAATCTTCTCAGGATTAATACCCGCTAACGTAGCACTCCCTTTATCCAGGGTTTCTAACCATTCCGTGCTTTCCCTGAGTACCAAACAGGGAATATTCATAATGGTCGTTTCCGTCTGTACTCCGCCGGAATCGGTCAGCACCATCCTGCTCTGGCTGAGAAGACTTGAAAAGTCAAGGTAACCCAAAGGTTCGGAAAAGATAATCTTACTTTTACGCACCAGATTCTCTAAATTAAAAAGGGTTAGATTTTTCCGGGTTCTGGGGTGACAGGGAAAGATAACCGGCAGGAATGAAGATATCTCCGTTACCACTTTTAATATCCGGATGAGGGTTTCCCGGTCGTCAACGTTGCCGGGCCGGTGTAAGGTCAAAAGGATATACTCACCCTTCTTAAATCCATACCTTTCTCTGACCCGGGAATGAATAATTTGTCCGGAGAAAAAACATTTAAAACTGTCTGCCATAATGTTACCCACGCAATGAATCCGGACCGGGGGAATTCCTTCCCGGATAAGGTTGCAATCAGCATAGGCAGACGGTGTAAAGAGAAGGTCAGAGATGGCATCGGTCAAAAGCCGGTTTATCTCCTCGGGCATCGTCCGGTCAAAACTCCGTAAACCCGCTTCAATATGAGCCAGAAAAGGAGTCGGGGTGTTTTGCGCACAGCGAAACTTTACGGTCGCCAGGGCCGCAGCCAAAGTAGAATTGACATCTCCCACTACCATTACTATCGCTGGTTCTTCCTGCTGGAGTACTTTTTCGAATGCTACCATCACGCCAGCGGTTTGCCGGGCATGGGTTCCGGAACCAACCCCAAGGCAAATATCCGGGGAGGGTAGTTTCAGGTCCCGGAAAAAAACATCTGACATATTCCGGTCGTAGTGCTGACCGGTATGAACAATAAGAGGTTCAAATTCGGCCGGAAATTTTTTTAATTCGTGCCAGAGCGGCGCTATCTTCATAAAGTTGGGTCTGGCTCCTGCTACCAGGATAATCTTCTTTTTCATGTTAATTTGCCATCAAAATGCATTGCTCTATCCCATCCCTTACCGATTCAACGGTAAGGGAACCCGTAAGAGATAGGGGACCCGTATTCCCGCGTGTATTAGGCGGGAATCCATTTATTTTTGGTGTGGATACCCGCTTACTATCCGCGGCGGGTATGACAGAGATTTTGTAGTCCCCGGTTCCAGAGAGGAAGGAGAATTCTTGAGGTATTTTTTCTTGCAGGCGGGACAGGTGCCTTTTTTGCCTGCGAAATTCAGTTTAACTCCGCATTCGCACATCCAGCCGGTTATTTTAGCGGGAACGCCGGTAACTAACGCGTAGTCCGGAATATCCCTGGTTACCACCGCTCCGGCACCTACAAAAGCGTACCGGCCAATGGTATAACCGCAGACAACGGTAGCGTTGGCTCCAATGGTGGCGCCCTTCTTAACCACGGTTTGGCGCAGTTCGTGCCTCCGGGGTACGGCACTCCGGGGATTGAAAACATTGGTGAAGACCATCGACGGACCACAAAAAACATCGTCTTCCAAAATTACGCCTTCATAAACCGAAACGTTGTTTTGAATCTTGACGTTATTGCCGACGGTAACATTGGGACCGAGCACCACATTCTGGCCAATCTTACAATCTTTGCCTATCCGGGAACCACCAAGGATATGGCAAAAATGCCAGATCTTGGTTCCTTCACCGATTTCAACGCCATCGTCAACATATGAAGAAGGGTGGACAAAATAAGGAAGAGATTCTTCGCTTGACTCAGAATGACATCCGGCGGAAGGGTTGGAAAGGGAACGCTGGCACCGGTCAAGAATTTTAAGAACCCGCAGCCCCTCTTTACCATCGGTACGGGGCTGGTTCCGGTTATTCAGGCACTCTAAAAAATGGCGTGCTTCCGCCAGAAGGGGTTCTTCCATTTTAAGGAGCACCACCTCTGGCTCTGCTTTCTGAGCGGTGGGAACCCGGTCCTTCCAGGATACTTTGTGAGGATAAAGAACTAATTTTTCCGGAGTAGCGTCATCAAAAACCGCCATCTTCTCCTGACCAATAACCACTAATTTTTGCTCCTTGTAAGGATGCAGCCAGGAAACAAAAATATGCGCCTGCACATCATTTTTAAATACGAAATGAGAAAGGGTTATGTCGGTAACACCCGGCTGGAGATAAATAGCGCCGGTAGCGGTCACTTTAATCGGTTCCTCTTCCAGAAGCATTAGAATAACCGAAATATCATGGGGGGCAAAAGACCACAGGATATTCTCTTCACTCCGGATCTTGCCGAAGTTGAGCCGGTTGGAATAGAGGTAGTAAATCTGTCCCAGAGAGCCGGCGTCAATCAACTCCTTCAATTTCAATACGGCCGGATGGTAGTTGAGGATATGGCCCACCATCAGGATTAACGATTTCTCTTCCGCGATACGTACCAGTTCTTTTCCTTCTTCTACCTTCAACGCTAAAGGCTTTTCCACAAAAACATCTTTTGAGTGTGACAAAACGGACCTGGTAATTTCATAATGACTGACCGCGGGCGTGGCAATAACAACAGCGTCTATTTCGGAATCAGCGAGGACCTCTTCGAAAAAAGTTGTGGGCCTGGGTTTCTTAGAACCGGAAAAATCACACGAAGCGAGAACGTTTTTTAAAACCGCAGGGTTTTCATCGCAAATAGTGTGTAAAACACCCAACCGGCTGAATACCCGGACGAGGTTCTTGCCCCAGTACCCGGCACCAATAACCGCAATATTCTTCATATAGTCTGTCATTTGTGTTTGTATTAATTCAAAACGATATTGACCAGTTTATCCGGCACCAAAATAAACTTTTTAATTTCTTTACCGATAAGGAGGGAAGAAATTTTAGGATTGGCAAGTACCAGGGACTTAACCTCTTCTTCTGAGGTACCGCTGACTATTTCTACATGGTCCTTTATTTTCCCGTTGACCTGAACCACTATCTCCACCTTCTCTGCCTTAAGAAACGTATCACTGAACTTAGGCCAGGGAACCTTTACGACGGAACCCTTTTCACCCGTCATCTGCCAGAGTTCTTCGCAAATATGAGGGCAAAAGGGCGATAACAGAATAACTAACGTTTTTAACGCTTCGGAAAGAATTCCCGGCTCAATATCTTTTCGTTTCGTTACGGTGGAAAGGTAGTTGCTGAACTCCATCAGGTGAGCGATAGCGGTGTTGAACTGAAATTGGTTCACCACGTCTTCGGTGACACTCTTAACCGTTTGATGCTGCCAGCGGCGCAGTTCTTTCACCCCCACCTCAAGGGGGAGGTTAATGTAGGGGTCGGATTTATCCGACCCGCGGGCTCGATGAATCGAGCCCCTACTTTCTTCCGTCTGTTTCTGGACATACTTATCCACTAAATTCCAGACCCGGTTCAGAAAACGCCAGCAGCCTTCTACCCCCTTCTCACTCCATTCCAAATCAACCTCCGGCGGAGCGGCAAAGAGGATAAAGAGCCGGACGGTATCCGCACCGTACTTTTTAATCATCTCCTCGGGGTCAACGACGTTTCCTTTAGATTTTGACATCTTGGCACCGTCTTTAATCACCATACCCTGGCAGAGAAGGTTGGTAAAAGGCTCGTCAGACTTAACCAGGCCGGTATCCCGCAAAACCTTCACGAAAAACCTGCTGTAGAGAAGATGTAATATCGCATGTTCTATACCGCCGATATACTGGTCCACCGGCATCCAGAAGTTTACCTCGGTGGAATCAAAAGGTTTTTCCTTCCGGTCTCCGGAAGCATAACGCAGAAAGTACCAGGAAGAATCAACAAAGGTATCCATCGTATCGGTCTCACGGCGTGCCACACCTTTACATTTGGGACAGGAAGTTCGAACAAACGACTCGTTTCCTAAAGGGGAACCGCCTTCACCGGTGATATTGACTTCTCCGGGCAGAAGGACCGGCAGGTCTGTTTCCGGTACCGGTACGGTTCCGCATTTATCGCAATAAACAATGGGAATCGGAGTACCCCAGTATCTCTGACGGGAGATACACCAATCACGTAAACGATAATGAATCGTCTTCTTCCCGATGCCGGTTTCAGCCATCCAGTCCGCTATTTTTTCCTTCGCCTCTTCACTTGCTAAACCGTTGAACCGGCCAGAATTGGCTAATCTGCCCGGTTCTTCATACGGAAGAGGCGCGGGTGAACCGCCAGGCAGACCGATTACTTCCCGGACGGAAAGATTATAAACCCCGGCAAACTCAAAGTCCCGACTGTCGTGTGCCGGAACCGCCATAATCGCACCGGTTCCGTATCCCGCCAGGACATAGTTAGCCAGCCAGACCGGTATCAACTCGCCGTTAACCGGATTTTGAGCCGCAATTCCGGTAAAGACGCCATCCTTTTCCATCTCTTCGGAAAGATTTACCCGGCGGCATCGGTTCAGAAAAATTTCAATCTCGGCTCTCTTTTCAGAAACCGCCATAATCTCCGGAACAAACGAGTGGTCCGGAGACAGAACTACATAGGTGGCTCCAAAGATAGTATCGACACGCGTCGTAAAGACCGAAAGAATCCTGTTCAAGGAGGGAACCGGAAAGAAAATTTCCACACCGACACTCTTGCCAATCCAGTTTGCCTGCATCACCTTAACCCGCTCCGGCCAGCCAAAGAGCTTGGAGTTGTCCAGGAGTTCCTCCGCATAAGCGGTTATCTTAAAGAACCACTGCTCTAATTCCTTCTGAACCACCCGGGTACCGCAACGCCAGCAGACCCCGTCCACTACCTGTTCGTTAGCCAGAACGGTCTGACAGGAAGGACAGAAATTGGCTAGAGACTTTCTGCGGTAAGCCAGCCCCTTTTGATGTAGTTTTAAAAAGAAGAACTGGTTCCAACGGTAATAGTCCGGCGCACAGGTGACAACCTCCCTTTCCCAGTCATAGGAAAGGCCCAGGAGTTTTAACTGACGTCGAACCGTATCGACATTCTGGTATGTCCAGTCAGACGGATGAACCCCCTGTTTTATCGCCGCATTTTCCGCCGGCAGACCAAAGGCATCGTAACCGATCGGGTGAAGAAGTGAATAACCGGCCATTATCTTCTGACGGGCAATCACATCGCCAATAGTGTAATTCCTTACATGTCCCATATGAATCTGGGCGCTGGTGTAAGGAAACATTTCCAGGATGTAAGCCTTCTTTCCTTCCGGCTTGGTACGAAAGGTTCTTTCCTTCTCCCAGAAAGATTGCCACTTCCCTTCAATCCCGGTTGGTTCGTACTTCATAAAATCTACATCAAATTCTCTATGCTCCTAATGCCCGTTGTGCAGGAACACAGGGTAATTTACTGGTGTCTTTAATCCACCGCTTTCTGTACCGCTTCCTGCCTCTCTTCTAATTTCCCTTTCCCGGGACGGATTTGCGCTGACCAGGCGGCAACCTCATTCCAATCCCACACTACGTGTACTTCCCTCCACCTTACGCCTTCTTTGGTGAGCTTTTCCACGCGAAGTCCGTGTATTGACCACATAAATAAGAGGAAGGCAATACCCAGGAAAGTCAAAAAGATCAGATATGGTTTATTTGATTCCATAGTGGAGGATAAGGGAGTCGAACCCTTGACCTCTTGCATGCCATGCAAGCGCTCTCCCAACTGAGCTAATCCCCCGTTTCTTTAAAATTATAGCCTTTTTCTTCGTTTCCGTCAATTCCCAGAAGGCTAAATTCCGTAAAAATCCTATAATTCATTTCCGGAGACTTGACAAAGTTCCGGAAAATGGTACAATATCTTAAATCATAGAATTTTCGTTGTATCCGAAGGGAGGTGAAATAGTAAATGGCTGAACAGAAAAAGAGTAGCACCGCGGTAATCGTGATTCTAATCGTGATCATCGTTATCGCCATCGTGTTGGCTGTGGCAAGAGCGAAGAAATCACAGGCCCCGGCATTACCACCTCTTCCTCCGGGAGCAGGTATACCAGTACCACCGCCACCAGGCGGAATGCCACCAGGCGGAATGCCACCGGGACCACCAGAGCCACCAGCACCAAAGGTACCGTAAGCATCTCTTGACAACAATACTCTTATCCGGAAAAAATTGTCGTGCTTCTGGAAAGAGGGGATTTTTTAGAAGAAAGTTCTTTGACAATATGGGTGTGTGACAGCTTTGCGTTTGTTATTTCTTGAGGGTTTGATCCTGGCTCAGGACGAACGCTGGCGGCGTGCCTAAGACATGCAAGTCGAGCGACGAAACTGATTCTTTCTTCGCAAGAAGGAAGAATCGGCGGAAAGCGGCAAACGGGTGAGTAATACCTGGATAATCTACCTTCGGATGGGGGATAACTTTGCGAAAGCGAGGCTAATACCGCATAATACCTTTTTCCGTAAGGAGAAAGGTTAAAGGTCCTCGCAAGGGGATCGTCGGAAGATGAGTTCGGGTCCTATCAGCTTGTTGGCGGGGTAATTGCCCACCAAGGCTATGACGGGTAGCTGGTCTGAGAGGACGGTCAGCCACACTGGGATTGAGATACGGCCCAGACTCCTACGGGAGGCAGCAGTCGGGAATATTGGGCAATGCCCGAAAGGGTGACCCAGCGACGCCGCGTGGAGGATGAAGGCTTTCGGGTTGTAAACTCCTGTCAGGCGGGACGAAATCTTAAACTTTTTACAGGTTTAGGATTGACGGTACCGTCAGAGGAAGTCCCGGCTAATTCCGTGCCAGCAGCCGCGGTAAGACGGGAGGGGCAAGCGTTGTCCGGATTGACTGGGTGTAAAGGGTGCGCAGGTGGTCTGATGGGTCTGACATTAAATCCCCCGGCCTAACCGGGGAAAGGTGTCAGAAACTATCAGTCTTTGAGTCTGAAAGAGGAGAGCGGAACTCCTGGTGTAACGTTGAAATGTGTGGATATCAGGAGGAACACCGGTGGCGAAGGCGGCTCTCTAGTTCAAGACTGACACTGAGGCACGAAAGCCAGGGGAGCAAACAGGATTAGATACCCTGGTAGTCCTGGCCCTAAACGATGGGTGTTAGGTATCGGCCTTTCGGGGTCGGTGTCGTAGCTAACGCGTTAAACACCCCACCTGGGAAGTACGGTCGCAAGGCTGAAACTCAAAGGAATTGACGGGGGCCCGCACAAGCGGTGGAGCATGTGGTTCAATTCGATGGTACGCGAGGAACCTTACCAGGGCTTGACATGCAGGAAGTAGAAACCGGAAACGGCAACGACCGGTATCCAAGCCGGAACCTGCACAGGTGGTGCATGGCTGTCGTCAGCTCGTGTCGTGAGATGTTGGGTTAAGTCCCGCAACGAGCGCAACTCTTGCCCTTAGTTACCAGAAGACAACTTCTGGCTCCTAAGGGGACTGCCGCAGATGATGCGGAGGAAGGTGGGGACGACGTCAAGTCCGCATGCCCTTTATGCCCTGGGCTACACACGTGCTACAATGGCCAGTACAAAGGGTTGCCAAACCGTAAGGTGGAGCTAATCCCAAAAAACTGGCCCCAGTTCAGATCGGGGTCTGAAACCCGACCCCGTGAAGCCGGAATCGCTAGTAATCGCGGATCAGCCACGCCGCGGTGAATACGTTCTCGGGCCTTGTACACACCGCCCGTCACGTCAACTGAGCTTGAGATACCCGAAGTCGTTTACCTAACCGGGAGGGAAACTTTCTGGGGGGTGACGCCGAAGGTATGTCTAGCAAGGAGGACGAAGTCGTAACAAGGCAGCCGTACGGGAACGTGCGGCTGGATCACCTCCTTTCAAAGAGTAATCCAAAACCGAGGTGAAGTTCTAATCGGTGTAAAAAAAGGCTGTCACACACCCATATTTCTTTTAAGGAGTTGCTCAACTCCTAATAATAAAAAAGCGACAGATGTTGCGGTCGCTTTTTTTCTTAGCGGGGGGTTGCTCAACCCCCTGGGCTCATAGCTCAGTTGGCAGAGCACTGTGCTGATAACGCAGGGGTGGAAGGTTCGAATCCTTCTGAGCCCACTTGTAAGCATCATGGAAGAAGGATTCGAAGAGAGCAAAGTCAATCTCTGCGATGAATAAGAGCAGAGATAGCGAATGGCCGACCCTGAGCGTAGTGGGAGCGAAGGGCGCCGAATCCTTCTGAGCCCACCGGGGAGGGAAAAATGGCGGAATTAAAACCGGAACAATACTTTATTCTCAGCACCGGTAAAAACGAATATTGCGGTAAAGTAAAGGGTATCAAAAGCGAAACTGAATATCAGATAACCTTTATCAACAACAAAATATCCGAGTCCGAATTGAACGGACAGCCCGGCAGAGTTTATTATCAAAATAAAGACGGAAATCGCTGCTTTTTCCAGGCGATTCTTGAAGTAAAAGACGGCATTTTCTATTTTCAGCAAATTGATTCCGCCGTCTTTAGGGGACGTAGATTCTCCCGCTTTAAACTCAACTTCCCAATGACGGTAAAAAACGAAAACCTTCTGGTAAGCGGCGTGGTTAAAAACGATGCGTTATCCGGTCAGTTAACAAACGTTAAGACTTTCGATGTCAGCGCGGGAGGAGTAGGGGTAATATCGGAAACCCCTTTCCAGATAAATTCAATTCTCATCATTGAACTGAATTTTTACGGAGAAAAGATCAAAGCAATAGTCGAAGTGAAATACTGTATCGAAAAAAAGACCCTGTTTCTTTCCGGCTTGGAATTCTCCGTGATATCTGACGAAGCCCGTAAAAAAATAGAAGATTTATTCCTGGCATTGGAAGTCTAAGGCGAGGACTCCATTATCAAAATGGAGGTTGTTAATCATTAAAGAGGTAGGAAAGAGAAGGAGGAAGTAGTTCTTTTTTGAAATAGTTTTTAGCCATAATTTCAATTTCGTCGATTGTCTCTTTGGGTCCACTGGCAATTACGTCAACAAAACGAGTGCCTGCCTTATCCCGGATTTCAGAACGAAAAACCTCCAGAACATCGACCAGCATTTGGGGCCAATACCTTTTTCCTTCCACCGTAACAGGTCCTTTCCTCTTACTCAGTTCGTTAATGACCGTTCCGGTAGCCACCGCAATCTGACCTTCTTTATCGGTCAGACCGATTACCCGGTCAATCGCTTCGGTCATGGTCAACATAGAAAGCATACTATCTGTTTCAAATTTCTCCCCGCCTATTTCAAAGGTAACCCGTCCGTATTTTTGACTTACTTTGTATATCCAGGTCATCGGTCGGGCATGGATACCATCCACCCCGACAGGAATCTTAATCAGACGTCGTACCCGCCCGGTACATTTGGTTAAAAGGGCAAGCGCCAATACCGAACCATCGGTACTGTATCTGTCTGCCCGTTTGAGGGTAAAATCAACGATCACTGAAACCAGGCGTGGTTCATTAATCAGATCATTAAACCTGTCTTTAATCATCTGGTCTTTGGTAATCAGAATGTGCCGTTCATAGAAGTGAGTCAAATCACGCATTACTTCAAAAAACCTTAATCCCATTGCAATATAACCGCGGAGACTCCAGAATTCCGGCTCTTTCTTCTCAATTTCGGTGTTATGAATGTGGGTGTCGTAGAAACTTTCTAAACCGTGAAAACCGCTTAAGATATGGGAAACGTCTCTTTCATTGACAAACATCTCTTTCTGCGCCAGATGTTCCTTAAATCCGGATAAAGCCTCGGCAACACCGATAAACTCCGTGGTCAGAAGTTCCACCGCATCCAACTGAGTGGTGGTAGAAGACACTAAACGATTTCTTTCTAACCGTGGCTGACCCGGGAGTTTTATATAAGTATCCAGATTACTCTTTTCCGGCAGGGGAAGCCCGTAATTTTTAACCACCTGGAGGGATTCGGCACAAAGACGCTGGATGGTCTGGTAAAAATAAGAAAGAACCCCGCCGGCGGCAAAGAATAAATCTTCCTTTTCCGCAGGATCTTCCTTTAGTTTACGGGTATCGTAACGGCTGATGATACCTTCCTCTAAGGTAAACGCCGCCCGGCAAAACCACCGGATACCAGCCATTAATTCCCGAAAGAAGAACAGTTCGTTGGAAAACGCCTCGGCGTCATCAAAGATTGTTTCTAATTCGTGCGCTTCACTTCGCAGGTAATTGATAAAATAACGTCCGGTTTTTCCCTTCACTTCTAAAAAGTAATCTGCCAAAAAGAAGAATTCCGGATTGGTCGATAACAGAGTTTTCAGAAAGGAACGTGCCGAAGCACGGTTCTGGAGGGTATAGTTCTTAGGGGTCAACTTAGACCTCAAGCGTAAGGGATTGTCACAGAACCCCTAGTTCAAAACAGACAAAACGCCGGATGGCGATATTTTCTCCAATACGGGCTATCGTCTCATTCAGATAGTCAGAAATAGTTTTTTCCGGTTCTCTGATGAAGGTCTGATTCAAAAGAACGTACTCTTTGAAAAATTCCGTTAATTTTTCAGTGAGAATCTTCTCTCGTTCTTCCGGCGGTTTATCTTTTGCCTCTTCTTCCCACCATTTCTTTCGCTCGGAAAGCATCCCTTCCGGAATCTCTTCCTTTTTCACACATAAAGGTTTGGCGGCTACTACCTGAAGGCAGATATTCTTGGCAAAATTCTGAAAGAGTTCATTACGGGCAACAAAATCGGTTTCACAATTTATCTCCACCAAAACCCCGATTTTACCCCCGGTATGAACATAACTGGCGATAATTCCCTCTTTGACAACACGGGTACTTTTTTTAGCCACAATCTCTGCCCCGCGACGATTAAGAACTCCCTTCGCTTTCTCAAAACTTCCTCCGGCTTCTTCCAGGGCTTTTTTACAATCCATCACGCCCAGGCCGGTCTCCTCCCGCAACTGTTTAATCAAATTAGTATCCATTTCCTTTTACTCCGTTTTTAATACAAATGCATTATTTATTATGTCATTCCTGCATGCCTTAAGCGGGAATCCAGTGATTATTAGTATGGATTCCTGTTTACTATCCACAGGAATGACAACTTACTTATTGCATTGTGTATTAGGGTTTAGTCTTTTTAAAACTGCGCCTTACCTTTGCTCTTATCCGTGGCCTGGGTTTCGGCTTAGCCGGCGTTTTCTTCCCTTTACCCTTTTCCTCCTTTTTCTCTTTCTCCAAAACGACCGGAGAGGGTTCTTCTTCACCTAACGGTTCCGGACCGGCAATCACCTCTTGCACAACTGCCGGCTCTTTAACTTCCTCTTCCCTGGTCACTTCCACTTCCACTTTCACTTCTGGTGTGGCCAGACGGGACCTATCTTCCTGCCCGGCGCTAATGGCAGACTTGAATTTGGAAACGAGTACCCGCAAACCTTTGATGCCGTCGTCATTGGCGGGAATCGGATAATCAACCAGGTCGGGATTGGAATTGGTGTCCACTACCGCTACCACCAATAAACCCAATTTTCTGGCTTCCCGAATCGCTATCTCTTCTTTTTTGGCATCAATTACTAAAAGAATATCCGGAATGCGCTGCATATTTCGTACACCTTCCAGATTTTTTAAAAGCCGTCCTTTCTCTTTACGGACGGTTGCGGCTTCCTTCTTGGTTAATTTTTCTAAAACCCCTGCCGCCTCTTTTACCTCCAATTCATTGAGCCGGTCGATACGCCGTTTTACGGTCGGGAAATTGGTAAGGGTTCCGCCCAACCAGCGGTTTGCCATATAGAGAATACCCAGCTGGCCTGCCGCTTCTTTAACCAGCTCGCGTGCCTGCCGTTTGGTCCCTACAAACATTATCCTCTTACCTTCCTGGGCTGATTTTTTTAAAAACTCGCATGCCTTCTCTAAGTATATTTTGGTCTTCTCTAAATCGATAATATAGATACCCTGCCGTTTTCCAAAAATAAAGGGTTTCATCCGGGGGTCAAACCGCTTGCTAGGATGCCCGAAATACAGCCCTCCTTCTAAAAGTTCCTGTAAGGTTACATTTTCCAAATCTATCCTCCTCTTTAATATATTATAGTCTATTTCAGCCTATAATTGCAAATCCATGGGGTTGTTAAACAATAAAAGTTTTCTTTTCATTAATGCGATATGCTGAGGTGTAGTACCGCAACATCCGCCAATAATCCCGGCGCCGGCTTCAACCAATCCCTGTATCTGCTCAGCCATATCCGACGGTCCCAGCGGAAAGAAAGTTTTCCCGTTTGAAAGATAGGGTTTACCCGCGTTCGGCTTTGCCCACAGCGGAGAATCGGTATGTTCCCTCATTTGACTGATGACCGCAATCACCTCCGGAACGCCTTCTCCGCAATTGCTCCCGATGGCTAACACGTGCGCACCAAAAGATTCCGCGACGTCTTTCGGACTTTCACCCATTAAAGTCCGGGGTCCCTTCCGACCGGGGAAAAAGGTGAAAGAAACTACCAACGGAATGTCCTGTTTCTCCCTGATTGCCGCAACGATTACTTTAACTTCCGCGGCCGAAGACATCGTCTCAAGTAATACGAAATCAACCCCTCCTTCGACTAAAATGGCCGCCTGTTTCTGATAAGCGGCGGCTAACTTTTTCGGGGATAAACTTCCTATTGGTTCCAAAATCTCGCCGCTGGGCCCAAGGTCACCGGCGATAAAAAATGTCTGTTCCTTCCGGAGTTCCCGGGCAATGAGAACCGCTTTCCGGTTTATCTCTTCAAACTTCCCCTCCAAACCAGACCGGCGTAATTTAAAAAGGTTGGCACCAAAAGTATTGGTAAGAATAATCTCGCTTCCCGCATCTAAATAATCCCGGTGTATTTCGGCAATTGCCTCGGGTTGAAAAAGATTGAGAGTTTCCGGTGCCTGACCTGATGCCAATAATCCTCTTTCGGCTAGAAGTGTACCCATTGCACCGTCAGCCAGTATAACCCCTTTTTGCTTTAAAAATTCTTCGAACGACATAGTACAAGCGTATTGCTTACCATGCCCTTTCCAATCCGATGGAAAGGGGACCCGTATTCCCGCATACTTAAAGCGGGAATCCAAAACTTGTCGCCTGTATGCTATAAGCGTGGATTCCTGCTTACAATCCGCAGGAATGACAAATTATTTATTACGTTTTCTTAAATTCTGTTGGGTGTATTCCCATAAGAACCGTCCCGCCTGCTGAAAATCATCTAAATAATCCTTCAGTTCCGGTGTCTCGAAATTATCCACCAGCGGCTGTCCGTATCTATTCATCTCCGTGCCGACCACGACCAGTATTTTTAGATTTCTTGCCGCGGTCATCAGCGATTTGAGATTGGCGGATTTAAGCGCTTTTTCTGCCGGGTCTTTGATGTTCCAGAATCTTTCCGGAATAATATTAACCAGCGGCATACCCTTATCCTTTAAAAAAGCAAGGGTTTCTTCTATATTTTTTTCTCCGGCACTGGTTCCGTCGTTAAAAGTAGCGGTCGGAACCGCTCCCGTTAACTGAACCATCTCCACGACCTCTTCCAAAAGCGGAAAAGTATCCGTCTCCGGCTTAATGTAACCAACCCCTTTCCCCTTCATCAGTTTCATCCTTGCCAGTTCCTGGAAACTATGGGGTTGTTCTATCTTATTCTTCAATTCTTCCTCAGGCACTTTTAGTACTTCAGCCCAGAACCCAATCCGTTTTTCCAAACCGGGAAACAGTTCTACGGCTCTCTGATAATAAGCGGTAAGAATATGCCGCTCGGTCGCGTTACCTTTCGGTGTCAGCGGTAATACATCCGTCTTGTAGTTGATTGTAACCGGGGTCAAAAAACCGTTGACCCTTTCAACGATCAGCCGGTTTCGCGCCTGAGCCCGTTTTTTCAGCGAATCCAGGATGGCTGCGGCACGACTTCCTCTCTCCGGTTGGCTGAAGAAACCGGTACCCATAATGTAGAATACGCCGGGCTCACCCGGCGAGTTAATCACCTTATCCGCATACTCTCCGACGAAGACCCGGGTCTCAAAACCTACTTCGGTCTTGATACCCAGAATCTCTGCGGACGTAAACGTCTCCTCCAGACCGTCCAGAACGTCAAAATCCACAATCCCGGCCATATCCAGTCCGCGGCAGAATGCTTCCCACAGAAAGTGCGACGGCGAAAATCCGTAGGCACTGAACGAAAAGAAGGTGTGGCCGTGGAGATTAAGCCAGCCCCGGTTCGTCTGTACCGGAATCTCTCCCCGGTCAGACATTGCCTTTAGACTTTGTAAGGCTGAATACCGCTGGCTAACGTCAAAGTCGTCCAATTGTCGTATCAGTTCTTCTTTTTCCATATCCTTAGGGATTTCGGCAACCCCTTATATTTTAACCAACACATTGACGAAAAAGCAAGTTTCCCATATAATATAGCAATAGTATGGTTAGAATAGTGGTGGCAGGTGCGGCGGGCCGGATGGGACAGACAATTATAAACACTCTTCCGGAATTTCCGGAACTGTCTCTGGTGGGTACGGTAGAAAGACCGGACCATCCCAATCTGAACCGGGAATCCGTCCCGGGCATACCCATATCGTCCGATGTTGAGAAAAGTCTGGAGGCGGGCGATGTTTTAATTGACTTTACCACGCCCTCCGGAACGCTCCGGAACCTTAAGGTCTGCCTGAAACTACGCAAGGGTATCGTTATCGGAACAACCGGCTTTAAACAAGAAGAACTGGCAGAGATTAAAACCGCGGGTGAAAAAATACCGATTCTCCTTTCACCCAATATGAGTTTAGGAGTAAATCTTCTCTTCCACCTAACAGAGGAAACCGCTAAAAACCTTCCAGACTACGAAGTGGAGATTGTGGAAACCCACCATAACCAGAAAGCTGACGCACCCAGCGGTACTGCCTTGAACCTGGCGGAAATAGTGGCAAAAGCCCGTGAGCAGAATTTAACAGAAACCGCAGTTTACGGAAGACACGGGCGAGCGGGTCCCCGTAAAAACTCCGAAATCGGTATCCATGCTATCCGGACCGGCGACGTGGTCGGTGAACATACCGTCATCTTTGGGACCACCGGCGAACGTTTGGAATTGACACATAAAGCCGGCTCCCGCCAGGCTTTTGCCCGCGGTGCTCTGAAAGCCGCCCTGTTTGTTTCTCAAAAAAAATCCGGTTTCTATACGATGCATGACCTATGGGGTTGTTAAACAATAAAATGGTAATAGAAACCAACAAAAAGCTGCAGAAACTGCCTCCTTACCTTTTCGTGGAGATTGACCGCAAAAAAGCACAACTAAAATCCGCAGGCGTGGATATCATTGACTTCGGAATCGGAGACCCGGATACACCTACACCCGAATTTGTAATCTCGGCAATGGCTAAAGCAATCACTAAACCGGAATACCACCGTTACCCTTTAGGGCGCGGGAAACCGCTCTTCCGTAAGGCAGTAGCGGAATGGTTCCAAAGACGGTTTGGTATCGTAGACCTCAATCCGGAAAAAGAAGTCGTAGCATTGTTAGGGTCCAAGGAAGGTATCGGGCACCTTCCCTTTGCCTTTCTCAATCCGGAAGATACAGTCATTACGCCGGAACCAGGCTACCCGGTTTATGCCAACGCCACCATCCTGGCCGGCGGAACGCCTTACCTGTTACCGCTTAAAGAAGATAACGGCTTTCTTCCTGACCTCAGCAGTATCCCGGATTCTATCTGCAACAAAACTAAAATTATTTTTCTGAACTATCCCAACAACCCTACCGGGGCAGTGGCTCCGGACAGTTTCTGGAAAGAAACGATAGGATTTGCGGAAAAATACGGAATAATCTTAGCCTCAGACGCTGCCTATTCTGAAATCTATTACCAGGAAAAACCAAAAAGCCTCTTCCAGTTTCCGGGAGGAAAAGAGGTGGGTATAGAATTCCATTCTTTTTCCAAAACCTTTAATATGACCGGCTGGCGCTTAGGGTTTGCCTGCGGCAACGAAAAGATCATCTCCGGTTTGTCCGCGGTCAAAGAAAACCTGGATTCCGGTGTCTTTGATGCGATTCAGGCGGCCGGAATTGCTGCCCTCTCCGCACCGGAAGAATTCACGGAAGGTTTGCGCCGGATGTACCGCAAAAGAATGGAAATTCTGGTTAACGGGTTAAACGAATGCGGATTCTCAACCCGACCTCCCGCCGGGACCTTTTACCTCTGGCTCAAAGTCCCGGAAGGAAAAAAATCGGCTGGATTCTCCTCATATCTTCTGGAAAAGTTCGGAATTCTGACCACACCGGGCAACGGATTCGGACCGGACGGAGAAAGCTATATCCGTTTTTCAGTAACGCTGAGCGAAGACAGAATTAGAGAAGCAATAAACCGCCTGAAAAATTCTTGAAAATGTAGGGGTTCAATTTATTGAACCCGAGAGATACGCGGGTCGGATGAATCCGACCCCTACACTAAGGAGTCTAAAATGGTTGAGGTGGTAATCGTAGTAGGAAGTGAATCTGACCTGTCTTTTATTGCACCGGCGGAAGAGGTCTTAAAGAAAAATCGCGTCTCTTATCAGGTTAAGGTCCTCTCCGCACACCGCAATCCAAAAGAGACTGCGGCTTTCGCCCAAAAAGCAGCCGGTAACGGCATAAAAACAATCATTGCGGCAGCCGGCCTTTCGGCTGCCCTGCCCGGTTTTATTGCCAGCCACACGGAATTGCCGGTTATCGGAGTTCCGGTTCCGGCCGGTCATTTAACCGGCATCGATGCCCTGTTAGCGATTCTCCAGATGCCTGGCGGCGTACCGGTAGCCACCATGGGATTGGGCAAACAGGGACCAAAAAACGCAGCGTTGCTGGCACTTCGCATTTTAAAACTGACTAAAAAATCCAAAAATCACTGAATTGTCATTCCTGCGGATAGTAAGCAGGAATCCATACTCGTAATTACTGGATTCCCGCTAAACCCTTGCGGGAATGACACCTACTGTAGGATATTCGAAAGGAGGCAAATGAAGATTGGAATTCTGACTGGCGGCGGTGATTGCCCGGGTCTAAATCCGGCAATTCGGGGTTGTGTCTATCGCGGCCTTGATTTTGGTTACGAATGTTTGGGCTTTCTGGAGGGATGGAAGGGAATTTCTGACGGGAATTACATCCCTTTAGGCTTAACAGAAGTGGAAAATATCATTGACCGGGGCGGTACTATTTTAGGTACCAGCCGTTATAACCCTTTCAAAAAAGAAGGCGGTACGGAGAAGGTGGAGGAAACGATACGCCGGGTCGGTATTGGCGCCCTGGTGGCAATGGGCGGCGAAGATACCTTAGGCGTGGCGAACAAACTTCACCAGCGGGGCTGTAAAGTTGTGGGTGTACCCAAAACGATGGACAACGACCTCTCGGCAACCGATTATACCTTCGGCTTTGATACCGCGGTTACCCGGGCCATTGAGGCGTGTAGGGCGTTATCCGACACCGGACAGAGCCACCGCCGGATAATGATACTGGAAGTAATGGGCAGGCACGCCGGCTGGGTCGCTCTCTTCACCGCTTTAGGCTCCGGCGCTGACTGGGTTCTTCTGCCCGAATTCAAACCAGACCTGTCGGCAATGCTTAGACACCTCAAGGGTATCTACCAGCGGAAGAAATTTGCCCTGGTAATAATTTCGGAAGGTACCGATTTTACTGAAGGAGCAGAAAAATCCGCCGGTGAAAAAGATTCCTTCGGTCACGTTATCCTGAAAAAACGCGGGGTGGGCGAGCAGATTGCCAATTACATTGAGAAAGAAACCGGGATTGAAACCCGGGTTTCGGTCATTGGTCATATGCAGAGGGGCGGTGCACCAACCCTCTTTGACCGTATACTGGGCCTCCGGGCAGGCGCAAAGGCTGCGGAACTTGTTTCCGAAGGCAAATTTGGAATGATGGCAGCATTAAAAGGACAGGAAGTGGTGGGCGTACCCCTGGCAGAAGCGGTAGCCCATCTGAAAATAGTTGACCAGAAGTGGTACGACCTGGCTGGCGTCTTCTTTAAATGACTCGCAGAGACAAGTAAATTACCCCGTGCTTCCGCACGGGGCATTGGGACATTAAAAATGTTTGTATTCAACATTCATGGTAGGGGCTTGATTTATCATGCCCGCGGGTCGGATAAATCCGACCCCTACAATTTTGATTGCAAAACAACTCCAAAAGGAAACCCTTTCCTCCCCGTGCTACCGCACGGGGTATCCAGGGTTTATTTTTCATGAAAATTGCGGTATTAACCACCGGTGGCGATGCCCCCGGAATGAACCCGGCAATTCGGGCGGTCGTTCGCCGCTCCCTTGCTTTGGGCTGGGAAATCTGGGGAGTAGAACGAGGCTTCCAGGGCTTGGCTGACGACGACCTGCGACTGATGGAACACGGTTCGGTCAGCGGTATCATCAGCCAGGGCGGTACCGTCTTAAAAACGATTCGCTGCCCGGGATTTAAAGACCCCGGATTCAGACAAAAGTGTTACCAGAACTTAAACCGACGCGGAATTACAGGGCTGGTGGTCATCGGTGGCGACGGCTCCCTGGCAGCCGGCAGGCTCATCGTAACCGAGAGTCCAATCTCACTGGCATTTATTCCAGCCAGCATTGACAACGACATTCCGGGAACCGACGAGACCATCGGATTCGATACTGCGGTCAATACCGCCCTGGAAGCAATTGACAAAATCAGAGACACCGCCACCAGTCACGAAAGGGTATTTCTGGTTGAGGTAATGGGTCGGGAAAAAGGATTCCTGGCATTAGCGGTGGGCTTGGCGGCCGGTGCGGAAGTAACCCTGATTCCGGAAATACCGTCTACCACTGAAAAAGTGGCCGATATCCTTCTGGAAGGACAGAAAAAAGGGAAACACAGTATGATTGTAGTGGTGGCGGAAGGTGCGGCAGAAGTGACTGATTTAGCAGAAAAGATTGGCGCCAGATATCCGGGCGAAGTACGTTATTCCATCTTAGGTTACATTCAGAGGGGCGGCGCACCTTCGGCGCGGAGCCGTTATTTAGCCTTTCTCTTCGGCAGCCGGGCAATAGAAGCGCTGGCTGAAGGTCAGAAAGCGGTATTCGTCGGTCTGGAAGCCGAGAAGGTAATCACCCGGAACCTTCTGGAAGTCTTTCCCAAGAAAACCGTGGACCAAAACGTCTTCCGCTTGGCCCACCTCCTCTCCGCGTAACGTCATTGCAGAAGCGTGGCAATCCGACGTCCTTTGTCATTGCAAGGGTACCCTTACAGATGAATCTGTAAGGGGCGTAGTATGCGTGGCAATCTCATCCTTAGTGGTTTTTCAAATAATAAACCAGATTTTCCAGTTCCATCGCCATATCCACGCTCTTAATCTGGACATTATCGGGAATGACCAGATAACGGGGCGCAAAGTTAAAGATAGCCTCTATTCCGCTGTTTACCAACCTGCGGGCGATATCCTGGGCAGAATCCGCCGGTACGCTTATTATCGCTACTTTGACCCGGTGCTTTTTGATAAACTTCTCCATCTCCCGGTCAGCCAGAACTTTAATGCCGCCGGTTATCTTACCGATTTTGGCGGGGTTATTGTCAAAAGCAGCCAGAATCTTAAAACCGAAACGCTTAAAACCCGGGTAAGTAAGGAGCGCGGTTCCTAACTTTCCCACACCGACCAGGACGACCTTCCATCTACGGTCAATACCTAAAATTTCTTCAATGCTGCTCCGTAACCGGCGTACACTATATCCTACACCAGGCCGACCGAAAGAACCAAAATAAGCTAAGTCCTTACGTGCCTGGGCACTGGTAATGTGCAGGTGCCTGGTGAGCCGCTCCGAGGAAATGACCCGGATACCCTGCTTCTCCAAAAACCGCAGGATACGCAGGTAGAGCGAAAGCCTCCGGACCGTTTCTTCCGGAATACTCCAACGCCTTTTTCTCATGACCCTCCCAGTAAATACTACACGCAGGAACAGGTTCTGGATTCCCGCTAACCACACGCGGGAATGACATGGGGTTGACTGAGTATTTACATTTATTATACTATAATTATGTCTGGAGGTGTAAAATGAAGACAAGAATATTCAAGTCAAATCTCCTGAATGTAGGGGTCGGATTTATCCGACCCGCGGGCTTGATGAATCAAGCCCCTACCGTTTGGATTAACAGGGGTATAAATTCCTGTAGGTTCAAATTCCTGTTGATTCTTGTTCTCTTTTTGTTACCGTTGGTAACTGCGGCGGAGAATACCGGAAATGTTTTAGCCAAACTCAGTGTGGAAATCAGGGGGAAAACCATCCCCATCAACGGTGCCCAGGTTACGGTTATGGATAAGACTCTTGACTTGGAAGCGATTGATATCCGAGCAAAGTGGCAGACCCAGAGTAACCTGTCTGACAACATCCGTCAGCAGAATAGTAATAATGTCATCAGTTTCGAAAAGTGGTTTAATCTGGTATCCAAAACCCAGGATAAGACCTACCACCTCTATCGGTATGCCTACCTCGTTAAGGCAATTGAAAACAGTCGCTGCGCGGGCCGGACCCAGATTCGTCACGGCATTGTGAGTAAACGTACCGACCATAACGGTGAAGTTTTGATACGCTACCTTAAACCGGGCAACTATTACCTGGGCGCCTACCGTAAAAGGGGGAAGATTCTGGTCGTCTGGATAGTACCTTTTTCCATCGGCGCCGGACAGTCTACCGAACTCACCCTTAATAACAGCAACGCCTACGAAATCTACCATCCGGACATGTAATAAAATGGTTTACAGAGGGAGGAAAACACAGGAAATCTCGTTCCCATTGGGCGGAATCGGAACCGGCTGCATCGGGCTTGCCGGCAACGGACTTCTGAAAGACT
Organism: Candidatus Omnitrophota bacterium; assembly: GCA_043797665.1. GTDB lineage: Bacteria > Ratteibacteria > UBA8468 > MWAK01 > MWAK01 > CAZVUE01. The sequence continues at coordinate 59,978 of JAZDPL010000058.1, forward strand.
GGGAGATATTCAACAAACCCAATAAAGGAAGTTTTAACGGCTTCTCCCATTTTGCGGTCAAGGCGGAATCCGGGAACAAGGTTTTAGACACCAGAGTTCTGGTAAGTGATGAATACCCGCCGTTCACCGGTGCCGACAAGGCTGCATACAGCGGTTTTGGTTTTGGACTTTCGCGCTCTACCCTTCAGGGCATTCCCCATTTTCAATCTTCGGAATTTACCGGCGAGTTCCCCTTCGCCACCATAAGGTTTAAAGACAAAAAATTCCCGGGCAAGGTAAGCCTGCAAGCCTTCAATCCGTTCATCCCTTTAAATGACCGGGATTCCAGCCTTCCGGCGGCTTTCTTTACCGTCACAATCAAGAACAATACGACACGAAAAATTCCGTACACCGTTAGTGCAGTCTTGAAAAATCCGCAGGGCAAAAAGAGTTACCACCGGTTCCATCAATCAGGTACGCAAAAGGTGCTTAATTTGAGTTCTAAAGAATGGCAGGGAAGCGAGCCGGAATACGGGAACTTATCATTAGCCACTGATGCGGAAGATTACAGTTATCAGGAATACTGGTACCGGGGCGGCTGGTTTGATAATTTAGGCGTATACTGGAGAGACTTTACACAACCGGGGAAGTTTAAGAACCGTTCTTACCCGTATGACGGAAAAAACTACGACGACCACGCGGATTTGGCGGCTCACTTCTCACTCAATCCCGGCGAAACAAAAGAAGCAAGGTTTGTCCTCACCTGGAACTTCCCGAATATGACCAACTACTGGAACCCGGAACCTGGCGATAAGGAAAAAGATTGTAAACCAAAAACGTGGAAGAATTATTACGCCACGATCTTTAAAGATTCTACGGAGAGTGCCGGATATGCGCTCCGGAACTGGAACCGGCTTTACGAAGAGACCTTACGATTCAAAAAAACCTTGTTTTCTTCCACGGTTCCGGACTACGTAATGGATGCGGTTTCCGCCAATCTTTCTATTCTGAAATCACCCACGGTTTTGCGTTTAGAAGACGGTTCGTTTTACGGCTTTGAAGGCTGCAGTGCTACCGGTGGCTGCTGTGAAGGCTCCTGCACCCATGTCTGGAACTACGCCTACGCCCTGCCCTTTCTTTTCCCTGAATTAGAACGCTCCATGCGGAACTTAGAATATAAATATAGTATGCGGCCGGACGGCAAGATAGGCTTCCGCCTGCAGATGCCGATAGGCAGACCGCTCTGGGACTGGCATGCCTGTGCGGACGGGCAGTTCGGCGGCATAATCAAGTCATACCGTGACTGGAAAATCAGCGGAGACAGCCATTGGCTGAAATCAATCTGGGAAAGTATTAAAAAAACACTTGAGTTTGCCTGGGCAGAAACTAACGAGGACAAATGGGATTCGGATAAAGATGGGGTCTTAGAAGGCAGACAGCACCATACCTTAGATACCGAACTCTTTGGTCCCAACTCTTACTTAACCGGCTTCTACCTGGCCGCCCTGAAAGCCGCTTCCAAGATGGCCGACTACTTTGGTGAAAAAGATAACGCAAAGAAATATCAGAATCTTTTTCTCAAGGGCAAAAGATGGTCTGACCAAAACCTCTTTAACGGCGAATATTACTTTCAAAAAATAGACCTCAAGGATAAATCCGTCTTAGAAAGGTACCGGGAATTTGACCGGAAATTTGGAAGCAGCGTGGAAGAGTTTTACTGGGATACAGAACATCAGGAGATAAAACATCAGATTGGCAACGGCTGTCATTGCGACCAGGTTGTCGCACAGTGGCACGCCAATATCTGCGGTTTGGGCGAGATATTTGACCGGAAGAAGGTCAAAAAAGCGCTCAAATCCATTTACCGGTATAACTTCAAAAAAACGATGCGGGACTTCTTCAACGCCTGCCGTATTTTTGCTCTCAACGACGAATCCGCTCTGGTCATCTGCGACTGGCCCAAAAAAGGCAAACCCGCGGTCCCTCTGACCTATGCGGAAGAAGCGATGAACGGCTTTGAATATCAGGCAGCCATCCATATGCTCCAGGAAGGATTGGTAAAAGAAGGCTTAGAGGTGGTAAAAGCAATCCGGGACCGTTACGACGGCGAAAAACGAAATCCCTGGAATGAGTTTGAGTGCGGGAGTAATTATGCCCGGTCAACCGCATCTTACGCCCTATTACCGGCCCTGTCCGGATTTGAGTTTGATATGGTCAAAGGGCACCTCGGGTTCCATCCGGTTCGCGAAGAAAAAAAATGTCAGTACTTCTGGTCTTTGGATTGCGCCTGGGGAACCTATCAAAGGAATAACCGTAAGATTACTCTTAAGGTTGAAAAAGGAATCCTCCAGTTAAAAAGTTTCAGCGACAGCCTTTTGAAAACAGTCAGGGCGGTAAAAACTAATACCGGAAGATTCCAGAAAGAGGGGAATCACATAACCTTTTCCGAACCGGTAACGCTTAAATCCGGCGAAAAACTTACTATTGAAATTCTAAACGCAGGCTAAACCCTGCGGCTACCTGTAGCGGTGCGATTTATCGCACCTGTAGGGCAAGGCTTTAGCCTTGCTTCCTATGAGGTTAAAGAAACACCTGGGACAGCACTTTCTTATCCGGCCGGAAATTGCCGAATCTATCGCTGACCTGGCGGAGATTAACCCGTCCGAAGTAGTGGTGGAGATCGGTGCGGGAACCGGCATCTTAACCCGGGCGCTGGCAAAAAGGGCAAAAAAAGTCATTACCTTTGAGGTGGACCCCGACTTAATTCCCACACTGAAAGAGAATCTGGTTTCCTACCCTAATGTGGAAATTGTTCCGGAAGATTTTTTAAAGAAAGGCTCTGATGTCCTGAATTCTTTGGAAGAATTCAAAGTAGTCGCCAACCTGCCCTACTACATAACCACGCCGATTATTTTTTTCCTTTTAGACTTCCAACCCCGGCTGAAGTTGGCGGTCCTGACGGTCCAGAAAGAAGTGGCGGAACGAATGGCAGCAAAACCGGGAAACAAAACTTATGGGGCTTTAACCATTTCGGCGGGAATCTTTGCCGAAGTAAAAAGGGTAAAGGTGATTAAGAAAGGCGCTTTCCGACCCGCACCCAGGGTGGATTCTGCGGTGGTACGCCTTAAACCGCACACCGTTCTTCCGCTCCAACCCAAAGAAATAAACCCTTTTCTTAACCTGGTTCACAGCCTTTTTACCCAGCGCCGCAAGACCATCCTCAACGGCATTACCCGGATGTACAAAATACCAAAACCAAAAGCCAAAACACTTCTTGAAAATTGCGGGTTGGAACCAAGACGCAGGCCGGAAGATTTAAATCAAGAAGAATTTATCCGGTTAACAAAAGAGGTTATCGCGTCATTCCCGCGTAACGGGCCGAAGAACCCAATTCTTCCTCAATCCGGAGCAGCTGATTATACTTTGCCAGCCGTTCGGAACGGGAAAGGGAACCGGTCTTAATCTGTCCGGCTCCGGTGGCAACCGCTAAGTCTGCAATAAATGTATCCTCGGTCTCGCCGCTGCGGTGGCTGATAACAAAGGTGTAACCTGCCTTCCGGGCAGTTTCAATCGTGTTGAGCGTTTCGGTTACCGTACCGACCTGATTCAATTTAATCAAGATCGAGTTGGCTACCTTCTTGGCGATACCTTCTTTAAGCCGGGATTCCTGGGTAACAAAAATGTCATCACCAATTAATTGCACCTTGTTCCCCAACGCTCCGGTCAATTCTTTCCAACCTTCCCAGTCATCCTCTGCCAAACCATCCTCAATGGAAACGATGGGATAGTCATCAACCAATTTCTGGTAATAGGCAATTATGTCGTTGGAAAAGACTTTTTTGCCTTCAAACTGGTACTTGCCGTCTTCAAAAAGGGAACTGGCTGCGGTATCCAGAGCCAGAAAGATATCCTTGCCTGCCTGATAGCCCGCTTTATCAATTGCGGCCAAAATTAATTCAATACCTTCCCGGTTATTTTTGACGTTGGGTGCAAAACCGCCTTCGTCACCGACACCGGTGGCATAGCCTTTTTCTTTCAGAACTTCTTTGAGAACCTGGAAGACTTCAGCCGCCATCCGGTAACCTTCGGAAAATGAATTTGCTCCGGCGGGTACAATCATAAACTCCTGGATGTCCAGATTGTTGTCCGCATGCATACCGCCGTTGATGACGTTCATCAGGGGAACCGGCAGGAGACTGGCTCCTATGCCTCCTAAATATCGGTAGAGGGGAAGATTATGGCTGACCGCGGCGGCTCGTACCACCGCCATAGAAACCGACAGGATACTGTTGGCACCCAATCTGCCTTTGTTCTGGGTACCGTCAATCTCAATCATTAGACGGTCAATACCTTCCTGGTCATCCGCATCTTTACCGATTACTTTCGGCGCAATCGCTAAATTTACGTTCTCAACCGCTTTGGCAACACCCTTACCTCCAAATTTTTTGCCGCCGTCGCGAAGTTCCACCGCTTCGTACTTACCGGTCGAGGCGCCGGAAGGAACCGCAGCCCTTGCCCAGGAACCGTCATCAAGAAATACTTCTGCTTCCACGGTCGGGCTACCCCGGCTATCCAGAATCATCCTCGCCTTTACTCCCCTAATCTTCGCCATCTCCTCTCCTTCGTATTAGGTTTGCATATCAAATAAATGTAGGGGGCGGATTCATCCGCCCCGCTACTCTTTCGGGCTCAATGAATTGAGCCCCTACGTTTTAAATGTTAGTTAAATAAAAAACCATTTTATTATAATATTCGCTTGCCCGCTCTTCTTCCCAGCAGGTCCCCGCAAATATAATCCTCTTGTTTTTTACGTCTTTCAATTTCTCTAAATCCTGTCGGGAACGCCGGATAATCTCTTCTTTGGTACTCTTTGCCCGTTCGCTGAAGTTCATATAGGCGTCGTCCACGTAACCGGAAACAAAGACGATTTTGTCCCCGGTCTTCTCCGCCATCTTGTTGATGGGAAATTCGTGGAAGTCCACACCCATAAGACCTTTCGTACCTAAAAGGTTTCCGGCCTGGTGGATGTAGTCTCCGCAGGAGTGGAGGAAGACACCGCCAAATTCCCGGGCAATCATTTCGTTGTAGGGTACCACAAACTCCGCGTATATCTTAGGTGAGATTACCGCTAAATAATCATCGCTCAGATGAATCCCGTAGGGAAGCCAGTTGCCGTGGCTGTAACAGAAGATATTGGTTACCTTCTCTTCAAAAGTGCGCACCATACTGATTATGGTTTCGGCAACCATCTTCATCAGGAGGTGTACTTCCTGAGGATGGGTGTAGACCGCTTCAAACAACCGGGTATCCTGCATTACAATACCTGCGGTATCCACCGGACCCTGAATATCCGGAAGGGATATCGGAAATCCAGGACCGACCTTGTCCCGGAAGTAAAGCGCCTTCTCTAACGCTAAGTTAAATATCGAGGCTTTCTTTATGTCCGGCTTCAGATGAACAATGTCTTTCGGGTCATCAATGATGTGTTCGGTCCAGGGCAGTTTGTCCTCAAAAAATCTGGTCGGACAACCGAAGGCTGAGGCGATAGTACCAACACCCGCGCTGGGAGACAAAGAAAAGAGGGCGTCGTCTTTAAATTTAGCGGACAACTTCTGCTGGAATCCTTTAATCTGCTCTTCCAAATGAAACTGATGGTCCTTTATCGCCCGGGCTGAATTTCCACTGCCCTCTGCCTGTTTTTCTAAAGAGAAGTCTTCATACTTACCGATATTGAAAAAGAACGGTAAACGGTCCAACGGCTTTCTCTCGTAAAAACTGGTAATTCTTTTCTTTATCCCGGCTATCTCTTCCTTGGATTTATTCGGTATTTCCATAATCATAGTTATATTATAACTCAAAAGTGGTAATTTCGCGCAGTCCGTCGCCGAAAAGGTTATAAGTCAGGACCGTTACAAAAATAAGGAGACCCGGGATAAGCATCCAGGAATGGTAAAAAATTACTTCCAGATTACCCATCGCGCCGGAGAGGATATTACCCCAACTGGCTTGCGGTTCCTGGATTCCCAGGCCAATCAGAGAAAGGGCTGATTCCGCCAGAATATAGCCGGGTACGGAAAGAGCCGCGGCAGTAATGGTATAGGAAAAAGTCTGGGGCAGGATATGGTGCCAGATGATGCGCTGACCGGAAAATCCTAAGGTCCGGGCAGCCACGATGTAATCCTCTTCCCGGATAGAAAGCACCATTCCCCGGACTACCCGGGCTAAACTTGCCCAGCCGATTAAAGAGAGAATGGCTACCACCATCAGATACACCTGAAAAGAAGAGAGGGTCGTTGGGAAAACCGCCCGGAGGGCCAAAATGAGATAAAACCCGGGAAAAGACATCAAAAGTTCGGAAAAGCGCATCAGAATGTTATCTACCTTTCCACCGTAATAACCGGCGATGCCGCCAAAGAAAAGTCCCAACGAAAAAGATATGGCTACTCCTAACAGCCCCACCGAAAGTGAAATACGGCCGCCGTATAGTATCCGGCTGAAAACGTCCCGGCCGAACTGGTCACTGCCTGATAAATAAATCTTCGCCGGTTCTTCCACACCAACCAGATAGCGGTCAAACGGAATGAAACCGAATAGTTTCCGGACCGTACCTTTGAACCAAAAATGGATGAAATAAGGCTGGGAAAGGTCAGGTTGATAAGCAATCTCATCCTTTCCCGGGGGCAAATAATTATAGACAAATGGCCTCAGATGCCAGGTACCATTTGCCTCTTGAAAATGGATTCTGGTGGGCGGACAGAAAGGCTTGGTACGCTCCTGTTGGTCGTAAGGATAAAGCGCCAGAACGTCGGCAAAAAAAGCCGCCCCATAAAGGAACACCAGCACCCAAAAACTGACGTAAGCAACCGGTTTTTTCTGCCGGAGACTCCGCAATAATTCCATGGCGTTTAGAGTAGGGGTTTGATTCATCAAACCCGCGGGTCGGATAAATCCGACCCCTACGTTAAATTATTATTTCCTTTATTCCTTCCTGGCTTGCTTGGGGTCCGATTAACGCTAAATTCAAATTTTCTCGCTGGAGAATCTGGTTGGCTACGCTCTTAATCTCTTCCGAAGTAACCGCCTTTATCTTTGCGATTATCTCTTCCGGAGTCTCAATCCGGCGTCGGGTGACTAACTGACCGCCTAAAAAACTCATATATTCCGAGGTGCTTTCCAAACGCAGGTTGAACTGTCCAACCACAAAGTCTTTTGCCCGGTTCAACTCTTCTTCCGGAACCTTTTCTTCTTTTATCCGGGAAATCTCCCGAAGAATTATCTTTAAGGCTTCCCTGAGGGTAGTAGTGGAAGTCCCGGCATCAATTACAAAAAAACCAGTATCCACAAGGGTTGCCGCACCGGCGGAAATCTGATAACAAAGACCCCTCTTTTCCCGCACCTCCACAAAGAGCCGGCTGCTCATATTACCACCCAGAACCACGGTTAAGAGGGAAAGGGGCCAGCGCCTCTCATCTTCATCCGAAAAAGCCCGGCCGCCTAAACAGAAGTGGACCTGCTCGGTCTCTTTTGTCAAAAGAGAAAAACCCGGTCCCGGGTCTTTTTCTTTTGCGGCTAAAAAAGAAAGGCTTTCGCCCTCAGGGATAGGCTGAAGAAAATCTCCCGCTTCCTTCCTGGCTTGTACTGAATCAAAATTACCCGCGATACTGAGAACCAAAGACTTTGCCCTATAAAAACGCTGCCAGTATTCATAAAGACTATCCCGGGTTAAACCAGCCATCGTCTCCGGTGTTCCCGCGATAAACCGGCCTAAAGGGTGGTTCGGAAAGACCAGAGCGTGGAAGAGTTCGTGGACATAAGCAGAGGGGATGTCCTGGTACATCTTAATCTCTTCCAAGATTACGTTACGCTCGCGTTCAATCTCCTCCGAAGGCAAACCGGGAGAGGCAACCATATCCGAAAGAACGTCTAAGGAAAGGGTAAGGTGTTTGGCAAAGGGCATCTTAACGTAGTAACAGGTTGTCTCTTCAGAAGTGAACGCGTTAAAAGTGCCGCCGACACCCTCAATCAATCGTTTCAATTCCTCACCGGTCCGCTTTTTGGTCCCTTTGAAGAGCAAATGCTCCAGAAAGTGAGCGGACCCGTTCTCTTTTTCCGATTCGTACCGGCTGCCGGTACGGACCCAGATGCCGGTAGTTACGGAGTTGTATCCCTGCATCGGGTTCAAGATTATTTCTATTCCGTTCTTAAGGGTTAATATTTCCATTTATGTGTTATTCTGTTTACTCTCCAGAATGGTGAGGACAAATAAAAAAAGTACGCCCTGGAGAAGAAGTAACAAACCGGCAGAAAGATTTAAATCTTTCAAAAGCAAGGCCGGTAAACCCAGACCCAAAGCCAAAAAGTAAATGACCAGTACTGATTCCCGATGGGAAAGGCCGAACTTCAGCAGGCGATGGGAAAGGTGGTCTTTGCCCGGAGTAAAGATAGACCGGCCTTCTCTGGTTCTAATTATCATTACCGAAAGGGTGTCAAAGAGCGGGATGGCTAAAATAAAGATGGGTGCCAGAATCGGAAAATAGGTGGGTGCCTCCCGGCAATAAAAGGTCGCGGTGATAGAAATAACCGCCAAAAAATAACCTACGAAAGTACTTCCTGCCTCTCCCAGAAATATTTTGGCCGGCGGAAAGTTGTAGCGTAAAAAACCGGCACAGGCCCCCGCAAAGATCGCCAGAAGAGTGGCGATAAAGAGGGTACCGGTCTGGGAAGCGTAAAGGAAAAAAAGGAAGGAGGCGATAAGAGCAATACCCGCCGCCAGACCATCCATATTATCTAAGAGGTTAAAACTGTTGGTAACCAGAAGGAACCAGCCTAAGGTCAGGATAAAAGAAAAAAAAGGACCGGGAAGAAAAAGAGTGATTCGTAAATCCCAGAAGAAGAGAAGGAGACCGATTAAAGTCTGCCCCAACAGTTTCCAGCCGGCCTTAATACCGACGATATCGTCGAGCAAGCCGAAGAGGAAGATAAGTATTCCACCGGAAAGGATTATCAGCAGCCTGGGCAGAACTCCCAGAACACCCGGCAGATGCCGGATAACCTCTTTTAGATACTCAGGATAACTACCGGCCGAAGCCAATTTAAAGAGAAGGAACGCAGACAGCAATCCCAAACCGACCGTAAGGAGAAATGCGGATATAACTCCGGCACCACCTAAAAGTGGCGTGGGAACCTGATGTACCTTCCTGGGCGCCGGCCGGTCAACCAGCCCTTTGTTGAGCGCCACCTTACGGAAGAAACCGGTCAGGACAAGGGCAAGAGAAAAACTAATGAGAAACCCAAGAAGATAAACAACATTCCACATCACAGGCTGCCTTTGGTGGAAGGTACTTTGCCTTTCAGACGTGGTTCCGGAGAGACCGCCTCTTTGAGCGCCCGGCCCAATGCTTTGAAGAGCGCTTCTAAAATGTGGTGCTGGTTTTCTCCCCGAAGGCATTCGATATGGAGCGTAACCCCGGCTTTCTGAACAAATGCCTTCAAAAATTCACGGACATCTGGAAATCCAAAAATCCCTTTATTAGTACGCAACATGGGCAGTTTCAAAAAGAGGTACGGCCGGCCGGAGATATCCAAACTAACTTCTACCAGCGCCTCATCCATCGGAACGCTGCCAAAACCAAACCGTTTTATCCCTTTTTTCTCAGCCAGCGCCTTAGCCAGCGCCTCACCCACGACCAAACCCAAATCCTCGGTAAGGTGATGGGCATCAACCTCCAGGTCACCTTTTGCCCTGATATTCAAGTCAACCAGACTGTGGTGGGCAAAAGCGGTGAGGATGTGCGCCAAAAAACCGACCGGCACTTCCAGGTCTGCAGACCCGGTACCGTCAAGTTTAAGGCTGACTGAAATCTCGGTCTCTTTTGTCTTCCGATAAACCTCGGCTCTTCTCTTCATAGATTCCTCCCCCACTGTTTCCATTATATCACATTTGCTCCGGGAGAGAAAAGGTGGTATCATATTTTGAGATTTTGCCAGGATAAATGAATATTAGAAGAATACGGGTGTGGAAGGACCGGGTGGCTGGCAGCGGGATGTTGCTTTTGACCGTTCTGACCAGCCTTTTGACCTTCGCCATCGCCTTCGGGTTGTACCAGAGGTCCAAGCCCATCCTGGCGGTAAAGTCTTTACCGCACCTGTTACTATCCACATCCTGGCACCCGTTTAAGGGTGAATTCGGTTTTTTCCCTTTTATCACGGGGACCCTCTGGGTAACCGGTGTGGCGATGGTACTGGCTATTCCCCTCTGCCTCTTAACCGCAATCTACCTCTCGGAATATGCGCACCGGGGCTTGCGGGAATTTACCAACCCGTTGGTGGACCTGTTGGCCGGTATACCTTCGGTGGTCTACGGCGTCTGGGGCGTAATCGTGGTCGTTCCGTTGGTCAAAGACAGAATTGCGCCGGCTTTCGGACAGTTTTCAACCGGATACTCTATTCTGGCGGGCGGGATTGTGTTGGCGGTAATGGTCTTCCCTATTATTATTCATGTTTCCGGAGAGGTTTTCCGGGCAGTTCCTTATGAGATGAGAGAAGCGTCTCTTTCTTTGGGTGCTACCAGGTGGCAGACCGTGAAACACGTAGTCATTCCCAAGGCTTTGCCCGGTCTGATTACCGCGGTAATCTTAGGATTGTCCCGGGCTTTTGGCGAGACGATGGCGGTTCTGATGGTTGCGGGAAACGTCGCCCGGGTTCCCAAATCAATTCTGGACCCCGCCTACCCGCTTCCGGCGTTAATCGCCAACAATTACGGAGAAATGCTTTCGGTTCCCCTTTACGATTCTGCGCTCTTACTCGCTTCTCTGGTCCTTTTCCTGGTGGTTCTGGTCTTCAACCTCTTTTCCCGATTGGTTCTGGTAAGGGTTGAGAGAAGGGGTTACTAAACTCCTAAGGATGCAGTGATGAAAATTAACCGCCGGAAGATTGAGGAAAATATATTTAAGGCACTTATGGTCAGCGCCACTTTTATAATCTTTTCCAGTCTGGCGCTTATCCTGGTTACGGTGGTATTGAAGGGGTTACCCGCCTTGAATTTAGCGATGATTACCCAGATACCGAAGGGTGGATTCTATTTAGGCAAAGAGGGTGGAATACTGAATGCCATCGTTGGTTCTCTTTACCTGACCGCCGGCGCAACGGTTCTGGCTATTCTGGTGAGCCTTCCGGTTGCTTTGTACATCAACGTCTATGCCCGGAAAGGTTCAAGGCTGGTAAACTTCACGCGTTTCTCCCTTGACGTTTTGTGGGGAGTGCCGTCAATAGTTTACGGTGCTTTCGGTTTCACCCTTATGCTTCTTTTCGGATTAAAGACTTCGCTTCTGGCCGGTATTATTACGGTGGCACTTCTGATATTTCCGATAATGAGCCGGGCGATGGACGAGGTGATTCGGATGGTTCCGGAGGAACTTTTTGAGGCATCTTATGCTCTTGGCGCAACCCGTCTGGAAACCGCCTTAAAGGTAATAACCAGACAGGCTCTGCCCGGAATCCTGACCGCGGTTCTCATTGCGTTCGGCAGAGGGATTGGCGATGCCGCTTCGGTAATGTTTACCGCTGGATTCAGCGATTACCTCCCTTCTTCTCTCCTCCGGCCCGCAGCCACTCTGCCTTTGGCAATCTTTTATCAGTTGGGGACGCCGATTCCCGAGGTGCAGGAACGTGCCTATGCCTCCGCACTCATCCTCACGTTGATAATATTGTTCATCAGTATTTCCAGCCGGATACTGAGCAAAAGGTTTACCAGCCATATCATAAAATGACACGAAGTGTCATCCTGAGCGTCAGCGAAGGATCTAAAAGAGAGATTCTTCGGGGCTTTGCCCCTCAGAATGACAGAGGGGGTGATTTATAATTTGGAATTTAAAACTCATATCAGCGTTCAGCGTCTCAACGTATTCTACGGTAAGGTGCAAGCCTTAAAGAATATCACCGTTGATATTCCGGAGAAGAAGATAACGGTTATCATCGGTCCATCCGGCTGCGGAAAGACCACGCTTCTCAAATCTTTTAACCGCCTCATAGATACGATTGACGGTGTTAGAGTTTCCGGCAAGGTTTTGGTCCACGACGAGAATATCTTTGCTCCCAGGGCAGACCTTATTCACATCCGGAAAAAGATGGGGCTCCTTTCCCAGAAGCCCTATCCGCTTCCCATGTCAATCTATGAAAACGTGGCTTACGGACCAAGAATTCACGGTGTGAGAGACAGGAAGGAGTTGGACCGGACCGTGGAGTACTATCTTAAGATGTCCAACCTCTGGGATGAGGTAAAAGACAGATTGAATACGCCGGCTTCCCGGCTTTCCCTGGGTCAGCAGCAGAGACTCTGTTTAGCCCGGGGATTAGCGGTGGAACCGGAGATAATCCTGGGCGATGAACCGACTTCGGCACTTGACCCCAAATCAAGTCAGCATATTGAGCGGAACTTCCTGGCGATAAAAGACCAGTACACCATCATCATCGTTACCCACATCCTGCGCCAGGCAAAGAGGATTGCTGATTACGTAATCTTTTTATATTTCGGAGAATTGATAGAACACGGACCCGCCGGGGAAATCTTTGAAAGTCCAAAGGAAGAAATAACCAAAGAGTACATAAGGGGGGTTATCAGTTGACAACCCCTTAGGGGTTGCTCAACAATAAAATTGACTATTTGGAGTCCCAGATTTGAGGTCAGTGCAAGGCGCGACGAAGGTTCTGTGCCCACTGTGGCACATAACCGAGGAGCAACGCCGCAATGATCCAAAGATGGGACCCCTACCTTGATGGTAGGGAACCCGTCCCGAAGGGCCAGGCCGCTTTTGGGCTGCGACTGCGTCGCTCATTGCTTCCGTACCACAGGGGGTACGCAATCTTCTTCGCTTCTTGTCTCGCTCCAAAATCGTCTCTGGCAAATAGTTAATTTTATTGTTGAGCAACCCCTTACCTCATTAGTATACCCGGGATGTCGCAGACGTTCAAGTTATCCGGAATGGCAACCTCCGGATAATTTACGGCTAAAAAGGCATCATCCTGGCTGTGTTTGCCTGTAAAGATATCCCGGCTGTAGAGTTCGTCTGCTTTAAAATTGGCTTTGAGGTTGAACCCCCTGGCACCCACCAGTATTAAGTCCGGCGCCTGTTCCAAAAAAGGACCATGGTATATCTCTTCTTTCCGGTAGACGCTTCTGATTACCTTTTCTCCATCCTTTTCTAAATTGGAAAAGATATCAATGAGTTTCTTCAATAATGTTTCACATTCCGGGTCTGAAACCGCACCCTGGGGATATTTTCCCTCGCGGTTAAGATATATCCTGGCCGGGTCTAAGGCAAAAGCCCTGGTTCCTTCTCCAATCGGAAGGCACATCTCTTCTCCCCCCCCCTCCTCTCCTCTAATCCCCCTTCTTCCCCCTTTGCAAAAGGGGGATTGAGAGGGATTTTCCCTTGCCCTGAGAAACCCTGCTTCTTTCAGGAGAAGGTTGATATTGACGTGGTATCTGATATCCTCAAACCCATGGTCGGAAATTATGAGGAGTAGGTCATCCGGATTCAGGTTAGCACTGATTTCCCCGATTACCCCGTCTATCTTCCGGAAATGGTTCAGAAAATCCCGGTGGTATTGGTTTTGTTCATCCTGATAAGCCTTCCAGAGAAAATGCATCAGGCGGTCGGTACCGGTGAAAACCAGAAAGAAAAGTCCCCAGGTCTGGCTATTCCAGAGATGCCGATAGAGAGCAATCTGGGCGTTAAGCGTCTTGTCCAGGTCTTCCAGAAAGAGGTCCAGGGATTTGTGGGCTAACGCAGAATCCGTATCTAACCGGTAATCTATCTCTTTCAGAAAAGGGATAAGAGACTTAGGATGGACCGCCTTCTCCAATTCTAAGGAAACAAAACCGGAGATGTGGATGCCGTTTATCTCTTTGACCGGGTAAGTAGCGGGGATATTGACGAGAATACTCCGGAGATTATTTTCCATCCAGAAGGTCTGGCTCTGTAAATCGTGATAGTTGGGAAAGCGCAACCGGTAAGTTTTGGGAACCAGGTCGGTAAATCCGAAGATACCGTGTTGACCGGGATTTTTGCCGGTTATGATGGAACTCCAGGCGACCGAGGAGACTTCAGGGATGGATGAATCCATCTTTTGAAATTTCCCCTGGGCAATAACCTTTCCGGTGTGGCTCATTACCCCCTGGCTGGTCAGGTTCTCAAGCAGGCTGAACGGCACCCCGTCCAAGCCTAT
>JAZDPL010000007.1:0-41164 GCA_043797665.1 Candidatus Omnitrophota bacterium
CTGATTTCATCTTTTTTCAGAACTGGAGACTGCAGATGGATAAGCAGCTTCTCGAGATGCGTACCGAGAAAGACAAAAAACCGTTTATCGACAACAACCCGGACATCGAAATGTTTCTTCCGGAATTGCTTGAATTATGAAAACAGTTTTCACGCAAGACTTCAGCACTGACCGGGAACACACCTATCCTTCAGGGTGGATGGTGGAGAACAACTGCGAACATCCCAATAAGTTGGGCTGGATTGAGGCTGGCAAGTTTTTCATCTTGAGCGACGGCAACAAGCATTTGCCGAGGATCGCTCCGGTTCGAGATTTTGAAATAGAGTGGGTGTGCGGCAACGATCGTGTTTTTTCGCCGTTTCAACTGCTGGTTTTTTTCCGATACGACGTTGCCGAACGAACCGGGTACTGCCTGCGCTATGAATGGGGAATCCACGGCGGAAAAACCCATTGGCGGCAAGAGGAGACCGAGCGGTATACCGCCATACTTCATGAATATCGCGGAAAGAACCGCCTCGGATGTTACCGGACAATCGCGCAAAACCACGTCGACGGATTCTGCTCAGATCTTGCCGCGCCGCAGCGGATGCGTCTGGAGGTGGACGGCGAACGAATCGTTTTCCGGCACAACGGGCGGATGGTCGGCCGTTTCAACGATAGCGAACGACGATTCGACCGGCCGGGCCTAATCGGCTTTGATCGGGGAGAAACGATCGACAAACCCTTCTACAAGGCGCCTTTCTGGATCAGCCGTCTGGAGATCAAGGCGCCGGTCAATGATGAGCCTTCTGAAACCGTCATTCTGAAGAGGACATACGTTTTCCCGGCCGAGGTGAACGGAATGGTTTCGTCTTACGAGTATGCCGTCTCTGCCGCAAGACATCGTGCGGGCGTTACCGTCAAGACCGCTCTAAGGGGCGGGCCTTCTCCGGACCCGATTCACCCGGATATTGACCGCATGCGCTTCAACGAGAAATTGACCTCGCCGTATATCCGGATTGAGGATGCGCAGGGAACCCAACTGGAAAAGATTTACCTTCGTCAGGGGACGGTCGGACTGGACCGGTTTCACTGGAACGATCTGGCTACGGCGATGTCTCCGGCCGATTTCCAATGTCCGATCGAACACGAGTGCATGGTGGAGAAACTACCTCCCGGTAGTTGGTTTTTCCTCGGATATGAGCACTATGAGGCGGAAAACACGCTCTTTCAGTCCGGGGGCCCGTCTGAAATGGTAGTCAGCCCTGATGGCGAAATGATCTTTGCCGGTCCGGCGCTTACAAAAGGCTGCGTCCTGTTGACGCTGAACTCGTCACCGGACAAACAAATTTGCTCACGCATACCGCCGGGTGTTTACAACTATCCTGATGCCAGGATTTTCGCGGGAAAGAACTTCTTTTATTTCGCAGGGGAAACGATCGCTGGGGAAATTCTTGTACTGTGCCGCGACACAGGCATTTCACCGGAGGAATTCACCCTTTCTTGTTCGGTGGAAACCGCATTTAAGGAACCAATGCAGCAGGAGTACCAGTTGCCGTTGCGTCCTGTCGCGGAACATCCATTGAACCGTCTCCCAGGAACGACTGTGCTGAGCGCAAAACTGGAAATCCCGGGCGCATTACCGGTCGGTGTATATCATCTGTTGGCCGAGGTCAGAATCAACGGACATACTATCGCCGCGCAGCGCCGGACAATGGAAGTCATGCCGGTCGGCAAGGGTGAGCGATGCGCTCCCCTGCAATCCGGCCTGCCCGCGATCTATCACAATCTCCTGAGTGACATAGATGACGAGCATTTCAATCCATGGAGCCGTTCGATATGTGATCGTGCCCACTACAACAGTTGCGGCAACAATTTCTTCAAGGTGGCGTTGGAGCGCCGTTCCTGGGAATTGTTCGATGTTTACGGCCGGGATTGGATTTGTTTTCCCGGTTATATTATCCCCGGCGACGGTGCCGAGAAAGACTATCGCGAACTGGCGGAACACAGCGTACTGTTCTTCGCGGAGCGTACTCCCCGGAATGATTTGTGGTCACGTCCTCATTACCGGAGCCCGGCGGTTTTCGAAGCCCTGAAGGAGTTCACCCGGAGGGCGGAGTTCGCGCCGGCAGGCGCCGAACTCATCTCCCCGGAACGTCTTTCTTCCCGCCAAGAACCCGGCTTGACGGAGGAAGAATTTGCGGAATTGGCCGAGTATCACTGGAAAAAATGGATCTCTTTTTTCACCGATATGTTCCACACGCGGATTTTGCCGGAAGAACATGCACGGCTCACGGCCATGAATTCCGGCTTGACCTACGCGGGCGGAGGCGCAACCTATCCGACCTACGCATCAGTGTACAAGTCAGGGTATTTCCCCTACTATTTCGGCCGCGACCTGCGGAGGAATATCGACAGGTATCTTCCCGGTCCACACTATCTGGAGGACTATCCCTATTCATCCGGGTATGCCATCGCCCGGGGAATTTATCAGCTCGCTTCCTTGAAGCTGGAGAACTCACGGCTGAAGATATGCCCGGAGGTGTTCGGACGGAACGGGGAGACGGCCGATTCGCATGTGGTCTATGCCAACCCGCCCTATGGACGATCGACACCTTCCTATGATTTCATGGTGAAGCAGTTTTATGAGTATGCATATGCGGCGTGCTGGTTTGACCGGCGGGGTTTTCACTTTTGGAATGACCACGGTTTCCACGAGAAAACCTGGAGCCGGCAGGACTATGATGCCATGCTGTATGCGTATGCCTTCATTTCGAGAAACCGGCCGGTTAAACCTCTACGTTCCACCGCGTTTGTCTTCAGCCTGGCGTCATGTCTCGCGCATCCCGATTATTACGAGAAGAACGAAGAATTGTTTCTCGGAGGCTATGTGATGAACACCGCCGAGGAGTCGGTGGCGTTCGCCTATGAGCAGGCGAGAGCGGATGGACAAACAGCGGGATTTGTGATGAAGGCCGAAGATCTGGAGGCATTGGCGCCGGAAGACGTCGACATGCTGGTGCTGCCGCCGCTCATGGGTCTGGATGAAAAAGAATTGCGGGCGATACGGAAACTCCATGAATGCGGAGTGGCCTTGATGGGATTTGAGAATGTCGCCGGTCTTGAAGACCTGTTCGGGGTGAGAAAGACCTCCTCACGGGCGATACGCCGTATCTTTCCGTGCAGCGATACGATAATCCCGGAATTACGCGGTATGACAGAAACCACATCCCACGAACTCTGCCGGTCCTCCTATGACTGCACCACCGCGTTCTCCCTGCTGACGGGCGACGAGGGAGAACCTGTGCTGGTCATGAACGAAACCGTCTGGGGCAAGACCGCACTGTTTACCATTCCTCCGACAGTGGTGAAGCGTTCCTCCGCCAGAATCCCTTTGTATGGGCAGGAAAGCATCAGTACGCTAATCAACACCGCCACGGCCAAGACCATGTGCTTGCTTGGCAATCCCCAGGTCACCACTTCCGCCGGGAAGTGCATCGCTTTCCATGGTGGACAAGGCGGTGTGCACGTTATAGTCGAAGAGGATTCCTGGCCGCATCCCGGCGGGAAGATTCGTCCGCTGGTCACCGTCCGTCTGCCGGACAGTGATAGAAAAGAAGTCAGTTGCGACAAGGACTTTGCCGTGGTTTCCTCTTGTGAAGACGGAATCACGATTCGGATAATGGAATTGAAGGAACATGAGGCGGCGCGCCTATGGATTCACGAGCGAGAGAAATAAGCGAAGACCTCATCCGGGAAGCAGTAATAAAAATATCAGTAAGGAAAATAATATGTCGGGGAGGTACCCCCTGGATTGGAATAAGTAACCTTCAGAAATTTTCCAGTTGATTAAAAGATTAAATAAGGAACATATCCCATGTCAAAAATTAATTATAAGTTAACAGGCGGATTGTCTGAGAAACAACTCCATGATATCCATAAGGAAGCGTTACGGGTTATTGAGAATATTGGAATAGATATTCCCCATCAGAAAACAATAAAACTGTTATCGGGCATAAAAGGAGTAACTGTCAAAGGAACCAGGATATATTTCAAGGATTGGCTGGTTAATGAGTGTACCATAAGAAACCCTTATCAGCCGTCCGGGGATAATCAATTTAAGGTTTATACGGGCGTTTATTGTCTCAATATACTTGATTTGAACGGAAAAGTAAGACCGGCAACCACAAAAGACCTGGTTGAGATGGTCAAATTGGCGGATAGTTTGGGAATGGGGGGAGAGGCACCGGTGGAACCTACTGATATCCCTCCAAAACTACGACAGGTATACATGGCAAAGACATGTTGGGAAAATAGCAGGGAAATCGCCGGAGGATATGTTTACGATACAGAAGCGGCAGAATATGTATATGAAATGGCAAGAATAGTTAATAAGCCTTTTTCTTTAGGAGGGACGGTCATCATCAGTCCTTTAAAAGTAGACGCCGCAAGATTGGATTTGTTTTTTAATTTTCTGGATAGAGACGTACCTGCAAGTATGGGTAATATGCCACTTTTGGGGGTTACTGCTCCTATCTTTTATCCGGCTGCCTATATCCAGGGGATAGCAGAGATATTAGGGGGAATTACCCTGATCAAATTAATTTTCAAAGGTAAAGGCGGACCCGGAATTGTTAATGTTTATCCTTTTGACATGAAGTACCAGACCGTTGCCTTTGGTTCTCCCGAGAAACTTATTCTCATGCTTCTAAGTATGCAGATTGCCAATTATTTTGGTTTTGATATCAGACCCAATGCCTTAATGTGTATGGCTAAAGAGCCGGACAGTCAGGCTTCTGCCGAAAAACTCGCCCAGGTAATAGTAACCTCTTTGCATGGAGCGAGAACCTTTCGTTATGCCGGCACCCTTTCCCAGGACGAAATATTCTCTCCGGAGCAACTCGTCATAGATAAAGAAATCGTTGAATATGTCTCCCACTTTATAAAAGGATTTGATTTTGGACCGGAGAAAGATTTTGTGAAGATAATCGAAGAAGGAGTAAAAGAAATGACATTCCTTTCCCATCTCGCGACCTTGGAAAGATATAAAGAAGTTTACTGGATTCCCCGGCTTTTTGAACATGAATCTTTAGGGCAATGGAAACAAAAAGGAGGAAAAAGTATCAGAGAAAAAGCAAAAGAAATTACCAGGAAGAAAATTTCAGAACATCAGTTTCAATTACCCTCCAACATCCAAAAGGAACTGGACAGGATATATAGAAAGGCGGAAGAAAACCTGAGTTGAGTTAAAACGGAGCTCAAAAAATGGAGATACGAAAATTTGAATTGGGGGATTTGCAAAAAGTAATTGAACTTTCCATAAAAGCCTACGAGAAAAAGGGTGAAAGAGAAATAAAGGAATTTGCGAAGGGTTTCACTGATTATACCTTAGGGAAATACCTCTCAGAACCGGAAGGGTTATTCGTTGCGGAAGAGAATGACGAAATCATCGGAAACTGTTTCGGTCATATTGACGAAAAAGACAAAAAATTGGGCTGGCTCTGGTACATAGCAATTGCTTCCCATACCCAGGGAAAAGGGATAGGGAGCAAACTCTTGAACAGTCTCCTCCTTTATTTCAAGAGAAAAAGAGTCCGGAAAGTAAAATTAGGAACCGATAAAGTAAAATCGGTTCCTTTCTACCAAAAACACGGATTTAGAATTACTCGATGGGTATTTGAAAGGGAGATATAATTTTACCTCTGCGGTCCTCCCGTACAATTTTTTGACCCAATGATACTTTTAATGGTATATATATTAGCAAGGTGCAGAACTTTGAAAAGGTTAATCAGGAAATAAGGCGAAGGTTCCTGGGAACAATTCCCAAAATTAACAAAGGAAAGAGGCTATGCCTCTCCTGGAGTAACTGGGGATTTGGCCAGGAGAAGATCCAGGTAAGTATACGGCGGTTGGCAAAATCCGGGATTCGGTTCCTGGAACTGCACGGGAACCGCTACGGTAAAGACTTAGGCTATGACGCCGATGAAGTGAAACGGATTGCCTCCGGTGAGGGAGTAGCGGTCGCGGGAATATGCGGTATGTTTTCCGCGGATAATGACCTTTCTTCCATCAGCGGTATCCGGAGGCAGAATGCCGTTGAGTACATTAAACGCAACCTTGACCTGGGAGTTAAATCGGGTGCGGAATACTTTTTGGTCGTTCCGGGAGCGGTTGGCCGGTCCACACCCTATGATGCTTATGAATTTAGACGCTCGGTAGATACCCTCAGGAGAGTAGCCCACCTCTTTGTCCAGGCAGGCGTTAAGGCCGCAATTGAACCGATTCGTTCCGCAGAAGTAAGTTTCTGTCATACCTTTAAGGAAGCCAAAGAGTATATTGATGCGGTAAACCACCCCGGGGTACAGCACATCAACGGTGATATCTACCATATGCTGACCGAGGAAGACCATATCGCCAGGACCATCCTTGATTACGGTAAATACTTGATTAACCTCCACATGGCTGATACCAACCGCCGGGCGTTAGGAAAAGGAATGATGGATTTGGATGCTATCCTTATGGTTCTCTATCTGATAGGGTATAACGAGAAAGGTCATTTCTGCACTCCGGAGCCTTTGGGTCCGGGCGGTGACCCTTATCCCGCCATGCATGGTGTTCAGAAAGCGTCTGTACTTGACCTTCTGGTGAAAGATACCGCTGGATACTTCCGCGCCCGGGAACAAAGAATCTTTGAAAAAGAATAAGCCGATATTTATATTTCTGTCATTCCTGCATGTTTTAAGCAGGAATCTGGATTCCCGTTTACTACACACGGGAATGACACGACGATTTATTCCCCGAAGACCTGGCCGGAGAAGATGTAAATCTGACTGTCCTTTTCTTTCCAGGCGTTGGGAGGTAGCCCTGCTTTCTGGCAGGTGTGCTCCAGGAATTCCTGTCGGTTCCAGCCGTATTCGGTGGCAACCTGGGGCAGGAGAAGACCGGAAAGCCCTCCTTTAGAGATATATAGGCCGTGTCTCCCGACTTCAATCTCTTCAACCTGGTCAATCAGTTTTAACGGTGAGAGAACCGTGATTTCTATTTTGATTTCCTTCAGTTCTTTTGCCGAAACACGGGGGAAGCGATAGTCTTTGGTGGAGGCAGAAACCGCCATCTCGGTGACCGCCTGATAAAGAGGCTCGACCGGCCTGATGTATCCGATGCATCCCCGCAATGAATCCTTCTTTTTGAGCGTCACAAAGACCCCGCGTCTTTCCGATAATCGGCTGGACTTTGGTTCAAAATGCGGTGTCTTACCAGAAGCGATGTATTCTTCCAGGGTCTTCCGGGCAATCTGAAGCAACTCCTTCTGTTCATTCTTATCCAGTTCGCCGCCATTCTTGGAGTTACCGGGTAACTTTGTAGGGGCTTGATTTATCAAGCCCGCGGGTCGGATGAATCCGACCCCTACGTTGGAGTTAGCGTAGGAGAAGGCGACGGAGCCGTATCCGACCACCCGGCCCTTGTCTCCGGTTACGTCTCCCGAATTGGCATATTTTAAGGTCTTAACCTCACTGTCAAGGTTCTGGGCTAAGAGCAAAAGCGCGATGACCGGTGAAGCCCCGCACAGTTCGGCCTTCCCGGAGTTTAAGTCCGGAATTAAATCGTTAGGGTCAATCTTTTCGATGGACTTGAGGACTAAACGGTCCATCTGGACTGCTTTTTCGTAAGGATGATAGTGGGACATGTCGGAGGAGGCGATGACCAGAACATCGCCGGCTCTCTTCCGGAGGATACCGACCAGAGCGTCGGTAAAGGACTGATATTCGTTTCCTTTCAAACCCCCGAACATTATCGGCACAATCTTAAAGTTTTTGAGAGTCTTTTGCAGAAATGGTATCTGAACTTCTAAGGAGTGTTCGTTTTCAAAGACAGGCGGGTCAGGCTTGACAAAAGCGCATTTTTCCGTAATTATTTTAGCGGTTTCGGCATCTACCGGTACATTTCCTAAAGGGGTCTCCCAGGAACCGGAAGGGTAAATGGCGATGCCTTCAAAGAATGCCTGGTGGCTGGGTCCCAGGAGGATTACGGTATGGTAGTCCTTCCCTTTTACCTGGGCAAACCCATAGGCAGCTACTTTCCCTGAGTACTGGTAACCGGCGTGGGGCGAAATCAAACCGAAGATATTAGCTACCTTTGGACTGGCCGGCACTTCGGCTAAATATTTTTCAACCATAGTTTCCAGAACTTTTTTGTCGCCGGGATAGAACGCGCCGGCAACCGCAGGTTTACGTATCCCACTCATTTCCCCTCCATAAAGGTGTAAAGTTAAAAATAAGAAAACTAAACAGGCGCGGAAAAGTCTTTCTGGCACGGGTTCCCTTTCCCTTGGAAAGGGGTTAGCGAGAGGTTTGGGTCCCTTTTCTGTTGTCATTCCCGCGTGCTGTAAGCGGGAATCCAGCTTGTCTCTGCATGCAATAAGCAGGGATAGATTCCTGCCTACTACATGCAGGAATGACATGGAGTTAGACTTTTCCGCGCCTCGCCCATGCCTTTTTACTGTGTCCATACACCCGCTATCTCCTTTCCGCAAAATCCGCATTTCCCGTTCTTGATATAATTGTTGATAACGCTGTAGCCTACCCGTACCACCACCGCCTTTTTGCATTTCGGGCAATAAGTATTTTCCGCCGGATGGCCGGGAATATTTCCGATATAGACATAATGCAGTCCGGCCTTCAGCGCGATGTCCCGTGCTTTTTCCAACGTGGCTAACGGTGTGGGCGCGATGCCGGTCATTTTGTACATCGGTGAAAATCTGGAAAAGTGGAGCGGAACGTCAGAGCCCAGGTTGTTCTTTATCCACTGACACATCGCCTTGAGCATCTGGCTGTCATCGTTATAGCCGGGGATAACCAGGTTGGTAATTTCCAACCATACCCCTTCCTTCTTAAGCGTTTTGATTGTTTCCAGAACCGGTTCTAATTCTGCCTCGCAGACATCCTGATAGAATTTGGCACTGAACCCTTTCAGGTCAATATTGGCGGCATCCAGATACCGGCACAATTCCTTTAGCGGTGCCGGGCTGATGTACCCGTTGGAATGGTATACGTTGAGGATACCCTTCTGATGCGCAATCCTGGCGGTATCCAGCATATATTCGTAGAAGTTGGTCGGCTCCGTGTAGGTATAGGCGATGCTGGGGCAATTATTCTTCAGCGCCATCGCCACAACCTTTTCCGGCGCAAAAAAATAATTTTCCGTTTCCAAAGGAGACACCTGGGAAATCTGCCAGTTCTGGCAGAATTGGCATCTCAGGTTACAACCGGCGCTGGCAACGGAGAACGCCTGGGTTTTGGGAAGGAAATGGAAGAAGGGTTTCTTTTCAATCGGGTCGGTGTGAATGGCGCAGGGCAGGCTGTAACCAAGAGCGTATAGTTTTCCACCGATATTCTTTCTTGCCCGGCAGAACCCTGATTTACCTTCAGGGATGACGCACCTTCTGGGACACAACTGGCACCACACCCCATCTTTGGGGTCGGATACACTCTGGTAATAGGACGCTTCTTTTTGAGAAATATTCTTTTCCTGCGCCAGGAGGCCATTCCGGAACTGGCTGTTAACTCCGGCAAAAAATAAAGCAATGGCAGTAATCCAGCGTATGTATTTCATAACATCATTCTAATTCCCCAAATAAGAATTATACCACCACCAGTCAGACGAAGGAAAGAGTCTACCTTGGCGTACCTGAAAGAGAGAGAACCGACGCCGGTAACGGTTCCCACCAGGAGTAAGGGAATCGCATTCCCCAGGGAGAAGAAGAGGGTGCAGACCATTCCCAGCCAGGGGTCCTTGACCATAAAAGCGATATAGGTGAGTAACGAAAGCAAAGGAACACAGGGCAAAAGACCAAATATTAAGCCTAATGCCATTATCCCTGGTTCCTGGCGTCTGGCAAGATGTTTTTCCCAAACCCTACAAAACCGGTGCCGGGAGAATTTACCAACCATAATTAATACGGATAAAACGATGAGTAGGAAACCGGTCCCGATTTTCAGACCATGGTTTAAATTCGGATTCTTTATGGTGGTAATAACGTTCTGGCCTATTTCCCCGGCCAGGTAACCCAGAACCAGATAAGGGAGTGTTTTCCAGAAGGAGAAGAGAAGGGTTGCGATTACCTTATCCTTCAGGGAGGTCTTGGTCGCGACCAGGTACGAAGCCAGGACCGGCGCGCAAAAAAGAAGACATCCGCCGGTCCCGGTTGCGAAGCCAAGTCCAAAACTTGCCCACCAGTCCTTAACCATAAAATTCAAAAATCAAAGTGCCATTTTTTGTCATCCTGAGCAATAGCGAAGGATCTGAAGGATTAGATTCTTCGTTGCACTCAGAATGACATCACCACTATTACGCATATCTCCGTAAAGTTAAAAGCAAACAGAGGCTGCCTATTTTTAAGATGGCGACTAAGAGGCAGGTATTAACCAGACCCAGAACCGGCAGGAGAAAGAATCCGCCCAATATCCCACCGACCCAGCCTCCTAAAAGGTCAATGCCGTAAAGCAGACCCGCACTCTCCTCGGGATTTTTGGATGTACCCGATCCGTTTTTTCGACCATAGATTTTATTAGCCAGTGGGAATTCCATGCCGATTAAAGAACCGGTAAAGAAGAGAAGGACAAGGAAGAGGGAGTGGACCAGGACGGCGTTGAGGCTGTAAATAATCTGACGGGACAGAAACAAGCCGGCTAACAATAGAGAAAAGACAACCATACCGGCTTCAATCTTAAGCAGGGTTTTTATTCCTCGTTGGATACGGTTCAGGCGGGAAGTAATCACAAAACTTCCGGCCGCGATTCCCGACATAAGACTGGTAATCAGAAGGCCTACTTCATAAAAGACGTACCCGTAAAAAACCTGGAAGCCGAAAAGGAGAATTAGTTCCAGAACCATTCCGGCAAAACCGGTGGTACCGATTGCCCAGACGATGCTTGCCCGGGTGAGTTTACGTCCCGCAAGAAAGACGACGATGATAAGGCCGATAATAAATAAGGAGAGGGTCTTCAGGTCGATTTTTCTCAGACAGTTAAATAATATTTTAGAAGAAGGAGCAAAGAGGAGGTTCCAGTTGGCGATACTGTAAAATAGGCCCCGGGGTGTAAAGTCTTTATTAACCGTAACGGTGGTCTTTTTCAGGGTATTGTAGAACCAGTCCTGCCAATACTTTTCCAAACGGTAGGCAAGGTGTTGCCGGGTAATCAGCCGGGTTTCTATTTTGTATCCGGCTAACCTTTCCGCCATCAGGGACGGCGAAAGAGATAAAAGTTCCGGGGAATTGGAAGCCAGGAAGAGGTTGAAGTCACCGGGGATGACAAAGTGATAAGGGAATGCCTTCCGGAGACCGGTCAGAATGCTCGCATTCAGTTCCTTCAGTTCCTGGTTATAATAAGTCAGGGTGCCGGGCAGGGAAAAGGAGAAGATGCCGCCTTTCTTCAAAGTCTGTTTTACTGAGGCGAAGAACTCTTCGGTAAAGAACCGGTTTGTCTGGAGGGTGAGCGGAGAATTTAGACCTAAGAGGACCACGTCGTATCCCCCGGAAGATTGGCGAACAAATGTTCTGCCGTCTAAGTAATGGAGATGGACCCGGGGGTCTGCTAATTCTTTCCGGGTAAGCGGCGTAGGAAACTTTTGAATCACTTGCAAAAAAGCCGGGTCTATCTCCGCGTAGTCTATTCGTTTTACCGTAGGATACTTCAGTATTTCCGCAATAATTCCGCCGGCTCCGCCGCTGAGGACCAGAACCTCTTCGGGATGGGGGTGAGAGAGAAGCGTAAAGTGAACCACCTCTTCCACAAAGACGATGTCCGGAACCGGGGTGGTAATCCGGGGTAATCCGTTGGAGAAAAAGGTGTACTGTCCTTCATTTTCCGTGACCGCAATATTTTGTATCAGGGAGTTTTCGTAGTAAATTAACCTTTCACCTCGCCATTGGTTTTTTAGGGACAGCAGGTGGATTTTGCCGGCTAATCCCCCAACGGAAAATAAGGAAAGAACGAGAAGCATAGCCGCGAAAAATGTAGGGGTCGGATTCATCCGACCCGCGGGTTCGATAAAGCGAACCCCTACAGAAGCCCCGCCTTGTAGAAGGGGTAATTCATTTTTGCGTTCAAAAGACAAGAGCAAGAGGCAAGCAGATGCATTCAACAATAGGATTCCTGCGGCAATCTGAAAAGAGTTGAAATGGGGGAGCAGAAGATAAGTGATTATCAGCCCGCCGATGATGGTTCCTGCGGTTTCGTAAAAGTACACCTTACCGACCGCGGATGTGCTTTCCCCGGTTATTTGACGATAGAGCGCACAGGAAAGGATGAAGATAAAACCGTGGAGAAAGGCGGTGGGCAGAAGGATGAGCAAAGAGGCATAGAGAATGGGTATTGGTCCTAATCCCACTCCGGGCAGTACGTGGAAGATTATTTTAAAGAGCCGGCAGAAATAGATACTGCCGGGAAAGACTAAGGGAAACAGCAGGGACAGATAAATAAAGGTACTAATCCCCCTTACCTCCCCCTTTGCAAAAGGGGGATTGAAGGGGATTTTACTGAACCTCCCGGCCCATAAGGCACCAAAGGCTTCACAGGCAACCCAGGAGCCCAGGATGACCCCGATGGTAAATTCGTTGCCGGCAAAGAGGATAAAGAGTTCCCGCAAAAGGGTTGTCTGGGCAACAATTCCGTTCAGCCCCAGAACCAGCAGCGCCAGAACAAAAAAATGCAATTTCATTCTTTGTGTCATTAGTAGGGGCTTGATTCATCAAGCCCGCGGGCGCCATGAATGGCGCCCCTACGTTAAAATGTTTATGTCGTTTGTTTTAGGTACATATTAGCAGTTTCCCTTGAATTGGTCAACGTCTTCCGGTTGACACCACGGCAGTTGTTATGATAATTTACAGCGGATGGAGAAGACTTCGCATAAGATTGTCCGGAACACGGTTTTCAACATGTTTGGCCGGGGCTGGGAATTGCTGGCAAGCCTGATTATAATTCCCTATACCATTTCTAAAGTCGGCGCGGAAGGATACGGTGCCTGGGTGGTGGTCGGTACGTTGACCGGTTATTTAGCGATAATGGACGTTTCCGGAATCGGTTCCGCTTTTGCCAAGTACGTCGCGGAATACTATGCGAAAAAGGAATTCCGCAAAATCAACCAGATTATAAGTTTGGGGTTCGGTTACTATTTTCTATTCAGTTTCTTCATCTTGTTCCTGGGAGTCTTTTTCCAAAAATGGATTATCAGTTTATTCAAGTTTGACCCCGCAATCTATGCCGAGGTCTCTTTTGTAATCATCGGTATTCTGGTAATAGGTGTGATTCGGGGTTCGTTCATCGTTTTTCGCTCGGTCCTTTTAGGCTTGCAGCGTATGGACCTGACCAACATTATCGCCATCGTTACCTCGGTCTGTACCCTTCTGGGTACGTTCCTGTTTCTTAAATTAGGTTATGGGCTGAAAGGCTTGATTTACAACGGAATCATAGTGGCGGTAATAACTTCTTCTCTCCAGGTGTTCTTTGCCTACCGGGCTTTGCCCGAGTTAAAATTCCGCTTCTTCCCTTTCGATAAAGAGATATTTTTACAGTCGGTCTCCTACGGAATAAAGATACAGTTTTCCCGGATTGCAGAACTGATTAACCAGGGGGTGGACAAGGTTCTCCTGGGACACTACTTAGGGGTTGTCTTCAGCGGTCTTTATGAGATTGGCGCAAAGGTTGCCAATTTCACTACGACGCTCCCCAGCATTCTTTTACCGGCAATAATGCCGGCGGCCTCGGAACTTGATGCTCTCCAGGAAAGAGCCCGGCTGAAAAAACTTTATGAAAGGGGAACAAAGTACCTGGTTTCCCTGAATTTTCCCCTGGCTTTATTTACCGTCGTTACCGCCCCGCTGATTATATTCTGCTGGTTGGGAAAACCAGGGTATGATAACTCCATTCTGGCTCTCCAGTGGTTGACGGTTAGTTATAGCGTCTATCTCCTTACCGGAATGGGCAGACTTGTCGCCCGGGGAATCGGTGTCCTCCTATACGAAGTACGCACTTCGTATTTAATCGCGGTAGCCAACATAACCTTAAGTCTGATTCTTATTTTACGAATGGGATTTATCGGTGCGCTTTTAGGGACCGGTCTTGCGACTATTGTTGGTTCAACCTGGTTTCTATTTTCTTTTCACCGGTATCTTAAAGAATCGTTTTTCGCCCTCTTTAAAAAGGTTTATCTGGTACCATTATTCAGTTCGGTTGTGGCGGGCGTGTTGCTTGTGGTGACGAACCGATCAGGTTTCAGTCCGGCCACCAGAAATGATGCCTTATCGGTGCTCTTGATAGACGTACTGTTATTCTTTTCCCTTTATTTTGTATTGACCCTGGTTTTAAACTATTTTGACCGGGATGACCAGGAACTCCTTACGAATTTACGACAAATAATCAAGATTGGCTAAGCCCCGATATCCTTGACAAAATAGCGTCTTCAGTAGTATATTTGATTAACGGTGTTTACCGAATATTTACTATAAATAATGAGGAAAGGCCTTACACTGATTGAAATAACTCTAACTATTTGCATCATTGCGTTAATGTCGATCGGTATCTTCAGTATCTTTTCTGGGGGAATTACTACCAGTACAGAGACAAGAGAGGTCTCCATCGTTATCCAGGCACTCCAGGAGGAGATGGAGTTAATCAGGAATATGTCCTTTGACAGCATTGCTGTTCTGGGCACATCATCCTTTACCACGCCAGGCTTTGATTACCTTACCGATACTGCCGGTACCGTAACGGTTGACCAGTATGGAGATAGTAATATCCTGAGAGTAACCGTAACGGTAAGTTGGCTTTCTGCCGGGAATAGAAACTTAAGTAAAAATCTGGTTACGTTGATAACGCGAGAGGGACTCGACAAAAAATGAGAAGTGATAAATCCGGTTATACGGTGGTGGAGGTGCTGATTTCCGTCGCGGTGGCTTCCGGTCTCTTTAGCGCAATCCTTTTTCTTTATTTGCATGGCCAGGAAAGTTTTGATGCCAACAGAACCTATTTGGACGTCTATGCTAACGCCAGGCTGGCTGTCGATTGGATGGCCAAGGACATTAAGGGGGCAGCCCAGGTGCTTCCAGTCTGGGGGGGGTACACTACTTCAGACAATTCTCTGGTCTTAAAAGTCCCGGCTATAGATGCCAGCGGAGATATCGTTTCCAGTCTGTATGACTATCTCATTTACCAGGTAAACAGCGCTACTTTAGAAAGGATTGTTGATGCTGATGCCGGAAGTAGCCGGATTGATGAAACGAAATCCGTGGCCAATAATATTACGGCCTTGACTTTTAGTTCCGGTGGAACCGCTCTTGGCGGAATCGGTGATCTTTCCACGGTAGACAATATAGGTTTAAGCCTAACTGTCGGCAGAACCAGGCTGGATAGAACCTATCAGGAAACCTTAAATTCTGTGGTTAAGTTACGGAACAAATGAATCGTTTCCTTAAGAAGAAAAAACGACAAGAGGGGTCCATTCTTATCACCGCGGTCATTACCATGGCTGTCCTCCTCACCTTAGGGGGGGCCCATCTTACCATGACTCTATCCGAGCAGAGACTAACTGCGCGTACCTACCGGGATGTCCTGGCCATCAATTTGGCCGAGGCCGGGATAGAAATGGCTATTTGGGAATTGAACTATGGCGGAGCAGATTTTTTGAGCGGTGAAGGTTGGAGTGGAACCGATCCGACTATGACGGTAACCTCTTTTTCCACTGCCGACGGTGAGATAATTGGAGATTTCACCGTTACGGTGACCGACCCGACCGGTGATAACCCTGTTATTGAAGCCACCGGCTATTTTCCCAGCAGCAGTTCTCCGATAATGCAGGAAAGGACGGTGAAGGTTGAAGGAAGTCGTGGTGCATCCAGTGACCCCCCGGCAAGCGTCCGGGCGGCGATAACGACTAATTGTGCAACGAAAACGTTGGGTAGTATAACAGTTGATGGCCGCGACCATGATGCCAGCGGTACCCTGATAGCTAACAGCGGAACACTCGGATTAAGTACCACCAGTACCTATACCCAGAGTGGTAGTTCTAACACGGGCGGAACAGCGAGCGAGGTTGACTATGCTCCCTCCAAGCCCGGCAATCCTTTGATAATTGAAACCAGTGCGGATTGGAGTGCACAAGGAGGTTTTCCCGCCACTCCGGACCTGGTTATGGGAGGAGAAGACAATGATTATCCGGAAGGAACCTTGAAGAGTAAAGCCCAGAGTGGTGCGAATGGGGGACAATATGTTACTGACCCGGCCGACCTTACTTTTCCGCTGTCCGGCGTAACCTATGTGGAACTTTCCAGTGGGGCAACCTGGCAGGACATGGATTTTGGTGCAAGTTCCGGGATATTGGTAGTGCATAATAACAGCACTAATGCGATTATCAAAAATCTTACCAGCGGCACTTTTAAAGGCTTGCTGATTGCCGATGACATAATTCACATCCACAGCACCATCATCGGTGCCGTTATAGCCCTTAGCAGCGCACCATCTGAAGGTAATTGCATCGGTAATGGAAGCGGGAGCGTTCTTTACAGCCGGGAGGCTTTGGGTGATGCTGTGAGTGATGCGGGTGGTGGTTCTTCTTTCGCTGTTACATACTGGCAAGAAAAATGAAAAAGCGGAATAGGCAGGGGCCTGCCCCCCTGTTTACTACTACAGGGGCAGGCTCTGCATGTACCCCCTCTGTCATTCCCGCAAGTAGTAAGCGGGAATCCAGTGGTTTTACCCTGGTTGAAACCTTGATAGCTCTTATGATGATAATAGTAGCGGTGGCGGGATTAGTGGGCGGTTTCAACAAGGCTTCCGCCTACAACCGCATCTGTCACGGCCGCTATGTTGCCAGCCAGTTAGCGACCGACAAGATGGAAGACCTGCGCCAGATGTCCTATGCGGATATGATTGCCCTTTCCCCCGGCAGCAGTGACCAGGTAACCTTAGAAGGAATTGATTTCACCCGGCAGTGGACGGTAAGTGCCGCCGTCGACGACTCCGCGGACGGTACCCCTGACGCCGACCCGGATGATTACCGGCAGATTGGCACCGTGGTTACCTGGAGCCAGGGCGGTAGAGACAATCTCCAGTTAAGTCTCAATTCTATTCGTACTAAATAATGTAGGGGCTCAATTAATTGAGCCCGCGAAGGATTTACGCAACTTGTAGCGGTCGCATTTATGCGACATAAAAGGTGCGATAAATCGCACCGCTACAATTAGCATTTTATCTACATGAAAAATTTGTTCCAACGCATTTCGGGATTTACCTTGATAGAGACGATGGTCTCCATTGCAATCATTGCGGTCGTCTCCAGCGCGATTATCAGTATCTTTCTCGTGGCCCAGCGTTACTACACTGACGAAAACCAGCGGGTCAGGAACCAGCAGGGAGCGGTTCTCTTTCTGACCGAGGTGGAAAAAAGCATCCGGCAGGCAAGTTCCCAGGTTGTTTACGACAATTTTACGGACTTAAATCCGGTCACTTCCGGAGGGACCTGCTTAGAACTGACAGACCGCAACGGTACCCCGGAGGACGCCTCTGATGATATCACCAATAAGTTTTACCTTTCCGGTGATGAAGGGTACGGGAAGACCGATACGAGGGACCCAAGAAGGCTTGCCCGGAACGTCAGTTTCCTGTCATTTAATCAAAACAACCTGTACGTCCAGGTTTATCTGTACACTTCCGGAGAACCGGAGATGAGGTATCAGACGAGCGCAATTATGCGCAATTAATTTAATATTTGTAGGGGTCGGATTTATCCGACCCGCGGGCTTGATGAATCAAGCCCCTACACAATCCTAATGAATAACCAAAAAGGAATAGCGTTAATCCTGAGTTTAACGGTATTGACCATCAGCCTGGTGATGGCGGCGGGTCTGACCGGTGTAATTGTCAACCAGGGCCGGGATGAATTGAGAAAGGCAGAGGGTGCGGAACTCTTTGCGGCTGCCGAGGCCGGCATTGAAGAGATGGAGTGGCGGGTTACCAACGGTGTTTCCGGCTGGACTTCCGGACTTGCCGAGCACTCCATCGGAAACTGTCTGGTTACGGTTACGGTAACCGGACCGGCCGCGGATAACTATTACCAGATAACCGCAACCGGACGTTTCTCCGGCGTTAACCCTTTACGGCGGAGTGTGGCTATCCAGGCGATTCCACCGGGATTTCTGGCTATGTCCCAGTATATGTTCTTCGTCAACAACGCCCACCTGACCATTGGAACCGGTGCGGAAGTCTGGGGAAATATCCATTCCAACCGCAACATAATGATTTATGGTTCCGGTACCATTTTTCATGATGATATTGAAGCGGTTAATAGGATTCTTTACTATAACGGCGCCACCGAAGGAAACACCGTCTATTACGCAGACCATACCGAAGGGGTGGACCCGGTTCCGATGCCCGCGGCCACGGAACTGGATGCACTCCGCCCCTATGCGGTCACGGATGGTTATTATATGGATGGGAACCTTACCGTGGAGTTTCTCTCTGACGGCACCGTAACACTGAACGGCGGCTCTGCTTTGTCCCTGCCTCCCAACGGCGTCATTTTTGCGGAAGGGGATGTCAATATCTCCGGCACCGTGAAAGGCCAGGTTACGGTCGTCTCTGCCAGCGGTATGAATGTTACCGACAACCTTAAGTACGAAAGTCTGACTGCGAGCCCGCCCAACATCTTAGGTCTGATTGCGGAAAGAGATATCTATATTCCCAACAGTGCCCCCAATGACTTAGAGATTGATGCCGCGATGTTGACCCGGACCGGAAAGGCCTGGGCCAGTGTTTCCCAGGCGAAAGGTACCTTAATCATCCGCGGGTCCGTGGCATCTGACCAGCCGTGTTCCTTTGCCAACACCAATGGGAAAGGTTACACTACCCGAAGGTACTATTATGACGAGAACCTTCTTACCTATGTGCCGCCGCACTATTTACCGGCGGGTTCGGGTTCCGCATTCAAAGACTGGCGGGATTTGGGCAGATAAATCGTTTATGCGGGTCGGATGAATCCGACCCCTACACCCCAAATGTAGGGGCTCAATTTATTGAGCCCGAAAAGTATGATTATGAGGAAACTATTAAATTTCGTTAAGGAAAAAGAAAAAGGGAAGCAGCGGTGGGTATTAAGGCTTAATCTGCTCTTCCTTTTTTTGATTGTGGTTATTTTCCTCCTGGTTTATCTTCGGGACAGGCAAGCCTGGAAAGGGGTAAAGACGGAACCTGCCGCTCCCGGCGGGAAGGAACAGAGTCTTCCGCCGGCTCCTCCAAAGTCAGCCGGAAAGAGACTGCCGTTTCAGTTTGTGGTTCCGGAGGAACAGAAAGAGAAGGTAGAAAAGATTCCGCCGGCTCCGGAAGGATTTGAGAATTACGAGAGGGAGCGCCGGCAGGAGGAGAAGAACCCCGGCACCCCGGTAGGATGAGGGGAGTAGGGGCTTGATCCCTGTCTAATGCATACAGGGACAAGTTTATCAAGCCCGCGGGTCGGATAAATCCGACCCCTACATCAAAATATTTGATGCGTTCGTATTATATAAGGGGAATGAAGTATGAGTATAGAAATTTCTGGTCGGGAACGTCTGGGTAACCTTCTGGTTGCCCGGGGACTTGTTAGCCGGGAACAATTGGAGAAGGGCCTTAAGATTCAGGAGAAGGAATCCCATTTGTTCATCGGAGAAATCCTTCAGGAAATAGCCGGAATAACCGAAGACGACGTCGTGGAGACGATTCTTCTCCAGTATAATATGCCTTTTTTGTCGTTAAGCAACTATCACCCGGACCCGGAACTCCTGAAACAGATCAGCAAAGATTTTGCCCGGAAGAATCATCTCTTCCCTTTGGAGAAGAATGGCGACGTCATTTCCATCGTGACCGTAAACCCTTTTAATAACGGCGCGATTGAAGAATTAGAAAAACGGTTTAATTGCCGGGTCCGCTGTTTTTTAGGACGTTTGCCGGACATCAGAGAGGCGATTGAGAAGCTTTATGGCTGAGAAGAAAGCGACACAAACAGCATTAGGGGACGACCCCATCATTAAGTTAACCGAAGTCATCCTGATCGAAGGGGTTCGCCGGAAAGCCAGTGATATCCTGATTGAACCGCTGGAAAAGAATATGCGCGTTCGTTATCGGGTGGACGGTTTCCTACAGCATGGTTTTGAATTTCCCCGCTCCTTTCTCTCCAGTTTATTGGTCCGGATAAAGGTGGTCTCCAAACTGAACATTTCCGAAAGACGCCTTCCCCAGGACGGCAGATTCAAATTAAGGGTGGGGGATAAATTAGTCGATTTCCGGGTGGCGGTTGTTCCTTCTATCTTTGGTGAAAAGGTCACCTTGCGTATCCTGGATAAGGCTAACCTGGTGTTGGAACTGAGTAAATTGGGTTTTACCGAAGAATCGGGCCATCAGTTACAGGAAGCGGCCCGGCGACCCCACGGAATGATACTGATCTGCGGGCCCACCGGTTGCGGAAAGACAACTACACTTTATTCTCTTCTTCACATGGTGGACCGGCCCACCGTCAACATTACCACAACCGAAGACCCGGTGGAGTACGAAATCCCCGGGATTAACCAGATTGCCATCAATCCGGGAATCGGTCTTACCTTTGCCGCCTGTCTTCGTTCCATCCTGCGTCAGGACCCGGATATCATCATGGTGGGTGAAATACGTGATGAAGAGACCCTGGATATTGCAATTAAAGCCGCGCTGACCGGACACCTGGTTCTGTCCAGTTTCCACTCTATGGATGCGCCGGGCGCCATCACCAGGCTGATTAACATGAAGGCAGAGCCTTTCCTGCTCACCAGTTGTATCGTTCTGGTAGCGGCCCAGCGGCTGCTCCGGCGCCTCTGTCCGGCCTGCCGGCAATCTTACCAACCGGATGCGGCACTCTGTGACAGGTTGAAGGTTGAAAAGCCCGGGCTTACTTTCTACCGGCCGACCGGTTGTTCCGCCTGTGGTCAAACCGGGTATTCCGGGAGGTTGGGGATAATAGAAATTCTGCCTTTTTCCCCGGAGGTGAAGGAATTAATTTTGACCCATGCGTCTGAGGCTCATCTGCGTAAGAAGATGAGGGAAATGAAGAATAAAACTTTATGGCAATGCGGGGTGGAAAAGGTGCTGGTGGGTGAGGTCTCGGTAGAGGAACTTTTAAGGGTGGTTACGGAAGATGAAGAATAAAGAGTTAGGGTTTCCCGAAGTTCAACTGTCCCGGTTGAATCCGGAGCCCCGGGCTATTTCCCTGATTCCCGAGGATATCGCCAGGAAGTACAACGTCGTCCCTATTTCCGTAATCGGAAAAATTCTGACCATCGCCACCGGAGAGCCGGCTGACGTGCTCGTTTTTGACGATTTGAAATCCATTACCGGTTACCAGATTCGTATCTGTCTGGCTGAACGGAATGAGGTTACGGAAACGATTGAAAAATGGTACCGGAAGGAAGCGGAGGCATTCTCCAAAATTTTGGAGGGAGCCGGAGAAGAAAAGCCCCTTGAGATATTGCAGGAAGAACAGGAAAAGGAAGAGGAGGCGCTGTTAGCCCAAATCCTTTCGGATCCGGATAAAGGAATTTCGATTGATACTACCTGGCAGGAACCGAAGGAAGAATCTACTGTCACTGACGAAGAGACCCAGGACAGAACCTACATCAAGGGCCTGATTGACCAGGCATCCCAGGAGCGGGTGGAAGTCTTCGTCGGCGGAGAGGTGATGACCGAGGAGGTCGGACCGGAAAACCTGGCCGCACAGGCAGACCAGGCTCCCATCGTGAGGTTAGTTGACCATATCCTTCTGGATGGTTACCTGAAAAGAGCCAGCGACATCCATCTGGAGCCTTACGAAAAGAGGTTCCGGCTCCGTCACCGGATTGACGGTATTTTATACGAAGAGTTTAACATACCTCTTCATTTAGTTCAGGCTCTGATTGCCCGTCTAAAGATTATTTCCAACCTTAACATCACCGAAAAGAGGTTGCCCCAGGACGGAAGGTTCAAGATGAACATTGAAAAGAAGGCGATTGACTACCGGGTGAGTATTCTGCCCATCAGTTTTGGCGAAAAAGTGGTTATGCGGGCACTGGACAGTTCCACCATTAAGCTGAAATTGTCCGATTTGGGTTTTTCACTCCAGGCGATGGAAACGATGGAGAGGATGATTCGCCGGCCCTACGGGATGATTCTGGTTACCGGGCCCACCGGCAGCGGTAAATCAACCACTTTGAGCGCGGTTATTAATGACCTGAATACGCCGGAACGCAACATTATGACCATTGAGGACCCGGTTGAGTATCAGATTCCCGGGATAACCCAGATTCCGGTGAACCCCAACATAGGTTTCACCTTTGCGGATGGTCTGCGAAGTCTTTTACGCCAGAGTCCGGATATAATTATGGTCGGTGAAATCAGGGATTTTGAAACCGCAGACATTGCGGTGAAAGCGGCTCTTACCGGACAGTTGGTCTTGAGTACTTTACATACCAACGATGCGGCCAGTGCGATTAACCGCTTAGTGGATATGGGCGTAGAGCCATTTTTGGTCTCTTCTTCCGTAATTATGATTTTAGCCCAGCGTCTGGTACGGAAGATCTGCCGGTTCTGCCGGGCCGAGGTGGAGATTCCTGCGGCAGTCCTTGCTAATCTGGGGATAGAACCAGCCTCTTCCGGGAACCGCCATGTTTTTTACGCCGGGAAAGGCTGCGAGAAATGCCGCCAGACCGGTTACCACGGAAGGGTGGCTATCGGTGAGGTCCTGGTGATGGATGAGGAACTTAAGGAACTGGCCGGCCGGAGTGTTTCTACCGATGAGATTAACAAAATGGCGATTGCCAAGGGTATGTCTACCCTGCGGGAGAGCGCAATTAATAATTTGAAAGAAGGGATTACCACCGTGGAAGAGATAATCCGGGTAACCTCTGAGGAGTAGATGATGAAACCTTTGAAAAAGAAGTCTGCGGGCGGTCGGATTAAATTAGATGAGATATCCGCTTTTTCCCGTCAGTTGGCGACGATGGTCCGGGCCGGACTTCCGATATATCAGATTCTGGGTATCCTTTCCCAGCAGACCGAGAGCAAGAACTTTCAGAAGGTTATTGCCCAGATGCAGGAACACATTGGCGCGGGCAACAGTCTTTCCGAGGCGATGCAGAGACATCCGCAGATATTTGCCGGCCTTTACACCAGTATGGTAAAAGCCGGAGAAGCCAGCGGCGCCCTGGACGAAATCCTCAACCGTCTATCCGATTATCTGGAATCCAGCAGCAAATTACAGAAGAAGATTAAATCTTCCATGATGTATCCCTTGGCAATTGTAATTATGGCGGCCATAATCACCGCCTTTCTCCTTCTGAAGGTGGTGCCTACCTTTAAGGGAATCTTTGAGAGTCTGGGCGGGAAACTGCCTCTTCCCACCATAATCCTTTTGAAGATAAGTGACCTCTTCCGGCACTACTTCCTTTTTGTTGTAGGGGCGCTTTTTGCGTTAGGGTACCTGTTTAAAATGTACCGGAAGACCGCCCGGGGTAAATTTCAGATAGATAAACTGACCTTTCGCCTGCCGATCATTGGTAAGTTGGTTAAGAAAATTGTGGTGGCAAGATTTTGCCGGACTTTTGCCACCCTGATTAAAAGCGGAGTCCCCATCCTTACCAGTATGGAAATCGTGGCTGCGACTTCGGGCAACCGGGTGATGGAATTAGCGGTTATCCACGCCAGCCACAGCATCCGGGATGGCCAGTCAATCGCGGAACCGCTTGCCCAGGCCGGCATCTTTCCCCTGATGGTAACCAAGATGATTTCGGTTGGCGAGGAAGTGGGTACTCTGGACGAAATGCTGAGTAAAGTGGCTGATTTTTATGAATCCGAGGTAGACGCCGCGGTCAGCGGTTTGACCAGCCTGATTGAACCCCTGATAATGGTCTTTCTGGGCGTGGTCATCGGCGGAATTGCCCTGGCAATATTTTTACCCATCTTCAAAATCACCGAACTGGTTAAGTAACTCCCACCCGGGGGATTTGACAGGAGACAAAGGGGTAAGGTATAATCTATTTTGACGTAGGGGTCGGATTCATCCGACCCGAATAGCGGGCTTGATAAATCAAGCCCCTACGATCGGAAGGGGGTGAAATAAGATGAAACTTAATAAAAAGGGTTTTACGCTGGTTGAGATTATGATTGTGGTGGCCATCATTGCGCTTCTGGCTGCAGTCGCTATTCCTAACCTTCTCCGGGCAAGATTGAACGCCAATGAAGGAGCCGCGATCGGTAATATGCACACGACAGTTACTGCGATGGGAAGTTTCCAGGCTAACCAGTCACCGCCAACCTATCCGGCTACTCTGGCTGCTCTGGGTACTGCCACTCCGCCCTACATCGATACGGTCTTATCCGGTGGTACGAAGCAGGGGTACACCTTTGCTTATACTCCGGCAGCCGCTGATGCGCGGGGTTGCGTCAACGATTACGCCCTAACGGCGACTCCTGTCGTTGTGGGAACAACCGGAAACCGCACCTTCTTTGCGGATGCGAGCGGGGTGATTCGGCTTACTAATCTGGCTGGAACACCGATCGAATAAAAACTGTTAGTTGCAGGCTTTAGCTGTTCTGTGTCATTCTGAGGCTAAGCCGAAGAATCCATTTAGATTCTTCACTTTGTTCAGAATGACAGACGTGTGAATTTTAATAAAAAAAAGGAGCGAGACTTTTTTTCTTTCGCTCCTTTTTTTTATTGGTGGTCGGAACAATGTAAAATATTCAGTCAACCACGTATGTCATTCCCGCATGCATAAAGCGGGAATCTCGTATTTAACGACTGGATTCCGGCTACAAGCATGCCGGAATGACACGGTATTCACTTCGTATTTACCCCGCCCGCATCTGTCATTTCTTTAGTAGTAGTTGGGGCGCTGATTTCCGACCAGTTGCTGATAATGTGCGGGGTGATGAAGAAGACCAGTTCCCGGGTCTCTTCTGGTCCCCTCTTTTCCGTCCCGAATATCCATTTCAGAATGGGGATATTTCTCAGACCGGGTATACCCGAGGCGGTAAAGGGTTTATTCTCTTTGATTAAACCCGCGATAACTACCGTCTGTCCGTTCTTGAGCATCGCGGTGGTATCAGCCCGGGATTCGGTTTCAATCGGATAGTTATTCATATCATACCCGGAAACATCGCTTACCTTGGCGAAAATCTTGAGGCTGATATTTTCGTTGTCATTGATGGTGGGCGTTACGGTGAGCGTTACCCCGGCGGTTATCTTTTCGGTTGACTGGGTGGTGGTACCGCCGCTTACCAGGGTGATGGGAACGCGGAACGTTTTACCCACGTAGATTTCAGCGGCTGAGTTGTTTTTGGTGGCGATTTTGGGTTTTGACAGGATATGGGTATCGGTTTTACTTTCCAAAAAGTTAAGCGCGCCCAGGAATTGTCTTTCACCTAAGTAGCCGATGGTCATGGTTCCGCCGGTATCGCTGGTATTGGAATTACTCCAGTCTCCGTCAACACTCCAGTCTCCATCGACCGGACCGGCCAGGAGAAAACTGCTGAAGTCCCAGTTGATGCCGGTTTCCTTCATATATTCACTGCTGGTCTCCAGGACGCAGGCTTCAATCATTATCTGGGTGGGAACCACGTCCAGTTTTGCTACCAGTTTCTTTATTTCCGAAACCTGGGATTTTGGTGCGGTGACCACCAGGCTGTTGGTGTCAAGGTTACTTTCCAGGCTTCCTTCTTTACCAACCAGATTCTTAAGGACTTCTGACTTTTTCAGGTCATCCGCTTTGGCAAATGCCAGCGGAATGACCGCGGTTTCCAACTGCGGGGTAGTAGAAGCCACATCCAGCCTGGCAACCAGGTTCTTTATTTCCGCAATCCGGGATTTCGGTGCGATGACCATAAGGCTGTTGGTTTCAAGATTGCTGGCAATCTTTCCCTCTTCGCCCACCAATTTCTTAAAGACTTCCGAGTCTTTCAGGGCATCCGCTTTGGCAAACGCCAGGGGAATGACTATGGTCTCCAGCCCTTCTTTCATCACCCGAATCACCCGGTTTTTCGTCGAGTAGGTATAAACGTAACCCTGGGAATCAAGGATAAGACGCAGGGCTTCTTCCCACGGCACCTGGTCTAATTTCGCGGTAACCGGTCGGTTCTCCACTTCCGGGCCCCAGATGATATTGACCCCGGCCATCTGGCTGATTCCTTTTAAGACTTCCACAAGGGGCGCACCCTGAAGGTTGAGAGAAACCAGGGTGGAAGCCTGCCCTAAGCCATAAAGCCGGGAAGAGGGTAGAGAAAAGAAAAAGAGGATAATACCCGCCGAAATCAACCCTGGCAACCATAATTTTTTTTGTCGAATAGACATTTCAACCTCCCTGGATTATCTGCCGTTTTTTTTCTAATCCCCTTCCTTCCCCCTTTGCAAAAGGGGGATTGAGGGGGATTTTATAATGGGAAAGAAGTTCCAGATACGTACCTGGTAATTGTTCAAGCGGTAATTTACGACCACCCTTTCTTTTTCTATGTGCACAATTCTGACCGAGGTGTTTGGAATCATATCGCCTTCCAGTAAAAAGTGGTTGTTAATAATAACCCCACGCTGGTTTTGCATAACCAGAATTGCCTGAAGGGTGATTTCCGAACCGGAAAACTCCGGGATTTTTACTTCGGTCAGTTCTTCCGGAATTAAAGGAATAAAAGGGTCCCGGCGGTCAGAACTTTGAATCCTATCACCTCCGTGTGAGGAAGGGGGCAGGAGAAACAATATACCAAGCACGAGGGTAAACGTAAGGCACAAAGTTAACGATAGCAAAGCACGTGAATTACCCTGCTCCCAGGGCGTGTTTCTGTAGGGGTTCGATTCATCGAACCCGCGGGCGCCATGAATGGCGCCCCTACTTTTTCTCTTCATCCTTTTTCACAATTATCTTGTCACCGGGCCGAATGGTGCGGCTTT
The DNA here is from genome assembly GCA_043797665.1 of Candidatus Omnitrophota bacterium. Lineage (GTDB taxonomy): Bacteria > Ratteibacteria > UBA8468 > MWAK01 > MWAK01 > CAZVUE01. The sequence goes on from JAZDPL010000007.1 coordinate 26,944, forward strand.
TTTTGGGCATATTGTTCAAATTTCTGAGTTCCCAGACGTTCATTCCATACCGGTGAGCGATTTTAATCAGCGAATCTCCCGGACAGACCGTATAGTACGTTGTCCCCCCCACCACACCTCCCTCACCTGGGGGGAGGGAAGGGTGAGGGATTTTAGTTTCTTTGCGTTGGACCGCAGGCGCCGCTTTTTTGGGTTCGGACTTTGCCGCCGGAGCCGGTGCTTGTCCCTGTACGCTGGAGGCAGGGGATACCGGCCGGGAGTAGAAATCTATGGTTAATTCTGTCTTGGGGTTGTAAGGCTGGGGATTAACCTTGTCTTCTTTTGTGTCTATTTTGAAGGAACGGACAGTGACGAAACGGTCTAATTTTGCCAATTGCGTCAGGACCTCGCTGAACTGGGTATAACTGGCTGTAAAGGTGAATACAAATGTACGGATGTCAAACGTAGCGGAGGGGGCCTGCCCCTGCGTGCTTGAAGGGGCCTGCCCCTGCGTGCTTGAAGGGGCCTGCCCCTGCGTGCTTGAAGGGGCCTGCCCCTGCGTGCTTGAAGGGGCCTGCCCCTGCGTGCTTGAAGGGGCCTGCCCCTGCGTGCTTGAAGCAGGGGTTGCCGTCTGAAGTTGTGAAAGAGGGGTCAATTTGGTATAAAGTATATTGGACCGGTTGGCAATTTTTGCCATCCGCCTTAAGATATCGGTTTCTTCTAAAGGAGAAAAGTATACCCGATAAAAAGCATCTTTCTTCTGGATTTCCCGGAAGACGGCAAATATCTCTTTCTTGCCCCCCACGATGGCCCGGCTTTCCTGGAGGTCTTTGTTCTTGACGGATATCTCTTTCTTTATCCGGTTCAGGGAAAGATAAGCCGGCCGGAAAAGGAGGAAAAAAACTGCCACAATTAACAAGGGCGGACCAAAGACCGGTACGTACCTTTTAACAACCATTAACTGAATGGTTTTCATTTTTGGAGAGGTAGTTCCAATTGAAACTCAATCATTTCAAAGTCCGGGGCCTTTTTCCCGGTACAGGAGACAATCTTTATCGCCTGGAACTGTTTGGTAAACAGGCTGTTGCGATTTAAGTTATCCACAAAACTGGCTAACGCATTCAGCGAATCCCCCCGGCTTTCCGAGAACGCGGAACCGTTGATAAGGAATTTGGAGGCAATTTCGGTTGCCGGCTGTTTTGGTTCGACTTTTTTACCCGGAGTGGACGGAACCTGGGAGGGCGCCTTTTTCACCACTTTCTGTTCCAGGACCAGCTTGGTTAACCAGATTGTCCGGGGCAGGTCGTGTTTTATCTGATTAAGGATTTCCGGCCAGGGAACCCGGTTCTTTTCCAGGTCTTCCATCGGCGCGATATCCTTCTTTATCCTGGCGATCTCTTCCTGAGTCTTTTTTATCTCCTGGAGTTCCGGGCAGATAGCCTGGATGGTCTGGTTCAGTCGTTCCAGTACCGCGGCCTCCTTTCGGTACTCTACCCTGAACTTTACGAAAAAGAAAAGCAGGACAGCGATGATGAGCGTTTCCAGGACAGGCAGTAACAAGTTGGTTTTCACCGTTATTCTGGTTCGGGTCTTTCTCTTCCTGGGCCGCAGGTCCGGCGGCAGCAAATTAATCCTAATCATCGGAGTGGAAGGCTAATCCCATCGCCAGGACAAAGGCGGGTTCATTATTGGCGACGAGAGAAGATAATTCCGGTTTAAGTTCCGATTCCGGAAAGGGATTGTAAGTAATAATCTCTGTTTCTAAGTTATCCGAGAGAAGTCTGGAAATATTCGGCAGCGCCTTTAGGTGTCCGGCGAGGTAGATTTTGTTCGGGTTCGTGCCTAATTGATTTTTGGCATATTCAAAAGAGAGTTTGATTTCCTCGGAGAGGTTATCTATGTTTCCCCTGAGCCAATTTAAGAAAGAGGGCTCTTTTGATTGTCCCCCCTCTTTCAGGAGGCGCAGATTTTCGGATGGTTTTAGACGGTTATTTTTGCCTAACGTCTCCATCAGGGTCGTGACACCAAACTTTATATCCCGGCTTAATAACGGCTCCTGCTGGGAAATGATGTTCAGCACGGTGGTATCAAACCCGATGTTAAGAAATGCCGACGCCTCTCTTTCCTTGGTTTTAGACCACTGCCGTTGGCTGAGCCAGGTGTTAATGAGGGCAACACTATCCGCCTCCACCGCGCCTACTTTTAGACCCGCGGCGGAGGCTAAATTAATCTTTTCGGTAATCAGGGCTTTCTGGGCTGCAACCAGGACAATCTTTACCTGATTTCTCTTTTCACCCGGTCCTAAGACCTGATAGTCAAAATAAACCTGGTCACCCCGGAAAGGGATACGCTGTTCCAGTGTCTGTTTTATCAGGTCGTTCATGTTATCCCGGGGTGAGACCGGAATCGTCAGGTAACGGATTACCACTCCTTCACCACCTACCGAGAGGCAGACCGTGCGTTCTTTCTGGAGAGGCGGAATAAGGGTCAATTCTTTTAACCCGTCGGCCAGACGGGCTGCCGGGTCCTTTTCAAAATCTAATTCCTGGACCGCGATACTCTCCACCCTTTTTTTATCCGGTGCGAACGCGATTGCCTGAAGAATTCCGCTTTCAATATTCAATCCCACCATATTATTTCCACAGAATTTTTTGTCATTCCCGCATGTAGTAAGCGGGAATCCAATGTCCTTTGGTTAAATTGAATAATAGCATACGTTTGGGACTAAGTCAATAGTCAGTGCATTGTATGACGCGTGGTTTTTAGTCGGTGGCGATATTTTCTACAATAGTGGTTATTCCCTGGCCGCCGCCTATGCATAGAGTAGCTAAGCCGAATCTCTTTTTTTGCCTCTTCATCTCATAAAGCAGCGTAACCAATATCCTGGCTCCGCTTGCTCCGATGGGATGGCCTAAGGATATGGCTCCTCCGTTCACGTTTACCTTCTGTTCGTCTAATCCCAACTCTTTGATAACGATTAAAGACTGTGCCGCAAAAGCTTCGTTCAGTTCAATCAAATCTATTTCATTCAGGGAGAGATGTGCTCTCTTCAGTGCTTTTCTGGTTGATTCCACCGGGGCTATCCCCATGAATTTCGGGTCAACCCCTGAGGATGCGTATGAGACTATTTTGGCTAAGGGTTTGAGTTTCAGTTCTTTTGCCTTATCAGATGAGGCCATGACCAAGGCGGCGGCTCCATCATTTATTCCTGAGGCATTGCCTGCAGTTACAGTTCCTCCCTCTTTGAATGCCGGCCTTAACCCGGACAATTTCTCCAGGGTGGTATCCGGTCTGGGAAACTCATCTCTATCAAAGATTGGCTCTTCCCCCTTTTTATGAGGGACCGGAACCGGTACTATTTCTTCCCTGAATTTACCTTCTTCCTGCGCTTTCTTTGTCTTCATCTGGCTCGCTAAGGCAAACCTATCCTGTTCCTGGCGGGTTATTTCATATTTTTCTGCCAGACTCTCTGCGGTAATGGCCATATGGTAATCGTTAAATATATCCCATAGTCCATCATGGATAAGACTATCCAGCAATTCGCCATTTCCCAGCCGGTAACCCCAGCGGGCATTTTTAAGCAAGAACGGCGCCTGGCCCATATTTTCCATGCCTCCGGCTACTACTATTTCTGCTTCTCCTGATTGGATAGACTGGGCAGCCAGATTCACTGCCTTCAGTCCCGAGCCGCATACCTTGTTTATGGTCAGGGAAGGGACATGATAAGGTATGCCGGCTTTTACGGCTGATTGTCTTGCTGGATTCTGACCCAAGCCTGCTCCCAGGACGTTTCCCATTATTACTTCCTCTACTTCTTCCGGCTTAAGGCCTGCCTTGCCTATTGATTCCGCGATTACGATTGAACCTAATTCTGCGGCGCTTATATCTTTCAGTCTTCCGCCAAATTTACCTATGGCTGTCCTTATCGCTCCGACTATTACTGTTTCTCTCATAATTCCTTCTTAAGACGCATAATAGAATCAACGAAGATTCTTCCGTCCATTTCCTTAATCTGCGGGTCTATTACCGGCTCAAATTCCATCAAAGGAAGTATCTGGGTTTTTACATCAATGCCCGGAGCTATCTCGGTAAGGGTCACCCGGCCGTCTTTCAGGCTGAATACTGCCCGCTCGGTTACATACAAAACCGCCTGTTTCCTTTCCGTTGAGTATTTTCCGCTGAAGGTTATTTGTTCTACGTCCCGGATAAACTTCTTATATTTTCCCTCCTTCTTGATAATAAGTTTTCCTCCTTCAAGGGAGACCTCCAGATCACCGGCGGTGAAAGTGCCGCAGAAAATCACCTTTTTTGCACTCTGGCTGATATTGATAAATCCCCCACAGCCGGGTAGACGCCGGCCAAATTTGCTTACATTGACATTACCTTTTTCATCCGCCTGGGCTAAACCCAAACAGGCGATATCCAGTCCGCCTCCGTCATAGAAATCAAATTGATAAGGCTGGTCAACTATTGCTTCCGGATTTGCGCTGGCGCCAAAACTCATCCCGCCGGCCGGGATTCCTCCGATCGGTCCTGCCTCTACGGTCTGGATCATATATTCGTTCAGGCCTTCTTCGTTAACCACCGAAGCCACTGCCTCAGGCATGCCTATTCCTAAATTGACTATAGCGTAAGGATGGATTTCCAGAGAGGCTCTGCGGCCGATTATCTTCCTTTCATTTAAGGGGAGTGGTTGTATGTGTGCCAATGGTATTATCACTTCTCCGCTGTAGGCGGGGTTGTAATCCTCAGCAAATGTCTGCTGATGATTTTCTCGTTTTGCCATAACGACAAAATCAACCAAGAGTCCTGGCACAACTACTCGCCTTGCATTTAAAGTCCCTTTTTGGGACACCCTTTCTACCTGGGCGATAACGATACCTCCCGAATTCTTCGCCGCCTGAGCGATGGAGAGCATTTCCAAAGTGCCGGCTTCTTTTTCCATGGTGATATTGCCTGTTTCATCCGCCGTGGTGCCCCTTATGAGTCCGACGTTAACAGGGAATGCTTTGTAGAAGAGCCACTCCTTACCATCCAGGGTGATTACCTCGACCAGGTCTTCTTTGGTTCTGCTGTTCACCTTGCCGCCTTCTACTCGGGGGTCCACGAATGTCTTCAAACCAACATAGGTTATTGTTCCCGGTTTACCGGCGGCTATGTCTCGATATAAGTGGGAGATTACCCCCTGGGGAAAATTGTATGCCTCTATTTTGTTCTCGATGGCCAGATTTCCTAACTTTGGAGCCAGGTTCCAGTGGCCACCAATTACCCTTTTTACCAGTTCTTCGTGACCGAGGTGGTTCAAACCCCTGTCCTTGCCGTCACCCTGTCCGGCTGCATATATCAGGGTTAGATTTCGGGGTTTACCTGTATTTAAGAACCTTTTCTCCAAAGCAGCGGTCAGTTCCTCAGGGTGGCCGTTACCGACAAAACCACCGGTAGCGATTGTATCACCATCCTTTATCTTTCCTACGGCTTCTTCTACTGAAACTACTTTCGTCTTTCTCACATGAACCACCCTCCGTTAATATGGATTATCTGCCCGGTAATGTAACCGGCTTTATCTGATACCAGAAAAGCAATCAGTTCTGCTATCTCCTCAGGCTGGGCGAACCTTCCCATGGGAATTTGTTTTAGGAATTCCTGACGGACGTTCTCCGGTATCTGCCTGGCCATTTCCGTTTCAACTATTCCCGGGGCTATGGCGTTTACAGTTATATTTTTGGAGGCAGATTCCCGGGCAAGGGATTTGGTAAATCCCATAATCCCGGCTTTTGCCGCGGCGTAGTTTGTTTGGCCAAAAAATCCCACCTGTCCGCTGATAGACGATATATTTACTATCCGGCCCCAGAGGTTTTCTATCATGTGTTCTATGACGGTCCGGCAGCAATTAAATACCCCGGTAAGATTCACTTCTATTACCGATTGCCACTCGTCCGGAGACATCTTTTTCAGTGTCTTGTCCCTGAGTATCGCCGCATTGTTTACCAGGATGTCAATATTTTTGTATTTGCTTATTATTTTTTTTACCATATCATCTACTTTTTGAAAATCACGCACGTCACTCTCAAAAATATCTGCATTGACGCCAAGATGAATAATCTCTTCCCTCGTCTTTTCTGCGTCACGGCGATTTCCGCCCTCGGTGTCAGCCACATAGTTCAGGGCAATATTTCTTCCTTCCCTGGCTAAAACAAGGGCTATCGCTTTTCCAATTCCTCTTGAACCGCCCGTGATCAATGCCGTTTTCCCTTTTATCATTTGCGTCTCCTTTCCCCCTGCCTTGAGAGCCACCTCGCGGATTTGAACCGCGGACCTGAATCTTGTTTTTGTAATTATTTTGGATGTCGGATTTTTATTAAAATAAGCCTAATCGTTGTAAATCTTCTTCTGTCCACCGGGCCTGTTCCTGAATCATACTTTTTAGAGTTTTTGGTGGGAAGGTGTCACTAAAGTGATGGAAAGTTACGGTGATTCGTCTTCCGTCGGGGTGCTGATAACGTTGGTGGCTTCCTTTTTGGCGTCTCAAATAGAAGCCATCTTTGAGTAACGCATTTATTATCTGACGGACAGTAAGACTTCTTGAACGGTCCCAGGCGATAACCATTTTACACCGCAACTGCTACTCTGGGTTCGGAAAATATCACCACTTCCTCCTGGGACCAGGTTGGCAGGTTCTTTTGGTCTTCAATGATTTCTTCTACCACCATCTGGACTACTTCTTGGATATTCTGGAGTGCTTCTTCCTGACTATTGCCCCAAGTAACTGCGCCGTAGTCTTTTAATACTGGACAATAAGCGTGCCACCTTTCTCCATCTGGTTCTACAACTACTCTAAATGAATAAGTCTTCATAGTATCCCTCCCCTACCAATTCCTAAGGAATTATACTCAAGATGTTACCCTGTTGTAAAGTATTTTTTGTTTTTTGAGCCACCTCGCGGATTTGGACCGCGGACCTGAGCATTACGAATGCCGGACAGGTCAAGTATGGGAACTCAATAAATACGCCGTAATTCAAGACCTGGTAAGACTCTCAAGAAATAATTTCATTTCACAGGACTTCACCAAATTTCATCAGATTTGACTATAAAGTAGTCACAATTTGGTCACAATGTAAAACTACCCCTCATCTTGGGATTGCGTTGGCCACTGATTATGTTTCAGATCGTTCTTTCCCCCATTTTTTACAGAGTACATTAATCCGTCTGTCTGTTTAATTAAAGTTTCAATAGACCCAGGAATTGTTCTATATGTTATTGCACCCATACTTATGGTTACTGGCCAATTATTACTATTCATTTCTTTAATAATATTATCTTTAAGTCTTAAAAGGACATGGTTTGCGTTTCCATAATCTAACTCGGTAAGAAGTATTGCAAATTCATCTCCACCAACTCTTGCCATTATGTCATTAGGCCGTATCCCGGATTGAATAATGTCTGTAATCGTTCGCAATAGGTAGTCTCCAATATCGTGTCCCATGGTATCATTAATCCCTTTGAAATTATCAAGGTCGATATAGACTACTGTTAACGGCTTCTTTTCTCTCCGCGCTTTTCGAATCTCTTTTGCGGAGAATTCTTCAAAATATATCCAATTTGGTGCTCCAGTTAAAGAATCTCTTAGGGAACGATCTTTAGATTTAATGAGTTCGGAAAGCAGTTTAGAAAGAAGAAAAGATTGTAAGGAAAAATAGCCCAATCGCACAAAAGTGTTCCAATAAGGAATTAGAAAATTTGAATAGTGTGCACCTGATGTTAAATCAGCGATCAACCATGTCGCTGCGCTTAGAACCGAAATAATCATACCGGAAGAAAAACCTGACAGTATAGTAACGAATGAAATTGGGATAAGATAAAAAACAGAAAAAGACAATTCATACCCGGTAATATAATCCGTAAACCCCAGAAGTATAACGGCAATAAAACCTGCCAGAAGTATAATAGGCTTAGGTATAATATTTTTATACTCGAGAAAATCCTGCATATTTATCACCAGTCACCTCCACTTCGCTACTTAAGAATCGCGTTAAGTACCACTTCTTTAAGTGTTGGGCACCCCGAAATTGAAGAATTTTGAAAAACAGATAATCACAAATTGGTCACACCCTTCGGTGGGGTTTTTGTTAGAATTGTTCTAAGACTCATTCAAGATTTGTTGTAGTTGTTTCTTGAACTTAGGGAGTTCCCGCTTAATAATTTCCCACACAATGGCTAAACTTATTCCGAAATATTCATGAGCAATTCTGTTTCTGAACCCGGCAATCCCTTTCCAATCCACATCTTGAAATTTACTCTTCAAATCGTCCGGAATATACTTTGATGCCTCACCAATTATCTCGAAATTTCTCACTACCGCATCTATTGTCTTTCTGTCATTGCTAAAATCTTCAAAAGGCATATTCTCAATGTATCCTTCTATCAACCCGATGGATTCTAAAATGTCTTCCAGAAACAACTTCCATTCTCTTTTAGACATAAACCAAATCTTCCATTATATACCTGCGCCGATTGGGTTTAATTCCATCGGGGGTCAACAAATCAACTTTAACCCCTAAAATTTCTTCTAAAAAATCTGCCAGGTGGATAAAAAGCAAGCCAACAGGTTCTTTGAATTCTACTAACATGTCAACATCGCTAATTTCACTTTGCTGGTCTCTCACATATGAACCAAAAACAGCCAGGTTTTTCACCTTAAATCTTTCTTCTAATTCACCTTTATGTTCTTCGATGGTTCTTTTTATTTCGTCAAACTTTTTCATAGCCATATCGATATTTTATGACAAAGCATCCCTTTTTACTTCAATTGATGTTATCACAACTCCAGGCATTTCTGCAACCCTTAATCATGGATAAATCATTTTGAAAAGGAGATGGTCACAATTTAGTCACAAAATGAAGTCTCGAACGAGAAAGACAGAGCCACCTCGCGGATTTGAACCGCGGACCTGAGCATTACGAATGCCCTGCTCTACCAGCTGAGCTAAGGTGGCGTTACTTATACATTTTACCATAAAATTAAAGGAGATAATACCCCGTCTGCTAACGCAGACACCCCTTTTACAAAAGGGGAATGAAATGACAAACTAATTGCGGATGGAGGGTGGAGGGAAAGTTTATGGGGATGAATCTTCTGGTGGTGGAGGTTCCGGCTCGAGCTGTACGTGGAAGTGATGCAGGAACCGATGAATGATCGGGGCGAATATCACTCCAATAATGACCAGAAACATCAAGCCGGAAAAAAGCGCATATAATGCAGCAAATAACTTGCCCGCCGTCGTATGTAATTCACTGACCGGTCCCATACCGCCGAGAATCATAGCTGCATTAACGAGAGAATCTATCCAGGAGAAGTTTTCGAGGGTATGATAACCCAGGACACCTATTGCCAGAGAACAAAATACAATTGCGAAAGCAATGCCCGCATAGCGAGCTAACCGTCGCAGAAACGCGGATTGTGGAAGTAAAGGTTGTTTATGATGTTCAAACATCTTCTAAATATTATCACCTTGCTGAGGGGCAAGTCAAAATTGTGTGGTGGATTTGACAGAAAACAAGAGCTGTAGTATACTTTATATGAAAATACATATTTATCATACCAAACATATGGGGAAGAGGAAGGTTGATATGAAAGGGTTTCCTAAAATTTTCGGTATAGTGACGGTGGGTGAACGGGGGCAGGTTGTGATTCCTTCTGAAGTCAGGAAATTGCTTAAAATCAAATCCGGGGACAAACTGATAGTTCTCTCCGGTCATCCGGGGGAAAGAAAAAAGGTAAGTCTCATACCGGCTGACGATTTTTCCCAGTTCCTGGGCCGGATGGAGCAGCATATTTTTTCGCTCAAGGAAAAATTTACGGAAAAAACGGGAGGAAAAGATGTCCCGTAAAACAACCGGGCTCTTTCTTTTTGCGGCCTTATTAATTCAGGCTAAAATGGTAATGGCTGACCCGATCCAGGCGGGCGAACATCTTACTTTGGAAAAATGCCTGGATATTGCCCGGAAAACTAATCCGACAATTCTTATTACCGACCAGGCGATAAAGGTGTCCGAAAGCCAGGTCGGTCAGGCAAGAGCAGGGTATTATCCGCAGCTGAACGGTTCTACCGGGTACAGCCGTAGTGGAACCGATTCCACAGCTGGAACTTTAGATAACTACACCGCCGGTGTCAGCCTCACGCAGAATATTTATGACTTCGGCAAGACTTCAAACTGGGTTAATACGGAAAAATTCAATCTTAATGCGGTAATTTTTGACCGGGATGATACGTCCAGACAGGTTGTTTTTGCGGTCAAAGAAGCGTATTTTCAGGTTATCCAGACAGATAAAGCGCGCGAGGTTGCCAAAGAAGCCGTAAAACAGTTCCAGCAGCATCTGGAACAGGCACAGGCGTTTTACCAGGCAGGCACCCATCCGAAATTCGACGTGACCAAAGCCGAGGTCGACCTGAGCAATGCCAGATTGGACCTGATAAAAGCGGAAAACGCCTATCGACTGGCTCTGGTAAACCTCAATACAGCGATGGGAGTTCCGGACGCACCGGAATATTCGCTCGAGGATAATATTTCGTCTCCGCAGGGGAACGATATAACTTTGGAAAAAGTACTGGAAACGGCTTACCAGAACCGGCCGGATTTAAAAGCCGCTGCTGAACGTCGGAAATCGGCCGGTGTGGCAGTCGCTCTTGCCGTCAAGGGATATTTTCCGACATTATCCGGAAGTGCCGGTTATAACTGGTCCGGCGAAGATTTTCCGTTGCAAGACGAGTGGAATGCCGGGGTTGCCATTTCCTTCCCTATTTTTGATGGGTTGTCAACCCATTACAAAATAAATGAAGCTAAATCTAACCTAAAAACTGCGGAAGCCCGTGAGGAAGTGGTGAAACAACAGGCATTTCTGGAAATAAAGCAAGCATATCTAAATTTCCAGGAGGCAAAAGAATCGCTTCCGGTGGCGGAGATGGCTGTCAAACAGGCAGAAGAGAATCTGGAATTGGCGAACGGCCGGTACAAGGTCGGGGTAGGCAGTCCGACCGAAGTGACGGATGCCCAGGTTGCGTACAGTCAGGCCCGTTATGCCCATATTCAGGCACTTTACGGATACCAGATTACCTGGGCCAGCATCGAAAATGCGGTGGGGGTCAAATGAGGAAAAAGATTTTTATCGTCGGCTTTTTTTTATTGGTGCTGTTTCTAATCGGGCTCTTCATTAAATTTTTGAAAGGAAAAAATTCCGTACCGCAGTTTCGGACTGAAACTGTGACCAGAGGTGATATTACTTCAACGGTGACCGCTACCGGGACGATAAATCCGGTCACTACCGTTCTGATAGGCACGCAGGTTTCAGGTACGATAAAGAAGATATTTGTCGATTACAACTCACTGGTAAAGAAAGGGCAGCTTATCGCCCAGATAGACCCGACACCGCTTGAGGCCCAGGTAGCTCAGTCCCGTGCTAACCTTCTTGTCGCCAATGCCAATGTAGCCAAAGCAGAAGCGTCTCTGTTGGACGCCGAGAGAATCCTGGCCCGAAACCGGGAACTCTTTTCCAAAAACTTCATTGCCCGCAGCGATCTCGATACCTCCGAAACGAATTACGAAACCGCCAAAGCTCTCTTGAATGTGGCTAAAGCTCAGGTTGACCAGACAAAGGCATCTTTGGAGTATACCGAAACTAATTTAGGATATACCCGGATAGTCTCTCCGGTGGATGGAGTTGTTATTGCCCGTAATGTCGATGTCGGGCAGACGGTTGCGGCCAGTTTTCAGACCCCGACCCTCTTTAGTATTGCCCAAAATCTCGCGAAGATGCAGATTGACACCAGTGTTGATGAATCGGATATCGGGCAGATTAAGGTCGGGCAGGCGGTAGAGTTTACCACGGATGCTTATCCGGACGTTACCTTCCCCGGCAAAGTCCGGCAGGTCAGAAATGCACCAATTACCGTTCAGAATGTAGTAACCTATGATGTAGTTGTCGGTATAGACAACTCCGAAATGAAGCTGAAACCAGGTATGACCGCCAACGTTTCGATTATCGTTTTAACCCAGGAGGATGTGTTGCGTATCCCCTATGCCAGTTTACGATTTGTACCGTCCGACAAAGCGGCGGAAGCGAAAAAAGTGAAAGGCAATAAGGTCTGGGTTCTCGAAAAAGGCACTCCCAAAATGGTGATGGTCGTGACCGGCCAGACCGATGGTAAATACACGGAAGTCGTCTCCGGCCAGATTCAGGAAGGTCAGAAAATAATCGTTGAGTCTTTGGCCAAAAAGAGTAAACAGCCGCCGGTTCAAGGTCCATCGAGAGGCATATGGCACTGATTGAAGTGACAGAGTTGAAAAAGGTTTACCACATGGGTGACGTAGATTTCCCTGCTTTGGACGGTGTTTCGGTGGCGATCGAAAAAGGGGCATTCGTTGCCATTATGGGACACTCCGGTTCCGGGAAGTCAACTTTTATGAGTATCCTCGGTTGTCTTGACCGGCCCACTTCCGGCCGCTATTTTTTGGACGGTAAAGATGTCGGCAGCCTTGACCGGGATTCCCTGGCGAATATCAGAAACGAAAAAATAGGTTTCGTTTTTCAGGGGTTCAACCTTTTATCCCGGACTTCGGCGCTGGAGAATGTTGAGCTACCGATGCTGTATGATGGGGTCCCGGCAAGGGAAAGAAAGAACCGAGCACTGACAGCGCTGAAATCTGTCGGACTGGAAGGCAGGGCGAAGCATAATCCCAACCAGCTTTCCGGCGGCGAACAGCAGCGTGTTGCGATTGCCCGGGCAATCGTCAACGGTGCCTCTATTATTCTGGCTGACGAACCGACCGGTAATCTGGATACCAGGACCAGTAGCGAAATAATGAAATTGTTTGTGATTCTGAATCAGTCTTCCGGAATTACGATCGTTCTGGTAACCCACGAATCGGATATCGCGGGTTACAGCCGCCGGATAATCAGGTTTCTGGACGGCCGCATCGTTTCCGATGAGGTTAACAAGGGTAAAACATGATTGACATACCTTCGACCATCAAGATTTCTTTGCGGGCTTTACGGATGAATAAGATTCGGTCAGGGCTGACGATGCTGGGAATCGTAATTGGGGTCGGCGCGGTGATAGCGATGCTGGCTGTCGGAACCGGCGCCCGGCAAAAGATCGAAGCACAGGTTGCAAGTATGGGCAGTAATATGTTGCTTGTCCATCCGGGCTCACGGTCGGGGCAAGGCATCAGGCTGGGTGCCGGTACCCAGCAGACGCTCACCAGGGATGATGCGGAAGCCATCAAGCAGGAATGTCCGGCCGTAGTAGAAGCGGCTCCGGAGGTCTCAGGAGGGGCTCAGGTGGTCAGCGGTAACCAGAATTGGGCGACAAGAATTATAGGTACCACTCCGGGGCTGCTTACCATTAGAGATTGGTCTGTGAGCGACGGGCAGAACTTTACGGAACAGGATGTCAAGAGTGCCACAAAAGTCTGTCTTCTGGGTGCAACGGTGGTGGAAAATCTTTTCGGCGGTCAGGACCCGCTGGGCAGGATTGTCCGGATTAAAAAGATTCCTTTTAAGGTGGTAGGCATTTTAGAGGAAAAGGGTCAGTCTATGATCGGACAGGACCAGGACGATACGATTTTTGTTCCGGTAACTACCGCCAGGAAAAAACTTTTCGGGTCCAGTTTCCCCGGCTCGGTCAATATGATTCTTGTCAAAGGAACCAGTGCCAAAGATCTTGAGTCCGCGGAAAGAGAAATAACCGATTTGCTTAATCAGCGGCACCATATCGGTCCCAGAGAGGATAGTGATTTTACGGTCAGGAATCTGACCCAGATGATGCAGGCGGCCGAACAATCGAGCAAAACGATGACCCTGCTCCTTGCCGCCATCGCCTCAATTTCACTCCTGGTCGGAGGCATCGGCATTATGAATATCATGCTCGTTTCGGTTACCGAAAGAACCAGGGAGATCGGCATCAGGATGGCGGTCGGCGCTAAAAATATGGATATCAGATTACAGTTTTTAATTGAGGCGCTGGTACTTTCTTTAATCGGCGGAATCATCGGGATTATCCTGGGAGTTATTGGCGCAAAAATTGTTTCTGCTGTTGCCGGCTGGCCGTCAATTATCTCTCCGGCATCGATAATGTTGTCTGTCGGTTTTGCCGGTATGGTGGGAATTTTTTTCGGGTTTTACCCGGCTTATAAGGCATCGCTGCTCAATCCCATTGAAGCGTTAAGATACGAATAACCGGCAAG
>JAZDPL010000028.1:0-2701 GCA_043797665.1 Candidatus Omnitrophota bacterium
ATCAAACTTCCCTTCATAACATCCGCATCATATTCTCCTTAGTAATAAGATGGATGTCAGATGTAGATTCCAGAAACGGACGAATATCATCCATAATTCTCTCCCATGAAAGCCCCTCCAACTTTCTTTGTAAAACCGCTCGCCAATTATCCGGAGTTAAGTCTTGTCCTTTCCATCCTGTCTGGCATAGGGCATTGTTTAGTTGAACGCAATTCGGGGCCGGCCAATTTGCATCAGCCAGATACCAGAAGAGGTCATGGATATCCCTTCCCTTTGTGTAGCGACGGGTTAATATAGCGTGAATCTTGCCAGCCAGTAGTGAAGCACGGTCGTGATGTTGTAATTGAAGAGTTACATACCGCCGCACAACGGTTGTGGCGAGCACAGCACCGGCAGGTGGATTTGTATCCACTTCTATCTTCACAGATACCACCTCATCGCGGTGTGGCGATAATTTCAATTCGTATAGCAAACCCGGAAACCGCACAAAAGCATTATGAACGGTCTTTCTATCATTGATTTTCAGTTCCATAAAATAACCTTCGGTTGACAACTCAGACCTGATAGCCTTAAGATAATGCTGAAAATTATAGATATCTTTAGCGCCTTCTAAGGTAAAGTTCAGATCTTCCGAGTAGCGTGGCATTGAATAGAGAAAACGAAGGGATGTTCCTCCATGGAAAGCAAGGGGAATCATAGCACCAACACGTTGAAGGCATCCTAAAATGCGAGCCTGTAAATATTCTCGCATTACATTTCGTGCTTGAATCGGCGTACTACATTCCCTGACCCTCTCGGCAAGATAGTCTTTCATAACCTCTCATAATCCTTTTTATCAGACGCAGCCAAATCTGAAATAATCTTAGCCGCTCGTTTCAGTTTAAGACTTTCAGATAGAACCGCCAATCGGTTTAGTTCTGTTAGATTTAAGGAATCTAATCTTTCTAAACGAAGTTCTGTAAGATACCCATCAGAATCTCTTCCAACCTGTAAATAGACCAGGTCTAACAGTGCTTTTTCCCGAGTAGCAACGAATGCCTCCTGCCCCGCTGTTAGAAGTGTTAGTTTATATCCCAGGAACATTCCTGCCTTGATGTGGTGGAAATCGTAACTCCCTAACATAGTATCCCAATGTCCCGGACGACCTGCGGTAACACTGGTTACCAATGGTACATACTCCGGGATAAGACCGTAATATGCCAGGGCTGATTGCATACTTACGTATGAACATCGCACCAGATGATTAGCAACAACAAACGGGTGTGGTTTAACCTTTTGAAATGGAGGAGCCAGTGTGTATAAGCCTCGGCGGAGTTGCCAGGCCTTACCTGTTGTCACCCAGCGTGACAACTGACGGCGTACATCAGCAGGATTAACAACACCGGCTAAAAGTAGGCCGGTTTCAAAAACCGGTTCTTCTCCCACCGTCTTAACCAATTCCTCGAATTCCATACGTTTAATATACCATATATGGCAAATTATTGCAACAGATTTGGGCCCGCATATTACACTGTAATCACACCGGCGTCTTTTGTCTTTATAAATACCCCTCAATACATCTTTTTAATACCCCTGTGTTATAATAATCTAAAGTCTAATAGAGAAGTTAATATGAATATACTAAAACTTTTCCGGGGAATATTATCGGAATGGGTCTATGGTAAATTGAGTTATGAAAATCAGAAAAAACTTTACTTGATGTCATCCTGAGCGCCAGCGAAGGATCTCGAGATTCTTCACACCCTTGTCAATTCAATGACAAGGGAACCCGTGTTCAGAATGACAAAAAATATTGTCCATTGGAGAATACAAAATGATAGGAAAATTTTTGACTCTGGCAGAATTATTCCGCAGATTTCAAAAAATAAACGACGTTACCCTGCTGGGTATCGGACCGGTCTCTAAAAATACCATCATCGCCTCCTTAGAGGTCGCCAGGAAATACGATTTCCCCCTCCTTTTTATCGCCAGCCGCAATCAGGTGGACAAGAAAGAATTGGGCGGCGGCTACCTCTCCGGCTGGGACCAGAAAGGGTTTGTTTCGGGCGTAAAGAGATTGGCGGAACGATATGCCTTTCCGAAGGCGGTCTACTTCTGCCGGGACCACGGTGGTCCCTGGCAAAGGGATAAAGAACTAAACCAGAGAATACCTCACGATGAAGCCATCAGGTTAGGCAAAATCTCATTCTTTGCCGACATAGAAGCCGGGTTTGACCTCCTCCACATTGACCCGACCAAAAGCCCTTTCTTGAAAGAAGCCGCCGACAGTCTTAAAGTTATCGTTGACGATACGGTTAGACTGATCGCTTCCGTGGAAGAAAGACGCCGGAGGTTAGGTCTACCGGAAATAACTTATGAGGTGGGTACCGAAGACATTAAAGGCGGGCTGACCCAGGCAGAAAAATTCCGGCAATTTCTCTCCCGGCTCAGCAATATTCTTCAGCATCAGAAACTCCCCCAGCCCAATTTTATCGTGGGCCAGACCGGTACCCTGGTAAAATTAGATACCAATGCCGGGTTCTTCCACCCGGAGGTAGCCAGAAGGTTAGCCGGGATTGCCCGGGAAAATCGCGCCTTTCTGAAAGAACATAATACCGATTACTTAGACGAGGAAAGTTTGAGGATGCATCCGGTTTTGGGTATTTCGGCGGCTAACGTGGCACCGGAATTCGGCGTTGCGGAAACGAAATCCCTAATCAGG
>JAZDPL010000030.1:0-13012 GCA_043797665.1 Candidatus Omnitrophota bacterium
CCACATCTCCGTCAACTGTTCCTCGGTAATCTCCGGCGGAAGGTTAAGGTCAATCGTAAGGTATTTCGGTTTCAGACCGGAGACGGCGACATCAGAGAATATGATGTGGAAGGCGAACCAGGCCGCGCGGCTGAATCCGTAGGCCGGAACGATAAAGAACGGGTCGGTCGAGAACGAAAGGCAGGTGTCTCCAATCTTTACCACGCCGTAATCAACGCCGTGTCTGGGACCGATTATGACATTTTTGTCCTTCGCCCCAAGACGCGGGAAAATAATCCGGTCAAAAAATTCCGGATGAACCTTTCCGAGTTCGGGTAACTTCTCTTCCATTATTCTTGTATCTTCCCCCTTATGTAATAGTTAAGTTTCCATGAAAAGTATACCCCTTTTTAACTTTTCCGTCAAAGTTCAAGCCAAAAATAATCGCGACCGGATGGTGGGGTAAGGGAAAGGAAACTCACTTCTGACAAGCCGCTTCTAAAAATTGGGTTGCTTCTTCCATCCCTTTTGTAACTGCAGGAGAAAGATCTTCGCCCAGTCCGATTTTTTCCGGTTGAATGGCTAATAAATAAACCTGGGCAGTGGTCTGAAGGGTCAAAAAATTTATTACCAGGGAGAGGGAGGTGGAGTGGGTGGAAAACCCCTGGGTTTTAGGCCGGGGGTTGGAGAAAATCCTGAATTCGCCCGGTTTTCCTCCAAATTCACCCGCATCAATGAGATAGATTATATCCGGTTGGTCTGCCGTAATCTTATCCAGGTAGTTTTCCGGTGATTCTCCCACCTCGTATATTTTTACGTTGGGTTTGTTTCGCAGGTGTTCTTTCAGTCTGGCGGCTATTGCTACTCCCACTCCGTCGTCACCGCGCAGGATATTCCCAATGCCTACAATTACTATTCTAAGGGGTTGACGCATCGGGTAACCAGAAGGGTCCGGCCGGATATCTTTTCCACCTTCACCTTTTCCCCTTGTTTGATCGGGGAATCATCAAGGCTGCGGGCGGTCCAGTATTCACCGTGGACGTAGATTGTCCCTTCCGGTGCCAGGTCGGTACGTGCTTCGCCGATTTCTCCCAACAATCCTTCCTTTCCGGTGGTAACCTTCCGGCGTTGCGATTTGAAGGCAAAGGTCGCAATCGTGAAGATTAAGAGAGCAAAGACAAGACTGGTAACTACGGAAGAGATAGGTGAAACATGAAGATAAGAGTACGGCCGGATGAGAAACAGCGAACCGAATAAAAGAGCCACGATTCCTCCTAATCCTAATAGACCAAACATAGGGGTGTGGGCTTCCAGAACAAAGAAACCCACGGCGACAAAAATAAGGGCAACGCCGGCGATATTGACCGGAAGAGCCGAGAGTCCGTAAAAAGCCAGGAGAAGACAGATAAAACCGACGATTCCCGGGAACCCGATACCCGGGGTGGAAAATTCGGACAGGATACCTAAGATTCCGAGAAGCAACAAAATGAAAGCAATATTAGGGTCACTTACTGACTGAAGTATCCGGTGGCGCAGGTTAATAATTGTTTCTTCTATAGGCACACCCTTTGTCTTGAGAGTAATGGTTCCGGAAGGGAGACGCAGAACCTTTCCGTCTATCTTTGTCAAAAGGTCGTTGAGGTTTTCCGCGGTGAGGTCGGCGACTTTTAGCCTCAACGCTTCGTGTTCGTTGATGGAAACGCTTTGCCGGACAGCTTTTTCCGCCCATTCCTTGTTCCGGTTCCACCGGACCGCCAGGGTGGTGATGTAGGAAACGGTGTCGTTGACCACCTTATTCTCCATCGTCTCATCCATTTTGCCCATCGGTGAGACCGGATGTGCCGCACCGATATTGGTTCCCGGCGCCATCGCCAGGACCGGGCAGGCAAGGGCGATAAAGGTGCCGGCTGAGGCGCACTGGGCGTCAGAGGGTGCCACGTAGGCGATAACCGGCACCGGGCTGTTCAGAATACCCTGGACAATCTCCCGGGTTGAGGTTAAGAGCCCGCCGGGTGTGTCAATCTTGATTACCAGGGCAGTGGCTCCGGTTCGTTTGGCTTCCGCTAAACTGCCCAGGATTATTTCTGCAGTTGCCGGACTTACCGCACCTTTCAACGGTACCACAATTATCTTATTGCTTTCCGCTGATGCGAATGAACCAATAGCTAGAAAGAAAAATAACAATCCCCGGAATTCTCGTCTCATACGCATAGGTTACTTTAGCATTATATCGGGCCGGTTAATCTTTTTGCCGCGGTATTCAACCTCAATCATGGGCCAGGTGGCATCAGTAGAAATGATTTCCGGTTCTCCGGTTTTGGTTATTAAGATGGTATCCTCGGATTTGGTGCCGGTGATGGATGGATTCCAGGCAAAGGCAGAGTTTACTACCACCTTTCTTTTTTCGGTAAGAAAGGCTTTAAAATAACGGGGCTGGTAACCGGTAGGACCTCCCTGGTGGTGCCGGTGCCATTCCTGCGGAAACCCGGTTTCCCGATAGGCTTTAACGCCGGCTTTGAAGACTTTGCCAATGGCTATGCCCGGGGTCGTTTCCAGGATGAAGGCAGCGTCGACACAGGCAACCGCCTGATGTTTTTTCCGGAGTTCCGGTGAAATCTTTCGGAATGAAACTAAGCGGGTGGCGGAGGCAACGAGGCCGTTTTTTCTTCCGCACACCACTAACATCACATAATTTTTGAGGCGGTTTTCGGTTGGTAAGGGATGGCGGAATTTGGCTGTTCTTTCGTCGGCCGCCACCAGAATAACGATTGGGACAATTCCGTCTGCCAGAAAAATTCCCGCCATTATGGCGGCGATTTCTGTTTCTTTTTGGCCGGGTTTTATTGCTTGTGCTGTTTCCGTTAGCCCTTCACCAACCTTCTTTCCCAATTCCCGGTAGCGGTCCAGTTCCGGTTCGGTCAGGGGGAAGTGAAGCGGAGAAAGGTTAACCGGTCCTCCGGAAGATGCGGCGTCAGAGAGAATTTTGAATAAGTCCGTAACCCTGGAGATAACCTTTACCTTTTCTTTCTCTTTATACCAGGGGTAACCTAACGGTTTTATGGGAAGTCCGGATACCTCTTCTTCCAGTATCCGGTCTTTTTCAATATTGTTAGCGATGAGGAACACGTCGTCCCGGGTAACCAGTATTTCCGCGGCTCCGGATTCTGTGGCGGTGTTGACCCGGTTTTCACCCCCGGCGGTAACCCAGGAAAAATTCGCCTGAGTGCCGATGAGGACTCCTTGCTTCTTGTGTCGGACCAGAAATTTTCTGAGACGTTCCACCTTTATTTTGAATTCTTCTTTCCTGTCCATGCTCATCCTTATTGTGTGCGATAAATCGCACCGCTACCGTTGTTTTACAGGGCCGGGACCTTATGAATCAGGTTGAGCGCCTCGTTTCTGGTGCGGGCGTCGTTAAGAAATATTCCCCGCATCACCGAGGTTACGGCGCGGCTGCCGGGTTTTTTAACTCCCCGCATGGTCATACACAGGTGTTCCGCCTCTACCACTACCATTACCCCCTTGGGCTTTAAGGTCTTCATAATGGTATCCGCAATCTGAGAAGTCAGCCTCTCCTGGAGTTGGAGCCGGCGGCTGAGGATTTCTACGACCCGGGCTATTTTGGAAAGTCCGGTAATCCGATGTTTGTCGGGGATGTAAGCGATATGGGCTTTACCCAGGAAGGGAAGCAGGTGATGTTCGCACATTGAGTAAAGGGGAATATCCCGGATTAAAACCAATTCGTTATATTCTTCAATAAAGACGACTTCCAGCGCTGTCTTGGGTTCTTTGCCTATACCGGCAAACAGTTCTTCCGCCATGTTGGCTATCCGTTTGGGGGTTTCCACCAATTCGGGTCTGGCTGGATTTTCTCCGATGCCTTCAAGAAAGAGCCGAACCGCCCGCATTATCTTCTTCTTATCCATAAATAGGAAATGTCATTCTGAGCGACAGCGAAGAATCTGAATTGTGCCGTTAACGAGTTTCTTCTTTCAGAAGCTCGTCAACTTCTTTGCCGGTCAGGGTCTCTTTTTCTAAAAGGGTATTAGCTAATTTTTCTAATTTAGCCCGGTTTTCCTGGAGGAGCCGTAAGGCTTCCTTTTCTGAATTTTCCAGAATCGTTTTAATTTCTTCGTCAATTTCCCGGGCAGTCGTTTCGCTGTATTCCCGGGTCCGGGCAAGGTCTCTGCCTAAGAATACCTCGCCTAAAGACCGGTTGTGGTAACTGACCGGTCCCAGCCGGCTGCTCATGCCCCATTCGCAGACCATCTGCCGGGTTAGTTCCGTGGCAGACTGAAGGTCGTTTTCCGCACCGGTATACATCTTCTGGAAAATTATCTTTTCCGCGGCCCTTCCGCCCAGGAGGGTGATTAAGGAGTTCCGGAAGAAAGTCTCATTTTCTATGTGGATATCCCTTTCCGGAAGGATGTGGGTTGCGCCCAGGGAACGGCCCCGGGGGATGATGGTGACCTTATGAATGGGTTGTGATTCCGGCAGGCTGCGTTGAACTAAGACGTGTCCGGATTCATGGTAGGCGATGACCTTTTTTTCTTCCTGGTTGAGAACCATGCTCTTGCGTTGAGCGCCCATCATCTCTTTGTCCATTGCCTCGTCTAAGTCGGTCATCTCAATCGCCTGGTGGTTTTTGCGGGAAGCCAGCAGGGCTGCTTCATTACAGAGGTTGGCTAAATCCGCTCCGGACATTCCCGGAGTGCTTTTGGCGATGACCGAAAGGTCCACGTCACCGCCTAACTTGGACTTTTTGGTATGTACCCTGAGGATGGCGTCTCTTTCCTGGACGTCGGGAAGATGCAGCATTATCTGACGGTCAAAACGGCCCGGTCGCACCAGGGCCGGGTCCAGTACGTCCGGTCGGTTGGTGGCCGCCATCAGGATAATTCCTTCTTCCGTATTAAAGCCATCCATCTCTACCAGAAGCTGGTTAAGGGTCTGTTCTCTTTCGTCATGTCCTCCGCCCAAACCGGCAAAGCGCTGGCGGCCTACCGCATCAATTTCGTCAATAAAGATGATGGAGGGAGCCATTTTTTTTGCCTGGCGGAAGAGGTCCCGTACACGGGAAGCACCGACGCCGACGAACATTTCGACAAACTCGGAACCGCTCATAGAAAGGAAAGAGACGTTGGCTTCGCCGGCGACCGCCTTGGCTAAAAGGGTTTTGCCGGTGCCGGGTGGGCCGATGACTAATACCCCTTTCGGAATTCGGCCGCCCAGAGTCTGGAATTTCTTGGGGTCTTTCAGGAACTCAATTACTTCCTGTAATTCTTCTTTCGCTTCCTGGTATCCCGCCACGTCGTTAAAGGTGGTTTTGGGTTTTGTTTCGGAAAGTGGCTGCGGTCTGATTCGGCCGAAAGAGAGAATCTGGTCTCCGCCGCCAGAACGCCGGTAGACCATAAACCAGAAGAATCCGATGATGATGAGAATCGGTAAGGCCGCGGCCAGAATCTGGACCCAGACTGCACGGCCGGCCTCGGGCAAGACCTCAAAAGAGACTTTTTGGTTCCTTAAAATCTGGTAAAATTCCGGGTCATTATCCGGAACAAAAGTTTTAAACTCCTTGCCGTCGGCAGTCTTTCCGCTTACCTGTCCTTGCCGGATGGTAATCTTTCCCGAGACCTGTCCTGTTCCGATATAGTTGAGGAAGTCACTGTAAGAAATCTTCTCCGCCGGTTTCTTTTCCAGGAGAGAGGACGCGCGGGTTATCTGGAAGATTAATATACCTAAGATAGCCCAGAAGAATAAACTTTTCCAGATAGGCGGCATCTGGGGTTGCTGGCCGGGCGGTGTCGGTTTTCTTTTCGTTTCCATATTCCTTCCGTTTTTATGACAGTTTTACGACAACTGTTCTGAAAAGCGTAACGCACAGTATTCACCACACATCGTACAGTAGTCTTCGTCTTTGCGTTGAACCTTCAAGAGTTTATCCGGGTTAAGAGCCATTTTCTTTTGTGTTTTCCAGTCCCGCGCCTTACGCGCCAGAGAAAAGAGTCGGTCCCACTGATGAGCTTTTTTCTTTCCGCGGGCTAAATCCGCGGCATGCCCGGCAATACGGGAAGCGTAAACGCCTTCCGCCACTTCTTCCGGTGAAGGCAGGGAGAGATGTTCGGAAGGTGTTACGTAACAGAGAAAATCCGCACCGGCCATTCCGGCAACTGCTCCTCCGATCGCTGAAGTAATGTGGTCGTAGCCGGGTGCCACGTCGGTTACCAGCGGACCCAGAAGATAGAGCGGTGCTCCGCCGCAGACCTGTTTGGCTAATTTCACGTTCATTTCCACCTGATGGAGCGGAATATGACCCGGACCCTCAATCAGGACAGGGACTCCGGATTTCCGGGCTTTTTCCGCCTGTCTGCCCAGGGTAAACAGTTCTTCCAACTGAAACGAATCGGTACTGTCTGCAATGGCGCCGGGACGCAGTCCGTCTCCCAGACTTAAGGTCAGGGAATACTTTCGGGCAATCTTCAAAAGCCGCCCGAAATCGGCTAAGAGAGGATTTTCTTTGCGGTTGGCTAATATCCAGCAGGCTATGATTGAACCACCCCGACTGACGATGTTGATGAGGCGTCTTCCCTTCTGGAACCTCCGGACAATTTTTTCGCTGACTCCGGTATGAACCGTAATGAAAGAGATACCTCCCTCTGCTTCTTCTTCAATCTTTTCCCATAAGGTCTGTTCGCTCATCTTCCGGACGTCGCCGTATTTTCCGGTTGTTTCAACCGCCGCGGAGTAGAGGGGTACACTGCCTACCGGTAAATTCGTTTCTGCGATTATCCGGCGCCGTATTTCTTTTAAGTCTCCGCCCGTGGACAGGTCCATTATCGTATCCGCACCCGCCTTTTCCGCGGATTTCAATTTTGCCAGTTCTTCCTTAATATTGGTCTGCTGGGGAGATGTCCCGATATTAGCGTTGACCTTGATGAAACAGCCTTCGCCTATCGCCAGAGGGGCACCCTTGGGATTCCGTACTATAATGATGCGGCCGGACTTAATACGCTCTTTGAATCCGGATACCGGAATCTCTTCTTTCTTTGCCAGAATTGCTAATTCTTCTTTGGTCAATTCCATTTGGTTAATATCTCCGTAATGTTGGGAACCTTTCTTCGCTCAGACAGTAGCTTCGGCAGAAACAGTTGTACCGGTTTGCTCAACAGGGTCCCTCCGAACGAGTTCAGATACCCTATTTCGCAAACCTAACAACTGTCTTTCTGCCTCTCGCAAACTCGCTCTGGAAAGGTTCCCCAACATTTTTTACCAGCGCAGAGTTCCCGCAAAACTCTTTCCGGTTGGTCGGAGGTCAGGCTGGAAATAACCGCGACGTAGTCTGCGCCAGCCGCAAAAGCCCGGCCGGCATTTTTCGGGTTAATGCCGCCGATGGCTACCACCGGTATTTTTTCGGTTACTTTCTTTATTTCTCTTATCGTTCTGGTTCCCACGACTACGGAATCCTCTTTGCTGACGGTAGGGAATATGGCACCCACCGCGATGTAGTCGGCACCTTCTTTAACCGCTTTTTTTGCTTCCGCCGCCGAACGGGTGGAAACTCCGATGATTTTATCCGGGCAGAGGCGCCGGACATAAGGTAACGGAAGGTCTTTCTGCCCGATGTGAATTCCATCCGCTTCGACTGAATTGGCGATATCCGGGCGGTCGTTGATTAAAAAGCAAGCGCCGGATTTTTTTGCCTTTGTCTGTATCTTTTGCGCTATTTGAAAAAAGCGCATATCCGGACAGTCTTTTATCCGCAGTTGAATGATTTTTGCGCCGGCTCCCAGAAGCTTTTGCGTAAATGAAACAATGTCTCCGGCTGATTTTGCCGGGTCAACAATGGCATAGACCGGGTAGTCCGGCAGTCCGGTCCGGTAGAGATTGATAAAACTTTTTTCTGTCTCATAAAACGCAAAACGAATATTCTGAACGGAGGTTCTTACGCCGGGAACAATCGTTCCGGTTACCTCCTCCAGGGTTCGCAAAGCCTCGGACACCCGGAGGCTGTTGGCGATGACCAGTTCTTTCATCCCACTCCGGTCCTCTCCGGGGAAATTCTTCCCGAGGTCCTCTTTACTTGTTCGAGCGGCCAGAAGCAAAACCCGGGGGATCCGGTTAGCAATCTGCTCGGAAATCTGGTGTCTTAAAGCACGCAGTTTTTTGGTCAGGACGACATCTTTTTTAGCGAAGCGGGCTACTTCTTCCAGGACCCTTAAACCTTCCCGTGTCCGGTTCAGGTTAGCGTCAATAATTCTATACAGTTCTTCCATCGTTTTTTTTAATCCGGTTTATTAACGCGGTGGTGGAACGTTTTGATGCCAGAGGAACCAGGATTACTTTTCCTCCGGATTTTTCCACCACATCCCGGCCGACCACTTTTTCCGCAGTATAGTCAGCGCCTTTTACCAGAACGTCGGGTAATATCGCTCTAATCAATCTTAAGGGGGTTGTCTCCTTAAAGGTGACTACATAGTCAACCAGAGAAAGGCTTGCCAGAATCCCGGCGCGTTCCTCTTCCGGAACCACCGGCCGGCCCGGGCCCTTAATCTTACGGACCGAACTGTCGCTGTTCAGTCCTACGATTAAAAGGTCGCCTTCCGCTCTGGCGGATTTAAAGAGTTTCAGGTGTCCCTGATGGAGAAGGTCAAAACATCCGTTGGTAAAGACAACCTTTTTCCCTGTTTCTTTCAGGATTTTGACAATCGTCTGTAATTCCTTTAAGTCTTTGACTTTTCCGGTAATTTCGGCCGGCGGCTCTTTTTTTAAGCCTTCCTTTGCCAGCGTTTCCTCAACTATTTCGGTCAGGATATGTCCGAGCAGGATATGGACTTCCTGAATTCGGGCGGTGGTATTGCCCGGTGCGATGATAAAGAAGTCCGCTAAGTCTTTTAACGGACCGCCGTCTTTACCCAACAGGGCAACTACCTTTACACCCAATTCTCCGGCTTTTTTCGCGGCCAGGATGGTATTCACGGCCTGGCCGGAAGAGGAGAAGATAAAAAGTAAATCACCTTTTTCGCCCAACGCCTCTACCTGGCGGCTGAAGACCTTCTCAAATCCGTAGTCGTTGCCGATGGCGGTAAGAATGGAGGTGTCGGTGGTAAGACTTATCGCCGGCAGAGCGGCTCGCTCCATCTGGAAACGGCCGACGAACTCTCCGGCTAAATGCTGGCTGTCCGCGGCACTGCCGCCGTTTCCGCAGAAGTAAATCCGCCGGCCCGTTCTAAGCGTATCAGCCATTACTTCGGCAATTCTGTGTATAACAGCCGCCGGTTCCGGGGACTTCAGGAGTGTCTGGAGATTGTAGATGGCTTCTCTAATTGATTTCAGAATCCTGGGTGAAGTCTTCGCTTTCATCTTCTTCTTGTGGGGTACCGGTACCTTCCGTGGGTGAAATATGTGAAACGTATACCTTTACGTCCAATATCCGTTCCACACCGATGGTGTCCTGCAAAAGTTTTCTTATCAAATCCTGGATTTTTCCGGTTATGTCCGGGATATCGTAACCCGACCAGATGATTACCCGGTTAAAAACGCGTAAGCCCTTTGGAACAAGGATAGTCGAGGTTTTAATTCTCTTTACCGCTTTGATACGCTGGCGGATTTCATTCATCAGGAAGTCTTCCACCGCGGAGAGACGCACCCGTACCAGACCGCCGGGGGCGGTAAAACTGACCGAGCGGGTGAGGTAGTGGTATTCAATCACCGAAACCAGCCATACGGAGCCGATTAAGATAAGAACGCCCCCGGCCAGGGCAAACTTATAAGGTTCGGTTGCTTCCAGCTGCTTAAAAAAATGGGCCGCGAATTCCTTATCTAACCAGACCAGAATAAGCAGACCGGAAATATAGAGTGAAGCTAAACTGTAAATCCAGGCAACCAGACGGTTGAATATTCGCATTTGTTTACTTCGTTAATTACGTATTTATTTTATCACCGAACAGGTCTGGAAATCAAGGAGGGCAGAGCGTGTATTGTTTGCCTGGAATCTGTTTTATCTTTCCCCCTAATTCCAGACGGGTCAGGAGGGAGCCGGTTTCAGCCAGAGAAAGGCTCAGCCGGCTGGCAATCTCTTCAATACCAACTTTATGGTGCCGGGACAAGAGGGCTAAAATCTCTGATTCTTCCGGATTTGTTGTCTCCGGCTCAGGTGCAGCCGGGGGAGTTTTAGGAAAGGGCAGGGTGGGGTAGAGGGTGACGATGATATCTTCAGGGGCAGTAACCAGATGGGCGCCTTCTTTAATCAGATTATTGGTACCAAAACTGGTCTCCTGGTCAATTGGTCCCGGCAGGACGAAGATTTCCCGTCCCTGTTCCAGGGCAAGGGTGGCTGTGATTAATGCCCCGCTGTGAATTCCCGCTTCCACCACCAGAACTCCCCGGGAAAGTCCGCTGATGATGCGGTTACGGCGGGGAAAGGTGTGCCGTTCCGGTTTTAGCCGCAAAGGGAATTCGGAGATGACCGCGCCGGAAGAAGCCATCTTTTCCATTAATTTTCGGTTTTCCGGGGGATAAGGTTCCAGGAGGCCGCTTCCCAGTACGCCGACGGTACGCCTTTTTACACGTAATGCTCCCCGATGGGCTGCGGTGTCTATGCCCCTGGCGATTCCGCTCACGACGGTAAAATGGGATTCCGCCAGGGAGGAAGCAAACCTTTCTGCCTGAACCATTCCGTAAGGACTGCACAACCTGGTTCCCACTATCGCTATCGCCAACTGGTCTTCTTCGGTAAAACCTCCCCAGACATAAAGAAGTATGGGAGGGTCAGGGATTGATTTGAGGAGGGGAGGGTAGTCCGGGTCGGATAAGGTTATAATTTTGAACCCTTTCTTTTCGGCTAATTCCAGTTCTGCTTCCGCTTCTTTGAGGTCAAATTTGAGGATGTTGTCTACATCCTGGAGATTAATGCCGGGGATTTCTGTCAGACCTTTCTTATCTTTTTTGCGAAAGAGGTTAATGGGGTCGGGAAAGTGTTCCAGGAGTCTTACCGCTTTTATCGGGCCAATCTCAGGAAGGAGATTGAGCGCTGTCCACCCCAGTAATTCTTCTTTTATCATATTTATACCCTGGTGTACGGGTCAAAAAGTTTCTTGTATTCTTCCAGGGCAAAATTGTCGGTCATTCCCGCAATATAATCACACACTACGCGGGCTACCGGTTCCCCGCGTTTAATCTTTTCCTGGACCGTGGGCGGCATCTGCCGCGATTGCTGAAGATAGATTCGAAAAAGTTGTTCCATAATTCTTTTCGCCTTTTCGGACATCCGGACCACCCGGTAATGGCGATACATATTTTCATAGAGAAAATCCTTTAATTCCTTGTGTTTGCGGGTGGTCTCAGGGCTCAGACTGACTAAGGGTGGTTTTTTTCTCACCTCGTCAGGACTTTTGATGCGTAATTTTTTCAGTCTCCCCCGGGTCTCATTGATGAGGTCGGTGGTGAGGAGATTGATGAGGTTCCGTACCGCTTTATACCAGGTCAGTTCTTCATCTTTTATCCCTGGTATCGGAATAAAAAGTTCCTTCCATAATTGGACGGTTGAAAGACCGCTAGTGGAAATCAGACCCGCCTTGAGTCCGTCGTCAACGTCGTGGCTGGTATAGGCAATTTCGTCGGCCAGGTTCACTATCTGGGCTTCTAAGGTAGGGGATTTTTCGGGTTCAAACTCTTTTACTTCCGGCGTATCATACTCGGTAATGTGTTTGATAATGCCTTCCCTGACTTCGAAAGTAAGATTAAGGCCGTCAAAATCAGGGTAACGTTTTTCCAGTTTATCCACCACCCGAAGGCTCTGGCGGTTATGTTCATAACCACCGTAACTCTTCATTAATTCGCGCAGGGCGTCTTCGCCGGAATGGCCAAAGGGCGTGTGTCCCAGGTCGTGTGCCAGACTGATTGCTTCGGTCAGGTCCTCGTTGACTCTTAAGGCCCGGGCGATTGTCCGGGCAATCTGGGCTACTTCAATCGTGTGAGTGAGGCGGGTCCGGTAATAGTCCCCTTCGTGAATGACAAAGACCTGAGTTTTGTATTCCAGGCGACGGAAAGCGGTAGAGTGGATGATTCTATCCCGGTCGCGCTGATAAGGAGAACGGAACGGGTGTTCTTCTTCGGGAAAGGCTCTGCCCCGGCTGTCAGAAGCACATGTTGCGTATCCGGCTAAAAATTCCTTTTCCACCGTCATCCAGTACTGCATCTTAATACAAACGAATTAATTTGTAGGGGTCGGATTCATCCGACCCGCGGGCTTGATGAATCAAGCCCCTACTTTTGTTCCAAAAAAGAATTTGGGTTTATGGGCGTGGTTCCCTGCCGGACTTCAAAATAGAGCAGAGGTTTTTCTTTTTCTCCGGACGTCTTTCCGACGACAGTCTCTTTTGTAATCCGGGCTCCTTTTTCCGTAGTGATGATGATGTCTCCCCCATACACCGAATAATATCCGTTCAGATGGTCAATAATCAGAGTATTCTGATAGGTCTTCGTTTCTCCGATGAAAAATGTCTGTCCGCTGCCGCAGGCCTTTATCGGCTCACCGGGAGCGGTTTCAAAGATCATCCTGTTTTCTTTCTCCGCCTGTTCCGGGGAAGAGATGACTTTACCGGAGACCGGCCGGGAAAAATAGGGGGTTTCCGAAGCCGTTTTTGGCACCGGTTTAACAATCAACACCGGAGGTTTTGAAGGCCCGCTCTCCGTTTCTGGCGGAGTGCCGGGGGAAGTTTTGGTTGCCGGCGGTACCTTCTTTACGGTTTTGGCGCCCGGGATAAAAAGATGCTGTCCGACTATAATCGCGTCGTCTTTCAGTCTGTTTGCTTTTTTGAGCGTATTTGTTGAGACGCCATAAGTTTTACCGATCCGCCAGAGTGTTTCACCGTATTTGACCGTATGGAAAACTCCGGTGGAGACTACTTTTTTTGAAGGTGGATAATGTTTATAACTACATCCGGAAGAAAAATAGAGCACGAGCAAAATAACAAGGTAAATATTAAACCGTCGGTATGTCATATTGTAGAGCGGGAAACGGGATTCGAACCCG
>JAZDPL010000055.1:0-12448 GCA_043797665.1 Candidatus Omnitrophota bacterium
TCGCTGTCAATCGGCCTCGAACCAGCAGCCGCAGACGACGACGTGATCCCTGAGATTGTTGGCGTCGTAGAACACGGGGACGCTGGAGCCTTCGAGGAGACCATATCCGGCATCCCACCCCCGACCCGAGACAGTCGTTCCGTCCGCAGTCATGAAGTGATAGGTAATTCGTTCGGGCCCCTCCCCAATGTTTTCGTGCCAATCGACTACCCCCATCGCCGTCTCGCCGCCCCTGAGGAGCCTGACTTCTCGCCGGCGCCTCCGCACCGCGATGGCCAGCGCGACCGCGGCGAGCGGCACGACGATATAGACCACCCATCCGATGGCAAAGTGGATACGCAGGATCAAAAAGAAGTTGAATGGGATGACGAACACCGGCGCCAAAGCCGGAATACGGACGGCGGTTCTCCAGGAAAGGTGGACACGCCGAGGCGGGGAGCCATAGCGCGGTCCCTTGACCCAAGGCATGGGAAGGGTGGCCGCGACTCTTTCGGCGACATAGGAGGCGCAAAACGCCACAGCAGCTGGTACGAAGAACCACCAGGGCATGCCGCTCTTTGGGTGCACTCCGCCGAGCGTCAGCGAGAGGCCAAGGTAGATGACCGTGAGCGCGATGGCGACCGCGAGCTGCATGGTTTCGAATTCATAGGTGGTTAATTCGACTAAGACACCAGCTGCCACTACTCCTTAATCAGTCGCAGCGGCTTACTTCGCTCCCATCGAATCCCCGTTTTCAGGCGGGAATGTCAGGGTGGCTAACGGGATTCGAACCCGTTCTAAAGGAGCCACAGTCCTTTGTGCTGCCTTTACACCATAGCCACCATTATTCTGACTCTATTTTACCATTGGGGGGAGGGAGGGTTCAACTACCGGCTCAGAAAGTCTTCGGTTACCTCCTGCAGGATGTCCAGTTCGTCGGCAAGATCCAGGACGGTCAGCCGGCTCCGGATAAAACGGGAGTACATTATCGCCTGGCGGGCAAGTTCTCTGGTAACGCCGATTTCACTGAACCGTAACGGGCACTTTGCTTCGGTTAAAACTTTCTTTATCGTTGCCGCCGGGTAGGTCAGCGTAAAGGCTTCCTTTTTCATCCGGTTCCACAGGGAAGGCAGGTTTTCTCTCATCAAATTCAAGAACAGACTCTTTTTCTGGTGTGCCTTCTTAATATTCAAACCCCGCTTGGCAAAAAAGTCTTCCGCCTTTTCGTACTCGGGTTCGCTGCAGTGCAGACGGCTGATGACTTCATCCACGGACAGGACCTTAAGCCTTTCGTAAATGAGACTGGAAACCAGCGTACCCAGACCCACCTGTAATCCGTGGCAGGAAAAAGGTTTCTTCCCTTCCCGGTGGGCAATCATATCCAAAAAGTGGGATATCAGGTGTTCTCCGCCGGAAGCGGGCGAAGATACGCCGGCGATAACCATTGAGAGCCCGCCCAGGTTTAACCCTTCCATTAAATCGGCGACGGTTTTTTCGTCTCTCCGGCAGAGTTCTCTGCCTTTGTTCAGATACTTATGCTCGGCCTCGGTGGTTATATTAAAGGGAAGCAGACAGAATCCTTCACCCGTAAGGAAGGAAGCCATCTTCCAGTCCGCGTTGGCAAAGGATTTGGCTAAACTGTCCGCAAATCCCGCTTTGATTAAATCCAGAGGGGCGTTGCCGATTACGTTCAGGTCGATAATGACTCCAATGGCCGGCTGGGTTGACACCGTAACTTTCATTCCTCCGGAGAGAAAAGCAGCAACAGATGAGGTATAAGCGTTCATAGAGGGAGCGGTAGGAAAAGATATCCAGGGCAGTTTAAGGTTATGGGCAACATACTTCCCCATATCGGTAACCGAACCGCTGCCCACGGTAATTATGGCATTCCTGTCCTGACCGGCACTAAAAATCTCCGGGAAATATTTTTCGTCGGCATACACCTGTTTGCCTTTATCCGAAGAAAGGACCAGCGAGGAAACCTGGAAATCTTTCCGCAAAATTCTAACGCTTTTTTTGCCGGCGATTTCGTAGGTAACATCGTCGCTAAGCACCAGAATTTTCTTCTTCCGAATGAGCCGGGAGAGAAAGCCGGGTAACCGGGAAACAGCCCTTTTCCGGGTAAGGATTCTCCGGATAGGGATGTGGTGTTCTTTCAAACAGAAAGGACAAGAAAAACTTTTCCCCAGATAGTGATAGACATTGACCTTCGCCATTTCTCAAATTATGTTAAAACATAGCACCACCCCAAGTCAAGTCCACCCCCACCCCACCCTCCCCCATTCTATGCGGATGCCCGACTCATTAAATCTTGCCACTTCACTCAAAGAAATGGTATAATTTCAATCTCAAGGATTATTCCGTTGTACGGAAAAAGGAGGGAAGAATGGCGGTGAGTTACAAAGATTTAGGACTGTCAAATACCCGGGAAATGTTTAAAAAGGCAATGACCGGAGGTTACGCGGTGCCGGCTTACAATTTCAACAACATGGAACAGCTTCAGGCGATAATCGCCGCCTGCGTGGAGTGCAAATCCCCGGTTATCCTGCAGATTTCCAAGGGCGCCCGGCAGTATGCAAATCAAACCTTGCTCCGGTACATGGTACCCGGCGCGGTTGCCATGGCAAAGGAAATGGGCGGTAATATCCCCATCGCGTTGAACCTGGACCACGGAGACAGCTTTGAACTGGCTAAGAGTTGCGTTGATTACGGCTTCTCAACCGTGATGATAGACGGTTCTTCCCTGCCTTTCGAAGAAAACGTTGTCCTGACCAGGAAGACGGTGGAATACGCTCATGAACGTGACGTTACCGTTGAGGGGGAACTGGGGGTTTTGGCCGGTATTGAAGAACACGTTTCCTCGGAAGTAACCCACTACACCAGGCCGGAAGATGTCCAGGACTTCGTCACCAAGACAGGGGTTGACCACCTTGCCATCTCCATCGGGACTTCCCACGGCGCTTTCAAATTCAAGGTGAAACCGGGTGAGGCGGTTCCGCCGCTGCGTTTTGATATTCTGGAAGAGTGCGAAAGACGCCTGCCGGGTTTTCCGATTGTCCTGCACGGCGCATCTTCCGTGCTGCATAAGTACATTGACATCATCAACAAATACGGCGGCAAGATGGAGAACACCTCCGGCGTTCCGGAAGAGCAAGTTAAAAAAGCTGTTAAAACCAACGTCTGCAAGGTGAACATCGATTCCGACGGCCGGCTGGTCATGACTGCCATGATCCGGCAGTACCTCGCTGAGCATCCGGCGGAATTTGACCCCCGGAAATACCTTGGCCCGGCCCGGGAAGAACTGAAGAAGATGTACATCGCCAAGTGCGAACTCCTGGGAAGCAACGGGAAGGCGTAGAGTTGGCCGTAAGGCTGAATAAAAGAGAGGTCACTGTTGCCGGCTGGGGTAACGGTGACCTCTTTTTCTGAAATCTATGTGTCGCATAATTCTGGGCGGGACCGGCGGACAGGGTATAGTTACCCTGGGCAAACTTCTGGCAATTGCCGGGATGGACGAAGGGAAAGAGGTTAGTTGTTACCCCATCTACGGTGCGGAGATAAGGGGTGGCTACGCCTTCGCTACGATTATCATCTCCGAGTCGCCGATACCCTCACCGATTGTTTCCAGGGCTGACGTGGGTATCTTCCTGGAACCGTTTGCCTATGATTACCTGAATTCTTTAGTGGTAAAAAACGGCTTGCTGGTGGTTAACGCCGACCTGGTTAAACCGAAAACCGAAAAAAAACGTGAGATTTTTATGCTTCCGGCAGACAGCCTTGCCCAAAAATTAGGGGATAAAAGATGCGCCAACATGGTGGTGGCCGGATTTCTGGCAAAAAAAGCAGGAGAAAACTATAAGATACTCAATCCTTTCCCCGCCCTGAATTCGTTGAAAGAAGCCCTTCCCGCGGTCTTTACCGGTAAACCCGGCGCGGTCTCTCTGAACGAAAAAGCCCTCCTGGCCGGATACCGGTCATAAGGAGTTGTCAACGCACCTCAAACTTCCGTTTCAATCCGCCGACCGTCACCTCAAAAACTCCGGGTTCCACCTTCATCTTCATCTGCCGATTAAGCAGTTCCAGATCTGAAGGAAGGAGCGTAAACCGAACCTTTTTCGTTTCGCCCGGCTCCAGGTTCACTTTCTGAAAGCGTTTCAATGCCTTGACCGGCGTGGTCACGCTGCTCACCGCATCCCTTAAATAAACCTGAACCACTTCGGCGCCGCTGCGCTTGCCGGTGTTGGTCACTTCCACGATTATCTTCACCTGTCCGGACGGTCTTATTTTGGCCGGGTTCACCCGCAGATTGCCGTAATTGAAAGTGGTATAACTTAAACCGTGACCAAACTCAAACAACGGAGTGGGCGAAGCAAAAACGTAATCCCGTCCCGGCTTGCCCGGCGAGCCCGGCTTGTGGTAGAAGCAACCCCGGCCGCTCGGTTTGTAGTTGTAATATACCGGGATGTGGCCGGTGGAACGGGGCAGGGAAACCGGCAGTTTTCCGGACGGGTTGCAGTTTCCAAAAAGAATGTCCGCAACCGCATTGCCGCCATCCTCGCCCGGATACCAGGCTTCCAGGATGGCCGGCACGTTTTCGGCCAGATAGGAAATGTCAAGCGGACGGCCGTTGTAAAGAACCGCGACCACCGGCTTTCCGGTTCCGCAAACTGCCTTGACTAAATCCAGTTGGACTCCGGGCAGCCGCAGGTCGCTCTGGTCAACCCCTTCCTCACAGACCTCGGTGGTTTCGCCCAGGACCAGAACGACCACGTCCGACTTCCGGGCGGTCAAGACTGCCTCAGGGATACCGTCGGTTGACAATTCGTAGATGCCGCAACCCTGGCTGTAATAAACCTGCGCATCTCCGGAAATCTTGTTCCTGATGCCCTGCAGGACGGTTGCCATACCTTCTTTCGGGACCGAGTAGTTGCCAACCTGCGCCTTATCCGCGTTCGGACCGATGACCGCAATGGAGGAAATTGTTTTGGAGAGCGGCAGGATGCCCGCTTCGTTCTTCAGCAGGATTATTGCCTCCCGGCCGGACTGAAGCGCCAGTTCCCGGTGTTCCGCGCAATTCCGGATGGTTCGGGCAAGTTCCGGCTCGGCCGGATAGGGGTTTTCAAAAAGACCTAACAGAAATTTCAGCCGCAGGATGCGGCTGACCGCCTGGTCTATGGTCTTAATGGAAACCTTGCCTTCCCTGACCATTTTCAGCAACCGCTTTCCGTACGAATTTGGAACCGGCGCTTCCAAATCCACGCCGGCTTCCAGCGCCTGTTTGCCGGCTTCCTCCAGAGTGGCCGCGGTATGGTGTATGGAATGAAGCATTTCCACGGACCCCCAGTCGGAATAGACGTATCCCTTAAACCCCCATTCTTTGCGCAGGATATCGGTTAAGAGTTCCCGAGAGGAAACGCAGGGAATGCCGTCTATCTCACTGTAACAGTTCATGATTGACGCGGCATTGGCTTCGCAGACTGCGGCTTTAAACGGAGGCAGGTATTCGGTCCGCAGTTCCCGCAGACCGGTATGGACCGGCGCCAGATTGATTCCGCTTTCCGGCGTGCCGTGGCCGGCAAAGTGCTTGGGCGTGGCCGCGCAGTGTTCCCGGTCAATCGCCGGACCTTCGCCCTGGAGGCCGGTGATATAGGCAACCGCCATCCGGCCGGTAAGATACGGGTCTTCGCCGTAATTCTCCTGGCACCTGCCCCAGCGCGGCTCCCGGGATAAATCCAGGACCGGCGATAGAATCTGGCTGACTCCGACCGACCTGGCTTCCCGGGCCACAACCGAACTAACTTTTCCGACCAGTTCCGGGTTCCAGGTGCTGGCCAGAGCCAGTCCGTGGGGAAAGATGGTGGCGCCTTCAGACATATGACCGTGCACGCCCTCACCGGCAATGATGGCCGGTATGCCCAGCCGGGTCTCTTCCTTCAGATAACGCTGGACCTCCCGGACAATTTCCAGGTTAAGACGGGAATCTTTGTTGATGTTTTGCAAAACCCCGGTTCCCAGGTCCGACATCATCTTTTTAATTTTCCGGATCGAAAAACGGCCGTCATCACCCGTCAGATACTCCAGATAGTGGGCAGCCAACTGGCTAATCTTCTCCTCCAGAATCATCCGGGACAGCAAGTCTTTAACCCTTGTTTCAACCGCCCGGGTATTATCAAGATAAATCCTGTATCCTTTTCCCTTTTGTTTTTTCATACACTCCTCCAGAAATAGACTTCGTAACCTCTTAGGATCTGGCGTAAAGGAAAAGCCCGGCCACACCCAGAATTATCAGGTGGGGCAGGAACGCTGCCAGAACCGGCGGGAGATATCCTTCTTTTCCAAATGCCAGAACCAGAGAATAAAACCAATAGGTAAAAACAGCCAGACAGATTCCGGTAATAATCAGCAGGGGCCGGGAACGGGTCCGGATAAGAACCAGAGGAAGCGCCAGAAAGACCACCACCAGGTTAAGTAAAGGGGTGCTGAACCGGCTGAAGTAAGCGGTTCTGACGTTAGCGGGGGAAACCCCTGCTTTAGCCAGTTTTTTGAGATAATCGGACAATTGCCGGCGGTTTAACATTTCCAGCGGCCTTAAAAAAGGGTGCAAGTCCTCCCGGTCAAGGCCGAGTTCAGCCGTAAGATTTTCAAACGAAGTTCTGCGCGCCGACTGTCCGGAAGCGGCAAAAACGGTACGGGAACCAACGGTCATCTGCCATTTGCCGTCCTTCCCAATCCAGGTTTGCTTGGCTTGATAGATTTCCTTCAGTTTCCCATCCGGATAAAAAAAGAGGATGGTGTTGTTCTCAAACAAATCTTTTTTAGTTTGATAAACGTCCGCGTAAAGAAAAAAATCCGGTAAAGCAAGGAACGGCTTATGGATTTCCGTCTCCTGCTTGAAGTGGTTGTAAGAAACAGGAACCACTCTTTCATTTACAAAAAAAGTTGCCAGGGACAGCACAAGACTTACCCCGAGAAAGGGGCATAAGAAACGCAACGGAGAAAGACCCGAGGCTTCCAGTACCAGGGTTTCCTGATATTTACCCATCAGGCCTAACGTGATAAGTACCGCGACCAAAACCGCCGGAGGTGAAAACTGGACGTAGATGCCCGGCACCATCCACAAAAAAGCCCGCAGGGCTGAGGCTAAAGAATATCCGCTTCGTAAATAGTCGTTGAGGTCATCAGACAGGGCACCGGTCAGACCGATTACGGTAAGCACCAGCGCCGACAGAATATAGACCTTTAAAAACTCCAGCCCTAAATACTTATCCAGCCTCTTCATTTAATCCTCTTCAACAACCAGCCTCCGATTGCCAGAAGAAGGATATCCGGAAGAAAAAAGGCCGGTGCCAGATACGGTTTTGCTCTCACCAGGGCATCCAGCCCGGAAAAAGCGAAGTAATAACCAAAGACCAATCCGCAGGCGCTGGTAACACTCCAGAGACTGCGTGGAATAAAGATGCCCAGCGGTATGCCGATAAACATGAAGAGTATCGGCGTTATCGCAAAAGAAATACGCCTTTTCTGTTCTGCTCTTGCGCCGGCCATAATCTGCCGGGATAGACGATAAGAACTTTGCTCCTGGAGTTTGGATTCGGGAGGTTTTGTCTTGTTTGCCTTTTGAGGCAAAGAAAAGAGATACTTCTTAAAACTGAGCCGTTGAAAAGCGTCCGGAGCCTGAGGCTGATAAATCTGAATGACGCCGTCTTCCAGACAGAGGTATGGCTGACCATGCCGCTGTACTACTTTAATCCGACCGGCGGAAATGGACCGCACCAAATTTTCATCTCTCTGATAGATAGTAACTTTGGTTTCCCGGCTGCCTTTATCCGGGATAAAGATGACCGTATTGGGAAAGTCGGTTATTACGGAACCAGGTTTAAAGAGGTTACCCGGGCTGCCAAACCGTGCCTGGACAAGGAGCAGACGGTTCTGATAAAGCCCGAAAGGCTGCACGAAACTGACCAGAAAAAAATTCACCATTGAGAGAAAAAGACCCAGTAACAGGAAGGGCATCAGAACCTGACTGAGCGGGATACCCAGACTTTTGATGGCTAAAAATTCGTGGTCCTGACTGAACCGGCTGAAAGTAAGGGACGTACCGAGCAAGACCGCTAACGAAAAACCATAGGGCAGAAGTGCCAGAATTAAGAAAAACCAGTACCGGAACAAGAGCGAACCGGAAAGGACGTTGCGTACCAGCAGTTCGACCATCTGGAAAAGGCTGCCTAACGACAAAAGAAAAACGATAAAGCCCAACGCTACTAAAAAAGGGAGCCAGAAACTTTTTATCAGGTATCTATTTATTATCTTCATGGACCACGAGGGACTACCGGAGGTATCTGCCCGGATATTTGAATTTATGGCGGGACTGTGAAAACTTTGTCCTGACTCTTACGGCAGACTGTTGAGCATCTGGTAAGCAAAACCGTAAACCGGTAACAGTAAGGTGCGAACAACGGGTTTTGCCCATTTCTCCTGGTTGAGCCAATCAGCCATAATCGGGCCGTAACGGTAGTAGAAACTTACGAAAGTCTTGCCCCAATCACTGTTCAGGAGAACCTTGTCCCGGAACTGCCGTAAAACCATTACATGAGGTTCCTGGTAAGAACCAAACGCGGCGGTGGCGATAAAACAACCCCCACCACCGCCATCACCGTCATCAGTATCAGCCGTGGCAGGAGAACCGGTAAAACTGTATAACCCGGTTTCAGTTGCGCCGATTAGACTGCCGCAGATGAGAACGTTGATATTGTCCTGGTCCTGGGCTTCATAATAAAGTTCCCAGGTCGTTCCCCCATCAATGCTCCGGTAGATATAATTATCCACTCCGGCATAGACTTCGCTTGGGTTATCCGGATTCACCGCGATAGTCCGGCAATACCCCTCCCCCTCCTCAATTTCAGAAAGGTCATCCCAGTTATTCCCTCCGTCGGTACTCTTACAAACCCAACGGGAAGAAATACCTGAGGTATACTTTCTAACGCCGGCATAGACAATATTGCTGTCGGTGGGATCGGAAGCCAGGCAATAGACAATCGCATTTGCCAGGTCCGTGATATTACTCCAGGTGGTTCCGCCATCAGTACTCCTCCTCAAACCCATTAAGTCTGGATTTGTTTCGCCTTCTTTACCCAATCCCGCAAGAACCACTATATCCGTTAGGGTATCATCCCCAGGGAAAAAGATTACCGTATTGACCGGAACAGAGGTAAGTCCGGTATCCTGCCAGGTCAAACCCGTGTCAACACTTACGCCCACTTTCCCATCGGTTGCATCCTCCTCGAAATCAAGAAAGGAAGCATAAACCGTAGTGGGAAAGTCCGGACAGACCGCAATCTTTGTCACCTTTACGTGGGAGCCTGCCGGATAGATATTATTCATAATCCATGACTCTCCACCGCTGGTACTGGTGAAAATCTCTCCGGCGTTACCGCCCACGTATACGGTCCGATAGGTTATTCCATCATACCCGGGGATTATGGCTACCGTAGTCAAGGGTTCCTGACCACCGGTAGCGTCTGTCGGCTGTCCCTCAATCAGGTTCTGCGGGTAAACAGGGAAATCCCAGGTTTGAGTAGTGGAAAAATCAGTACTTATTCCCAGACCGCTCTTGGATACGAAAAAAAAGGTGCTTTCGTCGTCGCTTACAACCGCATCGTTAATCACTAAAGCGGCAAGCCCTTCGTAACATTCAGACCAGTTAACACCGCCATCTGAACTTCTGGCTATCCCCCGGTCAGAACCGGCTAAAAGGAAGTTGGAGTCTAAAGAATCAATTGCCAAATCACCGGTATTGATATGCGTTTCCGTACTTCCTTCAGAAAGAGGAAAAGTCTCCCAGGTCTCTCCTCCGTCACTACTTCTGGCTGCACCGATAAAGAGATTTCCGTTACCGTCAAAGAGGACATATCCGGAATAGGTACCAAAGTCGTTGTAATCCTCCTTCTTTTGCCAGGTACTTCCACCGTCGGCACTTTTATAAACCGAAGGATCCGCGGAACTGCCGCTAACGTAGAGTATGGTGGTGGTTAAAGAAGTGCCGCTTGCCGGGTCTATCCCCACTACATTGAAATCAGTCAAATTCTGCCCCGGGTTATCCTGGTCCGGGATGGTAACCTCTTCCCAATCTTCACCTCCATTAGAGGTACGAACAAGATGATCCGTACCTTCTTCTTCATAAACAACAAAAATAATGTCAGCCGTAACAGGATGAACCGCAATTGCTCCGGGAAAAACCCCATCTCCTAAAGAACCTATCTGGGTCCAGGTATTTCCGTTATCACTACTCTTATAGACAATTCCACCATTTGTTCCTGAATAAAGAACCGAATTAGAGATAGTCAAAGATGCCGGTGAAGGGTTGGTAAGGGCATCATAGGCTAATAATGTCCAGGTCGTTCCACTGTCAACGCTCCTTAAGATTCCGTTCTGTAAACAGACGTACAGATAAGCGGTATCTTCGTCAACCGCACATATTTGGGATTCCCCTTCGTAAGAATCGGCACTGCTTAAGATTACTGACCAGGTAGCGCCATCATCAGTGGACCGGAATACTTTGTTAGGGCCTACCACAGCGGCGTAGATTATCCTGGATGTTCCATCATTATAGACGGCCAGACTATTCACCTGACATCCGTAGAGACCAAAGTTTGTCTGGACAATCTCCGCAGAAAGGCGGGCGTTAAAAAAAAGTCCGAAAGAAAAAAACAACAAAATTTTTAACCCCGCTATCCTTTTACTCCTCATATCTATCCTCCATTTGCCCATCAAAAAGAAATATTTTAGCCTGATATCTTACCTTATTTATTATATGTTATCTCCGATATATCTATTTGTCAACTAAAAAGCTCCGAATTCCTTATTCCCAAACACCCCAAAACTCTGTTTTTATCTATAATATTTCGGGGAAAACCTCCGAGTGTGATATAATTTGATTCTAAACAAAATGGGGGTAGGAATGAAGAAAATAGTTTTAGTCTTAATGCTGGTTTTTTTAAGTGTGGGCTTTGTCGGATGTATAAAGGTGGAAAACAAATGTTATGTCTATCCTGATGGCGCAGGAAAAATAACGACCGTCTCCAACATAGATATTGCAAAGATTATTTCCACCGCCGGTCCAATGGTAGGTTCTTTTAAAATAGAAAATTTGGGTATCTCCGGCCTTTCTGATTTAGACTTTACTTTCAGCATTTACACCGACGATATCAAAAAATTTAAAGACCCCCAGAGTCCTATTTCTAAAGGAATAAAAGAGTTTGTCTGGACAAAAGAGAAGGACCAGTATCACTTCAAAGCGGTATTTGACCTCAAGACGGCACGGGAAAGTTCTCCCCAGGGTAAAGTAAACTTAGGAAAAGGTCCTGAGGCGAAGATGATGAAAAGTATGTTATTTTCGCAAATAGACCTTGCCCTGGTGGTCGTGATGCCGGGAAAAGTGGTAAAGAGCAACGGAGTCATTGAGGGAAGAAAAGCAATCTGGAATACCACCCTCCAGAAGATGTTTGAACAGGATGAACTAACGTTGGAAGCGTTCTCCGAATCCTCGTGCCCGGAACTGGATAAAGAGTATAAAACCTTTAAGGAGGAATCTTCTAAAGCCAACCAGAAGTACCAGGAGATGGTTGATTCCCTTAAAACGATATCCGGTTTCTTCCAATCAGGCG
The DNA here is from genome assembly GCA_043797665.1 of Candidatus Omnitrophota bacterium. Taxonomy (GTDB): domain Bacteria; phylum Ratteibacteria; class UBA8468; order MWAK01; family MWAK01; genus CAZVUE01. The sequence continues at coordinate 11,643 of JAZDPL010000055.1, forward strand.
AAAGCGGCGTTGATACAACAGAAGGACAAGAGAAAAATAACGAAAAGTAGGGGTCGGATTTATCCGACCCGCGGGCTTGATAAATCAAGCCCCTACAAAAGGAATTCCTATGCAATCAAGTTAGGTAATGCCTTTCTAATATGCGGATGGGTAAAGAAAATCTGATTCGTTTCGGTGTTTCGCTGCCGGAAGACCTGTTGACGCGCTTTGATGCGCTTATCAAAAGTGCGTCTTATCCCAACCGGTCCGAAGCCATCCGTGATTTGATGCGGGAAAGTTTAATCAAGCGCGAATGGCAGACAAAGAGCCAGGACGTGGCGGGTGCGATAACCCTGGTTTATGACCACCACCAGCGGGAACTGGTCAAACGGCTCACCGACCTCCAGCATGACTTCCACCGGAGCATCATCTCCAGCCAGCATATCCACCTGGACCACGACAACTGCCTGGAGGTTATCGTGGTAAAAGGAACGACCAAAGAAGTATTAAACCTGAGCCGGGTCTTGCGCGCCACCAAAGGCGTGAAGTTTGGCGAACTGACCATGGCTTCCACCGGCCGCCGCCTCAAGTGACCTTTTTTGTCATTGCGAGCATAGCGAAGCAATCCCGATGAGATTGCCACGTTACAAACTACGTTCCTCGCAATGACATAGGGCACCGGATTCCTGAAATTCCGACATAAGAAGTTTTTTATGCTGAAACCCGCATCCTGATTGCCATCCGGTAGTTTTTTGTGTAATCCCAGAAGGTCTTCTTGACAGACGGCAGGTTTTTTGTTATAATCTGTATAGTTAATAAATATTAAC
>JAZDPL010000076.1:0-2884 GCA_043797665.1 Candidatus Omnitrophota bacterium
GCCTGTGACCACGGTGAGTTCGACGGGCCTATTCCCGGTATGGTAAACTTTTCGGAAACAATATCCAGGATAAGCAGAGATGTTGATGGTGTATTGCTCAGTCCGGGGATGATAAGGCATACCGGAGATTATTTTATGAAAAAAAGCGTACCGATGATTATCGGCCGTCTTAACTGGGATACCGTTTACTGTTTCCAGTGGGGTTATCACGATGGACCGGCAGTGGAGGCTTTTTCACCCGAGGAGGCCGCATTCCTGGGTGTGGAAATGGCGTTGGTTTCGCTGACACTCAAGACCGGAAGTGAAGAAAGGGACGCCAAAAACGTGGAGATTTTCCGGAAGATAACTGCTTCCTGTCACCGGATTGGGATGCCGGTCATCGGTGAATACTTTCCGGCAGATAGCGACAATCTGGCTCCGGAAGAGATGTTTCAGCAGGTAAAGATTGGATGCCGTATTTTAGCCGAACTGGATGCCGATATGATAAAAACTTTTTACACGCGTAATTTTTCTGAAGTGGTGGCCGGATGCCCGGTACCAATTTTTGCCCTGGGTGCGGCAAAGTTACCCACCCAAATTAAAGCGTTGGAATTGGCTCGTAAGGAAATTTCCGAGGGTGCAAAGGGAGTGGTTTTCGGCCGCAACGCTCTTCAGGTAGCGGCCCCGGCCGCTTTCCAGTCGGCACTTTGTGATGTGGTCAGGGATGGCATTCCGCCGGAAGAAGCTTTGAAGAAATACTGCTTAAAAGACTGGAAATCGTAGGGGCTTGATTCATCAAGCCCGCGGGCGCCATGAATGGCGCCCCTACGTTAAAATGTTTATATGAACAAGTCCAAGGTCGGTCTCCTGCCTTTATATCTGGAACTATATGACAGAACCCTGTCTGAGTACCGGGTTTCTGCGGAAAAATTCCTTAAAACTATAATAAAACACCTGCAGAACCGAGGAATTGAAGTTGTCGCAGCCCCAATCTGCCGTCTGAAGAAAGAATTTGCCGGCGCGGTGAAATCTTTTGAAGAAACTCCGGTTGATGCCATAGTGACCCTGCACCTTGCTTATTCGCCTTCCCTGGAATCCGCCGGTATTCTTGCGGCCACAAAAATACCGATTATTGTGCTGGACACCACACCGGATTTCGATTTTGGACCCGGTCAGTCCCCGGAAGCAATCATGTCCAACCACGGTATTCACGGTGTTCAGGATATGTGTAATCTTCTGGTACGTAACCGCAAACGGTTCTTTCTTGAATCCGGCCACTGGGAAAAGTCAGATGTACTGGACCGGGTAGCAGGATGGGCTTACAGTGCCCGCTTGATTTTGCGAATTCGGCAGTCCCGGGTGGGACAGATAGGTTCTTATTTCGAAGGCATGGGTGATTTTGCCCTTTCTCCCGGGGATTTAAGGGTATCACCCGGAATTGAGACTGTAATTGCGGACCCGGGGGTATTGCAGTCATTAATGCCCGCAGATGATGACCCGGAAGTAGACGCTGAAGTTTCGGCTGACCGGAAAAAATTTAATGTAAAAGGTGTTGGACCGGAAGTACTTCGCAAGGCAAACGTGGCCGGGCTTGCTGTCAGGCGATGGATAAACAAGGAAAAACTTTCCGCCTTTACTTTTAACTTCCTGACTGCGGAAAAAGAATTCCGGTTTCCCATACTTCCATTTCTGGAAGCGGCTAAATCGATGGCCAGGGGTATCGGATACGCCGGTGAAGGAGACGTGCTTACGGCCGCGCTGGTTGGTACCTTAATTACGGTTTATCCGGAGACTTCTTTTGTGGAGATGTTCTGTCCGGACTGGAAGCACAATACTATATTCTTAAGTCATATGGGTGAGATGAATTTGAATCTGGTATCCGGCAGACCCCGGCTGATTAAAAAAGATTTTCCTTTTACAAAAAATAAAGTCCAGTTGAAAATGGCGGGAAGATTTAAGCCGGGTTCTGCGGTTTTGGTTAATTTAGCGCCGGGTCCGGAAAGAAGTTATACTTTACTGGTTGCACCGGTTCAGGTGCTGCCGGTAAAAGGTAAAGACCGAATGACAGAAACCGTTCACGGTTGGATAAAGCCGTCAAAAGATATCGCAGAATTTTTGTCAGACTATAGTTACCACGGTGGTACACACCACCTGGCAATGGTTTACGGAAAGGTATCGGAGGAGATTATCAAGTTCGGCAGATTGATGGGTTGGAAAACGGTTAGAATTTAAAAAGGAGATAAAAATGCCGCATGGTATCTCTATAAATTACAAACCTGTAGTTTCCTGGACGTTGAACGATCGCTTGTCAAAACGCGGATTATCTTCACAATTAGACTCTTTCAGGCAATGCGGATATGGCGGCGTTATGGTAATGCCGTGGGGTGGTCTTCCCTATGAATTCATGTCGGATGAGTGGCTGGATATGATTGAGTGGATTGTCCTTTGCGCAAAAAGAGACCACCTGGAAGTCTGGATTTGGGATGATTGGATATTCCCCAGCGGTTTTGCGGGTGGATTGGTCGGCCGGGAGGACAGGTGCAAATCAAAGACGCTCAAAGTTTCTATAGACGTTGTGCTGGAGGATGGCGAAAGGTTTGAATCGGCCTTTCCTCCGCGGGTTATTGCCGCGGGTGTATTTCCGATAGACAAACATAATAACCCCTCCGGAGGTTTAAAACATTTGAAGGCTGAACCGGGAGGCGCGATTAAATACCGTTCGGCCGGAAGGAGCCGGCTGGTTGTGGTCGGCTGGGATTTCATCTCCGGCATGCAGCATACGGTGCGGTCACACACCTGGTGTCTCATGAGGGACAGTAACTGCGACATATATACCTGTGACGATGAAGACGCATTTTCGGTTGACATGCTGAACCGTGAGGCTGCGGAGAGATACCTCGATTTT
>JAZDPL010000079.1:0-49534 GCA_043797665.1 Candidatus Omnitrophota bacterium
ACACCGTATTTAAACTCTTAGAAATAAAACTGCCCGAAACCTTTGACCGCGCTTCCTTAGCCCTCAAGGCTAAACAGCAACTCTTCCGGACTAAATTCAATGCCGCTTATCAGGATTTCCTTGCCCGTCTAAAAGACAAAATCGAAATCAAGTACTACTAATGCAAACGACTGTATTGTTTTGTCATTCCCGTATGTTTTTAACGGGAATCCAGAAAACCGGACAATGGATTCCTGCTAACAACCTGCAGAAATGACAGTTACTTATGCTTGGTATAACCATCGGTGACCCGGGAGGAATCGGCCCGGAAATTACTCTCAAGGCTCTCACCCGGCTCAAGATTCCAGCCAATCTGGACGTGGTTATTTTCGGGGACAAGCCGGTCCTGAAAAGAACCCGGCTGCCCATTCCGAAAAGGATTACCGTAATCTCCACCGGAGCAATTAAAAACGGCTCTTTCCCCAAAGGCAAACCCGATCCGGTTACCGGAGGAGCGGCTTATTCCTACCTTCAGGACGCCATCACCTCTTTGAAAAGAGGCGAGATTAAAGCCCTGGTCACCGCGCCGGTGGCGAAAGAAGCAATCAACCTTGCCGGTATCAAGTTCTCCGGTCATACCGAACTTCTGGCGGAAAGTTTTGACGTTCAAAACTACGGAATGCTCTTTATCGCCAGGGATTTACGCCTGCTTCTGCTAACCACTCACTTACCTTTGTTTGAGGTCTTCACGAAATTAGATAAAAACGTAATTATTCGAAAGGTGGAATTAGGCTGGAGTTTTTTAAAAAACAGATTGGCCATAAAAAAGCCAAAAGTGCTCATCTGCGGGCTCAACCCTCACGCGGGAGAAGGGGGTTACCTGGGAAAGGAAGAAGAAACCATTTTTCAGCCGGCGCTAAAATATCTGGAAAGAAAAGGCATTAACGTCACCGGACCAATAGCCGCAGACACCGCATTCAGGATTTACCGGCAGGGCGGCTTTCACCTTATCGTCTCGCCGTACCATGACCAGTTACTGCCCCTGTTTAAAGGGTTATATTTTAATCAGGGAGTGAACCTAACGATTGGATTGCCTTTTATTCGTACCAGCCCGGACCACGGCACCGCCTTTGATTTAGCCTACCGGAATAAGGCGGATAGTTCCAGTATGTTGGCCGCGGTCAAACTGGCATTGCGCTTATCTAAGTAGGGACTCGATTTACGTGTCCGCCGAAGCCTTGGCGTAGGCGGATCGAGCCCGCGAGCGCCATGAATGGCGCCCCTACATTTCAGGTTGTTTAAGGTAATTCCGCAGTTCTTTTAAATTCAACGTATTCAGTACGTCTTTCTTTTCCAGCCACCCCCGGCGGGCAGTACCCACTCCTAACCGGATATACGAAAACATCCCCAGGTTGTGGCTGTCGGTATTAATGACTATTTTAACTCCCTTTTCTTTCGCTTCCCGGCATCTGCCGTCGTTTAAATCCAGGCGGTCATAGTAGGCATTCAGTTCCAGGGCGGTTTTAGTCCTTGCCGCTTCCTCCATCACCTTTTGCAGATTGACCTCATAGCCTTCCCGGCGGGAAATAAGTCTGCCGGTAGGGTGGGCAATCGCATTAACGAAAGGGTTCTGCATCGCCTTTATCATCCGTTCCGTAACATCCTTCCGAAAACCCTGGTGAACCGCGGCTAAGACAAAATCCTGTTTTGCCAGCACCTCTTCCGGATAGTCTAAGGAACCGTCTTGAAGAATCTCCACCTCTATGCCCTTCAGGAGGCGAAACCGGTCAAATTTCTGGTTAACCCGGTCGATTTCACTATTGCGCCTGTCTAACTCCTCATTGGAAAGCCCGCCCGCGTAGGAGGCGGTCCTGGTATGGTCACAGACCGCCAAATACTGATAACCCATATTCTGCGCCTGCTCAGCCAAAGCCTGGAGTGAATTTACGCCGTCAGAGTATTCCGAATGGATATGAAGGTCGCCTTTAATATCGTTGAGGGTGACCAGGTCCGGCAGACGTCCTTTTACGGCTGCCTCAATTTCACCCTGGTCTTCACGCAATTCGGGAGGGATGTAAACCAAACCCAGATTACGATAAATATCCTCTTCCTCTTTTGCCGCCAGTACCTTTTCCCCTTCAAAAAGTCCGTACTCGTTGATTTTCCAGCCCCGCTCTTTCGCCATTGACCGCAATTTAATGTTATGGTCTTTTGAGCCGGTAAAATAGAGCAGGGCGGCGCCATAACATTCCTCAGACACCAGGCGCAGGTCTACCTGCAAATTATTCGTTTCCACCAGAACCGATGCCTTTGTTTCACCCGCGGCTAAAACCTGTTTTACGATGGGCAGGGAAATAAAGTCCCGGATAACCGCCGGCTTGCCGGCAGACAGAATGTCAATGTCTCCGATGGTCTCCTTCATCCGGCGTAAAGAACCGGCCGCAGAGATGCGTTTCACTTTTTTTTGCAAAAGGGAAATGATTTCTTCCGCGGCCGGGAACGCGACTCCCAGAGAGAACCGCCGGCTGACCTGGAGATAACGTTCAATTCCCTTCTCTATGTTCTCGACCTTTTTATCACCCATCCCGAATAATTTGGCTAAGGAACCGTCAGTAATCACTCTCTTCAGGTCTTCCAGACTCCGGACGCCTAATTTATCATAAACAAGGCGAACGGTCTTTGGTCCCAAGCCGGGAATTTCAAGAAGATGAAAGATACCTTCCGGAACATCCCGGGTAATCTCCTGGTACTTTTTCATCCTGCCGGTCTCCAAATACTCGGCAATCTTCTCGGCAATACCCTCCCCTACTCCGGGTATTTCTTTGAGTTGATTCTCCTGCCAGGTCTGCCGGATATCTTTCGGATAGTCGTTCAAAATGCGGGCAATTTTACGGTAGGCGCTGATTTTAAAAAAATTCTCTCCCTGGAACTCTAAACTGTCGGCAATACGGTTAAAGATTTGCGCTAACTCCTGATTCTTCATTCTTTATTGAGCGGGGTAAGGGAATCGAACCCTCATCAACAGCTTGGAAGGCTGTGGTTTTACCACTAAACTAACCCCGCATTACTCCTCTTGACGATAAATATTAACCTTTTCCCAAAATGAAAGTCAAGGAATCGTGCATCAAATTGACTTTTGCCGGAGAAAAAAATATAATGAAGGTATGGAAAGTAAGACGGTAGAAGTAATTAAAGAGTACATTGCTGAAAGGCCAGAAATAAAAATAGGCTATCTATTTGGTTCTCAAGCCACTGGTACATTGAATAAACTAAGTGATATAGATATCGCTATCTTTATAGACAAAACGATGGTAGATAATAGTCAATATCCTTATGGGTATAAAGCAAAGGTCATTACCGATTTGATGAAGATTCTAAAGTCCAACAAAGTAGACCTGGTAATTCTCAACGATGCTCCGTACCTCTTGAGGCACAGGGTAATCAGATATGGAAGGCTTGTCTACTCTTTTCAGGAATCCGAAAGAGTGAAATTCCAGGTAGATACCATCAGTCGCTACCTTGATTTTAAAAGTTTATTGAATATTCATTATGGTAGATAGAGAAGTAGTAGAAAAGAAACTGCAGGAACTGAAAGGCTATGTAACAGAACTGGAACAACTCAAGAAATTTTCCTTTGAGGAAATAGTTAGTTCTTTGTCACGAGCCTGGTCAATAGAACACGGACTTCAGATTACTATCCAAATAGTTATTGATATCGGAAACCACATTCTGGCATCCGTTGGAGAAAATGAGATTGATGAATATGTAGACATCATTGACAAACTCGGGGAGAAAAATGTGATACCCCTTTCTTTTGCTAAAAAAATCCGTGATATGGCTGGTTTCAGGAATATTCTGGTCCATGAATATACCCGGGTTGATTTAAAACAAGTTTACGAAATCCTCCAGGAGAGACTCGGAGATTTTTTGGAATTCACCAGACATATTAAAAACTACCTAAAAACTTAAATTCCTCCGGTTTCTTTTTTGCTTTCCGGTACCTTTTGGCAACTTCCTTAGTTATTGCTTTCTTCTCTCCCATCGTTAGCGCCCTTACCCATCCGAGGGTAAGGGTACCCGCATAATAGACCGCCTCCTTTCCTTTATTCAGGAACGGTCTATTGTCTCATATTTTCGTTTTGATTCTTATATACGGGTTTCTTACAGTTGAATCTGTAAGGGGGCAACAAATCAGTTTCGTTTAGATTTTTCGTGAGGCAACTCGAGCACTTGACAAAACGGAAATGTTAAGGTATAATCTATAATAGGTATAATACATTATCAATACTTGAAGGATGAAGCTGGAAACCATAACGAGGAACAACGGAGAAAAGAAGTATGAAACGGTATTTAAGGACATTTATGAAAAGATACGAAACGGTACGGTAAAAGAAGGCGATACCTTAGAACCGGAAAATATCCTGGCTAAAAAATACAATGTCAGCAGGATAACCTTCCGGAGAGCGCTTGGAGAATTAAGCAAATTAGGTTTAATCTACGCGGTACCGGGTAAAGGTACATTCATCGGAAACAGAACAGAGGGAGAAAAAAAAGAAGAGAGACCGGTCAATATATTGGTTATAACGGAATACGCTACCGAAAACGACCCCCAGAAATCCTGGATATTCCAGATAAACAGAATAATTGACAAAACGATATCTAAAAACGGAGGCAGGGTATACGTTTTTAATTACCTCTATCAAAAAAGGAACGCGATAAAATTCGAAGAGATTTATTCGTTGATAAAGATACACAATATCAACGGGATAATCCTGGTTTGCCTTGGCGATAATTTCTCTTATTTTGTAGGAGATACCCTCAGGAAACTATCCCTTCCGATAGTGAAAATAGGAGGGTGTGAATTCCCTGACCCGATAAATTACGTTACTGTGGATGGAAGGTATGGTGCTTTTTGCGCCACAGAACATTTAATAAAATTGGGCCATTCAAAGATAGCGTTTATTTTCTATTCGGACGAAGTCCGCTTTTCGCACGAGCGGTTAGAAGGCTATAAAGATGCGCTACGAATGGGTAATATTGGATATAAAGAGACCAATATTATAAAAGTAGATGGAGTTAATCACGAGAACCAAGATTCCATGTTTCAAGAAGGATACCTCGCGCTGAAAAAGAAAACAACAAAGTCTAATTTTACTGCGGTTGTAGCCATCAATGATGCGGTTGCGGCAGGAATAATTAAATATGTCAAGGAAACAGGCAGGCGGGTGCCGGAGAACTTTTCCGTGGTTGGTTTTGACGATTCTCCTATGTATCGGGACCTGAATCTTACCACTATGCAATTCCCGATAGAAGAGATGGGAGAGGTAGCCGCAGACTTTCTCATTAACAAAATTTTAAATGGCCAAACAAAAAATATATCTGAAGTAATAAAGGTAAACCCGATACTGATAACCAGAAATACTTCTGGTCATCCAAACCTCACGGGTGAATATTAAAACACAGGTTATTATTATGGAGGATAAAATGCGGCGGACAAAAAAAGTAAGCCGGAAAAATGCGTTTACGTTGATAGAATTATTGGTGGTAATCGCCATTATCGCCGTTCTGGCGGCGATGCTTCTGCCGGCGCTAAGCCAGGCAAGGGAGAAATCCCGGCAGGCGGTCTGTATAAGCAACCTGAAGCAGCTTGGTCTAGCCCTGACGATGTATGCGCAAGATAATGATGACTGGATACCGGGTAGTCGGACTTACAACCCGGCATATCCCAGTAATTTAGTAACCTTTATCCAGTATCTATACCCCTATACCGGCAGTCAAGAAATCTTCAGCTGTCCCACGAAGCCCAGAAGCAAAACCGCCTCTTGGAATTGGAGTGCCAGTTATTGGATACCAGCTGATGTGTGGAGCGGCACACAGAGTTTTTGGTATTACAAACTCTCACAATTTGCAGATCCTTCCGGGACACTTTCTTTTGCTGATTGTGGTATAGGGCCAACTGGACTGGTAATAATAGATTACGGTTATGAAACTCCTGCCAGATGGGCCGACTTTTACAATCTTCAGCAGCCCTTGTACGACGGCCTTATATGGGGTCCTCTGTTCGTTCGTCATAACGCCGGTGCCAATTGTGCGTTTGCTGATGGCCATGTATCATGGGTTAAAAGCGGTAGTTTCACCAGCGGGATGTTTACCATGGCAGCGGGAGACTAAAGCCCGAAAGAATTTAGAAACATAAAGGAGGCAGGAATGAGGTTGAGCAGATTTCTTAATGTAGGTTATGCCGTCATGTACATGGTAGTCATGTGCATGGCGGCATTAACCATTTATCCTGCGTCCACTATGGCAGAGACATCTTATGTTAGTGATTTTAATCCTGATGGGTGGTGGCTTCGTAATGGTGATTCGGAATGGTATGCCCAGGAAGATGGCTCAACGAATAGTGCAGTCTTCACCTCGACTACGAACGTCCCTGCTGGTATGAACGGCGCTGCGGCAAAATATGGATATGGTGTGTCAGGTGGTTTCGACGCTGCCAGAGCTCACAGATTCCTTCCTGAGAGAGCTGCACAAGAAATATCTGCCGGCGGCATAGCAACCATAGAACTTTCGGTATGCCTGAGAGGATGTCCCGGTCCGAGCCCCTTCTTTGGTTTAATAACCAAGGCACATTTGGTACAGCACAATTCAGGAAATGCGAACTGGACTGAAATGGCATATACCAATAAACTTGGTGTGACAATGCAGGGGTATAAAGTTGCGGAAGGTGTCACTCGCACCCGCCTCGTTATGTCAGCGGACAGTGGCAATACGTATGAAAGCTATTTCTTCCTTAACCCGGATACCGTATACAGGTTGAAATTCTCTATCGACGCCAGTAACGACAAGATGCGCCTGGACGCCAAGACGTATAGTGATGGTTCGTGGGGAAAATACGAACAGGTATTCGACTGGAGCGACACGGGTGTTGACTTGAAAGAAGCAGGTATAAATGGTATGACAATCCAGCCTAACCACGTGACTTACAAAAGCGAAGACGGCACATTTAATGACCTCTACCCGCAATTTGATGACCTCGAATTCCACTCCGCCCCCAAATCATCTGCCGCATCCATAGGCCTGCTGACCGAGAGTAGCAATGATAGCACTGGAATTATATTCCAAAGCGATTGCGAAACCTGGCCTACCGAGCCGGCTGACGGTCATTGGCTGCCACAGGGTTGGGAAGGGGCTTTTAGCAGCAAAGAGATTTGTACCCGTGTGGGCGAAGGGAACCTGGACATTGCCCGTCATAGCGGCCGGTATGCATTATATTGTGAACTACAGAGCAACACCACGGGCATCAAATTCAGGTGGCAAGCAAAGCCGAATACAATCTACCTCTTTACCGGCTGGCTCCAGACGCGCATGTACGGTCTGCTTTTTCGGGCAAATCAGGCGGGATTTAAAGATGACAAGAAAGGGGAGATTTTTCTTGGCGACAGCACAGTATTCTGGCCGGAGGGTTGGCACAAAATCGAGTTTGAAGTCATAAGCTCGCCCTTACCGGGAACGATTACCCTTGAAACCATTTCGTGGAGTGCCCAATCAAAATTTGTTATTGATGACGTCTCTATTACAGAAGTGGCCCCGTGGACGGAAATCCGGCAGATTGAACCTCCCCAAGACGAGCCAAAACTCATTCCTCAAAAAGTCGGAATCTTCGAGGAACCGGGATTCCCTGCCAAGCCTATCCGAACGGCCACCTGGTGGAAAAATACACTGCTTGATGCCGGATTTCAAGCCAGAATCGTCAACCTGGAGGATGTCTGCGGCAAGGAATCTAAAATCAGCGATTTGGACGTGCTGATAATGCCGACGGGCGGTGCTACGCCAATTGAATCTCATCCTGTTCTGTTTGACCTGATCGCTCGTGGGGGGATGATTCTGATTGACGGATCGATAAGGGGGAAAATAGGTTTCGAGTCATCAAAAAGTGGGACCGATTTTATGGGACAGTTGATTGAGGGTGTAAATCCCTTTGAAATAGTTATCCCTGGTGGCAAAGTATTCAGAAATTACAAAGGCAAATGGGCTTCCGCAGTTTACTTACAACAGAGTACGCCAAGGGTATATGAGGAACCCGATTGGCACTTACTTACCTACTACCACGGACATGTCAGGAATTCTGTTCCGTGGGTTGCAAAGGGTTCTATGATGAAGTTGAATGGCCGAATCACCAACTTGCTCCAATCTCTGCCTGCCGAGATTGGCCCGTTGAACGAGGAGATTACGCCCATCATTCGCAGCAGCAACCTGAGAGAGGGGGGAGCAAACTGGTTAGAACCGGTACCGCTTTTTTCGTACCTGGACGATATTCTAATACCACTCTATCAGGGTATAGCCGGGGAACCCGCCACCTGGCAACACGGGGTTCAGAATCTTACTACCGGTGGTGAGTCTATTTTGGTCAGGTACCACACGGTAGGTCAGGATGGCGGAACATTCGTTCAATTAGGAGAGGCTGCCGAACCGATATTATCCTCTCCTAACGTCTCAGCCGTCGTACGCGACATCGTCGCCTTACAGAATCAGCGACTGCCGGGGGAGAAACCCAGAGCATGGTATACTCAGAAACAAGAATTGAAACAGGAGATGTCGAATCTGGGTGACCTTTTCTTTCGTACCAGAACGCGAATCACAGACTCTGTCCTGGAGGATTATTATAGCGGCAGATTGGATGTATTCAATGACCGGTTGGATTCATATAGGCAACTGGACCAGAAATATCGGCTCCTACTGCGGGCTGTCAGCCTGGCGGATGGTTTAGATTCGCAAAATGATATCGGCACCTCATATTCGCTGCGTGCGGAGATCAGGCAGAAAATATCCGAGTTGAATGCCCATCTTCTTGAGGCGGAAAACCATCTGGCGGTTCCGGCACAACTGTTTATTAGTTACGGCGACCGAAGTGATGCTTGGGAAAACGGCATCCTGTTTGGTTTTAACAATGCCAGCTTCGGTGCAAAAAGTCAGTTAGATTTCTTCCGGTCCGCCGCGAAACTGGGGGTGGATTGGTGCGCACGATTCGGAGAAGCACTGTTGTACTCAGAGATTTCGCCCGAGATTCGCAAGACAGGTGTGCGTGTAGGAACGAATCTCTGTGGATGGGGCTACGACAACCGCGGGCTTTCTTATGAGCTTCCGGAATGTGTTGGTCCGAATTATGCGAAAACACTGGAAGCCTGTGTGGGCTGGTATAGCAGTCGTGACGACGTATTCATGCATCATTTGCCCTGTGAATTGTTCCTCGGCATGCCTACAGACCCTGCACAAAAAGGAGAAATTGAACCATACCGTCAATGGCTTCACTCACGTTACGAAACAATAGACAAGATAAATGTACAATGGGGGGGGAATTTGAAATCATTTGATGAAGTATCTCTTCCGACAGCCTTGCCCAAAACTGCCGCCGCACGAGCGCCTTGGGAAGACTGGTGCCGTTTTCGCGACGAATTCTTTGGCAATTTCGCAAAAAAAATGTATGAATCCCTGAAAAGGGGTGACCCGAATTGCCGGGTGATTAGCGATTGGATGGCCCCGTTGGGATACGATGGACATCGCGGGACACTTGAACCACTTCTGAGCAGGTATTGTGACTTCGACGGACTACATAGCGGTGTCCGTCCAGATGATACTTGGATGAAATTCGGCCTCGCGAAAAAGCCCGTGGTCAATGCCGAGTGGCATGGGTCCCTCTTGCTTGTTGCGGGAAGCGAGATGGATCTCGCAACAACCGCAACCTCGAAGATGTGGCGCGAGTTTGCCTTTGGCCAGATTGGCTGGGGTATCTTCATCGGCGGCGAAATGTCAACTTGGTACAATGGAACACTCATCAATGCGGATGCGACCGTAAGAGCCCATGGTTGGGGAATTCGTGAGGCAGTCCAGCAGATGCGGCGTGTTGCCCTAATAGTACGACGAGGCAAGAAACTACCGGCTGAAGTGGCACTTTTTTACTCTGTGGCGAATAACCACCAGACCGCTGGTTTCAAGGGCGGCGGTGCAATGCAAACGGAGTTTAACACAGGTGAAATCACTTCGGAAGCCTTCCAAAACCTCGGCGGACTCGAACTCTTGCTTCAAATTAACGGTATTGCCCGAGATGTAATCTGGTCAAGGGAGATGACCGCTGAACAACTCGGTAAATACAAGGTCGTGTTTGTTCCCCCGTCTCCTTATCTGGAACGTGAGTCAGCCGAATTACTTCTGAATTATGCCCGGCAAGGTGGACACCTGTTTGTTCTGGGTCCGGAAACAGGACGTTTTGATGCTTACGGTAAATCCTTAGAAGCGATAAAAACTTTCTATGGAGATAATTTAGTTACAACTCGACAACCGGTTGTTTACGAAGGTCGTAACTTCCTTGTTCCAAAATCGGACACGCCTCTTTCATTTGTGCCATCTATTCTCAAAGGCAGTACGGTGAGGGTGAGATTTTGCGATGGGCGCCCCGCTATTGTTACCACACCGTATGGAAAAGGATATGTGACATTATCAGGTATTGACTTTGGTCAGGAGATAGTTACTCGCTACATGGGTATGGAGCCGGAACTCTTCTTCTTAATTCAGGGGGTACTTGCTGACGCCGGAGAAAAACCGTGGATGCAAGCTGATAGTTCGTTACTACTTCAGCGCCGGGAATTTGATGGCAAGATTTATGTCATTGTTGCCAACCGCGAACAAAGCGACCTGGTTCAGGTGAAAGAACTGAAATTCACCGGCAACTGGATAATTCGGGACCTATTGCTTAAACACGATATTCCGTCCCGGGTGTCAGATGGCATGACTGTGGTAAAACTTCCCGTTCCTGCAGCCGCCGGACGCGTACTTGAATTAATTCCAGCAGATATCAAGTAAGGAGAAAAAAAACCTATAGGCACCTACCTTTGGAGTGACTATGATATGGCGATAGTCTCCAAGAGATCAAAAAAGGCCGGCTGCTCTATCCATCTTCTTTCCTGCCCACCAAATAACTATTGACTCTTCTGACTGATTGACCTTTTCGCTATTCCCGTAGTATAATCTATAGACAATTATGGATTCCCGCTTAAAACATGCGGGAATGACAGAAGGATGAAGTATTTAAGGGTATTTGGGCCGCAAACAGAGACTGGCGGAAGTTTTGGGGTTCTGAAAGAAAACATGGTCTTTCTCCTAAACCACTCTCCCCTTCTGGGGCCGGCTCAGGAAACCGGTGCCACCATGCCTCTTTCCCAGGTGACAAAATTCCTGCCGCCGGTAAAACCACCCAATATCATTGCGTTAGGGCTGAATTACCTGGAACACGCCAACGAAAGCAAAATGGAACTGCCGCCGGCACCGATAATCTTTTTGAAAGCAACCACCAGCCTTACCGGACACCTTCAGCCGATTATCTTACCCGCGGAAGCACCCTCGGAAGTTGACTATGAGGCGGAATTGACCATCGTAATCGGCAGGACCGCCAAGGACGTTCCGGAAGACAAAGCTCTGGATTATGTCTTCGGCTACACCTGCGGAAATGATGTTTCTGCCCGGGACTGTCAAATAAAATTGGATAAGCAATGGGCCAGGGGTAAGTCTTTTGACACCTTTGCACCAATCGGTCCGGTAATTGAAACCTCTCTTGACCCGTCGAATTTAATGGTCCAGACCCGTCTGAACGGCAAGGTAATGCAGGACGGCAGGACCAGAGACCTTATCTTTAATGTTCCGCAAATTATCAGTTATCTTTCGCGCCAGATGACCCTGCTGCCGGAAACCCTGATTATGACCGGTACACCCTCCGGGGTGGGATTTGCCCGTAAACCACCGGTTTTTTTGAAACCCGGGGATATGGTAGAGGTGGAAATTGAAGGGTTAGGTATCCTGAAAAATCCGGTGGTCAACCAGAAAGAATGAATAAATCGCCGGAGGTTTTGTGGGCACCGTGGCGCAAAGGATACGTAATTCAACCAAATGAAAACAAGGTCTGCCTTTTCTGCCGGGTCGGGAAGGAGAAAAAAGATAGAGAAAATCTGGTCGTTCTTAGAAGCAGGACCGGCTACGTAATTCTTAACCGTTTCCCTTACAATAACGGCCATCTGATGGTGGTACCCAACAGACACGTTGATAATCTGTCAGATTTAAGAGCAGAAGAAGTGCCGGAACTATTTTCTATGATTGAATCTGCAATAGAAGGGCTGAAAGAAACACTAAATCCGGAAGGTTTTAACTTAGGAATCAACTTAGGCAAGGTGGCGGGTGCCGGAATCGCCGGACACATCCACATTCACGTGGTACCACGCTGGACCGGTGACACCAATTTTATGCCGGTCGTCAGCGGGACTAAATCACTACCCGATTCACTTGATAGCCTCTATCAAAACTTAAGCGAAGGAATAGGAAAAATATGGCAGAAGAAAAAGAAAATGTAATGCCGGTAGAGTTGGTAACCGAAATGCAGCGTTCCTACATTGATTATGCGATGAGCGTAATCGTGGGACGGGCGCTTCCAGACGTCCGGGACGGTCTGAAACCGGTACATCGCCGTATCCTTTACGCGATGCAGGAACTGGGCTTAGAGAGTAACAAACCTTACAAAAAGTGTGCGCGAATCGTGGGTGAAGTGATGGGAAAGTACCATCCCCACGGCGATGCCGCCATCTACGAATCGTTGTGCCGGATGGCTCAGGAGTTTGCCCTGCGGTATCCGGTGGTGGACGGCCAGGGCAATTTCGGTTCTGTTGACGGTGACCCGCCGGCGGCGATGCGTTATACCGAAGCGAAATTAGCGCCCATCGCCGCGGAGATTCTGGTAGACTTAGAAAAAGATACGGTTCCCTGGCAGCCAAACTTTGACGAGAGCCTTATGGAGCCCGGGGTCTTACCCAGCAAACTGCCAAATCTTCTGGTCAACGGCTCCACCGGAATTGCGGTCGGTATGGCTACCAATATCCCGCCCCACAACCTGATCGAGGTATGCGACGCTCTGATTTTATTCCTCAACAAACCCAATGTATCGTTAGAAGACCTGATGGCGGTACTTCCGGGACCTGACTTCCCTACCGGGGGGTATATCCTGGGTAAAAGCGGGATTGATTCCGCCTACCGCACCGGACACGGATTGATTACCCTTCAGGCAAAGACCACCATCGAAGAATTAGAACACCGCCGTCAGGCGATTATAATCACCGAACTGCCTTATGAGGTCAACAAGGCCAACCTGGTCGCGGAAATCGCCCATCTGAGCTCGGATAAGGTAGTTGACGGAATCTCAACGGTCAGGGACGAGTCGGATAAGGACGGTATCCGGGTGGTCATTGAACTGAAATCAGGGGAAAATCCGGATCTGATTCTCAACCAGTTTTACAAACACAGCCGGATGCGAATCACCTACGGCGTCATCAACCTGGCGTTAGTGGAAGGCCGGCCCCGCGTTTTCACCCTTCCGGAACTCTTAACCGAATTTTTAAACCACCGGAGGGTAATCATCGTCCGGCGAACCCAGTACGATTTGCAAAAGGCGCAGGAACGTCTACACATTCTGGAAGGTTATCTCATTGCGCTTGCCTCCATTGATGCGGTAATTAAGTTGATTAAAGCCAGCCGGTCGGTCCCGGACGCAAAAGCCGGACTGCAGAAGAAGTTCGACCTGTCGGAAAAACAGGCGGAAGCCATCCTGGCGATGCCGCTTTCCCGTCTGACCGGATTAGAACAGGAGAAGATAAAGAACGAAAGTGCGGACTTGAATAAAAAAATCACCGAATATCAGGCGATTCTGAACGACCCCAGCCGGGTCAACCGTCTCATCAAAATGGAATTGGAAGACCTGTCAAAACGGTACGGAAATAAACGCCGTACGCAAATTCTGCCGGAAGCAATCGAACTTTCCGAAAGAGATCTGGTTAAACCGGAAGACGTGGTTATCACCCTTTCTGCGGCCGGCTATATTAAACGTACCCCCCTGGATACCTACCGGCGCCAGCACCGGGGCGGACGGGGCGTTCTGGCCGGTTCCAGTAAAGAAGAAGATTACCTCCGGGATATGGTCTTAGCCAACACGCTTGATTATCTTCTTTTCTTTACCAACCTGGGACGGGTTTACTGGCTCCTCACTTACCAGATTCCGGAACAGAGCCGGCAGTCAAAAGGCAGACCGATTATCAATATGTTGAGACTGCAGGAGGGGGAAACCGTCACCGCCATCATACCGATACCGGACTTCACCGAGGGCAAGTTCCTGTTTATGGCGACGGAAAAAGGCGCGGTAAAAAAGACCTCTCTTTCTGCCTTCAGCCATCCCCGGGCCGGCGGAATTATCGCCCTCTCCTTAAATTCGGGCGACCACCTGGCTGCAGTAAAACTGACCGACGGCACCCACAACATCTTTTTGACCACCCGCAACGGAATGGCGATTAGGTTTACGGAATCCGATGTCCGGTCGATGGGACGAACCGCCCATGGCGTACACGGAATCCGCTTAGCGTCCAATGACGTAGTGGTTGGAGCCGAAACCTTAAAAGAGCCGGCTCCCCTGCTTACGGTAGCCGAAAAAGGTTACGGAAAACGCACCCTGTCAAGCCTCTACCGGCTTCAGAGAAGGGGCGGGAAAGGAATCATTGACATCCAGACTGTGGGCAGGAACGGAAAGGTGGTGGCGATGCGGGTAGCCCGAAACGACGACGAAATATTACTCCTCTCTCACCGGGGACAGGCAATCAGAATAAGAGGTGACGGAATCCGGTGTATCGGACGGAATACCAAGGGAGTGCGTCTGATTAACCTGGTACCGGGAGATAGAATTATGGATATGGTGGTCAACAAAATCACCGAAACCGAAATAAAAGCGGAGCCGTAATGAAGTACGTGCCCTTTCCAATCCTATGGAAAGGGGACCCGTATTCCCGCATGCCTTTAGCGGGAATCCAGTGATTATAAGTATAGATTCCTGCTTACTATCCGCAGGAATGACATCAAACTGTCGTTTCTACTTAGCGAATTCAGAATAGCGTATCTCCCTGATAATGGTAACCTTGATGGTCCCCGGATACTCCATCCCTTCCTCAATCTTCTTGGCAATCTGGTTGGCTAAAAGTGCGGACTCTGATTCCGAAATCGCCTCGGGCTTGATAATTACCCGCACTTCCCGACCGGCCGAGATGGCATACGCCTGACCTACACCTTTAAAACCAGTGGCAATTGCCTCTAATTTTTCCAGACGTTTGATATACCCTTCCAGGGTCTCCCGGCGGGCTCCCGGACGACTGGCGGAAAGGGCATCCGCAGCGCTGACTAAAACCGCGTAAGGAGTAGCAGCAGTAAAGTCATTATGATGTCCCCGAACCGCCTCCAGAACTTCCGGTGGCTCATCGTAACGGCTGGCTATTTCGTAGCCAATCTGAAGATGGTCTCCTTCCATCTCCTGGTCCACACTCTTGCCGATATCGTGCATCAGACCGGCGCGCCGGGCAAGAATCTGGTCTAATTTTAACTCCGCCGCCATCACCGATGCCAGATGTGCCACCTCCAGGGAATGCTGGAGAACGTTCTGTCCGTAAGAAGTACGATACTTAAGGCGACCCACCAGACGCAAAAGTTCCGGTTTAATCCGGGGAAGACCTAAAGAAAGGGCCGCTCCCTTACCTACGGAAAAGACCTCTTCCTCCATCTCTGCCTTTACCTTCTCTACGACCTCTTCAATCCTTCCCGGATGAATCCGGCCATCAACGATAAGTTTTTCCAGGGATAGACGGGCAATCGCACGGCGGTAGATGTTAAACGCGGATATGGTTACTGCTTCCGGGGTATCGTCAACTATCAAATCCACGCCGGTAGCCGCTTCAAACGCACGGATGTTCCGCCCTTCCCGACCGATCAGACGGCCCTTCATTTCGTCTGAAGGCAGACTTATCACGGAAGTAGTGGACGACTCAGCCTGTTCTGCGGCACAGCGTTGCATCGCTTCCAGAAGGATGTTTTGAGAAAGGTGCAGCGCTTCCTCCCTGGTTTCTTCTTCGATTCGTTTAAGCCTGACCGCTGCCTCCTGTCTGGCTTCTTCTTCCATCCGGGCAATAAGCATCTTGCGCGCTTCTTCCCTGGAAAGTTCTGCCACCTGTGAAAGACGCACCTTCTCTTCTTCCAGAACTGCGGATAACTCCTGTTCCTTCTGGGTAACCACCTTTTCTTTATCTGCCAGTTTCTTCTCTCTCTGGTTGAACTCCACTTCTTTCTTATCCAGAAAACTCAGTTTCCTTTCCAAGTTTACTTCCCGCTGAGAAAGCCGCTGTTCCAAACCCTGCAATTGCCGCCGCTCTTCCTTGGTCTCCTTTTCAAAATCACTGCGCAGTTTGATGAGGGTCTCTCTGGTCTCTAATTCCAGGTCTTTCTTACGTCGGGCTACTTCAGCGGTTGCCTGAGCCAAAATCTCCTGGCTTTTAACCTCAGCACTCTTCAAACTGCTTTTTGAAACTATGAGGTGGAGCAGGTAACCAGCCAGTCCGCCCACCAGCAGGTAAAGTACGATCTCAATAATAATTTGGCACCTCCTTTTGGAGGTCAGACGAAGGATGGTAAGAAAACCAAGACCGTTACGGCTCTAAAAGCAGAAGTATCCTGTACAAGCTGTTTTGATTGCTTGACGCCGTTCCGGCAATAAAAGGAAGGGAAATACATCCGGATAAGTTTCCTTTTTGTTTTCTTATTCTCTTCATCTGACTCTCAACAACTAAAGTTTAATCAACGATACGCTGTTAACCTCAGTAATATTCTTAATCTTTGTCAAAACATCTTCCGGTACCGGAGCATCGACATTGAGTATGGTGAGCGCCGGTCCGCCTTTCTCCTTCCGGCCCAGGGTCATACCGGCGATATTAATCTGGGACGCCCCTAAAACAGTGCCCAACTTTCCGATAATACCGGACTTGTCTTCGTTACGGCAGAAAAGAAGAAACCCTTCCGGAACCGCATCGACCAGATAACCGTCAATTTTAACCAGACGAAGTTCCTTCTTCCCGAACAATGTCCCGGAAACAGAAACTTTGCCCGCGCTTAAATCTGCAGTGGCGGTGATAAGATTGGTAAATTCAGCCGACGTTGTACTCTTAATCTCGGAAAACCTGATTCCTCTTTCCCGGGCAAGAACCGGGGCGTTGATGTAGTTTACGCCGGCACCCAAAGACGGAGAGAGGAGTCCCTTTAAGAAATTATGCTTCAGAGAGGACAGGTCCCAATCAGCCATTTCACCATAGTATCCCAATTGTACTGCGTTAATCCGGCCACCCGCCACTTGAACAAGAAATAGACCCAATTTTTCACAAAGAGTTAAGTAAGGCTGCAGGACCGTCAGGACCTTTTCACTGACTGAAGGAAGGTTTGCCGCGTTGGTGATTATGCCCCGTTTCAGATAATCGGCAACCTGACGGCAGATATCCACCGCAACTCTGACCTGTGCTTCTTCCGTAGAAGCACCTAAATGCGGGGTTACTACGACGTTGGGATGACTCACCACCGGATTACCGGCCGGCGGCTCCTGCTCAAACACGTCCAGAGCCGAACCTTTCAGATTTCCACTGGAGAGTGTTTCATCCAGAGCGGATTCGTCCACCAGTCCACCCCGGGCACAGTTAATCAAAAATGCATCCGGTTTCATCAAAACAAGTTCTTTCTTACCAATCATTCCCCGGGTCTCTTCGGTAAGCGGGGTATGAAAGGTAATAATGTCCGCATTCTTTACCAGGACCTCTTTATCCACCAGGGTCGCTCCGGTCTGAAGAACCTTTTCCTCGCTGATAAAAGGGTCGTAAACCAGAACTTCCATATCAAACGCACGGGCATACCGGGTCACGCGCTGTCCGATTCTGCCAAACCCGATAACCCCCAAGGTCTTATGGTAAAGTTCGGTACCGGTAAAGGCTTTCTTCTCCCACTTCCCTTCCTTAACCGACTGATTTGCCTGCGGGATATTGCGTAAAAGAGAAAGAATCAAGGCAAACGCATGTTCCGCGGTAGAGACGGTATTGCCTTCCGGTGAATTCATAACGATAATTCCCTTCTCCGTGGCTGCTTCTAACTCCACGTTGTCCAGACCGACACCAGCCCGGCCGATAACTTTGAGTTTGTCCGCCGATTCAATCGCCTGGCGAAGTACTTTGGTGCCGCTGCGCACAATCAATCCGTCGTATCCCTTAATCTTCCCGGTCAAAACATCCGAGGTGAGTTTACCGGACTCATCGACTTCAAATCCCTCTTCCTTCAAAATATTTACCCCTTCCCCGGACAAGGGGTCGGTTACCAATATTCTCATAGCCATATTTACTATGCGTTCCTTTCGGAGGCTAAAAATACCTGTTCGGCGGCCGAAACTCCAGCCCCTAACTTAACCGGGTATCCCATCTTAGCCAACTGGTACTCCAGAGCGGCAATCGCCTCCAGAATTTCAAACATATCAACCCAGCCTAAGTGGGCAATACGAAATATCTTTCCCTTTAGATTTCCCTGTCCTCCGGCGAAGGTGATACCGGACTTGTCACGTAACGCCCTGGTCAGCGCTTCCGCATCCACACCCTCCGGTACCCGGACCGCGGTAAGCGCATTACTGGGATTTTCCGCCAGAAGTTTCAGACCTAAGGCTTTCACCGCTTCCCGGGTGGCGCCGGCTAATAGGCCGTGACGCTGCCAGACGTTTTCAATTCCTTCTTCTCTAATCATCCTCAGGCTGGCTGCCAGACCGATGATAAGAGTCAAAGCGGGCGTATAGGGTGTATCCTCCTTTTGCAGAGCCTTCCGGTAAGCCGGCAAATCAAAGTAATAGTGCGGGGATTTACTTTTGGCTGCAACCTCCCAGGCTTTCGGACTCAACGAGATAAACGCAAGTCCGGGCGGCAGCATAAAAGCTTTCTGGGAAGCAGACACCATTACGTCAATATTCCACTGGTCGGTACGGCACTCCACCGCACCCAAACTGCTGATACCATCAACCACCAGAAGCGCTTCCGGAAAATCTTGCAGAACCTTTCCGATTGCCTGAACATCGGTATGGACACCGGTGGAAGTTTCGCAGAGAGTAACAAAGACCGCTTTAGTTGAAGGTTCTGCCTTCAACGCCTTCACTATCTCTTCCGGCTTAACCGATTTACCCCATTCCACATCAAGGGAAGTTACACCAATCCCATAGGCGGCCGCTATCTCGCGGAACCGCTCACCAAATTTTCCGCCCTCTGCCACCAGACACCGCTCCCCGGGAGAAAGGAAATTGCTGACTGCGGCTTCCATCGCACCGGTTCCCGAGGAGGTTAAAATCAAAACGTCTTCTTTCGTCTGAAAAAGATATTTAAGCCCGGCAAAAGCCTCCGCCAGGACTTTGCGAAACTGCGGGGTACGGTGATGAATAAGCGGTTTCGCCATCTCCAACAGAATCTCATCCGGCACCGGCGTCGGTCCGGGCGTAAAAAGTCTACTTTTCCACATCAACCGCCCCCTTGTCAATCCTATGCCAATGGAACCCGTCTGAATTATAGGGGTTCCTTAGGATAAAATACCATAAAACCGCTCCGGGTGTCAAAGGGATTGACCCCTAAGGGGTTGTTTAACAACCCCTAAAAGCTAACTCCGGGGATTCTTTCTCCGTCTCTGAAATCTGGAAAAGCGGCATTGCCTGATATCCCAGCATCCGGGCTAACAAAACGGTTGGTATCTGGGCAATCTTTATGTTATAAATGTTCACCGATTCGTTGTAAAACTCCCGGCGGTCTGAAATCTCATTCTCCAGGGCGGAAATCCTCTCACGTAACTGGGCAAAGTTCTGGTCCGCTTTTAACTGAGGGTAGTTTTCCGCTACCGCAAAAAGGGTCTTTAAGGCACCCGCCAGTTGCCCTTCCGCTTTGAACCTTTCATTCATTCCCTGCGCACCAGCCACTATGGAACGGAGACTGATAACCTTTTCCAGCGTTTCCCGTTCGTACTCCATATAAGACTTACAAACCTCAACCAACTTCGGCAACTCGTCAAAACGTTGTTTCAGAAGGACATCGATGTTACTCCAGGCCCGGCTGACATTGTTCTTCAGCATCACCAGAAGATTGTAGATACTGACAAAACCGCCGAGCAAAGCGATAAAGAGCAAACCTCCGGTAACCAGCCAAACAATTCCCATCATCATTTACCCCCTTGTCAATCCTATGCCAATGGAACCCGTCTAATTCTTATATTTTATCATAATTATTCAAAAAGTGGTATAATAACCGGGAAATAAAAATCCTCCCCATCGCCAATGAAAAAAGTCTGTCTGTATGTCCTCCTCTGCGGCCTGTTCTCCGGTTGCACTAAACCCCAGCCTCTGGTAATCAAAGATTTTGAAATCTATCTCTCGCGAAAAAATGATATTGCGGAAAAACTGGTAAAAATAATTCTTGAGGCCCGGAAAGAGGTACTGCTCACCACCTACGAAGCCAACCTGCCCTGCGTACTTTCCGCGTTAGCCGAGGCACAACGCCGCGGAGTTAAGGTGGCTCTCCTTTTAGACGACCAGACGCTGCCGGAATGTCCTCTTCCTCCCACGGAGACTTACACCGACCATAACCCCAATTATCTGATGCACACCAAATTCGGGGTGGTGGATGGAAAAATTTCCTGGTTAGGTTCTTTCAACCTTACCTTTTCCTCGGCCTATCAGAGCGACAACGACCTCATTTTTTTCCACTCCCCGGAAGTTTCATCCTACCTGCGGAAGGCATTCTATGTTCTTAAATCCGGCCGGGAACCATCCTCTTTGAAAAAGAAAAACGTGCCGGTTAAAATCTACTTTACCCCGAAATGTCAATCTGCCCTGCTTGAAGAATTAGAATCGGCACAAAAGAAAATCTTCTTCTCGCTCTATGTCCTTACTGACCCAAAAGTCATTAACCTCTTACAAAGAAAAGCCCGGACCGGGGTAAAAGTCTCCGGGGTTCTGGAACGAAGTTGGGAGGGAAACAAAAAGGCGTTTGACGATTTGAGGCTTTCCGGAATAAACGTATCCTGGGACCAAAACTACCATCTAAACCACTACAAAGTCTTTATCATTGACGAAAAAGAGGTAATCACCGGTTCTTATAACCCCAGCCTTGCCGCCACCCGGAACCAGGAAATTCTGGCAATCATCGACGACCCCACGGTCGCCCTCTTCTACCGCTGCCACCTCTCTCCCCTACCAGATCCCTTACATTTTAACTTACAAGGGGACCCGTATTCCTGTATGCCTGCTCCTGTAGATAGTAAACAGGGGTTTTAAGCAGGAATCCATAAAAATTGTCTGTTTTCCCCCATGTTGAGTTCTCTTTTTCAAAATATACCACATTTTTTCTATCAGGCAAACGTCGTATAGCCCTCCGATATGTAATTACGGAGATTAAAGCAGTTCCAAAAAGAGTTTTATCTTTTCTTCTATCTTTTTCAGTTCTTCCGGCGGTAAAGTTCCTATTTTGGAAATGAGACGTTGTTTAGATATCGTTCTAATTTGGTCAGCCATCGCTTTACTTTCTTTTCCCTGGAATGTAATTTTCACTTCGGAGGGATAGATTTCAGAAATATTGGATGAAACAGGGATTACTACTACCCGGTTAAGATAAGGGTTTGCTTTATCAGTACTTACGACAACAGCAGGTCTTCGTTTTTTTATTTCCCCGCCTACGGAAGGTTCAAAACTTACCCGGAAAAGGTCGCCCCTTTTTACATCCACTATAACTCCTCGTTCATTCCCGCTTCACTCCACTGGCAGGCTTCCTTTTCCCTGGTTTGGTCTTTGCCCATCATTTTAAAACCTTCTTCTATCGGGTCTTCTAACCGGCACTTCTCAATTCTTTCTCTCACGCAGTCTTCCACAAATTTACTCATTTTTCTTTTCGGAATCAAAAAATGAATCTTTTTGTAAATCTGGTCATCAATAGAAAGGGTTATCTTTTGTTGCATGGGTCTCCTCCTTCGTCGTCAGACAGGGTGTCCCCCACTCTGACAGTGGGGACCCCGTACCTTCTCGCCACCCGACGCTAAAGACGTGCTCCTTACTCGTCGTACTGCGTCCCTCCTTTTACATCTACATATAAGTATAGCACAGTGCATAAAGAGATGTCAAATTGAGAATGCAAGGTATGTAACGGTTAGAAATCGTTGATAGATAAAGGGTTTGGTGACCTTACCCAAAATGTCGGGTGGCTATAATTGGGGTTGTAAAAAAGCCTTAATTTGAAATAACAGAAGGTGGGTATAAAAGATATGAATTCCTGTAGGTTCAGTCGGTCGGGGGGACATCAGGCGGGAGTAACGCGGTTCCGGCCGTTTTTCTTGGAGGAATAAAGGGCGTCGTCAGTGTACCTGGCAGCCTTCCAGTTGATAAACCTTCTCGAAATATGCTTTCAGGGTAATCAGACCGCGTACCTTTAGGTCATCGGTGAGCGGGCGGTAAAATGAGGCGGAGCGATAACAGCGATGTCCGCTCCATCCTCTTCGGCCGCTTTAACGTTTGCCAGCATTCGCGGTGCGGAGTTATCGGTTATTTGAATCGCGACCAGCATCTTTCTTTGATTATACTCAATCACCTTACGAATCAGCGTGCGGCGAAGACGCTCCGGCAGCCACGGTCCTTCACCGTTGGTACCCAGAAGGAATAACCCGTTAACGCCCAGTCGCAGGTGGTGCTCTATCATTCGCTTCACAGATGGGACATCCACTTCCATCTTTTCCGTCAGGGGCGTAGGGGCCGCCGACCATACTCCGTTTAATCTTTCCCGATTAATCATATTTCTTATCCGCTACAAATTAATTAATACCGGTTCCTTCATCTTAGACCAGTTTTTTATTCTTTTGAGCTTTGCCATGCTTTCGGTAAGCAGTATCATGGAGGCCGCTCCGTGTTTCGGCAGGATTATTTCAGCATAGCCGTTTTTTGAAACAGCAGGTTTTATCACATAGTACCCCCGGTAATCGGCGCCGAAGACAACGGCTGTTTTCAATGTTTCCATACCCGGGACTTTTATCTTTACATGAACGTCTTTCGTATATTTTCCCTTAACCATGCCTCCGAACGGGACCGCCAATACTACGGCGGCGTATTCACCCCATCCGGTAACGAATATATTTGATTTGACGTTGTCTGAACACCCGAGAAGCGGAGCAAGATATTTATTTTTTGGTCTGACTTCTGTGATAATGGGATTGGCGGCATATACCCATTTCCTTCCCGGGAGAAACTCAAAAAGCGGATTATACATGGCGAACAGAGTAACCGCATCCCTGGGCAGCGGTTTCGTTGTCGGGTATCGGTAATAAGGCGAAACATGCAGCCATGATCCGTAATAAAGGGCGGTTTGGAAGGCATTTTCACCTTCCGCCAGACACATCGTCGGGCGCTCGGGGCAGAGCATCGCCATTCTGCCCAGTTGTTTAGGTTCGCCTTCGGCCATAGCCCCGTCAAGATACTCCATAAGCTGCCAGCGGCAGGGAGCGTTCCCGATTCCGGTGAACCGGGGCCTGGGAAAGACCTCCCGCATTATCTTCAAGGCGCGCAGATACATATTCGCCAGGTTGTAAGCCGGTTTGTTATTGTAAAATGTTTCTCCGTCAAAATGCGCAGTGTCTATCCAGCCGTAACCCACCTGGTCGAAGAAAAACCCGTCAATCTCCGGAATCTTTTTCACCAGCATTTGAAACTGGTCAATCAGGTGATGGAACCAGGAATATTCCGGGTCACAGTTCATGAGGAGAGTATGGTGTTCCCGGTCGTAATAATTCCACGTGACCAGTTCTTCGCCGTTGGTTATCCGGGCAATGGATTTCCGGAAGCATTTTCTGGCCAATCCGGATTCGCAGTCGCCGATATTGAAATACGACATTACGTTTACGCCGTTTTTATGACAGGTCTCGATGTATCTTCTCAGGTCATCGTAGACCAGCCCCTTAATGCCCCGTTCCGGATGTTCTTTTGTTTGAAACTGCGTGGCATCGAACGGCTCTTCCGGCGCGTAAATTCCGAAATGCTGGCAGTGGAAAAGTTCATTCCACTTGTAGTTCATTTTGCCGACCCAGTCTTGAATCCGTTTCTCGGGTATCATCGGAATCGTATACGCCATGTTTCCGTCAACCTTTTCCTGGCCTTCCACAGGACCGAGGAGACCGGGGAATTTTTCCCTGACCCAACCGAGTGCGGGACGCCAGTCCCCTTCGTGGCTGAAGCACCATATTTCCAGGCGGACGTTTTTCTTTGAAGTCAGCGCGATATTGTGAAAAACAAGGCGCGTGGACGACGTTCTCTGACGGAATTCAAAATCAACATACCACCGCTGATCCGGCGGAATAAGATACGAAAAGCCAAAACTTGGATCCGTACTTGCGTGATAGAGCGTACAGAGCGGAAGTGGAATGTCCGTCGCTTCGTCAACGCATTTGCAGAAATGCATTGTTTTAATGCCATAGTCATTGCCGAACGGTGCTTCATAAACCGGCATCCAGAGATCCCAACTGCTGTGTCCTGATCCGCCTGACCCGGGAAAGACCGGATGCGGTATTATCAGGTCAATTTTAATTTCCCGGTCAGGCCCGTTCCGGAGGGCGATATCCATTCTCCATACCCAATGGTCTTGTTCCCACTTCCACTCCTGCCCGGCTTTAAAATCTTTCGCGCTCGGGAAGTCGGCGGGAAAAAAAGAAGTACCGGTAGAACAATCTTGCAGTATACAGGTTCCGCTCACTTTTGGATCAAAGAAGGATGTGAACGTCTTTTCCGAAACCGCCTCTTCATCGGCAATCGCGCCGATGGTTTCCGTTCGGGCCTTCACTGTTTGGATATTCGGCACAATTCTCCGTATGCATTCATTTTCGTCTATTTCCAGCGTAAATTCTTTGCCGGCCAGTTTTTTATTAAAATCACTCTTCATAGTTAAACTCTCCTATTGAATTGAGGGTGTCTTGGGCAAGGGAGATTTTGTAGTCAAGGTCCGCCGGCGTAAAAAGATACTGGGGCGGATCCGCGTAGTAACCCAGACGCGGTTCAGCCTTGATCAGTTCTTTTTCTTCCCGGGCACTCGCTATCTCTTCTTTCAGAATCTTCCTTAACCCGGCAGACAATGCTTTATCCGGACGGGCCTTCTTCTTTTCCCAACGCTGGTGGAGGTCGTAAAACCGGACGATGTTAATGAGGCTCCGCACGGAAAGCATGACGTGCCGGGCTATTACCAGTTCATTCTGAAGGGCCGGGTTTTCCCGGTCTTTGTCTATTGCCTGCTTTAAGATGCCTATCCCTTCTTCCCAACCTTTCAAGAGTTTCCGGAAGGCGGAAACGACTACTCCGGAAGTAAAGGGCTTAATCCATTCCGCCGGATTGTTGTCGCTAAGATTCAGATGCCCTTTTTCGTCGCGGGGAAGAAAATCAAAACTGGTTATCCGGCGTTCCCGGGTAAGATTGAGGGAAAGAGGATAGGCAACCGCGTAGTAGATGGGCCCCCAGTAGACAAACGGAGTACTGAAAGGATACTCCTGCCAGGCATCCGAGAATTTGCGCCAGGCCTTACATACTAAACGGGCACTTTTTTCGCCAAACTCCGACCGGGCAAGTTCCTTGACCGCATCCCCGGGTGAGGGCTGGGGCGAGCGGGACATTATCCCGGCCAGCCTGGACATTGGCGATGCGTCACCGCCGGCAATCCAGCAGCCCATGTAGCCGGCAACCTTGAGAGCAGCCATTCTTTTCAGTTTTTCCGCCAAAAGATACGGCGTTGATATATGAGGAATTCCATATAATTCGTTAGCGGTGCTGATTTGAATCGTGGCCAGCATTTTCATTCCCCTCTTCTGGGCAAGGGCGGTCTGTTTCTTGAATCTGGGGGAGGGACCAATGTAGGATGAACTGTATTCGTCCACCGGATAACGCTTGCGGTTGAGATAGATATAACCGCCCCGTTCCCAATCGGACATCAGGATAACATCTTCAGGCAAGAGGTTAATCAGGTTTTTTTGCGGGTCAGGCTCCAGGATATACCAGGACCAACTCCAGGCGATGGTTTTTGCCTGGGAAGAGGCGCTTTTAATCCCGCGGTTGACCAGGGTGATAATCTCAGCTGCCACCTCTTCCGGCTTGCGCCGGGCGCACCGCGGACAAACAAATTCCCTCCCCGCCCATTTTGCCATTTCCGAGTCCGTAAATTTTGTCTGGGGCCGGGGAAAATGGGAATAACAGTGGGTAGGCCACTCGCTGGCGGTAATCAGGAACGCGCCGCCCAGACCCGGGACCGCCTTAAAGAGATTATAAGAACTCTCCTCCAAATACTCCTTGACCGCCGGCGTGCTGGAGCAGAGACTGATATAATGCCCGTCAAAATCTTTGTTTACGCCAAAAATAGGCGACGGCTGGCCCTTTAATTCCGGGTGGACCTTCCAGAACGGTTCTTCCAGTTTCAGGCTGCGCGGCTCGCAAAAGTAGAGATAGGCATTGATTCCAAACCGGCCCACCTTTTCCACTAAACGGTTCAGGCAGGATATCCGGTTCTTTTTGATGTCATTATCCGAAAAGAGTTTGGAAGGTACGCTTTCCCGTAAATCCAGGCGGAGCCAGATGGCGTTATAACCAGACCGGCTGATTTCCTCAAGATAATCGTCCGGGTAGGCCTCCAGGGATGTTTCAATCTCTTTCCCGGAAAAATCTCCCCAAGGTGAACGAATCATCCTGAAGTCAAAAACAAATCCTTTTTCCATATGGGCTCTCTTTAAAAATATATTACCATAATACTTGTGACTTGACAAATCATCCATTTTTAAGGTACCATAAAACCGAAACGTTCAAAATTGTGATAGTTCACACGAAAAAATCAATGATAGCTTTAGTATTACAGATATTACATTCCACTTTTTTTGTTAAAATCGAAACGTTCTGAAATGACGCAGAAAGAGATTTCTAAAATATTAGATATTTCGGTCTCAACCGTTTCGTCGGCACTCAGAAATTCTCCCCTGGTAAAGAAAGAGACCAGAGAACGAGTAATCAGACTGGCTCAAATTGTCAAGTATAAACCCAACATGAACGCACGGAGTCTGGTAACCGGAAAGACTTATTCTGTGGGAATTATTTCTCGCGCACTTTCTGAACCATTTTATGCGGAACTTTTCGAAGAAATTCATCATTGTCTTGACAGAAGTGAATATGTAGGTCTTTTTTCCCCTGCCGAAGATGCAACGGGATACCGTAATGCAATTGAGATACTTGGGGCAAGAGGAGTTGATGGGATTATTTCCGGAGAGGTAAACGCGGAAGAACTCCTGATGCTTGAAGAAACCGATGTTCCGGTGGTCGTTTACGGGAACAGGGACATTTCAATGGATTGCGTGTTTGTAGATACTTATAAAAGTGGATATTTAGCTACCCATCACTTGATAAGGTTAGGACATAAAAAAATAGGTTATATTGGTTGGCTAAGCGATTACGAACCAAGATTTATTGGATACCGGGACGCTTTGTACCAGAACAACTTACTTGTTAAGAGAGAATGGGTCATCCCTGGAAAGGGGGTAGATAAAAAAAGTGGTTACCAGAGTATGAAACAGATGCTTTCTTTGTCAGAGATACCTACGGCAATATTTACTCACAACGATATGGTGGCAATCGGAGCGATGCGGGCTCTTTCTGAAGCCAGGATGAATGTTCCGGAAGGTATGGCGGTTGTCGGATGTGATAATGTGAAAGAGTGTGAATATCTGAGTGTTACCCTGACCACCGTTGAGCAATCCCGGCGGGAAATTGCCCGAAACCTCGTTTCGACTCTCCTGGCAAGAATAGACAGTAAAGCAGGAGAACAACCTCAAAAAATAGTTATTGAACCCAGGCTTATCATAAGGGAATCCTGCGGTTTTTATTTAAAAAAGAGCCCGGTGCCGGAACCTTCGGTATCAGAAACCGGGCTAAGGTATGACGAATCGAGTAAATTATTGGAGGCAAAAGATGACGCTTAAAAGGAAAACAATTGCCGTTCCCTCTCTGGGCCAGTTAGCCTGGCAGGACATGGAAATGGGGATGTTTATCCATTTTGCACCAAACACCTATCAGAACGAACAATTGGATAATCTTTCTACACCGTTGTCAGAAATAAACCCAGAAGGACTGGATGTTAAGCAATGGAAGTTTGGTTTGATGGTAGTGCCGATGGGAAATTGGTCGCTCCGATTATCAGGAAATACCAACCCGGGGCAATGGTATTTCAGAGCAGTGCTGCTACAATTCGCTGGGTTGGGAACGAAGACGGGGTAGCGCCATATCCGACCTGGAATACGGTGCGAGAAAAAAACTATGAATGGTCGCCGGAACTTGATACTTCCGTCAGCGGTCCGGTGCTTGACTCAGGGAAAGGCACTATCTGGTTGCCGGCGGAATGCGATGTTCCGATTCGCCGCGACTGGTTCTGGACCCCAGATAACGAACACACGCTGAAAAATCTTAATAATTTGATGGACATATACTACCGGTCGGTTGGCCATGGTTGCAACCTTTTACTCAACCATACTCCGGATACCAGCGGGCTGATTCCGGAAGCAGATGTTAAACGCGCAGCCGAGTTTGGTGCTGAAATACGGCGCCGGTTCACAACTCCGATTGCCAGCACTGCCGGCAGAAGAGACGTACTTACGCTTACCTTTGATAAACCGATACTTATAGACCATATCATTACTATGGAAGAGATTAAAGAGGGGGAAAGGGTTTTAAAATATCAGATTGAAATTCTGACAGGCGAAAATTGGGACCCTGTGATAAAAGGAACCGCTGTTGGGCATAAAAAGATTGACCGGATTAAACCTGTTGCAATCAGCGGCGCTCGGTTTCGTTGTTTGCAATCCGTGAGCAAACCGAATATACGCAGTTTTGCTGTGTATTGTGTAACATAAAAGGAGGTGCCAAATGTTAAAGAAGAATATAGGGGTTCGATTTAAACGGGCCTTCACACTTATTGAGCTTTTAGTCGTTATTGCCATCATCGCCATCCTGGCCGCGATGCTGCTGCCGGCACTCAACAGGGCCAGGGAGAAAGCACGGTCAGTTTCTTGTATAAATAATCTGAAACAGATCGGATTGGCTCTTTCTATGTACCTTCAGGACAATGACGACTATTTCCCTCCGGTCCAATTCCCATCGTCTAATTGGTGGTTTCAAAAATCTCCTTTTTCTTGTTATCTTTATACTTGGGAAAACGCACAAGGAAACTACACGAAAGGAACCGTATTTGACTGTCCCACAGGAACAGGTAATTATCAAGGTACAACTATCGACTATGCTTACAATGGGAATCTTCCGGCATACCCCGGCTACACAACATCCTTTTCCTTCATTAAGTCATCAATGGTAACGCATCCCTCCCGCACCGTGGTTTTAATTGATAACAAGCGGCCAGGTACAGACGACCCACGTTTATCTTGGGATGTCTGGGGCGGTGCACCCCAGAATTCAGTAGCTACCGCAATTGATTGGACCTCCCATTCTGGGGGCGCAAACGTCCTTTTTGTAGATGGCCACGCAAGCTGGGTTTCTGAATCAGAAAAAACGAACCGGCAGGTGATAGTAGATAGAAAGGACCAAGAAGAATAAAATTTACCTATGTATAACTTACGCGAGACCAATTACTTATATATGATTTTAAACGAGAAGTTAACAAAATGTTACGATTAGATTAAAAAGGAGGGATTTATGAGAGTCAAAACAATAATATTTTATTTTGTTTGTGTTTTATTGCTGGGTTATTGGAGCAGTTTGCTGGCTGGTGAACAAATTCCCAAATCGCTTATCATTGGCAAGGTTGTTTACTACCCTGATGAGGCTCTATATTATAAAGAGAGCAAGAAAACAGCTTTTGTTACGAAGTTTGAGACTCCTCCAGTAATTGATGGAAAGATAGATGATAGTTGCTGGACACAGGCAAAAGAGTATGGAGACTTTGTGCTCGTTACATCTGAAGGATTGAATCAACCAGCGAAGAAAAAGACTTTTTTCAGGGCTGGCTATGATGAGGATAATTTGTACTTAGGGATTATTCTTGAGGAACCTGATATGTCATCACTGAAGGTTTCTCCAAAACCAGAACTTGACAAGAGAGATTCTGCCATTGAAGACCAGGATGTTGTAAATATTATGTTATCAGCACCAACAGCGCGGCAGCTTTACTTTAACATATGTGTCAATGCTGCCGGCGAGATAGCAGACACCGGGATGAAATGGAAAAGTGGAGAGGTATCGTGGTACTATCGTGGATATGATATTGCGAATCTTGTGGTAAAGACTAGTAGGCAGGAGTCCAGATGGACTGTGGAGATGGTTGTTCCATACGCTGGTGTGATGATGTGGGCAAGTGAAAACTCAGCCCCCTGGGCATTTCAAATCGTCCGACAAGAACGCACCCAAAACGAATTTTCTTCCTGGAACCGCTGCAACAATTTCCCTGAAGGCCCCTGGAGTTTTGGTATTCTCTGGGTAAAGGAGAATGAGGAGCCATTAATTCTTGAACGAGCAGATGTTATAAAAGTAGGTTCCGGGGAATATATCTTGAAATGTATAATCCGTAAACTGGCGAAACAACCGGTTTCGGCTGAAATTTTAGCGAGCGTGGGTGGGGAAGGTAAAATTAAAGCGGTATTTAAACAGGAAATTACTACTATATTTTTTCCATACAAAATTGACGAATCAAAATTGAATTTTTCCCCAGGGTGCAACGAGTCAGACGGTATACGGGGGATATTATTTGCCCAGATAGAAGGAAAGGAAATGATAAATCTTGGTACCTATGGGGTGCAAATACCCAAAATAGATACGCCCGGAAAAGGATGGTTTTCTCTCCAAAAAGGGTCTATTTTACAAGGGGAGAAAGCGTTAAAAATAAAGTTTAGCCTGCCGGTAGGCGATGATTTAATTTCTAACCTAGAAATGAAAGTGAACATTAAAAATACTGCGGCTGAAGAAAAGGTTGAATTAAAAGGAAGGGAGGGAGAATTTGCCCTGGCAACTGATTTTCTCCCATGCGGGGAACATACGATTGTGATTGAAGTCAGTCGGGATGACATCTGTCTCTTTTCACGTTCTTTCAAATTAACAGTCTTGGAAGGCTTACTATAACTAAGAAGGAAGGTAATAATGATAAGAAAAACGGTAGTAAGTATTATTTTAGGTTTAGTTTACACGGTATCAATTTTATCTACCTCGTTGGTTTTTTCTCAAGAGAATATGCCGGCAGAAATACCAGTTCAATTTAAAGTATGGGGTACAACGGTTCCTTCTCATACTGAAACTATTGTTATGCCTGCGGGTTACCGCGAGGTGGATCCGTCGGGGATCGACTTTGGCCCGGAGGTGGAGCCCTCGCCGGCGGATAAGCAATACGGTGTGCGGCCGTATCGCTGTCACTATCTTGACCGTATGCATCCACGTCTGCGTCCCGGTCCAGCGGCGCTGGCTGACCCAAGCATGAAGGCATTCGCCGCGCGCGGTGAATACGAGCCCATGGCGCTAGGACTGTTTGCGCGGCAACGCGTGCGCGAGGTGAGCGTGACCATTACCACCTTGAAAAATGATCGCGGGGAGGAATTCCCGGCCGCGTGTCTGGATCTCCGCTGGGTGAAATTCATGCCCAACCCCGTTGACCGGTTCGCCTATCGGCTCGACCCGTTGATTCTGGAAAAACGCCAATACTCGGATTTTGAAGCGGGGACGAGCGCCTTTGTCTGGCTCACGGCCTATGTGCCGGAATCGGCAGCGGCCGGGGTGTATCGCGGTGAAATTGTAATCGAGTCCACGGGCTTCGAGCCGCAGCGGGTGTCCGTGGCATTACGCGTGCTGCCTTTCCGGCTCGACGAAACCGAGAAGCTGTTTAGTATGCTCTATACTCTTAACGAGGTCCCGCAGTCATTTGTGGGTGATCCACGCAATGTGCGAAATGAAATGATCGACATGCGCGAGCACGGCATGAACCACACGGCCTACATGAATATTCTGCCCGCGTTTAAAAAAGGGGCGGATGGAAAGTATGTTTTCGATTTCGATGCAACGCCTTCATTCAGCGAAGGGGTGCGATACAACAACAAAAGCGTGCCGCCGCCGGCCATGCTGGTAAAATGGGCCATGGAGGTGGGGCTTGACCGGGCGTATTTTGTCAATCATTGTTCACAGCCAAAGTACTATAAAGAATTCGTATGCGGATACGAGTGGAATACGCCCGAGGCAGACCAGTGGGCTCGCGAGCATTTTCTGGCATGGAAAACCGAAGCCGAAAAGCGCGGCTGGCCGCCCATTGTTCACAACATCAGCGATGAAGGCACGACCGCAGACGGTAGTCTTGCGCAGGTGGTGCATCTGGCCAAACTGGCCAAGGAAGCGTCTGCAGATATTCAAACATCGGGATTTCTGGTCGGGCATGCCACGGGCGACGATGACCTGGGCGCCTTCGGCAACGCGCTCGATTTTGCGATCGACGCTCCGGCAAGTACCGAATACATTACGCGGGTAAACAAACTTGGGCGCAAACAACTGTTATACAATCAGGCTCCGCCCAGCGATTCACTTCAGTGCCGCTACGCCTACGGCCTGCTGATTGAAGCGACCGGCGTGCTGGGTCACCAGGAATTTGCATATCGCTACATTACCTGCAATCCCAAAAACGACCGGTTGTATTCCGCGTATCACTATTTCCCCGATGGGGGATGGGAAGGATACATCGGCCCGGGAGTATACGTCTATTCGTGGCCTTGCGAGGACGGGCTGCTGCCCAACCCCGCGTTTGAAGCGATCAGGGAGGGGGTTGATGATTCAAGATATATTGAAACGCTTCAGAAACTGATCATCCGATCTCTGAAAGAAGGGAACCCTGTTTTGAAAAGTAGGGCAAAACAATTTGAGAAAGAACTTAATGAGATGCTTGCGTCATTTTCACCTTTCAATGACAAAGGGGATAATCGAGGCACGAACTGGATAGCTGAAGCCGGAGCGAGTATGTTTGACCATGCTCGTTTCAGAATAGCTGGAATGATAACGGAACTCCGTAAAGAACTCGGTTTGGAGGAAAAGGGAAGAAAAGATATTTCTCAAAGTAAGGGTTTATCTTCCCAGGGTCGCATTGCTGGCATTTCCTACCGAAAGGAAATAACGAATAATCTCTGGCCAGTTGAGGGAAAAAAGGCATTAGCAGTAGATTTAAAGAGACCCCCGGTTATCGATGGAAAAATCAGTGGTGACCCTTCCTGGGAGAAAGTGCCTTTTGCAGGTGGAGATTTTTTTCTTCTTGGCTCGAAACTCGCCGAATCCAAGTTAGTAACCCAACATCAGACAATGTTTAAAGTGGGATTTGACCGCAAGAATATTTATCTTGGAGCTCATATGGAGGATAACCAGGAATTGCAACCACGACCAGAAAATTACCAGGAAACCGGGAATATCTGGGGAGATAATCTGCTGGAGATTTTTCTAACACCTTCCGACCAGTGGGGAAGTTATTACCATTTTGGTATCAACTCCTGGGGAAAGGTAGTAGCCTTGTTATGTAAACGGGGGGCGGATAAAGTTTTGAACTCAGAAACGTTATCAACCAAGGGAATAATTGCTGCCAGCAGAATAGACCGAGAAGGATGGACCCTTGAATGTGCAATTCCTTTTTCTTTCCTTGGATTAAAATCTCCCCCATCGGAAAATATATCTTGGGGATTTAATCTTGCCCGGAACCGTCCATCTTCAACGGACTGTGAGCTGAGTTCCTGGTCTAACTTGGCCACGGGTTTTAATGAACCCTGGAACTTCGGGGCGTTATTTTTAAGTAACTTTTATCCTGTTTCGATAGAATGGATAGAGATAGTTCCAATAAACTCAAAAGGAGAATTTATCGCTCATGCTTTTTTAAGAAACTATACCAATAACCCTTTAAAGTTCTTGGGCCGGGTAAAAATAGAAACTTCGGATTTTCAGAGAAATATTTGTCTGAATCCAGGTGTGAATGTTTGCTTTATTCCTTTTTCTTCAAAAGATTCCAGTTTTAGCGCATCGGTTCAACTTTCGAGCGATGGAACAGGGTGGCAAACGTTGGGCGGCCGGCAATATCGGGTTCCAAGTGAGGGGGGGGTGATAGTGCCTGGCGTCAACGACCTTAAGATCCCTCAAGACAGTAACGTTTTGACAAAAAAGATATTAGATATACCCAATCAGATATGGCAAGGGACTAAAGTGGTGTCTCTCGATTTAGATCTTCCCATAGATAATACTACGTTACGAAAATCTCAGTTTTTTATTACCGTTACCCAGGGAAAACGAGTAGTCTTTCAATCTGGTCCATTTAATTTTGAAAAGCGCTTAGTCTCCTTAGGACTAAAAGTATCAGATTTAGCCACAGGTGATTATTTTATCACTATAAGTAGTAGAGACGGAGGAGAAGTGTTTAGCTCTGAGGAAAAATTTACCATTATACCATCTCCTTGGCAATCTTGATGTTAAAGTAAGTTGCTACCATAAAGGAAAAATATCATGGGTGAAAAAAATTATGAATTTCGCAGATATTTGGATATTGTTCATTTACCTGACCGACGTAATTTTGATCTAAAGCCTGGAAAAGATGAACCAGACGATGAGAGGACCACAACCCAAACTGATAGAGGCAACCTCAACGCTCGGTGATTAAATCCTATTATTCTGAAAGGAAATTGCGGACTATGACTTGTCGGGAGAGATTAATCAGGGTTTTCCAGAAAAAGGAGGTTGACCGATTGCCCATAAAGCTGGAGAGTATTGACCCTTAATATAGAGAGACTATTAAAGCATTATCTGGCGCATAATTTGGGTGATGTCTACGGCTGGTACGGTCAGGAACTCTGCATTCCACCGTTGGCGTCAGTCAAAGACTTTAAAGAGTTTGTCATGGAGTATGACCGGAGGATTACTGATTCCGGCAGACAAAATTGCCACCTTTGGATTTACCATTGACGGAAACAGAGGATCGGGTGTCCAGTTGCGTCATAACGGCTTGGCTAATATTATCTTTCTCGACGGGCATACGGAAGTCTGTAGTAAAACCAGGCGGAAAAAATTGGGGGTTGTGCAGGTTTACGAAAATGATGTGACACCGGTCTTTTTGCCATAGACATTCAGAATAATGACCATAAATTCATTCGCTTTAAGGACTATTTTTAAGAGGGCGAACAACAGCCCAATGTGTATTGAACGGCGAAATCCTCATCGTTGTGTTGCCCGGGACCCGGCGTCCCGTGTTGGCGAAGGTGAGTTTTGTCTAGACGGAAAATATGTAATTGAGTGTAGAAATATAGACCGACAGACAGCATCGGCTATGGAAAATGATTTGCATGATTTTATACATTGTATGGGTGTCAACAATAAAAATACTGAACAAACCAGGATTATTTTTACATTGACCCCCTATCTGCAGGGTCGCGACTGTCGTTATTCCTGCCGGCCAGAAGAAATAATGGTGGAAGGAAGCGATATTGCCG
The DNA here is from genome assembly GCA_043797665.1 of Candidatus Omnitrophota bacterium. Taxonomy (GTDB): domain Bacteria; phylum Ratteibacteria; class UBA8468; order MWAK01; family MWAK01; genus CAZVUE01. The sequence goes on from JAZDPL010000079.1 coordinate 35,416, forward strand.
GGATTTGGGCTGGTATTGCCTGGCTGGAGTGGGAAATGCGTACGCGTCGGGGTCCATTTCTCCCAATCGGTGTATTTGAAAAACAGACCAAATGGCCGGTTCAAATTAGTCAGGGACCATGGGGTGCCAATTATTCGGTTCCGGATTTATCCCCGGAATATCTGAGTGACGATGGATTCCGTCTTTATGCTCATTATGGCGTCAATACCATGATGATTCACGGTGACCTTCTATGTTATGTTAAAAGTGATATTTTTCCGGAGTTAACCCATCCTGATTACAACAAGCATATTGAAATCTTAAAAGGGGCCGTTTGCCGGGCATTACGTTACGGCGTTAGATTCAGTTATCACGTTGAAGCACCAAAGTTAAGAGACAATCATCCGATTTTTCTCCAACATCCCGGAGTGCGCGGCTCAGGGTTTGATTCAAGTGTTGGTCCGGTACACGTATTATGTTCAAGTAGTGAACAAACGCTTGCTTTCTACGAGGAGACTTTCAACCGGCTGTTTTCGGAAGTACCGGAATTAGCAGGGATAACGCTTATTCCCTACTCGGAATCGTTTTTCCATTGCCGTATGTGGGAAAGACCAGCATATCCATGTCCCTGTTGTTTTGGGAAGCCCCCGGAAAATTCGCTTGTACCGCTCTTAAACAGGATTGCTAACAGCGTAAAAAAAGTCCAGCCGCGTGCATATGTCGGGGTATGGTTTTATAGCTATCTTCTGGACCCCCAGGTGATGTTTGACAAATTCTCCAAAGATATCGCCATACTTCATTCAGTTGATGCTGGGTGGAGGTCCAGGTATAAGAAAGATGGTTATACCAAGGTTGTATGGGATTACAGTATTGATTATCTGGGGCCAAGTCCCGACGCTGCTAAATTAGCGGATTATGCGCATCGTACCAATCGCAACTTATTCATCAAGACAGAAACCGGGATAGGACTTGAGGTGTGTCAGTTCCCTTATGTGCCAGCCATGCAGAGACTGGCGGATAAATGGCAGATAGTACGAAATCTTAAACCGTTTGGTGTCCATCAATCCTGGTTTTTCTTTGGCATGTTCGGTTCGCGCGCCGAAGAATTGGGTTTCTGGGCAGCCTATGGAACAATCTTCACCAAAGATGAGTTCTTGCGGAAGATAGCCGCACGCGATTTTGGTCCGGAAGCAGTAAGCGAAATTATGACTGCCTGGGAATGTATGAGCCGCGCGATGGGACATATCCCCTGTATCTGTCTTCCTTATTATTTTCAAGGCCCGGGTTTTTTGGGACCGGCCCATCCCCTGATACCAATAAAAGAGATGGAGATACCGGAGATTTATTATGAGTATTGCCGAAAATATGCGGAAGAGACATTTTACGTAGGTGAAAATAAAAACTGTATGGTTTTACACACTTTACCTGATTCGTTTTCTTGGTCGGTTGTTCCGGAAGAGCCATCAGAAGATGTATGGAATATTATTATTCGCGAATATCATTCCGCCGCAAATGAAGCGGAATCATCCTGGAGGCATCTCCAAGCCGCGCTTAGATTAACCCGGACAGATACTGATAAAAAACATCTTCGGGAAGAAACATTATTGACCGAGTTAATCTTTCGGACTATGCAGACTTGCGAATATACCATTCTTTTCTTAGTAGCGCGGCGCGAGTATGAAAGAATAAAGGAAGTTCATTTTCGGAACCAAATGAAGCGGATAGCGAAACTTGAAAAGGAAAATGCTTTGTCATCTAAGCCTGTTTATCAGGAGGCTCCCTGGTTGGACCTCGTAGAGAGAACCGATAGAAGATTTCCATCCTGTATAGATATGATTGAAACCAAGGTGCGTATAATTGATAATTTTCTTGCATCATAGAAAGGAGTATATTCTACCAAAACTCTCTTTTCAACGAGCAGAAAATTACCGGATTTTTGTTGGAACCGCAGTCAGCTTAAGGGAATATCAAAAAACTTAGTCAATAATTGAAGGAGGAGTATGGGAGAAATGAATAAAGTTAAAGTAGGTTTTGTGGGAACCGGGGGTATTGCCAACTATCATTTGAGTCATTTAGAGAAGATGAAGGAGGTGAAACTGGTAGCCTTTGCCGACGTGGCAATGGAACGGGCAAAGGCGTCTGCGGACAAATACCAGGGCCGGGCATACCAGGACCACCGGAAGATGTTGGAGAAAGAAGAGTTGGACGCCCTCTATATCTGCGTTCCTCCTTTTGCCCATACGGATGCGGAGTTAATCGCGGCTGAAAAAGGTATCCACCTCTTTGTGGAAAAGCCCATTGCCATCACCTTAGAGAAGGCTTTGGAATTTTCTGCGGCGATTGAGCGCAATAAGATTATCTCTTCCGCCGGTTACCAGGACCGGTACCAGGACATCGCAGACCAGATGAAGACCATTGTTACCGGAAAAGAAGCCGGTCTGGTCCTGGGTTACTGGATGGGAGGAATGCCCGGGGTTTACTGGTGGCGCAAAAAAGATATGAGTGGCGGTCAGGCAGTGGAGCAGACTATCCACATCTTTGACCTGTGCCGATACCTCTTTGGTGAGGTAAAAGAGGTCTTTGCGGTTGCCCGCACCGGCTTGATGAAAGAAGTGGAAGGTTACGACGTTGAAGATGCGACCGCCGCCACCCTGACGTTTAAAAATGGCCTCATCGGCACTATCTTTTCCGCCTGCTTTTTGAAAGCAGTCAGTAAGACGGGTCTCGATATCTACCTGAAAGACGTTGCCCTTTCTTATGCGGAACGAACTTCCCTGACCATTACAGAACCAAACCGTTGCACCGAGATAAAGGTGGGGAATGATTTTGGTCAAATGATAGATGAGACCTTTATTGAAGCAGTGAGAACCGGTGATGGCTCCGCTATCCGGTCACCTTACGCGGATGCGGTCAAATCTTTAGCTCTATCCCTTGCGGTCAATGAATCTCTCCGCCTGGGCAAGTCAGTAAGTCCCTAAATATAGCCACAAGTAGCGGTGCGATTTACCTGTCCCTGTCCGCCAAAGCCTTGGCGTAGGCGGGTCGCACAAGGAGTCCAAGATGGTAAAGTTATCTGTCTGTATTGAGATGTTCTGGAAAAATCTGGCGCCGGAAGAAAAGATTAAGAAGGTGAAAGATTCAGGGTTTAAGGCGTTTGAGTTCTGGGGTTGGAAAAACAAGGAACTGAAAAAGGTTCGTGCGGCTAAAGAAGAAACCGGCCTGGAAGTTGCTGCCTTTTGTACGGAGCCGAATAGTCTCCTGGTAGAGCGCGGTTATGAGAAGGAGTTGACCGATGGGCTTGTGGAGTCAGCAGAGGTTGCCCGCTCCTTAGGATGTAAGCGGTTGATCGTGACGACGGGTAATTGTATCGCTGACGAGACGTTTGAAGCGACGCGACGCAGAGTTGTCCGGAAACTGAAGGGTATGTCAAAGATAGCAAAGGAAGAAGGCGTTATTTTAGTTTTAGAACCTCTAAACCCCGTCGTTGACCATAAAGGGTACTGGCTGACCAGAATGGCTGAGGCGGCAGATATCGTTCAAGAAGTATCTTCGCCAAACCTGAAGATTCTGGATGACCTTTACCATCAACAGCGCACGGAAGGGAACCTGATTGATAATCTTACGCTCTATGCTCCTGTGATTGGACATTTTCACGTAGCGGGCGTGCCGGGCCGCCACGAACTTGTGGGAGGGGAGCTGGATTACCGGGGAATATTTGCGGCTATTGACAAAACCGGTTATGACGGATACATCGGTCTGGAATTCTCACCTACCACTGGTGACGAAACTGCTTTACGGCAGGTACTGACTCTGATTTAAAGTATGTATAACGACTTCAGCACGACTTCGACAGGAGAGGAACTATTCTTCAATATGCCCAGCTCCGCCATTAACATTTCTCTTCCTTTTTTGTATGTTTCATTTTCTTTTCCTTCTTTTGTCCAGCTTAAATTAGGAACCCCGCATTTGTCTTCCCAGACAGAAGGAAAGACTCCGTCCATCGCACAGATTTCATTGGTTGTTTTTATCCTTTCAAAGATAAGTTTATACAAATCTTTTGCCTTCATGCTTTGCCCATATTTAAGACCAAGTTTTTGAAGCGTTCTTAAGTCCCTCAGTTGACTTCCGAGGCCGCCGTGTCCTTTGGCCTGGATGCAGGCATTTAATCCCGGGTCCCTTCCGGGACAGGGCGCGCACATCATCCAGTCTGCGTCCGGGGCGAGTTTTATTTTCAGGTCAGGGTTTTTAATGATATGCTGCATCATTTCCGGCAGGTTGTCATACGCAAACGGGGGCCTTTTACCCTCTGCGTATTGTTCCACGGCGCAGAGTAAGATATGCGGCCGGACGCTGATTTCTTCCGCCTGGAACATTGCGGCCAGTGATTTCTTCTTTTCTTCGGCAAATTCCGCTTCTTTTCTTTCCGTCAGGATGGAACACTTTCCTTCTTTCAAAAGTTTATAAAAACCGGTATCTCCCGTGTTCCAATCCGGACTTCCGGCGATAAAGTTTTGGATTGCTTTTTCATAATACCCTTTTTGGGCTTTTTCGCACTGCCCGCATATCCCGGAAACAGTTAAAATCTTATCGAATATCCGGAAAAGGATTATCCGGGCCGGAAGGATGGCGCCGGGCATAAGGTCAAGTTTATGCAGGATTTCCAGGTCCCTGGCCCGGTTAAATTCACTCCCTTCTTTGGTATCCTCTTCAGCCCCCGGGTCCTGATAGGAAAATACATCGCCGGCATTGCAGTGAAGCATTATCGGCCGGGAAGAAAACTCTCTTATCTTTTCCAGGAGTTCCTTCAACTTCCCATCTTTTGGTCCACAACAGCCATTCTCCCCGAAAGAACAGATTAAACATAACAACTGATACGGCCTTATTTTTAGTATCTCCATGCGGACCTCCGGTTTTAAGGGATTTATAGAAGAAACATTTCAGCCTGATGCCCGGCCTTATTTGTCATAGGCTACTTCAACGCTTTTTATGCGCGGGCTATTCCCGCCATTAACAGCGCCAAGGGCCAGCCGGTACTGTATCCAGTTTCCTGTCTGGTGTATTCGTTCGGCGTTCTGTCCATTCGTAAACCAACCGCCATAACTTAAAGGTCCCTGCCAGAGCGCTTGATTCAGCATTTCTTCGCTGACGGCAAAACGAATTTGTGCTTTAACCCAGGTCTTCTCCTGTAGTTCTGCATCCCAGCAAATTTTGCTTACTTTGGCATCGTTTGGCAGATTGAACGGACTTGAAATGTAGTATTCTTCAGGCCTGCGGTCCATAATATTCCCCGGGTCTACCGCCAGCATTCCGTGGGGCCCCAAAGTCGGTAACTTTGTCACCCGTTGCGGGGAAAAACCTTCCGGACCGTTCCACCAAATTTTAGAATATCCCGTATGATTCCCATGCGTCTTGTGGTGGGCAACAGCCAAATCAACCCAACCATCTTCATTGAAATCAGCGGCTATGCAACCACAGGCAGAGTGACTGAAAAGCCGGGTCCGGTTTTCAGCCGAATATATACCGCCGGGCATACCCCAATAAATATACGAATCCAAATCCCGTTCTCTGCCGGAATTATATGATGTAGCGAAAATATCAAGTATTCCATCGTTATTAAAATCTGCCACAGCCAACGAATTGCATGTATGAACAGGAAGTTGGTATATCTTTTGAATTTAGTGGAAACAATCGCCTGATTTCAAGTTTGCAGTTTGCCATTGGTCCGAGTTATTGTTTTGGCTGAAGTTTCTCCTGCTTAAGTTATACTCCTTTCTGCGCTCCAGAGTCAAGCGCTTTTTCTCCTTCCTTCCGGCATAGACATCATTCGGACAGACATTATCTTGGGATTCGTGAGGGGTAACGTTGTAAGCGGTTATCGCCTCTTCTATGGTTTTTTTTAGCTCCTCTGGAGAGCAGTAGACCAGAAGGCAGAGGTTTTCCTTGATCCGGCGGTTAAATCTTTCAATCTTGCCTCTACCCTGGGGATGGTAGGGGGTGCCGAAGATATGCCTGATGCCGTGGTAGGCAAGATATTCGGCATCAGCTTTGAGGTAAAGCCGGAGTCATTGTCAGTGTAGAGTTGGGGCATGGAATCCCTATCCACCAGGTGGCCTTCCTTCCGGGCGTTTTCCACGGCCATCTCCACTATGTCTGCAAAGGAGAAGGCGGTCTCGTCCGGCCCCTTAGGTCCCAGGCAATTACCTTGCGGGAGAAGTCATCTTCCACCGGAATGAGCTTGTAGTAGCCCCAGCCAACAATGAAAAGATTAGTGGCGTCGCATTGCCAGAGTTCATCAGGCTTTCTGGTCTTGTGTTTCCACTCCTTGGCTGACGGCATTTCCGGTAAGGGTCTGGGTAAGATAAGATTATTCTCCTTCAGTATCCGGTAGACGGTGGATTCGGAGATGGAAAAGTTTTCTTCATCGGTAATCTTGATTGCCAGAAGCCGGGACGAGAGTTCCGGGTGGAGCCGGGCAACCTCAATGACCTTGCTTTCTTCGGGAGCCGTGAGTCTGTTCCAACTCCTTTTTGGACCTGGTTTTGTCTTGGTCAAACCAAAAATGCCGCCTTCATCATAGGCTTTACGCCACTTGTAGTATGTTGAAGAAGGAACCTTAAACTCAGCCAGCGATTGAGCGCGTCGGCCTTGCTGCTTCTCCACCTTCTTTATCAGGTCTTCCCGCATGTACTCGTCCATATGGTTGTGCCACTTCCGGGTTACGGATTCAGACTTTTTTTAAAGATTTGAATCTTCAGAGCTTGGTCTCCTACCAGTTCTTTAAGCCGGGCGTTCTCTTCCCGCAGATGATTTACTTCTCCTCCGGTGGCATCACGCAGGGAGTCCCTCTTAAGCCGTGCTTTGCCTGCCTCCATGAAGTCCTTCAGCCAGGTGTAATAAATAGCTGAGGAGATGCTTTCCCTGCGGCAAAGGTCTGAGACGGGTATTTCTTTGCGGAATCCTTCCAGAACGATTCTGATCTTATCTTCGGAGGAAAACTTCCGGCGGGTATAGCGGCGTACTTCGCGGATGAGCCGGGCGGCGCTGCCGGGGGCAGATACTTCCTTTTCTTTTTCTAAAACCAGGGTGGATTCTTCCATTTTTCTCCTTTCGGTCAGGCTACTATTATACCTTGACCAATCCACCCGAACCAAGATCAAGAACTACAAACTAAGAAATCGCCTCCTGTCTCCACTAATTGCTGAAGACGTACAGTATGAATTTCTTGGCGTATCGGTAGCGCATGGGTATCACTCCTTTTGTCTTTTTTACCGGTTTCTATTCTAACATTTCCAAAGAGACCCGGAGTGTTACCCATGTATCTCATCCTACTCAATCACTCGGCGACTTGACCTTGAAACGCAGAAAGAAATATAATTTCAATATGGAATCTTTCAATGGACTGGGCGCAGCATTTTATCCCGAACATCACCCTAAAAAGACCTGGAAAGAACACATCGGTCTAATGGCAAAATCAGGAATTTCATTCGTGAGAATGGGGGAATTTGCCTGGGATAAGATGGAACTCGAAGAAGGACGCTTTGATTTTGAATGGTTAGACGAGGTCTTTTCCCTGCTGGCGAAACATAATATCGGTGTTCTTATGTGTACCCCCACTGCCACACCGCCTATCTGGGCGTGCAAAAAATACCCGGATATACATCCGGTACTGCAGGACGGAAAAACGATGGGATTTGGCATGCGGCGGTATACCTGTCCCACTTCTCGAAAGTACCATTCTTTGTGTGAGAGCATCGTGACAAGACTTGCTAAACATTATGTCGGAAACAATCAGGTAATTGGCTGGCAGATCGACAATGAAGTCGGGGCCCCCTTTTGTTTCTGTGAACGCTGCTTAAAACATTTCCAACAATGGTGTGAAAAAAGATTCTATACCATTGAAAATTTCAACGATGCTCACGAAACCCATTTTTGGGGTCAAACACTACAGAAGTTCAGTCAAATACCATTTCCCAATACAGCCCCCAGCCCCTCTCTCTGGATTTCGTATCATAAGTTCTTTTCCGAAATAACAATAAACTGTTTCAGTAAACAGGCAGCCTGGTTAAAAGAGAATGGGGTAAATGTCCCGGTCACCTCAAATATGATGATCACCTGGTATGGTTACGACCATACAGAAATGGCAGAATATTTTGACTTAATTGCCGGAGACTATTATTCTGGGAAATCTATTTTTGGAGAAGATTTTGCCGGTGAAGCGTTTGTTAACGCCTATCTCAGAGGTATGAAAAGCGGCAAACCAATCTGGTTTAATGAGTTCCAATGTGACGATTTCCCGCTTCCCGGGCAGGTCCGCCTGTGGACGTTAACCCAGATTGGTCTGGGTGCCAACCAGATTAGTTACTTCCGCTGGGATACCTGCCCCTCAGGCTTTGAACGAGGTGGATACGGTTTACTTAGGCACTGCAGACAACCAGGCAGAGTATTTAGGGAAATAAAGAAATTGAGCGATGATTTAAAAAAATTGAAACCCCTTTTAGATGAAACACGTCCGGTTACACCGGAAGTGGCTGTTCTTTATACCTACGAGAATCACTATGAATTTGCCGAATACAAGAAACTGGACGAGTTTTCCGGGCCTTGTGGCAACGGTTACGCCTTGCACCTTGCCAAACATTTTCGGGCGATTGCCGGCAGTAATATCCCTGTGGATATAGTCTATCCCGGCCAGAATTTCAGCAGATATAAATGCATTATTGCTCCGGCTTTGTATGTATTACCTGAAAAACTGGGGAAAACACTAAATGAATATATTAAAAATGGCGGTCAGGTTCTGCTGACCGCTTTGTCCGGAGTGGTGGATGAAAACGCCAAAGAATTGGATATTCCGATACCCGGCCCGGTCCGGGACTCTTTCGGAATCAGGGTTCTTGACTTCGGACAATACCTTGAGACGATGGGTGACATGCGACTTGTCTCTCATGAATCAGTAATGCCGCTTCCCTGTTTTAAACTCACCAAATGGATAGAAGAAATCCTGGTTGACAAAGGCACGGAGGTTCTCGCCACCTATTCCGGGAAATTTTTCAATAAGATACCGGCTTTCACTAAAAAGGATTCTGGTAAAGGAAAGGGGTTTTATCTGGGCACCTTACTTGAAACGACAGATTACTATACGTTTTACAAAATATTTCTTGCGTCTCTCGGCATTAAACCCATCATGAAACTTCCGAAAGGAATTCACGTCAGTTGCCGGCAAAACGAGGGAGTGGTGTTATACTTTATCTCTAATGAGACCGCTGAAGATAAAGAAATAGATTTATCCGACTCATACATAGATGCTATTACCGGGAGCAAGATAAAAGCGCGCATTAAAATGCCGCCTTTTGGAGTAAGAATACTGATGAGTTCTTGATTAAATCACCTTTGCCTACCTGAAAAATACATTCATAACGTGAAGTAAAAACGCGAAAAATGAATGGTTCGCCACTAATTGTTTTCCACAATTACGGTAAGGGAACCTGCCTTAAATTTTTATGCTTTTGAACTGGGGCAGGTGCGGTCTGTTAACGGTAAACATCTCCGCTACCATTTTCTTAATCTCCGCCAACGATAATACCGCTGCGGTAAGCGGGTCGTAGGCAATAGACTGGAAGGCTAGACGCGCATTACCGGTTAAGGCGGCCTCCACCGCCATCTCTTCCACCGCAATACTGACGTTATTGAGCGCCGCGCACTGGGGCGGAAGCGCACCCACGTGAACGGAATTGAATCCCCGCCTGTTGGCAACCACCGGCACCTCAACGCAGGCGCCGTACGGAAGGTTGGTAACGATTCCGTTGTTCGGCACGTTACCGTTAAATTCGTACAGTTCCCCGCCTAAGTAGGCGTTAATGATGCTGGCGGCATATTCCTTGCCCCTTTCTAAAGGAATGGGGTCTTTCTTTGCCAACCACTCCTTGGTCTCTTTCTTCCAGGTATCTTCCCTTCCTAAGTATTCTTGCAGAATGTAGGCGTAGACACCGGGGTTCCAGTTGGTTCCGTGCGTACAGTACTTCTCAATCAGGTCCGGTCTCTTCCGGAACCACCAGTTATATTCCGAGTTGTGACCGCTGGATTCGGTAACGTAATAGTCCAAGTGGAGAAACATTTCGTTACGGACAAGCTCGGCATTGTAAATCTCCTTTTTCTGTAATGCCTTCCGAATCAAAAGATTGGCATCCTTTCCGTCCTTCTTGTATTCTATAAACCAGGACTGGTGGTTGATGCCGGCACACAGATAGGTAATCCGGTCCATAGAGGCACCGATCCAGTCCGCCAGCATCTCCGCAGTTCCCTGGACGCTGTGGCACAGACCGGTAACCTTAATACCGGTCTCTCTTTGCATCGCCCGGCAAAGCATCGACATGGGGTTGGTATAATTAAGCAGAATGGCGTCCGGACAGTACCGTTCCATATCCCGGCAGATACCCACCATTACCGGAATGGTCCTCAGCGCTCTAAAGATACCCGAAACTCCCCGGGTATCGCCGATATTGGTATCCACACCATACTTCTTGGGAATCTCGATGTCGTACCGGAAGACGTGAACCCCTCCGGCCAGGATGGTACACACCACCGCATCTGCTCCCTTAAGCGCCTCTTTACGGTCCAGGGTTGCCTTAACTTTTGCCGGATACTTGCCTAAATCCACAATGCGCTGGACCGCCTTCCGGGCAAACTCCAGACGCTCCTTGTCAACGTCCATTAAGTGTAACGTGGCATCGGTCATCAGGGGAAAGGTCAGAATATCTCTCACCAACCCCCGGGTAAATCCGAAACTGCCCGCGCCGATAAAGGCTATCTTCGCCATACTACTATCCTCCATGTTATTTTTTGTCATTCCCGCGTGCCCCACAAGCGGGAATCAAGTACTGTTAATGGATTCCTGCTTACTATCCGCAGGAATGACATGCTGATTAATCAGAGAGAACCTTCTGGAAAGCCTGGGCCATTTCATCTGAAATATTTTGAGCCGCCTGAGCCGGGTCTCTGGCATCGCGAATCGGTCTGCCGACCACCAGATAATCCGAACCCTGTTCAATCGCCACCCCCGGCGTCACCCACCGTTTGTGGTCGTCAGTACCGGCTCCTTCCGGACGGATGCCCGGGGTTACGATGATCAGCCTCTCTTTTAATTCCTGCCGGATTAACTTAACTTCTCTTCCGGAACTTATGAGCCCGTCACAACCAAGTTCCGCGGCCTTTTTAGCCCGGTAGAGAACAAACTCGCTTACCGGCACGTTAAATCCTGAATCCTTCAGACTGCCGCTATCCAGACTGGTAAGAAACGTAACCGCCAGAATCTTCAGATTACTTTTACCCCTTCCCTCTACGGCCGCTTTAATGACGCCGGTTTCACCGTGCACCGTAAGAAACTCCACACCCATACCGGCTACCTGCTGAACCGCTTTTCTCACCGTCTCCTCAATGTCAAAAAACTTCAGGTCTAAAAATACTTTTTTACCTCTTTCGAGCAGCCAGGAAACTATGCCCGGTCCGGCTGTTGTAAACAGAATGATTCCAACCTTAAAAAACTGAACCGTGCCCTCAAGTTCTTTGACGTACCTCTCTGCCTCGGTACGGGAGGAAACGTCCAGGGCGAAAATAAGCCTTTCTTTTGGGTCAATTCTCTTCATAATTATGTGGGGTTTGATTCATCAAACCCGACAACCTTCGGGTTCAATAAATTGAACCCCTACATTTTTGCTCACTTTAAAGGTGAGGCGGGTAAGATTGGCATCGGCGGAAATGGTAATCTCATCGCCGGGATGAATATCACCGGTCAACAACTCTTCCGATAACCGGTCTTCCAGATGTTGACTTATCGCCCTCTTCAGGGGACGGGCACCCATCTGCGGGTCAAACCCTTCCTTTTCCAGGAATCGGTACGCCTTATCATTAAGCCGGACATTCAGGTTCTCTTCCTTAAGCCGGGCGATAACCTTTTCTGTTTCCAGGCGGACAATGGCGGAAGTCTCAGACGCCGAGAGGCTCTTAAAAACTACCACCTCATCCAGACGGTTGAGAAACTCCGGCCGGAAAGTCCGTTCTGCTTCAGATTTAAAGATATCCTGCATCTCGGCATAATCAACCTGCGCTTCCTCCTGGGGTATAAAACCAACCACCGATTCTTTTCCCAGAAGGTCCGAGCCCAGGTTAGAGGTCAGGATGATAACGGTGTTGCGAAAATCAACCTGACGACCGAAACTATCGGTTAAACGCCCTTCCTCCAGAACCTGCAACAGGAGGTTATAAACGTCACTGTGCGCCTTTTCAAATTCGTCAAAGAGTACCACCGCATAAGGCCGGCGTCTTACCCTTTCGGTCAACTGGCCACCCTCTTCATAACCGACATAGCCGGGCGGCGCTCCAATCAGACGGGAGACGGAAAATCGCTCCATATACTCACTCATATCAATCTGGATGAGGGATTCCTCATCCTGAAAGAGAAACTGGCCCAAAACCTTTGCCAGCAAGGTTTTCCCGACACCGGTGGGACCCAAAAAAAGGAAGGAGCCAATCGGACGGTTATGGTCTTTGAGGCCGGTACGGCTGCGCCGGATCGCCCGGGAAACCGCACTAATCGCTTCATCCTGGCCCACCACTTGCCGGCGCATCTCTTCCTCCATCCGCAAAAGGCGCCGCCCTTCATCCTCTGATATCCTCTGTAACGGAATCCTGGTCCACCGGCTGACTACTTCGGCCACCTCCTTTTCGGACACCACACCGGTAACGGTGGCAAGGTTCTTGCGCCAGGCCCGTTTCAATTCTTCCAGCCGGAACCTGGTTACCTTTTCCTGTTCCCGGAGGTTGATGGCGGTTTCATAATCCAAATCCAGAATCGCCTTTTCGCGTTTTTCGGACAGGTCATTCAGTTCCTCTTCCAAAGATTTTACCCCGTCAGGAATTTTATAACTTTTCACCCGGACCGCAGCGCAAGCCTCATCCAGAACGTCAATCGCCTTATCCGGCAAAAACCGTTCGCTGATGTACCTTTCGGAAAACCGGACCGCGGATTCAACCGCGGAATCGGTAATATCCACCTTATGGTGTTCCCCGTATTTAAACCGCAGGCCTTTGAGAATCTCCACCGTCTCCGCCTTCGTCGGCGGTCTGACAAAGACCACCTGAAACCGCCGTTCCAACGCGGCATCCTTCTCAATATGTTTCCGGTACTCACCCATGGTGGTGGCGCCGATACACTGAATCTCTCCGCTGGCTAACGCCGGTTTCAGAATCTGGGAAGCATCCATCGCGCCTTCCGCACCGCCGGCCCCGACCAGAACGTGGAGTTCGTCGATAAATATAATCACCCGGTTTTCAATTATCTCCTGGATTACCACTTTGAGCCTCTGCTCAAATTCACCCCGGTATTTAGTGCCGGCAACCATGGCGGATAAATCCAGCATTACGACCCGGCGATTCTCCACCGGTTCCGGCATCGTACCGGCCGCCATTGCCTGAACAAAACCCTCCACAATTGCGGTCTTACCCACCCCGGCTTCACCGATGAGAACCGGGTTATTCTTGCGTCGCCGGCATAAGATTTGAACCAGACGCTCAATCTCGTTCTGGCGGCCGATAACCGGGTCCAATTTCCCCTCCCGGGCAAGCCGGGTCAAATCCCGTCCAAAAAGACCCAGGGCGGACATTTTTGATTTGAGAGCGAGTTCCGGATGCTCAAAGGCTGAAACGCGAATCAATTCGTAGACCGCGCGCCTGGTCCGTTCTACGGAAAGGCCCAACCGGGTCAGAGTCTGACCGGCTACACTTTCTCCCTCGCGTAAAATACCCAGAAGGATATGTTCGGTGCCGATATAGGTATGCGAAAACTGCCGGGCTTCCTCCACACTCAATTCCAGGGCTCGCTTGGCATGGTAGTCTAAAGGAAGGGGACCTTCCATCCGGAGCGCCGGGCCCATCGGAGAGACCTCCTCAACCTCCCGGCGGATACGGTCAAGGTTATGACCCAAACTGGACAGAGCCGCCACCGCGATTCCCTGTCCGTCCCGCAGCAGCGCCAAAAGAAAATGTTCGCAGGCAATGGCACTCTGTCCGCAGCGGAGGGCTTCTTCCCGTGCCGAATCCAGCATTCGGCGGACCTGATTGGTGAAACGGTCAAACCCAGCCATTTTGTTTT
>JAZDPL010000080.1:0-10141 GCA_043797665.1 Candidatus Omnitrophota bacterium
CGACCCGAATTAAGCGGGCTTGATAAATCAAGCCCCTACTTTTATTTAATCGCTTGTATTAATATTTTTTAAAGGTGAAATCTCTATGATTTTTTGTCCATTTGCTGAAAATTGTAGAAATGAGACTCTGGAATTCCCAATTCTTTCGCGGTTTTCTGATTTTAGGTATCATTTTTCACGCTTTTTTCAGGTTACATTATTAATCACGGGCTAAGGCAATACCGAAGACTTCAGCCGCCCCGGCGGAAAGGAGGGTGTTACGGCAGACATTCAGGGTGGCGCCGGTGGTCAGCACGTCATCTACCAGGAGACAGACCCGGTCTTTGACTATTTCCGGTTTGCGAACCTGAAACGCTCCGGCTACGTTAGCCATCCGTTGTTTTTCGGAAAGAGTAGTCTGGGAAGGGGTATTCTTAACGCGGACAATAATCCGGCTTGCGACGGGTAATGAAAATCTGGCTGCCAGTTCCCGCGCCATAAGTTCTGACTGGTTAAAACCCCGTTCCCGCTGCCGGCTGGAATAAAGCGGTACCGGAATGACGCAGTCTATCCTTTCGTTTAACCGATAGTATTGAAATAATTCAATCAATAATTTACTTAAGTGTGGTGCCAGGTAGGTCTCCCCGCGGTACTTGAAACGGTGAATTGCGGTAGACATTGGTTTCTGGTAACGTACCGCGGCGAAAAGAGAACCGGAGACCGGAACGGTCAACGGTTCAATCTGACTGAAGCACTCTTTGCAAAAAATACCCTCTGGTATCTTCCGGTCGCAGGCAACGCAAAAATCGGGGTAGAAAAAATCAAGCAGTCCCTGCCCCAGTGTTTTTAGCATATAATTTTTATTCATATCTTCGCCAGGTATTCTGCGGCGGAATGGGCCGCGATGGCACCGTCCGCGCAGGCGGTAACTACCTGCCGCAACGATTTCCGGCGGCAATCGCCGCAGGCGAATAGCCCGGAAGACTCGGTCTCCATCTTATCGTCGGTAATGATATATCCCTGAGCGGTAGACTTTACTTCAGGCGGCAAAAACCCTGTACTGGGCTTAAACCCGGCAAAGATAAAGACGCCGTCGACCGCAATTGATGATTCCTGGCCGGTATCCGAGTTCCGGAGCTGAATACCGGAAACCCGGTCTTTGCCCAAAATCTGAAGTACGACACTCTTACTGATAATTTCCACCCCGGGCTGCAGGTTTAGTTTTCCGGTCAATTCCTGGTTAGCGGATAGGGATTCTCTCTGATGAACCAGGATTACCTTCCGGGCAAAACCGGTTAAAAGAAGAGCCTCCTTGACCGCAATCGTGCTGCTGCCGACAACCGCTACGGTCTTATTCCAAAACAGGGGACCGTCACAGGTAGCACAGTAGGATACTCCCCGGCCGATAAATTCCGTTTCTCCGGGTACGTCCAATTTTTTGGGTTGACTGCCGGAAGCAACAATTACCGCCTTTGTTTGGTATGACTGACCTGCCTCCACGACAAACTTTTTTTCATCCTCTTTTTTGACTGCGGTAACCTGACCGTTCACAATTCCGGCGCCGGCCTTCTCTGCCTGCTCCTTCATCCTCCGGGCTAATTCTGAACCGCTGATACCTTCAGGAAAAGCCGGGTAGTTCTCTATCCGGTCGCTCCAGGCTAATAACCCGCCGGCAATTAATCCTTCCAGTAGTATCGGCTTTAAACCCCTTCTGGCTCCGTAAAGACCCGCAGTTAAACCGGCCGGACCGGCCCCAATGATTATCAGTTCTTGTATTTCCATAAACCCCTTTGAATGAAATTTTAGCCTTATTTGTTGAAAAAATCAAGCGAAACGACGAATTGACGGGGTTGCCAGAATGAATTAAAATATTTAGCGATATGATTACATTAGTGGAATTAAAATCAGGTGAACGAGGAATAATCAAAGAACTGCAGGGCGGCCCCGGCTTAAAACGAAAACTTGAAAGCCTGGGAATCAGGGCGGGCGGGAACATCCGTAAAATAAGCGAACCGGGCGGTCACCGGCCGGCAGTGGTGGAAATAAACGGTTCCAAGATTGCCATCGGATACGGAATGGCCAGAAGAATAGTCGTTGAGGTAGTCCAGATAAAAATTCTTTTGGTGGGCAATCCCAACGTCGGCAAAAGCGTGGTTTTTTCCAGATTAACAGGACTGGATGTTATTTCTTCCAATTATCCCGGGACAACTGTTGAATACACGCACGGCACCGCCTGGATGGAAAAACAGAGAGTCCAAATCATCGACGTTCCCGGAGCGTATACCCTGGAACCCACGAATAAGGCGGAAGAAGTTGCCTCCGGAATGTTATCAAAAGAGAAGCCCGACCTGGTTATCAACGTCGTTGACGCAACCAACTTAGAAAGAAACCTTTACCTTACGCTGCAAATACTGGAAAAAGGAACGCCGGTAATCATCCTGCTTAACAAATGGGACATGGCAAAGTGGAAAGGCATAATCATTGACCTGGAGGGACTGTCCCAAAAAATAGGGGTTGAAGTGGTTCCGTTCGTTGCGGTCACCGGGGAGGGCATAAAAAAACTTCAGACAACGGTTAAAGAAGTAATTTCAAAGCGGGATAAACCGTCTCGGGACATACCCCCGGATGATGACGGAAAATGGAAATTGATCGGTGAAATCAGCCGTTTTGTTCAAAAAACGGTACACAAACACCCTTCGTTTCTGGAAAAACTGGCTGATGCCTGCACAAATCCCCTGACCGGTTTTCCCATCGCCCTGATCGTTTTAGCAGTAACCTTCTTCCTCATAAGGTCTATCGGCGAGGGCATGATAAATCACGTTCTCAACCCGTTTTTTTACAATATATACCATCCTTTTATCGCCGGCATCGTAAACCTGATTTTCCCGGCAGGCATCCTGCAAAAACTGCTTCTGGGAACCACGCCAAAATTTATGGAATCTTTCGGTGTTCTTACCACCGGCGTCTATATTCCCTTTGTGATAGTGTTGCCTTACATCCTGTCTTTTTACTTCGTCCTGAGCTTCTTAGAGGACCTGGGTTACTTACCCCGCCTGGCCGTTCTGCTGGACGGTACTCTGCACCGATTCGGCTTGCACGGTTATGCGGCCATCCCGGTGATTTTGGGCCTGGGTTGCAAGGTACCGGCGATGATGTCGGCCAGAATTCTGGAGACGCGGCGGGAAAAGATTATTGCAATGGCGCTGATAATGATGATCGCCCCCTGCATGCCGCAGAGCGCCATGATTATAAGCATATTGGGAAGATACGGGCTGAAATACCTGGCGGTTGTCTTCGGAATGCTTCTTATCGTTTCGCTGGTCAGCAGTTCTGTTTTGAACCGATTGCTGAAAGGGGAAACTCCGGAATTATTCGTTGAAATTCCCGCTTATCAAATGCCCAGGATGCGGCCTCTGTTAAAAAAACTCTGGATGAGGGTTAAAAGTTTTATTTTTGAAGCGGTCCCACTGATCATCCTGGGTATTTTATTCGTGAACATTCTGGATATATCGGGTTTCATAAAGTTCATTTCAAAACCCCTGGGGCCGGTCATCGCCAATCTGCTTGGATTACCTAAAGAAATCTCTTCTGTCCTGCTTCTGGGATTTCTAAGAAAAGACATAGCCATAGCGCTCTTGATTCCGTTCAACCTTTCCGGCAAACAACTGATTATCGCCAGTACTTTTCTGGTGTTATACTTACCGTGTTTTGCCACGTTTTTTGTTTTATTAAAAGAAATCGGGGCAAAGGATACGTTTAAAATAGTCTCGCTGACTTTCCTTATCGCCTGCCTGGTCGGGGTGATTCTGAATTTAATCCTGTGAGGAAAGGGGACCAAAAATCCTGGTCCCCAAACGGATCAGGTTCGCTCCTTCTTCAATGGCCATAAGATAAGAATCGCTCATTCCCATGGAAAGGTATTTCATATCCACCGTGGAAAGTCCTATTGTCTTAATCCGGTCAAAAAGCCTCTTTGTCTCTTGAAAATAAGTCCTTAAATCCTCCGGATTATTCCGGACCGGACCCATCGTCATCAGTCCCGTAACTTTCACATTGGGCAAGAATGAAATTTCCGTTACTACCTTTGCCACCTCTTCCGGCACCACCCCGAATTTCTGAAGTTCCCGACCGCTGTTAACCTCAATTAAAACCGGCATTATCTTTCCGGCCGCCCCGGCTCTTTTATCGATTTCAATAGCGATTTCCAGAGAATCGACCGTCTCGATCATATCAAAAAAAGACACCGCTTTCTTTACTTTGTTCTTCTGGAGATGCCCGATGAAATGCCAGGAAACCTTTGGCCCGATATTATTAAAAGCAGACTCGGCTTCCTGGAGATAATTCTCACCCACAATTTTGACCCCTGCCTCCACCGCCTCCAATATCTCCTGAGGGGTCCTGGATTTTGCCGCGGCTACCAGTTCTACACCCGGAGGCAATTCCGCCAGAATTGCCTGCACTTTCTCTTTAATCCCCATAAGAATTATGTTAGACGGCCGATGGGGTCAACGTGAATGGTAACGCGGGAAACACCCGACACCTGTTGTTTCAAATGGTGTTCCACCTCATCGGCAATCTGATGACCTTTCTGGACGCTTAAGTTTCCATCCACCAGGATGTGCATCTCCACCAGGATATCCGGACCCAGCCGGCGGGCAGCCAGATCATGCACGCGGCGCACGTCCTTGACGGAAGAAACCACCGCCTGAATCTGATTCAGCGTCGGTTCTTCCACCGAACTCTCAACCAATTCCGCAAAAACACCCTGGCCGATATTCAGACCGATGCGCAGGATGAAAATTGAAGTAATAGCTGCGGCCAGCGGATCCATAAAAGGAAAACCGATCTTAGCGCCCAGGATGCCCAAAAATGTCGGGATGGAAGAAATAGCATCGGAGCGGTGATGCCAGGCGTTGACAATTAAAGCCGAACTGTTAATCCGGAGGCCAACCCGGATTGTATAACGATAAAGCCCCTCTTTGAAAACGATTGAAAAGACCGCGGCAATCAGGGGCAGGAAGGTTGGTATGGTCCGGTAATGGGTTAAAGCGCTGAAAACCCCACGGTACATAAACGCGAAACCGAATACCAGGAGGAATACGGTGCAGACCGCCGCGGCCATAGTTTCAAATTTGCCGTGGCCGTAAGGATGATCTATGTCTTTGGGCTGGGCGGCTACCCTCAAACCGAAGAGGACGACAACGGTCGCCACAATGTCAGCGAGGGTTTCAAACGCATCGGTCACCATCGCCTGGCTGCGCCCCAGGACTCCGGCGATCATCTTAAAAACGAAGAGACCGACATTAATTGCCAGGGCGACCAGCGTGTTTTTACGGCCGGCAAAATAACGTTCCTGTTGATTAAGCATTAGTGAAACGCGGCTTTATTCTTTCTTCGAAAAGAACGTAAAGGACCGGAATAAAGAAAAGGGTCGCAAATAACGCCACCAGAAGACCGCCGATAATGACGATTGCCAAAGGCTTGAAGAACTCCGAACTTTCGCCCCGGCTCAGGACCAGAGGCACCATACCGAAAATAGTGGTTAAACTGGTCATCAGGATGGGCCGTAAGCGCAGTTGCCCGGCCTGGATGATTGCCGAATTTAAAGGAAGTCCCTGTTTACGCAGGTCTATCGCAAAAGAAAGCAGAATAATCCCGGTCTCCTCTACAATTCCCACCAGCATGATTAAACCCAGAAATGAGGTAAGAGAAAGGGTATAACCGGTCAAAAAAAGCGACCAGACCACTCCCACCAGACTCAGCGGTACCGCAAACATAATAACGAAAGGGTCAAGATAAGACTCGAACTGACTTGCCATTACCATATAGACCAGAATTATGGAAAGGATTAGAGCAAAACCCATGGTCCGGAAGGACTTAACCTGCTCCTGGCGTCCGCCGGCAAAAGAAAGGGAAAAACCCGCCGGCATAACCAGTTTACGGAATCCGGCGGTTGCTTCCGAAACGATGTCGCCCAGCGACCGGTCGTATATCTCCCCGCTTACCTCCACAATCCGCTCCTGGTTGCGGCGCTGGATGGAGATTGGTCCTGAACCCAGCGTGACATCGGCAACCTCGGAAAGGCGAACCAATCCGCCGTCAGGCGTGGCGATAAAAACTCCGGAAAGTATTTTGGGATTGCTCCGGTCCGCCGGCCCCAGACGCACCATTATGTCATACTGTTCACCCAATTCCCGAAACTTATTGGTGGTGTCGCCTTCAAAATATGTTTTGACCTGGTCGGCGATGCCGGCGACACTCAGGTTCATCAGACTCGCTTTTTCGCGGCGTACCTTTATCTGGTATTCGGGCTGTCCCTCATCCCGGCTGATGTCCACGTCGGAAACGCCCGGAACCTGGGCCAATATCCGGGCCACCTGGCGGGATAAATTTCGCGAATTATCCAAATCATAGCCCCTTATTTCCACCGTCAAAGGTTTACTCCCGCCAAAAAGCATGGAAGCCATCGGGTCAGAGGCAGAAAACAGGACATTAGCCTTCGGGAATTTCATTAAAGGCTTAAGCGCCTGGGCAATCTCACGGGTGGACCGCTGGCGTTTATCTCTGTCTACCAACTTTGCCATTACGGTACCCCGGTGTCCGGCCGGCGGCTTGCCACCCATCATGGCCAGAGAACGGCTCCTGAGTCCCCTGCCCCACCGGGCAAGAACAACCTCCAACTCCGGAACATTATCCACGATTATTTTTTCTATCTGATGCATTACCTTTTCGGTCTCCTCGTAACGGGTCCCGATGGGCAATTCTACGTTATAGGTCAACAGGCTCTGTTGCATCTCAGGCATAAACTCCGTACCGACTAAAGGAATCAGGGAAAAAGAAGCAACCATGAGAACTGACACCATAATGATAACCTTCTTCTTATTGCTCAACGCCCAGTTTAAAAAAGAACCGTAGGCAAGGGATAAACGCCGGAAAAACTCTTCACCCTTTTGAAACAGATTTTTTTGCCAGCCGATGCTTTCTCCCGGAAGACGAAGAAATTTGCTGGAAAGAAGGGGAACTAAGGTGAGGGCGGTGAAAAGAGAACATAAGAGGGTGAAAGAAAAGGAAAATGCCAACTGCCGGAAGAGAATGCCGCCGATACCGCCGGTGAAGACAACCGGCACGAATACGGTTACTACCGCTAATATTGACGCAATGACCGCCGGTGCCACTTCTCTGGTACCGGAGAGGACGGCGTCAAACCGTTCTTCCCCTCCCTCATGGTGCCGGAGAATGTTCTCAAAGACCACTATTGAGGCGTCCACCACCATACCTACCGCAATCCCCAGACTGGAAAGCGAAATAAGGTTTAAGGTGAAACCGGCTCCGTACATCAGAATAAAAGTAGTAATCAGACTGATGGGAATGCTGGCGGCAACGATGAAACTGCTGCGGATGTCCCGCACAAAGAAGAAGATGACCAGAATCACCAGGAGTCCTCCCTGGAGAAGAGAATCCCGCAGGCTGCTGATGGAACGCTTGACAAAATCCGACTGGTCAAATATATAATGTAATTTAACGTCCGGCGGTAGATTCCGGCTGAGTCTCCGGAGTTCTTTCTGAACACGGCTTACCACTACCACCGTATTGGTACCGGACTGTTTTTGGACCATCATCACCAAACCTAATTTCTGGTTGATGCTAACGTCTCCGGACTTTTCCGCAAAGGCATCGGTTACCGCGGCGACGTCTTTTAAAAAGACCGGCCTGCCCTGAACCTGCTTAACCACAATCCGACTTAACTGGTCAATGGTAACTTCTTCCGGTGTCCGTACCACATATTCGTAAGGACCGCCTTTGATAAATCCACCCGGCATATTGAGGTTAGCCTGATGGATGGCACCAACCACCGCACTTATGGGAACCCGGTATGCCTCTAACCGCTGACGGTCTATCCCCACTTCAATTTCCCGCACGTTGCCGCCAAAAATAGCCACCGAAGCCACCCCGGGTAACTGTTCTAACTGGCGACTTACTTTCTTATCCAGGTATTCATACATCCGGGTATAACTATCCTTTACTTCTACTCCAACTATTAAAACCGGCATCATCGCAAAATCAAATTTCATCACGTAGGGTTTATCGGCCTCGTCCGGAAGTAATGTCTCCACCAGACCCGCTTTATCCCGGACTTCGCTCGCCTTCTCCTCCAAATCTACGCCAAATTCAAATTTCAGGGTAACGATGGAGACGTCCTGGTTGGAGGTGGATTCAATTTTATCCAGACCGCTCACGGTAGCCATCTCATTTTCAATCGGCAGGGTCACCTGACTCTCCACTTCCTGAGGACCGGCCCCGGGATAATAGGTAACAACCGCAATGGTGGGAATTTCTATTTCCGGCAATAAATCCAGACCTAACCGGCATAGAGAAATGACGCCGATAATCAACAAACCTAAAAAAACCATGGCGGTTAAGACCGGCCGGCGGACGCCAATTTCAGATAGATTCATATTTTGTCACTTTACAACTTCTACTTTTATGCCTTCAAAGAGAGTATCAATGCCTGCGTCTGCCACCGATTCTCCTTCCGAAAGACCTGATAGGACTTCATACCGGTTCTCTTCCTGAATACCCAGGGTAATCTCTTTCTGGTGAACCACACCGTCTTTAATAACGAAGACGTATGTCTTATTTCCCTGGCGACTCAACGCTTCTTGCGGAATGGTCAGGACGTTTCTTCGTGTCCCCACCAGAATATCCGCCCGGACGAACATTCCGGATTTCAAACGGAGATTCGGATTGGAAATGCGCATTTCGCAGGTGGTGGTCCGGGTAGACGGGTCCAGGACCGGATTGATTCGGGAGACACTGCCGGTAAAAGTACTTTCCGGAAAAGCATCCGGTTTTATCTTAATCTGCTGCCCCGGACGAATCCGGGCTAACTCGGTCTCTCCTATCGGCACCCGAACCTTCACGAAACTCAAATCTACTAAATCCAGGATTGGGCCGGCGGCAGGGGTAATAAAAATACCCGGGTCAAGATAGCGCTTGCCTACAAATCCGCTGAAAGGTGCGGTAATCTGACAATCGGAGAGTTGTTCCCGGGCTAAATCAGACTGGGATTTAAACCGTTCAGATGTAGCCTGAGATACATCACGCCGGGCACGGACGTTATCCATCTCCTGAGACGTAATCACCTCTTCTTTAAAGAGTTTTTCCATCCGCTTAAATGAACTCTCCGCATTGGCTGAATCCACCCGGGCAGCCTTCAAAGCCGCCTCTGCTTCCGACAGACGCAATTGATAATCCCGCTCTTCCACTTTAGCCAGGACCGCGTCCTTCTCTACCCGGTCACCCTCCTGAAAAAAGACCCCTTCCAATTTTCCGGAAACCCGGGAGAAAACCGGTATGCTTTTATCGGGTTCAACCGTTCCGGAAAATGAAAACGATTCGCTTAAATTGGCCCGGCCAACCGTCTGGACCGTAACCGGTATTAAAACCGACTCCTTTTTCTGCTTTCTGCCGGAAAGCCGATGGTAAGACTGAAACAAAACTAAAACCACTAAAACCGCAATCACTAAGTATCTTCCCTTTTTTTTCATAATTTTTAACATTTGAGATGCAGGGGTTGGTATTAATCGTAAAAGATAAACGGGTTCGTCCAGGCGTGCCTGCCTTCCCGGTCAATAACTTCCGCGCGGACATATTTAATGTTTTCGGTTAACTGAATTTCCGCTTCGGTTATCTCCTTCCCTTTTTCCGCATAGAAACTCAAGCCGTTGGACCGCTGGCAGATAAAATGGATTTCCTGCACCGGAGAACATCTCAAAATTACCTTGTTGTCTTTGAGCCGAAAATCTTCCATAATTGGTCCACAGGAAGCATAATAACAACCGGACCGCAAAGATTCCATAATAGAATCCGGCGTAAGTTCCCGGGCTTTAACCATCGTCCAGCCCTTAAAGATATCTATGTCCCCGCTATGAACATCATCACTGGCTACCGCGGGCGTAACTACACCGGCATCCAGAAGGTCATCCCAGTGAACCGAACTGAACCCTTTGCCGATTCTGGTACAGGTTGCATTGTAAACTTCTATTCCGATATATCCTGCTAAAGGAAGCAAACGGTTCAGGTTATGTCCGCACCAGTAAGGGTGTCCGACGATTACCTCACCACCCGCCTTCTTCACCTGAGCAATCCGCTCATTCGCATC
>JAZDPL010000005.1:0-15176 GCA_043797665.1 Candidatus Omnitrophota bacterium
AAATCAAGCCCCTACACCCCAAATGTAGGGGTTCAATTTATTGAACCCGAAGGTAGGGTGAGAAACCTCCTGGCGTTATTTGGTGGTCTGCTCTTTGTCTGCCACCCCATCCAGACCCAGGCGGTAACCTATATCATTCAACGCGCCGCCTCCTTTGCCACCTTCTGGTATCTCCTTACTCTTTGCCTCTACGCCAAAGCCAGACTCTCTTCAGCCTCACGACCATATTACTTATGTTCTATCATCTCAGCCAGCTTAGCGCTATTTACCAAGGAGACTGCGGTCACCCTGCCTTTTATACTTATAGTCTGGGAGATTTGCTTTTTCCGGAAATTCACCAAAAGAACCGCAAAATGGATTGTACCGTTCTTTCTACCGTTGCTGGCCACGTTAGTAATTATCCGGATAACCGATATGGATAAAGAATTATACGGTTCTGCCTTGATTTCCTCTAAAGACTATCTTTTGACCCAGTTTCGGGTTATCGTTACCTATCTCAGACTCCTTCTGATTCCGATAAATCAGAACCTTGACTACGACTACCCCATTGTTAGAAGCCTTTTTAACCTGCCTGTCTTTGCCAGTCTTATTCTGCTTTTGAGCATTTTGGCAACCGGATTTATTCTTTTCCGCAAATACCGGCTCTTATCCTTTGGCGTCTTCTGGTTCTTCCTTACCCTGGCACCAGAATCCAGTATCATACCTATTAAAGACGTCATCTTTGAACACCGGCTCTACCTGCCTATGGTTGGCTACTGTATCTTTCTGCCCTCTCTCTGCTATTATTTCTTTCCGAGAAGATTTCTGCGTTTTCTTCCGGTACTTCTGATCGTAGTGGTTACCATCTATGGAATCAGTACCTATCATAGAAATAGTATCTGGAAAGACGAAATTGCCCTCTGGAACGACACAGTGAGTAAGTCTCCTAACAAGGCCCGGCCGTATAATAATCGCGGAATTCTGTATCTTTCCAGGGGTAAATACGACCAGGCTCTCGCAGATTTCAATAGAGCAGTCATGATTGCCCCAGATTGTGCAGATGCTTACCTTAATCGGGGAGAAATTTATCATGAGAAAGGAGATTATGACAAAGCGTTGGCCGATTTTACCCAGGTACTAAAGATCGCTCCAGGTTATGCAAAAGCTTTTTGTAACCGCGGGGTTCTATATGAAAACAGAGGAGAATATGAGAAGGCAATCACTGAGTATACTCAGGCGATAAAACTCGACAGGAATTATGTTCAGGTTCACTTCAATCGGGGGAATGCGTATCTAAACAAAAAAGAATTTGATAAGGCTATTGCTGATTACACCCGGGCAATAGCGCTTACCCCAACTAATGCGGCCGCCTATAATAACCGGGGCTTCGCATATTTTTTAAAGAATGATTACACCAGTGCCTGGCAAGACCTTACTCAGGCAAAGACCTTAGGATACCAAGTACCTCCGGAATTGTTCAAAATTCTAAATCAAAATGCAAAATACGGGTCCCTTTTCCATAGGATTGGAAAGGGCAAACTGACTTATGGTTCAGGAAATTAAAATTTTAGGGAAGAGCGGACCGGAACTGAATGAAATCAGCCGGCAATACCTTCTGGCTTTAAACCAGAAAGAGATGGAAACGGTCCAGGATTACTTTAGCCGGCTGGGTCGCAATCCAAAAGATATTGAACTGGAAACGATTGCCCAAACCTGGTCGGAACATTGTATCCATAAGACCTTCCGCGGAGTAATTGAATACGAAGAAGACGGGAAAAAAGAAATAATTGACAATCTATTAAAATCAACCATTATCCGCGAAACAAAAGAACTTAATAAAGATTATTGCCTTTCGGTATTTGAAGACAACGCCGGCATCGTAGAATTTACGGAAGGACTGGGCATCGCCTTCAAGGTGGAGACCCATAACCATCCCTCGGCTCTGGAACCTTACGGCGGTGCGGAGACCGGAATCGGAGGAGTTATCCGGGACATCTTAGGCGTGGGTCTGGGTGCCAAACCTATCCTCAATACCGACATCTTCTGTTTTGGTTCCCTTGACTACCCTTATGAAAAATTGCCCCCGGGGGTCCTCCATCCTCGCAGGGTTTACAAAGGTGTGGTAAGCGGTGTCCGGGACTACGGGAACCGGATGGGAATTCCTACCGCTAACGGTGCCATCCTTTTTGATGAGGGTTACCTTGCCAATCCGTTGGTCTACTGCGGAACCTTAGGATTGATTCCAAAGAACAAAATCAAGAAAAGCGTAAAACCGGGTGATTTAATTCTGGTAATCGGCGGACGGACCGGCCGGGACGGAATCCACGGCGCCACCTTCTCTTCCCTCAGCCTTAAAAAAGGGATATCCGCCAGTGTGGTTCAGATTGGCGCACCCATTACCGAAAAGAAGTTCTTAGACGTACTCCTGGTGGCTCGTGACCGTAACCTCTTTCGGAGCATTACCGACTGCGGTGCGGGTGGTCTTTCTTCCGCGGTCGGCGAGTTGGGACAAAAGACCGGTGCGGACGTCTACCTGGACAAAGTACCGCTGAAATACGCCGGACTTGCTTGTTGGGAGACCTGGGTCTCGGAAGCCCAGGAACGTATGGTCCTGGTGGTACCGCCGGGAAATAAAAAAACTATCGCAGACCTTTTTGCCTCCGAAGGGGTTGAGGCTACTTTTATCGGAAAGTTTACCGGAAACGGCCGTCTGAGATTATTTGATAAAAAGAAAAAGGTCGGTGACTTAGAAACCTCGTTTCTCCATAAAGGCATACCCAGAGTTTACTGGAAAGCGGTTTATCATACCTCGAAAGTATCTGAACCCGATTTGCCGAACAACGTCGATTACGAAGGTGTTCTGAAAGCCCTTTTAAGTCATTATAATATTGCCAGCAAAGAGAAGGTTATCCGGCAGTATGACCACGAAGTACAGGGACAGACAGTCCTTAAGCCGTTTGCCGGTTTTGACGGCCCGTCCGATGCGGTGATTCTGAAACCGCTCCTCACCAAAGGGAACACCGGAATTGTGGTTTCCAACGGTATCAACTTATACGGAGAGATTGACCCATACCTCTCGGCCGGCAACGCCGTTGATGAAGCCTTGCGGAATCTGGTTGCGGTTGGAGGCAATCCGGAAAGAGCCAGTCTTTTAGACAACTTCTGCTGGGGAGACGTTAAGGACCCGGAAATTCTGGGTTCTCTGGTCCGGGCATCCCGCGCCTGTTATGACATCGGTAAAGGGTTCGGAGTTCCCTTTATCTCCGGGAAGGACAGCCTGAATAATTACTTTGTGACCGAAGAAGGAGAACGGATGTCCATCCCCCCGACCCTGCTTATCTCCGGTCTTTCGGTGATTGAAGATATCCGGTACGCGGTATCTATGGATTTGAAAGAAAGCGGGAACCTGATTTATCTCTTAGGTGTGACCGAGGGAAGCGAAACCGGCGGTTCCCACTATTTAAAAATATTGAAGAAAAATGGGGGGGAAGTCCCCAATATTGACGTAGAGTCAGCCAAAAAACGAATGATTACCCTGCACCGGGCAATGATTTCCGGTCTGGTCCTTTCCTGCCACGACCTTTCGGAAGGAGGACTTGGTGTTGCGGTTGCGGAGATGGCGTTCAGCGGACGGATAGGTATAGAGATAGATTTAAGGAAATCTGTTTATAATGATGGTAAAAGACGTTCCGACAGGGTCCTCTTCTCAGAATCTGCCAGCAGATTTCTGGTTGAGGTAACACCGGAAAACCAATCTGCTTTTGAAACACTATTTACCGGTCAGCCAATCAGCCTGATCGGCAAAACAATAAAAGAACCTCTCCTGAAAATCTCCGGTTTAGATGGCGAGAACATCCTTGCCGGTGATATTATTGCCCTGGGAGAAATCTGGCGGAATAGCCTACCGTGGTAACAGTTCGGGGAATCCTTTAGTGGTATGAAAAATCTGGCCGGGCATAATGATTAATGCTTCCACACCAGGTGTATCTTCCGCAAGTTTTATCCCCTTCTCCGGTCCTAAGACCGTAAACGCAGTAGACAAGCCATCTGCTAAGAGAGCGGTTGAAGCAATTACCGTCACACCCTCCGGATAATTTCCTTCCAGGGAGCCGGTCTTTGGATTAAGAATATGGCTGTAACGCTTTCCTTTAATTTCAAAATAGCGCTGGTAATTACCGCTGGTAGAAACGCCCCGGTCCTTAATCAAAACAGCGCCGATAACACCTTCTCCGCGTGGGTTCTGGATGCCAACCTTCCACTTGCCCTGATGGGGACCGGTTCCAAAGGCATACAGGTTTCCGCCTAAATTGACGATACCGGACTTCACACCGTAAGATTTCAGAAGAAAAACCGCCTCGTCCACCGCGGCGCCTTTTCCGATACCGCCCAAATCTACGGCCATCCTTTTTTTGGTAAACCACACCGTTCCATCTTCTTCTATCTTAAGATTCTGATAACCAACCAGAGGAAGGAGAGGTTTCAAATCGGAAGATTTCCCTGATTTCTCGGCTTCTCTCCAGGCTGACATCAGCGGTGCCACGGTAATATCAAAGGCACCGTCTGAGATACGGGAAATCTCCTGGGATTTTTTCAAAAGAGACCGGGTCTCCGGGGAAGATTTTATTTTGCCTTTCCGGTTCAGACGGGAAATTTCGCTCTCCGGCCGATAGAAAGACCAGAGGCTTTCCAAATACCGCATCCGGCTAAAGACCGCGTTGGCGATATTCTCAGGATTGGTCCCCGGTACCGGTATAAAGGTAAGGTCGCAGAAAGTTCCCATAACCAGACTGGAATAATGCACCTGCTGCTCTTCCCTGCTGCACGAAACAAAAAGCAGACCAAAGAGAACCAGCAGGATGGGTTGCCAGGATATTTTTTTCCTTTTCTCCCGGTGTTTCATACCACGATATTATACTACACAAATGTCCTGGTCCACCTGTCATTCCCGCAAGCCTGCCCCTGAATGCAGTAAACAGGGGTGTTTAGCGGGAATCGGTTAGCCCACAATATAGATTCCTGCTTACTATCCGCAGGAATGACAATGCCGAAACCGACGGCGTTACTTCTGCAGACGTCACTTGACATTCGGGAAAAATCAGGGTATAATAGTGGTAAAGTTATATTACCACTTTTTAGCCAGATTATGGCCGAGAAAAGACTTCCCGGGTTGAAGCGGATGGAAAGGGTGACTTTTGCGGATAATATTGCCCGGGACCTTTTACAGTATATCGTTTCCCATAATCTCCAATCCGGCAGCCGGCTCCCCTCCGAACGTAAATTAAGCGAAATTCTGGGGGTGAGCCGTTTACCCTTACGGGAAGCCTTTGCCCGTTTACGCGGAGTAGGTATTCTGGAATCCCGCCAGGGAAGCGGTACCCGCATAAGTAAGGTAATACCTCACGCCATCTTTCGGACCATCTCCCCCTTTTTCTGCCAGCAACACCGCTTAGGTATTCAGGAAATGCTGGAAGCCAGAAAGACGATTGAAATACCAATCGTAAAATTAGCGGCGTTTAACAGGACCCGGGAGGAAATTTTCCGCCTGAAAGCAGACCTCAAAAAGATGGAAAAAACGTTAGACAAAAACCGGGAATCGTTTATCGAAGCGGATATGGATTTCCATTACACCCTGGCGCTGGCAAGTCGGAACTGCATCCTGCGCACGTTTATGGAACTGATGCATGCCCTGATGATTGAAGTCCAGCACTTATTTCCGGATAAAACAACCAATCGCCGACAGTCCCTCAATTTCCATCGCAAGATGCTGGAGGCCGTGGAGAAAAAAGACCGGTCAAAAGCAGCAAAAGAGATGGAACAACATTTAAATAATATTGGAGATAGAATTAAAGGGGCAACCCCTAAAGAGAAAATAGGAGGTAGGGATGCTGCTACATAATAATCTGTTTATTGACCATAAGTGGATTGAGTCAAAAGGAGGTAAGAAAGGTAAGGTTTTGAACCCGGCTACCAACGAAGTGCTGGGTGAAATTACCCTGGCAGACGCTCCGGATGTAACCCTGGCCGTGGAGACCGCCAGCCAGGCGTTTGAAAAAGGGCTCTGGCACAAAAAACCCCTGCTGGAACGGAGCGCTATCCTGAACCGGGTCGGTGACCTCATCACAAAGAATGCGGAAGAATTATCACAGATTGAGACCGCGGATGTGGGAAAGCCGATTACGGAAAGCAGGAATATTGACATTCCTTCCTCGGCGGATACGTTTCATTACTTTGCCAACCTGATGTCTGACATCGGCGGCGAGGTTATCCCCTCCGCTATCCCGGACATTATGGACTATACCGTCCACGAACCCTTGGGTGTGGTGGCGGCAATCACTCCCTGGAACTTCCCCTTCTTAATTGCCAGCCGTAAATTAGCCAGCGCCCTGGCTGCCGGTAACAGCGTGGTAATAAAACCATCCAGCCTGGCTCCGTTCAGTACCCTCCGGTTAATGGATCTGCTGACAGATGCCGGGGTGCCGGAAGGGGTAGTCAATGCCATTACCGGAAGCGGTGGAATCATCGGAGAAGCCCTGACCACTCTGCCTCAGGTTCAGGATATAAGTTTTACCGGTTCCACGGAAGTAGGTAAAACCCTGATGAGTTGTTGTTCTGAAAATTTAAAGGGTGTAGGGTTGGAATTGGGTGGTAAAAGCCCGGCTCTGGTTCTGCCGGACGCTAATCTTCAGGAGACGCTGGACGGCATTCTTTTCGGGATATTCCTCAACCAGGGCGAGTGCTGCTGTGCGGCAACCAGAATTCTGGTTCATAAAGATATTTATGACCGTTTTGTACCGGAACTTGTCTCCGCGACAAAAGCGCTCCGGGTTGGCTTACCCCGGGAAGAAAAGACCCAGATGGGCCCGCTCGTCAGTCAGGAACATCTGGAAACAGTCCTGAACTATATTGAGGATGGGAAAAAAGCCGGAGCCAGACTTCTCTGCGGAGGAAACCGGTTAAAAAAAGGGGTACTGAATAAAGGAAATTTTGTTTCCCCGGCCATTTTTGCAGAGGTAAGCCGGGATATGCGCATCTTCCAGGAAGAGATATTCGGACCGGTGGCAGTGGTTACAAAATGTTCCGGCATTGAAGAGATGGTTGCCCTGGCGAATGACAGCATCTACGGCTTGGCTGCCAGCATCTGGACCAATAACCTCAAAGAAGGACACCGAATCGCCAGCCGTCTGAAATCAGGAACGGTCTGGATGAATTTACATAATTTCGTTATGCCGATGGGTCCGTACGGCGGATATAAGATGAGCGGATTGGGCCGGGAGTTGGGACGGGAAGGTGTTCTGGCTCTAATGCAGACTAAAAACGTGATGGTTAACTTAATGGAAAAACCATTTAAATGGTACTAATATAACAAACGACATAAATAATTCTGTCATTCCTGCGGATAGTTAGCAGGAATCCCTGCTTACTGCATGCAGGGACGACGTCTATGGATTCCCGCTTAAATCATGCGGGAATGACAAAGGACTCGTATGAAAAAGTTTAAGGTGGCGGTAAGTGATTATGTTTTTCCTGATTTGAAGCCGGAGGAAGAGATACTTTCACCGTTAGGGGTGGAGATTCTTTCCGGGCAAAGCCGGAGCGTGGAAGAGTTAATAGCATTGACAAAAGAGGCAGATGCTCTTCTGAACTGTTACTTTAAGCCGGTCGGTGAAGAGGTTTTCCGGGCAAGTCCGAGATTAAAGACGGTGGTACGCTACGGCATCGGCGTGGATACGATTGACATTCCCGCAGCCACCCGGTACGGAATTATGGTTGCCAACATTCCGGACTACTGCCTGGAAGAAGTATCCGACCATACCATCAGCCTTATTTTTGCCTTGTCCCGCAAGATTGTCCTATCCGATAAAAAGGTCAAAGAAGGCGATTACAGCCTCAGTTATCTGAAACCAATCTTCAAACTGCAGGGAAAGACCATCGGGTTCCTGGGGTTTGGCAGAATTGCACAAATGGTGGCAAAAAAATTGGCAAACTTCGGTTTGAAATTTATCTTTTATGACCCCTATCTGAAAGAAGACGCGGTCGAAAAGACGCAAAAGGTTTCCCTCCAGGAAATCTTAAGTTCCAGCGATTATCTCCTGGTCCATACACCGGAGACAAAAGAAACTGCACATCTCTTGAACCGGGAGACTCTTTCGCTGATGAAACCGACCGCCTGCCTTATCAATACCGCCCGGGGCGGAATTATTGATACTCCGGCGCTCATTGAAATGTTACAATCCGGTAAATTAGCCGGTGCAGGGTTAGACGTGATGGAAGGCATACCTCCGATTAACCCGGACCACCTTCTCTGTAAAATGGATAATGTAATACTGACGCCCCACTCCGCCTGGTACTCTGAAGATGCGTTAAGAGAACTCCAGACGAAGGCAGCCCAGGAAGTTGCCCGGGTCCTTTCCGGGGAAAAACCCAGGTCGTTACTAAATCCGGAAGTACTTAAAACAGAAAACTTTAAATTGTCACTCTGAACGAAGTGAAGAGTCTTAGATTCTTCGATCGCTTCCACCCCTTACCAAGGGTAAGGGGACCCGTCCTCAGAATGACAGGAGAACAATGAATAAAATTGCAAAGTTTTTGATGGAAAAAGGCGAGTGGTTGGGCGCCGGCTTCCTTGAAGAACCAGAGGCTTCACCGATGATAAAGACCAGCCGGGCAATCAGACGCCAGTTAGAAAATGTTCCCCTGCCTCCCTATGAAGGTACCCTCCTCTACCCTTCCGGATTGAACACTCTATGGCATACAAAAAATCAAGTGTTTTCTTTTCATTATTCTTTTTCCTTATGCTTTGACCGGATTCACGCCACCAAAATTATCGAGAACGCAACCGGTTCAGAAAAAAAGCGGCAATGGCAGGAGATAACAAACATCTTTACCAAGCATAATCTTTTTGACCCTACCGGTACTGTTGGTTCCAAATTCTGTGTCGGTGGTAATGGGTATACCCACAGTATACCCAATTACGGCCGGGTTCTGAAAGAAGGTCTGGTTTCTTACCGGGAAAGAGTTATCCGATACAAAGATGAAGCCAGCCTGACCAGAAATAAACAAAAAATGGAATTCTATCAAGGACTGGAAGATGTCCTGGCTGGAATTAAATCTTTACACCAACGCATCATTACCACCATCAAAAAAAGCCCATCTGACGGTGCAAATAAAAAGTTACTTTTGAAAGCATACCGGTCGGTACCTTTCTTACCCGCAAGTAATTTTTATGAGGCGTTGGCTGCCACCAATTTCATCTTCTATTTAGATGGCTGTGATAGTTTAGGCCGGATTGACTATGAATTAGGTGCATTTTATCTCAGCGACCTGAAGTCCGGGAAAATCACCCACCAAAAAGCAATAGAACTGATGCGGACGTTCTGGCAGAACTTTGACAATAACAACGGCTGGAACGTTGCCATCGGCGGCAGTAAGACGGACGGAACACCTGCCTATAACGAACTCACCCTGGTCTGTTTAGAAGCAGCCCGGAAGATGCGACGTCCCAGTTTGGCGCTGCGAATCAGAAAAGACATGCCGGACCAATACTTTGAATCCGCACTGGATACGATTAAAACCGGTTGCGGTCTCCCGGCTCTCTACAATGAAGAACTTTATCTTGATGCGCTGTGGAATAACCATCTCAACATTCAATACCGGGACATCTCTGACTATGCCTTTGGCGGCTGTACCGAGACAATGATTCACGGAAAATCCAACGTGGGTTCTCTGGATGGCGGTATTAACTTGTTGGGAATTCTGGAAGAAACATTAACAAAATTTTCTTTAAACGCGTCTGATTTCCGGGAAGTTATGGAAGTCTATAAAAAAGACTTAGGCAATGCCATTAGCGACATGACCAGCCAGATTAATCGGGACCAGGAAAGAAAAGCAAAATACCGCCCCCAGCCGATGCGGACTCTGTTCATTGACGATTGCCTTGACGCCGGGAAGGAATACAATTCCGGTGGAGCCAGATATAACTGGAGTGTGGTCAACGTAGGTGGTCTGGCTAACGTGGCGGATTCGTTGATTGTAATAAATGACCTCGTCTATGACCGGAAGAAGGTTTCCGCTAAAAATTACCGGCAGGCACTCCGGAAGAACTTCGCAGGTTTTCCGGAATTATTAAAAGAAATTAAGCGCTGTCCCAAATATGGGAATGACGAAGAAGAGGTTGACGCGATTGCCAAAGAGGTGGCAGATTTTGTCTTTGCTGAGTTCCGGCGTTATGCCTGCTGGCGGGGTGGACACTTCCTGCCCGGTTGCCTGATGTTCGTTACTTATGCCTCCGAAGGCACCAAGGTTATGGCAACACCGGATGGCAGAAAAGCCAGGGAACCGATTGCCGATTCTATCGGTCCTTACCAGGGCCGGGACAAAAACGGTCCAACCGCAATGCTCAAATCGGTAGCAAAACTAAATCAACCTGCTGGAATCGGTACCCTTATCCTGAATATGCGGTTTTCCCGTTCTTTTTTTGACGACGCTAACAGCCGTAAAGCAATAAAAGACATGATTCGTACCTACTTTGGGTTGGGTGGAATGCAGATACAAATTACGGTGGTGGACCAGAAGATATTGAAGGATGCCATCCTCCATCCGGAAAAGTACGAGGACCTGATTATCCGGATTGGTGGTTATTCCGAATATTTTAACCGCCTCACTCCGGAGTTAAAAGAGACCGTTTTAGCCCGTACCGAGTATAACCCATAATGAAACAAACGTAAGAATGTAACGTAGGGGCGCCATTCATGGCGCCCGCGGGCTTGATAAATCAAGCCCCTACAGTTATTGGGAATACATGGACAGATTAGTGGAAAGGGTAAAGGAGCGATATAATTACCGGACCGGCGAGTCTTTTGCCGGTTCGTACATTTCGCTGCTGAAATGGAGAGGTCTGGCGGAAACGCACAGTTCTGATTCTTTTTGCTATAAAAAGGCTTTGGCGTTTAAGACGGTCTGCCATGACATTGAAAAAAAAGTCTTTCCGGAAGAACTGATTGTCGGATGGCTGCCGGACATTGATGCGAAAAAATATCAAAAGGTACTGTCAGAATATCAGAAAAAATTTGGCGTTTTTGCGGAAGAGATAAAGGGAGGCGGTCAGGCTGGTCACTTCGCACCCAATTACCGCCGGCTTCTAAAGACTGGCCTGAAGACAGTTCATGAAGAAGTCTGTGCGAAATTGGCCTCTCTTGACCCGGCAATACCGGAGAATATCAGCAAGATTGAGTTTCTGAATGCGGCCAAAATAACTTTAGAAGAGTTCAAAACTTTTTGTCAGGCTTACGCAGAATTAACCAAAAATATGGCAAGAAAATCTGACATAGATTCCCGCTTTAAACATGCGGGAATGACAGAACAAAGGCGGAAGAAGGAACTGTTAGAGATTTCCCGTATCTGTGCTAAAGTTCCCTGGGAACCAGCGGAATCATTCCAGGAGGCGCTCCAGGCAATCTTCTTTATTTACCTGGGTCTTCTCTTTGATATCCCCACGCTTACCTCTTTTGGAAGATTAGACCGATATTTAGAACCATATCTGAAAAAAGACTTAGCTAAAGGTAAAATAGACTGGGAATTTGCGCTCCGGCTGATGCGTAATTTCTGCGCTAAAGTGAATGAATTTTCAATTCTTCCGCAATCGGTTATGGTTGGCGGCAGAACCGCAGACGGCAAACCATATTTCTCTTCCGCAACTAAATTGGTCATGGAAGCGATTGACCGAAACCGCCTCCTCAACCCGGCGTTAGGTGTGGCTTGTTGTAAAAATATGGCCGAATACCTGTGGGAAAAATCAGTTGCGATGCTTGCGGACGGTTTTGGACACCCGGCGCTCTTCGGAGACGAAACGATTACCGGAGGATTGATTGATGTTGGGGTTTCAATAGAGGATGCCTGCGAGTTCGTCCATTGCACCTGTACGGAAATAACCATACCGGGCCGGGGTTACATCTGGGTTACCGCTGACTATATCAACTTTCCGAAAGTTTTTGAGTATATCTGGTACCAGGGTAAGGACAGGAACAAGAAAGAAGATGGAGTAGATACCGGCGGGTTATCCAAATTGAACAGTTTCAACAAGA
This sequence comes from Candidatus Omnitrophota bacterium, assembly GCA_043797665.1. Classification (GTDB taxonomy): domain Bacteria; phylum Ratteibacteria; class UBA8468; order MWAK01; family MWAK01; genus CAZVUE01. Next base: position 12,060 of record JAZDPL010000005.1, read on the forward strand.
TGGTTTCGGCAGTAAAGAAACAATTGGCAAACCAGGTCTACCGGAATACGGTTACCCAGAACCGTCTGGTCTGGCGCCGGATGCAGTTTGACCCTAATCCTTTCGCTTCCTGTCTGGTTGATGACTGCATCAAAAGAGAAGAGGATATTACCCGGGGTGGCGCAATCTATAACTTTCTCTACCCCCAACTGGTCGGACTGGCTAACGTCACGGATGGTCTGTTAGCGATTAAAAATTTGGTTTATGAAAATAAACGTTTATCCCTTTCTGAACTAAAGACTGTTTTGGAAAAGAACTTTATCGGGTTTGAACCGTTACGCCAGGGAATCATCAATAAAATGCCCAAGTACGGCACAGACGACGATGAAGCAGATAAATTAGCGAGTGAATTGGCAGGATTCTATTGTTCAGAAGTACTTAAGTACCGTACTCCGCTTTCCCGGTACTACCCGGGTTTTCTGGTCTGGCGTCTCCACCTGCCTTTTGGTCAGGACTGTATGGCGACACCGGACGGCCGCCGGGAAGGTACACCCCTGGCTGACAGCCTGGCGGCGATGCAGGGGCAGGCAAAGAAAGGTATCACCGCCATCCTCAACAGCGCAATAAAACTGAACCTCTCCCGGGCAATTGGTGCCGCGGTGGTCAACCTGCACGTTCAGCCTTCATTACTGGAAACTCCAGAGGACCGCAAAAAGTTCGCCGACTTGCTTAAAGCCCATTTTCAAAACGATGGTTTTGAGGTCCAGGTAACCGTGGTCAGTGCTGAAGAACTGGAAAAGGCGATAACAGAACCCGAGAAGTACCGGGACCTCATCGTTCGGGTAGGCGGCTACAACGACTACTTTACCCGCCTGGATCCGGAACTCCAGAGAACTATTATTGAACGGGCGCGGAGAGCGTAGTATATCATCCTGAGGGGATAGCCGAAGGATCTCAGCAAAAAACGAGATTCTTCGCTAACGCTCAGAATGACATCCAAATAATGAAGGCTTTAATATTCAATATTCAGCGGTTCTGCATCCACGATGGACCGGGTATCCGCACGGTGATATTTTTCAAGGGGTGTAGACACCGGTGCGGGTGGTGTCACAATCCGGAGTCAAAAAAGCCTTATTCCCAAATACTCTTCTACCCGGACAAATGTTTAGCCTGCCGAATCTGCGTTGCGGTCTGTCCGAACCAGGCGCTAACCTTGGATGATTCACAAAAAAAAGTGGTTTACCGCCCGGAACGATGCAAGAAATGTTTTGCCTGTGCTGAAGCTTGTCCGGCAGAAGCCATTGTCCGTTGCGGTAAGGAAATGACCGTTGAAGAGATATTTAACGAGGCGATAAAGGACAAGGCTTTTTACGAAACCTCCGGCGGCGGGGTAACCGCCTCCGGCGGTGAACCGCTTCTCCAGGCAGGATTTGTGGCTAGACTCTTCACTAAACTTCAAAAATCGTCCATTCCTACCGCAGTGGAGACCGCGGGTGGAATTGACTGGCGATATTTTGCCAAAGTCTTACCCGTTACCGACCTTTTCCTTTTTGACCTGAAATCCGGTGACGCCAGGCGTCTGAAAACCGCTACCAATGCTGAATTCCAGATGATAATTTCCAACTTAAAAAAACTCCTGTCCACCGGCAAGCCGGTTATCATCCGCATTCCGGTCGTTCCCGGGTTCAACAGTACGCCCAAAGAATTGGAAAAGATAGCCGGAATCCTGCACAAATTACCCGGGAATTTTTCCGTTGAACCGCTCAAATATCACACTCTGGCAATCAACAAGTATTGGAGTTTGGGAGAAAACCCACCAAGAAAACAGTTCACCCCGGAAAAGATAGACAAGGCGTTTCAGACCACCCAAGAGTTCTTTCGTAAAGCCAGCTTTAAAGTACTCTAATTGCGGTATTTTAAAAAATGCGGTAAAATATTTGTGCCCATTGTATTAGATGTTTTCAGATGAAGGAAGCGGGGTTTTATCAAAAAATAGCAGGAAACAGGGTACAATGTACCCTTTGTCCGCACCACTGCGTAATCAGTGACGGGAAAAAAGGAAAGTGCGGCGTACGGAAGAACCAAGAAGGGATTCTTTATTCCCTGGTTTACGAAAAAGCCTGTGCCTGTAACATCGACCCGATTGAAAAGAAACCTTTCTTCCACTTTTTCCCGGGTTCCACATCCCTTTCCGTATCAACGGTCGGTTGTAACCTCTCCTGCCTCTTCTGCCAGAACAGTGACATCTCCCAGGAGGTAAAGGAATCCGGTGAGGTATACGGTTTCAGCCTGCCGACTTCAGAGATTGTCCGGCAGGCGAAAACCCATCACTGTCAGTCAATATCCTATACCTATACCGAACCCACGGTTTTTTTTGAATACGCGTTTGATACTGCGGTCTTAGCCAAAAAAGAAGGGGTGTATAATAACTTTGTTACCAACGGTTATACGGAAGCAGAACCGATTAAGGCGATTGCGCCGTACCTTGACGCCGCCAACGTAGATTTAAAAAGTTTCCGGGAGGAATATTACCATAAATTATGCGGAGGGAAACTGAAACCGGTACTGGATACCCTGATTCTGATGAAGAGTTCGGGCATCTGGCTGGAGGTTACCACTCTGGTCCTGCCGGACCAGAACGACAGCGACGAAGAACTTAAGGATATGGCGCGTTTTATCAAAGAAAATTTAGGCGCAGAGACTCCCTGGCACATCAGCCGGTTCTTTCCGCGCTACCGGACAGGGAACCTTCCTCCGACACCGCCGGAAACCTTAATCCGGGCCCGGGAAATCGGATTGGAATCCGGTTTAAAGTTCGTCTACTCCGGCAATGTGCCTGGTGACTCAGGTGAAAACACCTACTGCCCGGGATGCGGAAAATTAGTCATCGGACGTTACGGCTTCACCATCACCGAAAAACACCTCAAAGATAACGCCTGCCTTTCTTGTGGTCAATCCTTATCCGGTATATTCTGATTTTTATAGCCTGACAAGGTGCCCAATAATTTCTGATTAAGCCGAAAGGCTAATCCCTGTCTTATATTATATCGCATCCTCCCTCCAAACTTGACACAGGTTTTTATTTATGTTAAAATCCTAATAGTAAATAAAATAGTATACAAGCGGAATATATGGAGT